>DGHR01000014.1:172022-321629 GCA_002392745.1 Bacteroidales bacterium UBA3843 | reverse complement strand
CGTCCTGACCGTGAGTGCTCTGACCTACACCACCAAAACCGTGACGCTTTACGACGCCCTGGAAGCCGTGGCCCTTGCTGGTTCCGATTACGTCTACGTACATACCTTCCTCAAAGAGGTCGGCGGCGGTAATGGTCTGGCCCAGAGTTACCTCCTGGTCATACTCAAACTCTGCTAAATGGCGCATAGGCTCTACGCCGGCTGCCTTGAAATGGCCAGCCTCGGCCTTGTTCGTGTGCTTCTCGCTCTTGTGCATGAAGCCTACCTGAGCTGCTTTGTAACCGTCTTTCTCTACGGTCTTCAGCTGGGTCACTACGCAAGGACCTGCCTCGATAACGGTGCACGGTACATTCTTGCCGTCGGCACCAAAGACGGAAGTCATTCCGATCTTTTTTCCTAATAATCCTGGCATTGTTGCTTAGATTGATTAAATTGTTAGTTGTTTCACTCTCGCCATCGGGGTTTCCGACCCTTCACCCCTTGCGGAATTACTATCGCGGCGCTAACCGATGGAAGTGTTTCTTGTTTTTTGATTTAGTCGATTTACCTACTTCCGATATTCCGATGTCTCGATATCCCGGCATGTCGTTTTTCGACTGTTTTACTTCATCAAACCTTGATTTCGACTTCAACACCACTCGCGAGCTCCAGTTTCATCAGGGCTTCTACGGTCTTGTTGTTGCTGTTGTAGATGTCGATCAGACGCTTGTAACTTGCCAACTCGAATTGCTCGCGGCTCTTCTTGTTAACGAAGGTTGAGCGGTTAACGGTAAAGATACGCTTGTGCGTCGGCAGTGGAATAGGACCACTTACTACGGCACCCGTCGCCTTTACGGTCTTCACGATCTTCTCTGCAGACTTGTCAACCAGATTGTGGTCGAAAGACTTCAGTTTGATACGGATTTTTTGACTCATAATTAATTAATAATGTTATTGTTGTTAGTACTTTGAGTAAGCGCAGATAACCTAAAGAGTCATTTGCTTAGATGACCCACGCCCACTCGGGTTAATTAGTGTTCTTGCGAACGTATGTTTGTTCCCGGATTGTACCGGATTTTTCTTCTTTTCAGGCCGTACTCCGAGCCACACGCATGTGTGTACGTGTACGTTCCTTAAAATATCTTATTACTAACTGGCTTTTGTTTTGGAGAAGATTTGAGTTTTCTCCCGAGGGAGTTATGGGGGTCCATAATGACCGGGAGAAAAAACTCAAAGATTCCCAAAGCAAACCAATTAAACCAGGTCTACGCGGCCGCCTACTTCAGTCAGCACAGCTTTTGCGATGCTCGAGCTTACTGCCTCATAGTGGCTGAACTCCATGGAGCTCGTTGCACGACCGGAGGTGATGGTACGCAGTGCGGTTACATAGCCGAACATCTCT
This sequence comes from Bacteroidales bacterium UBA3843, assembly GCA_002392745.1. Taxonomy (GTDB): domain Bacteria; phylum Bacteroidota; class Bacteroidia; order Bacteroidales; family Paludibacteraceae; genus Colicola. Next base: position 320,248 of record DGHR01000014.1, on the reverse strand, counting down.
GCCAGAGGCACGTGAGCCTTCACGATGCGGGCTCCGGTACGGCTGGTATCCATACCTTCTACCTGACCACGACGTTTGTTCAAGTCGCCGATGACATCACCCATGCTCTCTTCCGGAGTAACGACCTCGATCTTCATGATCGGCTCCATGAGCACCGGTTTAGCCTTCGCACAAGCCTCTTTGAATGCCATCTGTGCAGCGATTTCGAAGGATAACTGGTCGGAGTCAACCGGGTGGAAGCTACCGTCTATGAGGGTTACCTTCAAGCTGTCAAGCGGATAGCCTGCGAGCACACCGTTCTTCATTGCGGTCTCGAAACCTTTCTGAACCGACGGGATGTACTCCTTAGGCACGTTACCACCTTTGACGATATCTTCGAACTGCAGACCGCCCGGGAAGTCAGCATCAGCCGGCTCAACGCGAACGATGATGTCTGCGAATTTACCACGACCACCGGATTGCTTCTTGTAAACCTCGCGCAACTCTACCGGAGCAGAGATAGCCTCGCGGTACGCTACCTGCGGACGACCTTGGTTACACTCTACCTTGAACTCACGACGCAGACGGTCGATGATGATCTCAAGGTGAAGCTCACCCATACCGGAGATAACAGTTTGTCCGGTCTGCTCGTCGGTCTTAACAGTGAAGGTCGGATCCTCCTCTGCCAGCTTAGCCAAACCTACACCCAGTTTGTCGAGGTCAGCCTGGCTCTTCGGCTCTACAGAGATACCGATAACCGGTGCCGGGAACTCGATCGACTCGAGTACGATAGGTTTGTTCTCGTCGCAGAGTGTATCGCCCGTGCGTATATCCTTAAATCCTACGCCCGCGCCTATATCACCCGCGAGGATAGTCTCAACAGGGTTCTGGTGGTTGGAGTGCATCTGGAAGATACGGCTGATACGCTCTTTCTTACCCGAACGAGGGTTGTAAACGTACGAACCGGCATCCAGGTGACCCGAGTACACACGGAAGTAGCAGAGACGACCTACATACGGGTCGGTAGCAATCTTGAATGCGAGTGCGCAAAGCGGCTCCTCGTCATTCGGGTGACGTACCTCAGCAGCCTCGGTGTTCGGATTGGTTCCGTTGATGACCTCGGTGTCGAGCGGGCTCGGCAGGTAGGCACATACGGCATCCAGCATGGTCTGTACACCTTTGTTCTTGAAAGACGAACCGCAGATTACCGGGAAAATCTTCATGGCGAGGGTACCCTTGCGGATAGCCACGCGAATCTCGTCCTCGGTAATGGTCGAAGGATCATCGAAATATTTCTCCATCAGCGTGTCGTCGAACTCGGATACTGTCTCCAGCATCTTGTCGCGCCACTCCTCAGCCTCAGCCTGGAGGTTAGCAGGAATCTCTTCCTCTACATACTCTGCGCCCATGGTCTCGTCGTGCCAGAGGATAGCTTTCATCTTCACGAGGTCAACGACACCCTTGAAGGTCTCCTCTGCACCGATAGGGATCTGGATAGGGCACGGGGTGGCACCCAGTACCTCTTTGATCTGACGTACTACGTCGAAGAAGTTGGCACCCGAACGGTCCATCTTGTTCACGTAGCACAAGCGCGGTACATTATATTTATCAGCCTGGCGCCATACAGTTTCAGACTGCGGCTGCACACCTCCTACCGAGCACAGTGCCATTACAGCACCGTCCAGAATACGAAGCGAACGCTCCACCTCTACGGTAAAATCCACGTGCCCCGGAGTGTCAATCAGGTTGATTTTGTACTTGTTGCCCGCGTAGTTCCAATAGGTGGTGGTGGCGGCGGAGGTAATAGTGATACCGCGCTCCTGCTCCTGTACCATCCAGTCCATGGTTGCCGCACCGTCGTGCACCTCACCAATTTTGTGAGTCAGACCCGTGTAGAACAGGATACGCTCCGAAGTGGTGGTCTTACCGGCATCGATGTGCGCCATGATGCCGATGTTACGGTTTAATTTTAAATCGTGTTTTGCCATTTGTTTATTGTTTCAATCTTTTCTGTTGCTTGCTAGTCGGCTAGTTGGATAGTTGACTAGACGACTGGTTTTAGAAGCGGAAGTGTGCGAATGCGCGGTTTGCCTCTGCCATGCGGTGCATATCCTCTTTGCGTTTGAACGCACCACCCTGGTTGTTGAAGGCATCCATGATCTCGGCCGCAAGTTTCTCAGCCATCGAGTGACCTCCACGTTTGCGTGCGAAGTTAATCATATTCTTCATCGCGATGCTCTCTTTGCGGTCAGCACGAATCTCGGTCGGAACCTGGAAGGTCGCACCACCGATACGCTTCGACTTAACCTCTACGAGCGGAGTAATATTGTCCAGAGCCTGTTTCCAGATATCCAGAGCGCTCTTCTCCTCGCTCTTTGCTTTGGTCTCTACTAAACCCAGTGCGCTATAGAACACACCGTATGCGGTATTTTTCTTACCGTCAAGCATCAGGTGGTTAACGAATTTGGCCACCATCACTTCGCCATACACGGGATCCGGAAGGATCACACGTTTTGTTGGTTTTGCTTTTCTCATTGTTTCAATTGATTTTAATTTTGGTTGTTGTCGCTTCAGTAGCGTTGCTTCCTTTCAATTTTCAATTCGGCCCGCCGCTTACTCAACCCTCAACCCATTGTTTCGTCCCATTCTATGGAACATTTAGTTAGTTTTAAAAGAGCTTTACTATTTTGTAATCCGACCTGTCAGCGTAGCGGTCTGTCAACGCAGTGGTCTAACAGTACTAACGGCCTAACAGGCGAAGCCGGTCTTATTTCTTAGCTTTCGGACGCTTAGCTCCGTATTTAGAGCGGCGCTGCAGACGGTTAGCTACACCGGCGGTATCCAATGTACCGCGAACGATGTGGTAACGAACACCCGGCAGGTCCTTTACACGGCCGCCACGTACCATTACGATACTGTGCTCTTGCAGGTTGTGTCCCTCTCCGGGGATGTAAGCATTCACTTCCTTCGCATTGGTCAGGCGCACACGGGCAACCTTACGCATAGCGGAGTTAGGTTTCTTAGGGGTGGTGGTGTACACACGTACACAAACGCCACGGCGTTGCGGGCAACTGTCAAGAGCCGGGCTCTTCGACTTGTCCACCAGTTCTGCTCTTCCTTTTCTAACTAATTGTTGAATTGTAGGCATTTTGTTGTTTTTGAATTAATTTGTTTTACTTAATGTTCCTTGCATTTTTCAGCCTTGCGAGCGGTTATTTTTACTTTATGCATGCACGTATGTGCGAACCGTTCACGCGAAAAAGCTTGCAAAGGTACTACTTTTTTTTGAATTGACCAAATAATTCTGTAAGAAAAGTCAAAAAAAATGCATTTTGCATGATTTACATGTCATTTTGACCATTTGAGCTTGCTCGGAATGGGCGATATTGGCTCGTCGTCGGGGGATGGTTGCGAGCATCACGGGACCATCTTACGATAAAACCTCGATAAAAATCCGATAAAAGTCCGATAAAACCTCGATAAAACCTCGATAAAAGTCCTATTCAGCCGCAAAAAACTGAAAACTGAATGCTGAAAGCTGAACACAGGCCCTGTTTTTCAGCGGACTGTATGCCGTTTGCCACGAATTATACACGAACTATAGACGAATTATACACGAATTATAGACGAACTATAGACGAACTATTAGAATAACCTCAGAATAACCACAGCGTGAGTTCACTATAAAAGACCGGCATCTGAACATTTTCTTCAAAATAACGGTTTAGCGTTTTAAAAAAAAATTTTTACGCTTTTTGGGCAAATTCTTTGCGTATTTCAAAAAAAACTATATTTTTGCGCCTTCTTAAAGTTGTCAAAAAATTGTCAAACAGAATATCATAATCACAACAAAATAATAAAAAAAATCTTGTCTCTTCTCCTTGCACTGGTATGTGCAGCGGGAACCATGTATGCCGGTTGGGGCTGGACACCGGACAAAAAGTACTGTAAATGGGGCGACAACTTTAGGTTTGACCACGCCTTTACGTTCCACAACGCGGGCGCGCACAACAACACCTATGGCGATGGCAATGTGGACTTCCAACAGGTGCAGGGCATCATCGCCTTCAGCTACATGGCTTGGGCTGAGTTCTCCCTGCCCAGCGGCGATAACTATCTTGCCGAAAGGATGGAGGTTTATCTTACTGCCAACGACCAGGATGATATGCCCTTGGTCTATCTTTACTTGAAGGATAAAAATAATCCGGGGTACAAACAATGAGAAAACACCTCCGAATTGCCTCCAATATGAGTCAAAGATGCCTCAAACGCGCCTCCGATAAGTCCATAAAGCGCTGATTTTCAACACCCGTCTATCTTAAGAAAACAAAAAAAAGACAGCAAGTGCTGCCTTTTTGAGAATGCCGTCCTCCGACTTATTTCTTTTCCTCTTCGATTTCTGCCGGTTGGCGTTTATGCTCTTTCTTCGATTTCTCACCGCTTTTGAACCCGTCGCGGTGTTTCGGACCTTTACCATCCTTGAACTCGCCTTTGCGTTGCGGACCTTGGAAATGGAGTACTTCTCGTACCTGACGTTCGTTAAGTTGCTCGGCGAACTTGGCCTTATACTCCTTGTTCAGTTTGGCTTTGGCTAGTGCAAACTCGCGGTACGTAACGGCGAACTTGGCTGCCTGTTCTTCACTCAACTCCAATTTCTCGCTCAGGATTTTGATATCCCGGTTGGTGCGTTCCTCCTGAGACATTTTGCATTCTTTCTTTTCTTTCTTGCACTCGCCCTTCTGAGCTTTGGCTTCTTGCGCGCAGAGGTTTGACGCAAAGATGGCGGCTACCGCCAGAATCATAAGTTTACGCATAGCTGTTTCCCTTTCTAATTAATAATAAATTAATGAGTAGTTAATGAATGATGAGTAGTCAATTTTGACTTGTCTGACAGACCAGAGACAAATACCGTGCCAAAGTAAAGGTGAAAGGTTAAAGGTGAAAGGTGAAAGGTTATTGTTTTTACCTTTCTCGGTGGAGCGGACACGGTCTTCCTCCAAAAAGCGGAAGGACGCTTCGGGTGTATAACGAAAAAAAATATGGAACATAGAAAAAAAACACTAAAAGAAACGCAAAATACGAAAAACACTTGCATAGTTCCTAAAAAAGCAGTATCTTTGCGCCGTTTTCGTATGCATGCGTGCTTACTCACACGCGAAAGCGAAATTAATTATCCGAAACAATGAAAAATATGACATTACCGGTAAGAAACTTTAAATCCGGTCTGCATCACATCACCGTCGGCCTTTGCTCACTGGGCATCGCCCTAATACTAATGTCCGGGTGCAAAGAGAGGAATCAGCCGACCCCCTCGGAGAGTCTGAAAGGCAACACTCCCAGACCGGAATGGACCGCACCCGCCGACTATGACTACACATCGTCCATAACGGCTGTCATTAAGGTGGATTTGAGCTCACAATTTACCGAAGCTACCGATTTTGCTATAGACGCGAAAGACTTGATTGCCGCGTTTTGCGGCAACGAATGTCTCGGTGTAGCGGAGCAGAAAGAAGGACTGTTCTACCTGTATATCTGCGCACCAAAGCAGTCTGCAGAAGAAGCTCCTATGGTCCGGTTCCGCCATTATTCCGGACTGTACAGTAATATCTTCGTCGCGAAAGACGCTTTCGCGTATAAGAATGACGCTATACTGGGCACGCCGGAACCTCTGCTACCGCAATGGGAAATTGATAAACAGCAATGATACGGTTATGATTTGGATTATTATTGCTGCATTGGCACCTGTTTTCCTGCTTTTTATATATATTCTGGTGAAAGACATGCGCCAACCTGAACCGTTGCGTTGGCTGATGAAGGCACTGCTATATGGTGTATTCGCTGCGCTGCTGGTTATATTGGTTATGACGCCCGTACCACAGATTCAGGTAGTTAATTGGACCACTGCTTTCTATAACGGATTCGTGATGGCCGGCATTCCTGAGGAGAGTGCCAAACTGCTGATGCTATGGTTGTTGCTCAGGAAAAACCCCTATTACGACGAGCGGCTGGACGGCATCGTTTATGCTACCTGTATCGGTTTGGGCTTTGCCGGTCTTGAGAACATTGGCTACCTGATACAAGGTGCTGCCAACGGCGAATGGATGTCCATCGGAATAAGCCGTGCTCTTTTTGCAGTACCTGGACACTTCTTCTTCGGCGTAGTAATGGGTTTCTTCTATGCAATGGCTACCTTCAGCAATCCGCGTTACAGACGATTGAACCTATTCTTGGCATGGAGTATGCCGATACTGGCGCACGGTCTGTACGACAGCATACTAATGGGAATGGGGACCACGCCGGAGTACATAGCCGGTATACTGATGCTGGTCTTCCTTGTCGGCTTCAACGCCCTGCGCAAATATAGTGTGCGGCTGATTGCCCGCCATCAGGAGAAGGACAGAGACGGCAATTTAGTTTAGAGAGTGCCAAAGGCGCTACAATATAGAGATTAAGTGTGAACAAGACCGCTGAACAAATAGAATTAGAACAACTGCAGTTACGGTTGACAAAGCGTTTTCACAAGGCATGTGCAGACTATCAGTTGATAGCCGACGGCGACCATATACTAATCGGTTTAAGCGGAGGAAAGGATAGTCTGGCACTAGTGGAAATGCTCGGGCGAAGGGCGCGGATTTACGTGCCAAGGTTTAGTGTGACTGCACTTCATGTGCGGGTGAAAGAGAGGGCGTATATCAGTGATATGGGTTACCTGCAACAATTCTGCGACGAGGCACATGTTCCGTTGATAGTGAGAGATGTAAACATCCCCGCTACCCCTCCACAGAAGGATGGAAGAGAAATTCGGGAGATAGACGCCCCCTGTTTCCTTTGCTCTTGGTATCGACGCAAGGAGTTGTTTAACGTAGCGCAAGAGATGGGGTGTAACAAAATTGCTTTCGGGCACCACAAAGACGACATCATCGAAACACTATTGATGAATATGTTTTTTCAGGGAGCTTTTGCGACCATGCCGCCACTGCTGCAAATGGAGAAAATGCCTTTGCAAATTATTCGTCCGCTCGCACTGATTGAGGAATGTGATTTGGCGCGCTATGCCGAGTTGAGGAAATACGAGAAACAAAAAAAATTATGCCCCTTCGAACATGTCAGCTCACGGGCCAAAGTGAAAGAACTGTTAGGGCAAATCAAGGCACTCAGTCCCGAAGCACCGGACTCGATATTTAACGCCATGACCAACATTAAACCTGAATACCTGCCGCCGCGTACGGTAATGAAAAGGTAAATTGAAATTTTTGATATTCAGATATTATGAATGCTTTATATACTATATTGTTATTACTTGCGTCGAACGTATTTATGACGCTGGCATGGTACGGCCACTTGAAACTGCAAAACACCGGTTTTATCACCAATGCCACTCCGTTAATCTTTGTCATCCTACTGTCATGGGGCATTGCCTTCTTCGAATACTGCCTGCAAGTACCGGCCAACCGATTGGGATTTGAAGGCAATGGAGGTCCTTTTACGCTTATGCAGTTGAAGGTTATTCAAGAAGTCATCACATTGGTGGTTTTCGTTCTGTTCTCTGCATTGGCATTCCATATGCCACTGCGGTGGAATCATTTCGTTGCCTGTTTGTTTTTAATTGCAGCCGTCTATTTTGTGTTCGGTTTTAAAGGATAAGGGCCCTTATATAACTGCCTATCGGACATTGGATATTCAATAGGATCCGGTCTTTTATTCCGCAGGAAGGTTTAGAACCGCTAATCATTTTGAAATAAAAATGGATAATAAAATGAAATGTCGAAGTACTGTTTTATGCATATTGGCGACAGTGTGTCTGACTGGTTGTTATTACCACCCCAAGACACCACGTGGGTCGTTCGCCAAAGGGGCGGATGTGAGTTGGTTAAGTGAGATGGAGCACGACTCCGTCCGGTTCTACAATACCGAGGGAGATGAGGGGGACTGTCTGGATATTATGCAGAAAGCCGGTATGAATGCCGTGCGTCTGCGTGTATGGGTCAACCATTCCACCGGTTGGAGCAACAAAGAGGATGTCGTCAGTATGGCTCGCCGAGCCGCCAGACAAGGGCTGCGCGTGATGATTGATTTCCATTACTCGGATTTCTTCGCCGACCCGAATCATCAGACCATCCCCTCCGCATGGAAGGAGTATAGTTACGAGCAACTATGCGAAGCGGTGCGCGAGCACACGCTGGATGTATTATATACGCTGAAAGAGGCCGGCGTCAAACCCGAGTGGGTGCAGGTGGGCAACGAGACGCCGAACGGGATGTTATGGCCTGTAGGCAAAGTGAGCAAGCCGGCTCCTGACATGCCGGATGGACAAGCTATAGATGCAGCATGGGACCGATATGCCAGGCTGACAGCCGCCGGCTATGATGCTGCTAAAGAGGCATTCAGCGACATCACTGTGATTGTCCATGTGGACAATGCATACGACTACCGCGATTGGTTCTGGCAAGCCATGAATGCGCATGGCGGCAAGTATGACATGATAGGCTTGAGCCACTACCCCATGATGTCCGCTTGGTCGGGTATCTCATGGCAGGAAGCCAACCGCCGTGCGGAAGAGAACATTCGCGCCCTGATTGCCACTTTTCACCGTCCTGTGATGATTGCTGAGATAGGCATGATGAATTGGGGAAGCAAGTCCATCCTTATCCGGCAAGGCGAGCCTCCCATCAGCGAGTATGACTCCGTAGCGGCGATATCGAATATCGTGATGACCGATTTTCTAGAACGCATCGCAGAGATTGACTCCTGCGCGGGTGTCTTCTATTGGGAACCACAATGCTACGGTGGTTGGCGACCAGCCGAATATATCCCATTGGGTTGGGGCGGTTACGATATGGGGTCTTTCACACCGGATGGACAACCCTCCCCTGCCCTCCGCACACTTTTGGGAATGAAAAACACCTGTAAAATTTCAAAAACACAATAATGTCACCTTATATCCAATCCTTGCGTCCGCGCACCTTGCCGCTCTCTATGTCAGGTATCATCCTCGGTACCGGCCTTGCATGGAGCATCTATCCCCAGTCTCTCGAAGGGAAAGGAATGTGGGTCTTTATCTTAGCTATACTGACGACGCTGAGTCTGCAGATTCTGAGCAACCTGTCTAACGAATTGGGCGATGCACAGAAAGGTACGGACAAGAGCCAGCAGAGCCGTGCCATCTATGGACTTCAGGCTGGGACGATTACTGAGAAGCAGATAAAAGGCATGATTGGGTTGTTTATGATACTATGTATAGTATTCGGCACAGCACTGATATATAGTGCTTTTGGAACGTTTTTCTGTGCTCAGAGTATGGTTTTCTTCATATTGGGCGCATTGGCTGTTGCTGGCGCCATGACCTATACGTTGGGCCGTCACAGCTACGGTTACATCGGTTTGGGTGATTTGGGAGTATTCATGTTCTTCGGTCTGCTCAGCACACTGGGTGGTTATTACTTGCAAGTGCAGACTCTCAGCACTGAGATATGGGTCTGCGGTACAGCAATCGGTTTGCCTTGCGTAGGAGTTCTAAACCTGAATAATATCCGCGATATGGATAACGACCGCACCCATGGTAAACATACGTTTGCAAGTATGTTAGGCCAGCAAGGGAGCAAAATCTATCATACTTGTTTGCTAGCAGGCTGCTTGTTGCTATTTGCCGCTTTCGGGCATTGGTGGACTTGGATGGTGGCTCCGTTATGGGTTTGGCATATATGGTATATTTTCCATAACGAAGGAAGCCGATTGGACTTACAAATGCCAGTGCTGATGTTCAGCACACTAATTGTAGCCTGTGTAGGATGGTTGTAAATAGATCGCATATAACATGGATTTTTTAGATCAATTAAATGATACTCAACGTGCAGCGGTAACGTGTACTGAAGGACCGTCCTTGATTGTAGCAGGTGCCGGTTCAGGCAAGACACGTGTACTAACCTATAGAATAGCATACCTACTCTCGCAGGGAGTACCCGCAGGCAATATTCTGGCATTAACCTTTACCAACAAAGCGGCACGAGAGATGAAAGAGCGCATCATGCGACTAGTGCCGGCAAATGATGCACGATACCTATGGATGGGAACCTTTCATAGTATATGCGCTAAACTATTAAGACGCGATGCCGACAAATTAGGTTTTACACGAGATTTTACCATTTATGACACCGCGGACAGCAAATCGCTACTTAAAGCTGTCTGCAAGGAACGCGGGCTGGATGACAAAGTCTATAAACCGGCAGCCGTACTTGGACGCATATCTATGGCGAAAAACAACCTGATTTCTCCGGCCGAGTACGGCAAGAACAACGAATTGCTCCGGCAGGACCGCGAGGCACGGATGTACGACATTGTAGCGGTATATGAGCTTTATCAGGCCCGTCTAAAAGCCGCCAACGCAATGGACTTCGACGACTTATTGCTGAATATGCTCAAACTGATGAATGAACATCAGGACGTGCTGGAACAACTGCAACAGATGTTCCGTTACGTGCTGGTGGACGAGTATCAAGACACGAACTATGTTCAGTATCTGTTGGTTAGCCGGTTAGCCGAGCCGCAGCAGAACATCTGTGTGGTAGGAGATGACGCCCAGTCCATCTACTCGTTCCGAGGTGCCGATATCCGCAACATATTGAATTTCAGGAGACAATACCCGAATGCCCGGTTGTTCAAACTGGAGCGTAACTACCGCTCAACACAAAATATAGTCAATGCTGCCAACTCGCTGATACACAAAAATATACACCAAATAGAAAAGACTGTCTTTTCAGAAAAAGAGGAAGGCTGTCCGTTGAGCCTGCATGCCTATATGGACGACCGTGCCGAAGCAAACGGAGTGGCCGAACAGATAAGAAGCCTTAGCCCGTCCCGCCCAAGCCGTGAGAAAGCACAAATCTCGTATGACGACATTGCCGTTCTATACCGCACGAATGCACAAAGCCGTGCTTTCGAAGGCGAGTTACGCAAACGGAACATACCGTACCGTATCTATGGAGGCACTTCTTTTTATCAGCGCAAAGAGATAAAAGACACGCTAGGTTATTTCCGGTTGGCAGTCAACCCCCGCGACAACGAAGCCCTGCTACGCATCATTGGTTTCCCCGGACGCGGAATAGGCGACACTACCATGAAGAAAGTGGCTGCCAACGCAATTGAACACCACCGTTCCTATCTGGAGGTGATGCGCTATCCGGCAGAGACGGGTCTGGATGTGAATAGCGCCACTATGAAGAAACTGCTCGGTTTTACCGAATTGATGGCCCAATTGCATCAATTGAGCGAAGAGACTGACGCATATACGTTTGCAGAACAGACACTGCATATAACCGGCGTACAGAGTGCATTAGCCATGGATGTTACAGCCGAAGGAATAGACCGCGCACAAAACGTGCAAGAGTTGCTAAACGCCATCCGTGAGTTTGTTGCACAACGACAGGAAGAAGGGATAGACTACACCCCTATCACAGATTTTCTGGGCGAAGTCAGCCTGCAGACTGACCAAGACGATAACCTGACCGACACCACGGAGCGCGTAACGCTAATGACTGTGCACGCAGCCAAAGGACTGGAATTCCCGATTGTGTTTATCGCCGGCATGGAGGAGAACCTGTTCCCAAGCCAATTCTGTGTCAAGCCAAGCGAGATAGAGGAGGAGCGACGCCTATTGTACGTAGCTATTACGCGCGCCATGGAACGTTGTTATCTCAGTTATGCCCGCCAGCGGTTTCGAAACGGACAGATGGCGTTCAACTCACCCAGTCGTTTCCTGAACGATATAGACCGCCGATATATGGAGATAGTCCGCACTGCTACACCAATACAACCAGAACGCCCAAGATGGAGCAACCAGACATGGGGAGAGCGCATGTATGCCGCACCTACACCGGAATGGCGCCATGAGGAGAAAACACCTGCAGCCACATCTGCTACCGCCAAAGCGATAAGCGGCGCGACCAACAACATATCATCCGCCATATGGAAAGAAGGGGAGCGAGTGAGTCACCGTGTATTCGGAGAGGGAGTCGTGGTACGTGTATACCGCGACGAAGTGACGGACAACGACAAGATTGAAGTCAATTTCGACCAATCAGGTACAAAAACACTCCTGCTGACCTACGCCAAACTGGAGCGGATATAATCAAAGCGATTGAAACGGCGACGTTCGGAATCGAAGAGCCACCCCCATTTATTGAAATAACGGCACATGTTTTGGATATGAACCCAAAGCATGTGTTTATTTTTATAGGAATCGCGTGCATGCGCATGTATAATGGTCCACTGCGGATAATATAGCGTGAGCCAGTTGCGATGAATCCGTCGCGTGAGGTCGATGTCTTCCGGATACATGAAAAAACATTCATCAAATAGTCCGGCGTCCACAGCAGCTGTGGTGCGGAGGAGCATAAAACAGCCGCTAAGATAAGGTGCGTTCTGGGGGCGCGATAGGTCTAAATCCCGCAGTTCGTAGCGTTTATTACGCCGCGCTGCCATCCATTCAGGCAGAAAACGCCGACCGAACACATCCAGCGGTGAAGGAAGCCGTTTGGCGAGAAACTGCTGAGTGCCGTCCGGGTTAAGGACTTTCGGCATCAACTGCCCCACCTGCGAATGTGTCAACATCCAATCATGCATGGCATCAATATCCTCCGCAGAGACGCGGATGTCACTATTCATGACAAGGTGCAGTTCCGTCTTGTAGTAAGCGCTCTCTCGTAGAGCAATGTTATGCGCCTTGCCATACCCCAGATTGGAAGGCATTGCCATATATCGCAATTGTTTAGTACCAAATTGCGTGGCAAGGGTCTCTTTCTGTTTTGCCGTTTCCGTCTTACGGAATTCCGGTTCGGTATTGTCCAGCAGATATAGTTTGCGAAGATTCCGGATGCGCAACAATTCCTGCAACAAGGGGATAACCTCCTGTTCCCATTTCGGACGATATAAGACGATAGAGATATTTAACATTTATTTCGTCTCTTTATTTAGATACTTCTGCAATGCTTTTTGATACTCGGCGATGATAATTTTCTCGTCAAATAAATGCAATACATACTTCCGTCCGTTTTGACCCATTTGCTGAAGTTGTGAAGACGGCATTTCTACAATTTTCCGCATTGCCTCTGCCAGACTATCCAGACTATTCATCTCGCAGACTAGTCCATTCACGCCGTTTTGAACCACCTCTTTGCATCCGACGGAGTTGGTGGTAAGGATAATCCGTTCCATGGATGCGGATTCCAACAAAGAACGGGGTACACCCTCTCGAAAATAGGAGGGAAGGACTGCACAAGAGGCCTGTTCTATATAGGGACGTACATCTTTCGCCACTCCGAGATATTCTACAAAACCGTGTTGCACCCATTCCTCTATCTCTCCCGCGGTAATGCAATCCAAATCGTCATTGTCTAACGGACCGAGTAACTGCCACCGGACCCGCGGGTATTCTTTTCGAAGAATCTCTGCCGCCCGAACGAATAGTTCAACTCCTTTATAGCGCAGCATCCGGCCGATATAAATGAAGGTAAATGGCTCCGGTAACGGTTTATCGGTTGCGAAGAAAGAAGTATCTACGCCTTCTCCATGAATCACATGCACTTTCTTGGAAGGCACTATCTTCAAGGATACGAAACAATCGCAGTCGTCCTGATTGAGAAACCACACAGCCTCTGCTTTCCGTAGTGCTACACGGTGCAGCGCACGGGAAATGAGGAAAAGCCAGTTCCGTTTGATGAAGGTGTATCCTAACCCTGTGACTACGCTGATATGCTTTATATGACATAATGCGGCTGCCATCGAACCATATATAACAGCCTTGATTGTAAAATGAAATATAAAATCGAAATGCTCGCTCCTATAGATATTCTTTAAATCCAGGATGAGATGAATATCGCGCCAAGGGTTCATCCCTTTGCAATCAATTTTAATAGCTATAAAACGAATTCCAGATCCTTGAAGAGGGCTTATGTCGCAATCCTGTGGAGCAATCATCACCACTTCATAGTTATCTTCTGTCAACGCCTTCATTACTCCCATACGGAAGTTCATCATAGTGCGGGCGCTATTCCCTACAAATGCTATTTTTCCTTTCATCCGTTCAATAAATTCGCTAATAATTGGCCGATTTCATCAGCTGTTTTCTGCCAGCTGAAGTCATGAAGTCTCCTAGTACCTTTTTGTATCCATTTGCTTCTTTCAGACTCAGGCATGTTCAGTGCATTTACCAATGCTTGGGCTATTTCTTCCGGTTTTGAAGGACTAAAATAGACACCTGCCTCTCCTGCCACTTCGGGCAAAGAGGATGTATTGCTGACAATCAAAGGCTTTTGATAATAGAATGCTTCCAGCACCGGAATACCAAATCCTTCACAGAGAGAAGGGAATACGACCGCTTTGGCTCCACGATAATATGCATCCAACTGCTCTCCCCCCAGCCATCCTGTCATCAATATCTTAGTGTTAAGCTCACTTATCTTTTCCCGCTGCGTATCATTAAGCATACGGTTGTCTCCAACGATAACCAGTCCCTTTCTATCGGGAATGCTATCCGCGGCGAGTGCCATGGCGTCAATCAAACCTTGCAAATTCTTATGTCCGCGTGAACTGCCGATATAGAGTATATATTCATCGAACGGAGTCTCGGCTATCATATTGCCCGAGTTTTCCTGCAGATGTTCCCATCCTTCGTACACCACGCGAATCTTATTTGCATCAACATGAGAGTGGAAGCGAAGGATTTCGTCTTTGGTAAATTGGCTAACAGCCACGATGTAACGCGCTTGTTTCAGTCCATGTGCCACATTGCGGTGAAGCCACAGCCGTTTAAGAGCGGCATGTCTACCCAACTGCCCAGGGTAACGTTCATAGATTATATCATGTACCACGTATATTGTCGGTATCGTCAATGCCATAGGGTACTGGTTGCTGGGTGCCAAAGCAGCATCGAAAGGAATTTGCGAACGCAGCCATTGCTTAAATTGCCATTCGCGTATCGGACCAATCGGAGCAATATCTGCCGTGTGGATAAGCATTCCTTGATTTTCCCATCGGTAGAGATAATCGTTCGGACATTCTCCGGGACGCACCACCACATGGTACTGCCAGTCGTCGCGCTTGGGAAAGCGGCTCACTATATTAAGAATATATTGGGATAACCCATCCATATGACGGGAAATCGTAGTGCCGTCTATGAGTACATGTTTTATCATATATATCGTCGCAGAAAAAGTTTAATCCATAATAAATACCTTGATCCGAGCAAGGTAAAATGCTCCCTCACGATAATAAAAAAGCGTTTGAACCAACCATATTGGGGTAGATTGAGGAAAATCTCCAATATCCGTTTGTCAGAGTTACTGAGACTATTCTGGAAATGAGAGTAAAACGCCCTTGTAGCATTGTAATGAGAGGTAAAGATGATAGGTTCATGCCGGTGTGCCCACATCAACATCAGTTTCTTACACTTGCTACCAGGTGCATTTCCCGTGACATTATCCTCATGCTGGCGGTAATACATGAGAGCCTTGTCCACATAGACAATTTCTCCCATTGTAACAGCCACCAAAAGGAGAGTATGATCATGCATAGCATATATTTCCTCAGGCTCCAACATAAGTGAGCGCATAGGGGCGTTGAACAAAGCTGAGGCTCCCTGAACACCGGAATTGAGAAACAGCATATCTTTCAGCGCGTGCGGATAATATAGAGTATTGCGCTTCGATATAATGCCTTGCTGCGGATTCCACAACTCCGCATTGGCATAGACCACTCCGGCATCCTTGAAATGCGCATTGTCACCCGCTTGCAGCATTGTCTCCACTTTATTCTCAAACCATATATCGTCCTGGTCTGACCACATTACCCATGGTGCATCCGAATATTGCAGCAGATAGATAAAATGTTTTGCAGGACCAAGACCCTTAATCCCATCTTCTTTCAAAATAAAACGCGGGTCTTTCTCCGTCCATGCGCGCAGGATATCCACAGTACCATCGGTTGAGCCATCGTCATGCATGATACACCGCCAGTCTGTGTAACTTTGCCGGTAGAAAGAGAGGAGTTGATCCTCCACAAACTTTGCCCCGTTATATGTAGCCATCAAAATATCAACCATGGTTCTCTGAAGTAAACAGCCGATGGAAAGTATATTTGATTTTCCACCAACAGAACTGTAATTTATTGGCAAATATTTCCGGATGCGAGACAGAGTATGTGAACTGTACGTCCTCTATTCTCTTGCGTAGCGATTTGCCCCACGCCGTATATCTTGTAGCCCCGAGTACATTACTGCCGTGCTGGCGGTACGCAATCGTAGTCCGATAAAGCGGAATGACATATCCGCCATTGAGCAATGTACGCTGTGCTATCCATAAGTCATGCATGAAAGCATTCTCTCGCATAGGAAGCGCACAAGCGCGCGCTGCGCGGTTGAACAGCATCGCACATCCGGTTACGCTGGAGCATAATGCCATATAATGAATATTGTTATCCAGCAGTTTGGGACGGATATTACAATATTGCCAAAACGACGGAGCTATAGGCTGCAAATGCTCGTCCACCACCCGCAGGTCTGTATGCACAACTATCGGTATGTCCGGTGTCTGTTTTTCCTGTTTCTGCATGCTATTCAGACAAACCTCCAATTTGTCGGAATCCCATACATCGTCTTGGTCAGCGAAGGCAAAATAGTCCGCTTCTCCGAATTGCTCCAACAGATACATAAACGAACGCTTGGCACCGAGTTTCTCAGCCTTCTCGATAATCGTGATACGTGCATCCTTCTGCGCATAGGCCTTCAAAATGGAGCATGTACCATCGCCGGAACCATCATCTCGGACATACAACCGCCAGTCGGTGTATGTCTGCGCCAGAATGGAGTCCAACTGTTCTCTCAAAAAACGCTCACCATTATATGTAGACAGGAGAATAAAAATCATAATGTACTTTTCGCGCGTTGCATATAATCGTTTTTCCAATACGAGGCGGCTATTTGCATTTGTCTGTTACGAATTTGCCGTGAGGAAGCTTGTGTTAATTCAAATACAGTACATCCACGGTACACCGGTGATTGTAATAATTTGGCTCCGCGTTCCTGGCTTACCGCCACATGGATATAGTATACCAAGACCAACATCATCAATGCCTGCTTCATCATAGTACCATAAGGAACGGCCCGAGTACGGGAAGCGTCCGATAAAAGCACCACCAGATAACACACAATAAACGGGACAAAGTATGACCGCAAACGCACTAACAAAAAATAATAGGGATAAAGTATTACTATAACCCCCATCCCACAAAGTGCCATTACTGCATACCATGTGTACTTCCGCTGGGAGTCATAACTCAAATAGATGCCGAAAATCAGCAGCAGAGCCAAATATATAACCGCTACAGTCTGGAGTTGGAGTCCCAAACTCAGGTGATGAGAAAGGGAAGCAATATAAGTTTGGGGGAGCGGCAGAACATCCATTATAGAAGTTGAAATTCGTTGCACCGGCAAAACGACAAGTACCAATAGGATGATGGTCAGTATTGTATAGATTGCTGCATATTGGCGTGTCCGGTAGAGAAACATCCCGCAAAGTGTCAATCCGATGGGGAAGAAACCTGATTTATGCATAAAAACCGTCACTACGGCACATACTACAGCCCAGATATATTTTTTATGCTGCAGTAATAGTATCATGAAGACAAAAAACGAAACTGCCAAGCATTGGCGTGCCTCATGCATAATAAGATTCGTATCCGTCATTACAATACACGATAACGCAAAGATTTTCCTCTTTGGCAATGTACGAAGCAGCAACCAAAGTGCAATAAAATAGAGTGTTTTAACGGTCCATGTCATCCACCAATAACTCCATCCAAGTCCATGCAAAAGGCTACATAACAAACTATATCCTATTTCAAACTTATTGTCCCCTCCTTTATGCCACACCTCCCCCAGAGATTCTATTGTTTCATAATGAGGCACATAGGTCTGAATATCCGGTCCATAGTAATAAGTAATGATACAAAGGAAATAGAGAACGCAAGACAAAATCGGGAACAACTGCCGTTGTACAGCCGACCAACGATCCGTCAGCAGATCCAACAATCCGAACAAGATTGCAACAATAAATATACTGGTGGTATAATTCTCCATTAATCGTATAGCCAATAAAAGTGTGCAAAGGTACAACAAATTTTGCATATATGCAAAAAAATCTCATCTTTGCATAAAAAAAAGCCCAAAACTTACGTCTTGGACTTTCTTTTTCGGTATTTCGATATGTGGATATATCGATTTTCCGAGCGTTTTAGGCTTCTGCCTCAGCGGCATTTTCCTCGCCATTAACCTCTGCTTCAGCAGCAGCGGCTTCCTGTGCAGCCTCTTGTGCAGCAGCAGCGAGTTCAGCGGCAGCAGCGGCACGCTTCTCAGCGATTGCAGCAGCTTTAGCCTTGTTAGTCTCTACCTCTTGAGCGAGGAGAGCCTTGGCAGCAGCTACTTTCTTCTCTGCTTCAGCAGCACTGATTTTGCCGTTTTTAGCATCTTTTTGAGCCTTCCAAGCGTCGAAACGCTTTTGAGCTTCTTCCTGGCTAAATGCACCCTTAGCCACACCACCATTGAGGTGCTTCATGAGAAGAACGCCCTCGTTAGAAAGGATAGTGCGTACGGTGTCAGTCGGTTGTGCACCTACGTTAACCCAATACAAAGCGCGCTCGAAATCAAGGATTACAGCTGCGGGATTGGTGTTAGGGTTGAACGAACCGATGCGCTCGATGTACTTGCCGTCACGCGGCGAACGGCTGTCAGCTACTACGATGTGGTAGAAAGCATAGTCTTTGTGACCGTGACGAGCCAGACGAATTTTAGTTGCCATTTGTTAGTTGATTTATGGGCTATTGATTACGCGAATCAAGCCCGGGTTAATAAATAATGACGTGCTTTTTACACGAAAAAGCGTGCAAAGGTACAACTTTATTTTGATATGTGCAAATTTTTTTGTACTTTTGCAGTCGATTTATGGATTTTGAAGCAAAAATAAGAGAGTGGTTCATGCATAGCGACCAGCAGAAGACGCTTGCGTTAATCGGCGAAGAAGCCGACCGATTGGGATTGGAGTGCTATGTAATCGGAGGATGGGTCCGCGACTTGATTCTTCATCGTCCTTCAACAGACATTGATGTGGTGGTCATAAAGACCACTTCCCATTCTATCATGGAAGAAGACAAACGGTCAGGAATAGGGATTACACTGGCGGAAGCAGTAGCAAAACGTTTAGGCAAGGGGGCTCATCTGAGTATCTTCAAAACTTATGGTACTGCACAGGTGAAGAAACGAGGATTAGAGTTGGAGTTTGTAGGAGCAAGAAAAGAGAGTTACCGCCACGACAGCCGCAATCCAATAGTAGAAGACGGGACTTTGGAAGAAGACCAAAACCGCCGCGACTTTACCATAAATGCACTGGCTATCTGCCTGAACAACGGAGAAAAGGCAAAAGAATTCGGGATAGAAACAGAGAAACGAGGTTACGGAGATTTGCTGGATCCATTCGATGGAATCGGGGATTTAGAGAGGGGAATCATCCGCACTCCCTTGAATCCGGATATCACATTCAGTGATGACCCACTGCGTATGATGCGTGCCATCCGTTTTGCCACCCAGTTAGGTTTCAACCTGGCGAGTGATACCTTTGACGCGATTGTACGCAACCGCGAACGCATCCAAATAATCACCCGTGAACGGATAGCCGAAGAGTTGAACAAAATCATGCTCAGCAGGCGTCCATCCGAAGGTTGGATCTTATTAGACAAGACCGGTCTGTTACCGCTGATATTCCCGGAACTGAGTGCACTGAAAGGAGTGGAAACAAAAGACGGAAGGGGTCACAAAGACGTTTTCCTGCACACGCTAAAAGTACTGGATAACGTAGCGAGTCTCTCATCCACCCTTCCGCACAGAGAGGAAGACAAACTGGACAACAGAGAACTATGGCTCAGATGGGCCGCACTATTACACGACATAGGCAAACCCAAAAGCAAAGCGTGGGATCCACAGGCCGGTTGGACCTTCCGCAACCACAACTATATAGGCGCAAAAATGGTACCCCGCATCTTTGCAAAGATGAAGCTTCCACAAAACGAAAAGATGGACTACGTAAAAAAGATGGTAGACCTTCACATGCGCCCCATCAACCTGATAGAAGACACCGTTACCGACAGTGCCGTTCGGCGATTACTATTCGAAGCCGGAGACGATATTGAAGATTTAATGTTGCTCTGCGATGCCGATATCACGAGCCGCAACGAAGAGAAAAAAGCCCGATTCCATCGGAACTATCAGTTGGTTCGGGAGAAGATGATTGAATTGGAAGAACGCGACCGTATCCGCAACTTCCAACCACCCGTCAAAGGCGATGAAATCATGGAAATCTTACATCTAGAACCCTGCTCCACGGTAGGAGAACTGAAAGCCGCTATCAAAGATGCTATATTGGACGGAATTATTCCCAACGAGTATGAAGCCGCGCGTAATTACCTGATGCAATTAGCCAAAGAGCGCGGACTGATTTGAGAAGAGCGGATTGATAAACAAACAAGAAAGACGGACGACCCAATCGGTTGTCCGTCTTTCTTTGTATGCCGAGTTTTTTTACCAAATACTTACACGGTTCTCGGGAGCCACATAGAGCGGAGATTCCTCCGTTACATTCCATGCCTCATACCATGCATTGATTTGCGGCAGAGCCCCATTAACGCGCCAGCGTCCGAGCGAGTGCGGATCCGACTTGGTGCGGTTAAGGATTTCCTCCGGACGGATGTTACCCGCCCACACATTTGCATAAGCGAGGAAGAAACGCTGTGCAGGCGTGAAGCCGTCGCGTGTCTGGAGACGCTCTGCTTCCGGTTTTGCTTCTTCATTAAGGCAGAAAGCGAGGTAAGCGACCTGCAAACCTCCATGGTCTGCAATGTTCTCTCCAAGCGTAAAGGCACCGTTAGCATGCACTCCCGGAGCCACCTCAATACGGTTGAAGGCTTCCTCCATCACCTTGGTTCTTGCCTGGAAAGCCGCTTTATCTTCCGCAGTCCACCAGTCAACCATATTTCCCTCTTTGTCAAACTGGCTTCCCTGGTCGTCAAATCCGTGGGTCATCTCATGGCCAATCACCACTCCGATAGCGCCATAGTTGAAGGCATCATCCGCGCTCATATCGAAGAAGGGGTATTGCAGGATACCAGCCGGGAAGCAGATTTCGTTGGAAGAAGGATTGTAATACGCATTGACTGTCTGCGGTGTCATATACCACTTTGCTTTGTCAACCGGTTTGCCCAAGTAACTGAGGCTATACTTCTGCTCGAACTTAGCTGCGCGTTTGATATTGGCATAATACGTATCATCGGCATTGATATCCAGTTTGGAATAATCACGCCATGTGTCGGGATAACCGATTTTAATAGTAATGGCATTGAGTTTTTCGAGTGCTTTTTGCTTGGTTTCATCGGACATCCACGTCAGATTCTGAATACGAATGCCCAGAGCCTTTTGGAGGTTATGCACAAGGGCCAACATGCGTTCCTTGTTCTCTTCGGGGAAGTATTTCTTGACATACATCTGTCCCACAGCTTCTCCGAGCGTGCCATTGACAATACCGACTGCGCGTTTCCAGAGCGGACTTGGTTCTTCGCGTCCGGAGAGCACTTTGCCATAGAAATCGAAACTTGCCTGATAAATCTCGTCCGTCAGGCATCCGGCAGCGCCATCGATGACCTGCCATGCGAAGAGAGTCTTGAGGTCCTCGAGCGGCTCTTCATCCAGCATACGTCCAGCCTCCTGCAGATGCGGGATTTGTCCGACGGAAAGGCTGTCAATTGTAATTCCAAGCGCAGCAAAATAGGTTTTCCAATCCACCTGCGGCACCAGGTCCTGAAGTTCAGCAAGCGTCATTTTATTATAATTGGCCTGCGGGTCACGGAGTTCTACGTTGCTATACGCAGCCGTGGCAAGACGTGTTTCGAGACGCAGAACCGTTTGCGCACGCTCTGCGGCATTGTCAAATCCGAAGAGTCCGAAGAGTTTTTCCACATACGCCACATATGCGTTGCGGATGTTTGTAGTCTGTTCGTCGTTGTCGAGATAATACTCTTTTTCTCCAAGAGCAAAGCCGGCTTGATACTCATTAAGGATATTCATCGAACTATTCATTGCGTCGGCATCTACATACATAGCCCAGAGCTGGTAGTCCATCGCTTTTCCAAGTACTTCGGAAAGTTGGTCGCGGGAACCAATTCCTTCGATTTCATCGAGAGTTTTCCGTACAGCCTCTACGCCTTCCAGGTTGCGTCGTGCTGTATCCATAGCGAGGTTGTAGAGGTCGCCGATTTTCTGTTCTACAGAGCCGGCTGCGTGTTTTTTTGCTGCAAGTTCCTGAATGAGTCCGTTAACCTGTTCCAGGTTGGTCAGTCCGAGTTTGTCGAACGACCCGAAACGGGCATACTCTGGCGTCAGCGGGTTTGCTGCCATCCATCCGCCGCAGGCGAACTGGTAAAAATCATTCTGGGGCACGGCCGTAGTATCCAGATTGGCCAAATCAATGCCCGTTGTTTGCTGTTTAGTGGTGCAAGCTGTTGTCATAAGCATGATTGCTGCAAGTGAAAAAAGAATTTTTTTCATAAATTTATTTATTGTTTATAATGTCACGTTGTATGCGCAAGAAGAAAAACGGGTGCAAAGGTACGACAAAAAACGCATTTATGCAAATTTTTTTTCTAATAATTTACCCAACAGTGCCCTGCAACCGGCATCCACGTCGCGGAATGCCGCTTCAAAATCTCCGGTGTACCAAGGGTCGGAGATGTTTTCCTTTCTTCCGTCAACCCATTGCATTAGCAATGAGACTTTATTTTCCGAATCCGGTCCCAGGAGTCGTTCAAGCCATTGGATATTGGACGAATCGGCACAAATAATATAGTCGTAGTACTCGTAATCCTCCCGTGTGATTTGACGGGCCGCATGAAAGCCGAACGGGATTCCTTTCTCATGCAATTTTCGTTTGGCCGGCGGATAGATGTCGTTGCCGATTTCTTCCGTTGAAACCGCGGCAGATGCGATTTCGAAACGGTCTTCCACTTCCGCCTCGCGACAAAGATTTTTCATCACAAATTCCGCCATTGGCGAACGGCAGATATTGCCATGACAGATAAAAATAATTTTGGTTATCATAGTTGTTGCTTGTTCTATTTTATATACATTTTAACAGACATTTGTCAAAATCACGGGATATATATTATAAATAATATATAAGTGTTGGTAGGATACGATATTGGTCCGATGCGCCTCCGATGAGACTCCGATGAAACTCCGATGAAACTCCGATGAGCCCATAAAAAGTTCCTTTATAAGAGAGAGAGAGGAGTGATT
Organism: Bacteroidales bacterium UBA3843; assembly: GCA_002392745.1. Classification (GTDB taxonomy): domain Bacteria; phylum Bacteroidota; class Bacteroidia; order Bacteroidales; family Paludibacteraceae; genus Colicola. Next base: position 296,886 of record DGHR01000014.1, on the reverse strand, counting down.
TAACTTCAGACGGAGGATCAATTCTACAGTATGCGATGGCGGACAAATCGTGCGCAAAGGTACAAAAAATATTTGAATTTCACAAAATATTCCCTAAAAATATACGCGCGCTTGCATATGTTTATTTTTTTTTGTAACTTTGCACGCCGAAATGAAAGCATCTTGCTTTAGGTGCGAGGGATACACAACCGAAAACAATCAAACACCAAACAATATGATATTAGACAAACTGGAGAACGCCGACAGGTACTTTGACTGCGTACCGGGCTTTGAGCAATTCATGAAATTCTACAACGAAAACGATCTGGAGGAAATGCCGGCATGCAAGATTTATCTGGATGGCAAGAATCTCTTCGTAAACATCAACGATTTCAAGGGCAAAGAGGAAAGCAAATGCCGGATGGAAGCCCACCGCGATTATTTGGATATTCAAATTCCTCTAGGTGACGACGAAGTGATGGGTTGGAAAGCCCAAGTGGACTGCCAGGAGGTGACCCAAGAATATGATGAGGGCAAAGATGTAGAGTTCTACGGCGACAAAGCGACCGCCAAATTCACTGTCCCCGCAGGCCATTTTGCCGTATTCTTCCCAGAAGATGCCCACCAACCAGGAATTGCGCCGGGCAAAGAGTACCGCAAACTGATTGTCAAAGCGCGTGTAGACTAAGAAAGCCACCCCATTCCCTTTTATAGAAAAGCTGGAAGATAAATAACCATCAAAAACACACCACCATGTCAACAAAGAAAGTAACAGAAAGTCGCAAGTCAAACGTCGAAAGACCAGCGCATTTACCGATAGTGGCACGTGATCCGTACCTGGAGCCCTATGAATCCGCCCTGCGAGGCAGAGCCGATTATGCAACCCGCAAGGAAGCGGAATTAACGGGCAAGCCCCTCCCCTGCAAAGGAGAAGAGCCGGAGCACGCCTTAGCCGACTGGGCGACAGGATACCTGTATTTCGGATTGCATCACAAGCGACCGTACACAGATGCGCAAGGCAAAAAAGTCGCCGGCGAATGGGTACTGCGCGAGTGGGCTCCGAACGCCACTGCGATATACATCAAGGGCGACATGAACGGTTGGCAGAAAGACGAGAAATACCGTCTGCAGCCTGTAGGCAATGGTGTATGGGAGGTCAAACTGCCGGAAGAAGCCATCCAACATGAGCAGTTGTATAAACTGCTGGTAGAATGGAACGGCGGTTACGGCGAGCGCATCCCGAGTTATGTCCGCCGCGTGGTACAAGACGAGCAGACGAAAATCTTCTCCGCACAGGTATGGGATGAACCCGAGTATCAATGGAAGAACAGGAAGCCTACCCCCAGCTCCCCCAAAAAGGGAAGGGCGAAAAAAGACGAGGCTCTATTTATCTATGAGTGCCATATAGGAATGTCGAGTGCGGAGGAGAAGGTCAATTCCTATGAAGAGTTCCGCCGCGACGTACTGCCGAGGATAGCCAAACTGGGTTACAACTGCGTTCAGATCATGGCCATTCAGGAGCACCCCTACTACGGTTCGTTCGGCTATCACGTATCGAATTTCTTCGCCGCCAGCAGCCGCTTCGGAACCCCGAACGAGTTGAAAGCACTGATTGACGATGCCCACGGACGCGGGATGAAAGTGATAATGGATTTGGTACACAGCCACGCCGTAAAGAACGAATTGGAGGGACTCGGTAATTTTGACGGCACTCCATACCAGTATTTCCACGACGGTGCGCGCAGAGAGCATCCGGCATGGGACAGTCTATGTTTCAACTATGGCAAGAACGAGGTACTGCATTTCCTGCTGAGCAACTGCAAGTTCTGGTTGGACGAATATGACTTTGACGGATTCCGTTTCGACGGCGTGACCAGTATGATTTATCTGAGTCACGGTCTGGGCGAAGACTTCAACGGATACGGCAGTTATTTCAACGGGAACGAGGACGGCGACGCCATCATGTATCTAACGCTTGCCAACAAAGTCATTCACCAAGTGAAACCGGATGCTATCACGATAGCCGAAGAGATGTCGGGTATGCCGGGTCTGGCCGCAAAAATAGAAGACGGCGGCGTCGGATTCGACTACCGTCTGGCGATGGGCATTCCTGATTTCTGGATTAAGTATATCAAAGAAGTCAAAGACGAAGACTGGAAAGCCGGACATATACTTTTTGAGATGACCAACCGCCGCGAGGACGAGAAGACTATCAGCTATGCAGAGAGCCACGACCAGGCATTGGTAGGCGACAAGACCATTATCTTCCGGCTGGTGGATGCGGATATGTATTGGCATTTCGAGCATGGCCATGCAAACTATATGGTAGACCGCGGTATAGCGTTGCACAAGATGATACGCCTGATAACCGCTTCCACCATCAACGGGGGCTATCTAACCTTTATGGGTAACGAGTTCGGCCATCCTGAATGGATAGATTTCCCGCGCGAGGGCAACGGCTGGAGCTACAAATATGCGCGGAGACAATGGGGACTGGTAGATAATCCGAACTATTTCTTCTCGGATCTGAACCGCTTTGATGAAGCAATGATTCACTTGCTCAAGGAGTATTTGCTCATGCAAAAGCCGACCGCTGAGGAAAAGAAATACCATGTAGGCCAACACCTGCCTTGGGTAATGAAATGGTGGGATAACGAAGGAGACCAAGTGGTGGCGTACTCGCGCGGCGATTTACTATTCATCTTCAACTGGAACGGCCAGAAATCATTCAGCGACTATGGCATGCTGGTTCCAGAGGGGAAATACAAAGTAGTGCTCAATACCGATGCCAGGGAATTTGCCGGTTTCGGTTTAAGCGACGACAGCGTGGAGCATTTCACAGCGCACGATGAACTATACGCCAAGGACGGCAAGGGTTGGTTGAAAATGTACCTGCCGGCAAGAAGCGCTGTAGTACTGAAAAGAGAGTAACGCCTGCTCTGCTAAAAGAAAAAGGACTAAAACAAATAAGTAATGAAAAAGTATATAATGATTGCGGCAGCGGTGCTCATATTGGCCGGTTGCCAGAAGAAAAGCGCAGTAGACCTGCGTGCCGAATGGGAATCACTATACGGACGTACGGAGGTCGCTTATGAAGCAGCGGAAACTTCGGATGAGGCAGAGGCAGTACTGACCAATCTGACCGACAGCGCCTTCATATTACTGAGCGAAAACATGGATGCCGCATATGCCGACACCTTGTTCTCTGGTATCTATTATATGCTATCCGCAGTGCAAAAACAATCCCTTTTTGCACTAATGCCGAAAGAGATGCTTGAAGGAGAGATGATAGCCCCCCTTCATCAAATGTTTCTAAAAGAATCCGCCACCTCGGCAGGTAACCCCTATACCGACATCAGCGGTCTAACACCAGAAGGCGAAGAGCTGGCATTAAGCGAAATAGTAGGCAAAAGCGACTATGTATTGGTTGATTTCTGGGCCAGTTGGTGCGGTCCGTGCCGCCGACTGATACCTGTGCTGAAAGAGATATACGCCGGCCAGCCGCAAGGCAGGCTGCAGATACTGAGTTGCTCGGTTGACCGCGAAGAGGACGACTGGCGGCAAGCATTGTCAGAGGAGCAAATGGGGTGGCCGCAAATACGCGAAGACGGCACACAGTATAACGGAAGTGACTTATACGGCGTAATCAGCATCCCCACTACTATTCTAATCGACAAAGAGGGCACCATCATTGCCCGTAATCCCGATGAAGCAGAACTGGAAAAACTGCTCTGGGGAGAATAAACAGAGAAAACAAACCGTGTCTGTCCGTTAGGCAGTAGTTACCGGCAGACAAGGGTGATAAATATCCTATTTTTATATTTAAACATTTTAGATTTACACAAAAAACAATGCGAGTAATTATTCAACCATCGTATGACCTGCTCAGTGAATGGGCAGCTAACTATGTAGCCAAACGCATCAATGAGTTTGGTCCGAAAGAGAGTACACCATTTGTATTGGGATTGCCGACAGGCAGTTCACCTCTGGGAATGTACAAAGCCCTCATCAAACTGAACCAAGAAGGCAAAGTCAGTTTCCGCAATGTAGTAACCTTCAACATGGACGAATATGTCGGCCTGCCGGAAGAACATCCGGAGAGTTACCACAGTTTTATGTGGAACAACTTCTTCAACCACATTGATATCCGCAAAGAGAATGTGAATATATTGAACGGCAACGCAACCGACCTGCAAGCCGAGTGCGCGCGCTACGAGGCTAAAATCAAGAACTATGGTGGCATTCACCTGTTCCTGGGCGGTATTGGTCCTGACGGGCACATTGCATTCAATGAACCGGGTTCGTCTTTGAGTAGCCGCACGCGCAAAAAAGAGTTGACCACGGACACCATTATCGCCAACAGCCGTTTCTTCGAAAACAACGTCAACAAAGTTCCCAAGACTGCACTTACCGTAGGTGTAGGCACGGTCATGGACGCCCAAGAAGTGCTGATAATGGTGAACGGTCATAACAAAGCCCGTGCTTTACAGCACGCCATCGAAGAACCCATCAGCCACATGTGGACTGTCAGCGCATTGCAGATGCATCAACACGGCATCATCGTATGCGACGAGGCTGCATGCGACGAACTGAAGTTAGGCACATACAAATACTTCCGCGATATCGAGCGCAATAATCTCGACCCAAAAACACTGTTGTAATGCTGGAAATATACAATTCACTAACAAGACAAAAAGAAATATTCAAACCATTGCACGAGGGACACGTAGGCATGTATGTCTGCGGTCCCACCGTGTATGGCGATGCCCATCTGGGCCACGCTCGTCCGGCAATCACCTTTGACGTACTATACCGCTATTTGCAGCACCTTGGTTACAAAGTGCGCTACGTGCGTAATATCACTGACGTAGGCCATCTGGAGCACGATGCTGACGAAGGAGAGGACAAGATAGCAAAGAAAGCTCGGTTGGAACAACTGGAGCCCATGGAGGTGGTACAATACTACACCAACCGTTACCACCGTGACATGGCAGCACTCAATGTACTGCCTCCGTCCATCGAGCCGCATGCCTCCGGACATATCATCGAACAGATTGCTTTTGTACAAAAGATACTGGACAAGGGATATGCCTACGTGTCGAACGGCTCCGTCTATATGGACGTAGAGAAATATGCAAAGGATTATCCTTACGGCAAACTGAGCGGCCGTAATCTGAACGATATCGTCACTGAAACCCGCGAACTGGACGGCCAGGCGGAGAAGAAACACAGTTATGACTTCGCCCTCTGGAAGAAAGCCAGCCCCGAACATATCATGCACTGGCCGAGTCCGTGGAGCGAAGGTTTCCCTGGTTGGCACATGGAATGCTCTACCATGGGGACAAAGTATCTTGGCGAGCAGTTCGATATCCACGGAGGGGGACTGGATTTGATTTTCCCGCACCACGAGGCGGAGATTGCACAGTCCTGCGCAGCCCTTGGCAAAGAGTCTGTACACTATTGGATGCACAACAACATGATTACCATCGCCGGAAAGAAGATGGGAAAGAGCTATAATAACTTCATTACTCTGGAGCAGTTTTTCGCCGGTAATCATGAGCTACTGAGCAAGCCATTCGGTCCAATGGTAATCCGCTTCTTTATTTTGCAGGCGCATTACCGCTCTACCGTTGATTTCTCGTCAGAAGCACTGGAGGCGGCAGAGAAAGGATTGCAGCGTTTACAAGAAGCCTACTCCCGTCTGCTCAAACTGCAGCCGAGCGCCAAAACATCCGTTGAAATCGGGGAAATCCGCACTTGTTGTCAAGAGGCCATGGATGACGATTTGAACACACCGTTTGTCATTGCGGCATTGTTTGACAGTGCAAAAGCCATAAACATTGTCCACGATGGTAAAGGGACCATCAGCGAAGCGGACTTAAACGAATTACGCGACGTATGGAAAACCTATGCCATTGACATCCTGGGTCTCCGATTGGAGGAGCAGGGAGCCGGTGATGAGAAGTTGAAAGCTTTTAGCGGTGCTATTGATTTATTGCTGGGCATCCGCCTGCAAGCCAAGCAAAACAAGGATTGGGGAACTTCCGATAAGATTCGTAATGAGTTGACAGCACTCGGATTCCAGATTAAGGATACCAAAGATGGGTTTGAGTGGTCGATTTAAAATAGGAGTGCTATTGCTGGTCAGCGCGGCTCTACTAACAAGCTGCGCCGGCTGCAGTAACAACACAGCGGAAGAGGACGAGATAACGGAAGACAGCCTCGTCTGGTACCCCGGACGCACATTCAGCTATAAGTTGAAGTTCAATGACCTGCAATCCAAACAGCATGCAGTAGCTTCACGCATAGGTCTTCCCCGTCCGCCCAAAGACAGAAAAGACGCTGCAAACATGCGGAGACAATTGGTAGAGATCAGCAGCAATGACAACTATATTGTTGACAGCCTGACACACTCTGTGCCTTATCTGATTCCCTCGGCCGCACGTGAACTGGACGCCATCGGTGCCGAATGGGCAGATATATTGGCGCGTAATAGTTTACCGCACTATCAGTTCTATGTAACCTCCGTATTACGTACAGAGGAAGATATCAAGTATCTGCAACGCAGCGGAAACATCAACTCTGTGACACAGAGTTGCCATTGTTACGGAACAACTTTTGACCTCGCGTATATGCGTTATCATAAGGTAACGCATACGCGTGAATACATGCACGAGGACAACCTCAAATTAGTCTTGGGGCAAGTATTACTCAATCATCAACGGGCAGGTAAAATATATGTCAAATACGAATGGAAACAATCCTGCTTCCATATTACCGTGCGAGAATAGGTAATTTATTTGACAGATGTTTTTTTTGAGTTCTTCGCTTCCTTGTCACAAACCGAAAGCAAGCCACATTCCGCGCAAGTCTCAATACAGGAATCGTCTTGGGGAGTTTTTGAGGGCTGATTTTTCTGTTTTCCGGCTTTCATCCGTTCGTTGACTTCAATCAACGTAAGAACTACAACCGCCATAATAGCGAAGGCAATCAGTGCTTTCATACCCTATTCCTCCATTTCCCCCTCAACAGCGTCCTCCTCCACAACCAAGTTGTCGATAATGAACTGCTGGCGTTCGGTGGTGTTTTTACCCATATAATAATTGAGCAACTCGCTTACTTTGTCTTCCTTGCGCAACATTACCTGGTCCAAACGTATCCCAGCACCTATAAACCCTTTGAACTCATCCGGTGATATCTCACCTAATCCTTTGAATCGTGTAATCTCAGGGTTCTTTATCTCGTTGATTGCAGCCAACCGTTCTTCCTCACTATAGCAATAGCGAGTCTGGGTTTTATCTTTGACACGGAAGAGAGGTGTCTGAAGAATATAAACGTGTCCCTTTTTCACAAGGTCAGGGAAGAACTGCAAGAAGAACGTGAGCATCAGCAGACGAATATGCATACCATCCACATCGGCGTCGGTAGCAATGATGACTTTATTATATCGCAGTTCATCAAGTCCGTCCTCTATGTTCAGTGCTGACTGCAAACAATTGAATTCTTCATTTTCGTAAACTACGGATTTGCTGAGTCCGTAAGAGTTAAGCGGTTTTCCGCGGAGTGAAAACACAGCCTGTGTACGTACGTCCCTGCTCTTGGTAATAGATCCGGAAGCAGAAAGTCCCTCTGTAATAAAAATACAACTTTCCAAACGCAAGTCGTCATCTGCATCCTTGGCTGATTTGACAGGTTTGGTATCGTTGAGATGAATTTGGCAGTCACGCAGTTTAGGGTTGTTTACCAGATTCTTTTTTGCACGCTCCCGCGCCGCTTTTGTGACACCGGCAATCGCCTTGCGTTCCTTCTCGGAATCCTGAATTTTTTGAAGCATTACCTCGGTTATCTCGGGATGCTTATGCAAGAAGTTATCGAGTTGCTGTTTGACAAAATCATTGACAAACTTATTGACAGAGACCCCTCCGGACGGGCTCATGTCTTTTGAACCCAGTTTTACCTTGGTTTGGCTTTCGAAGACAGGCTCCTCCACATTAATAGCTATTGCCCCCACTACGCCGTTGCGAATATCAGCCAAGTCTTGGTTCTTGTTGAAGAACTCTTTAATGGTACGTCCTATTGCCTCGCGATAGGCAGTCTGGTGTGTACCGCCCTGAATAGTGTGCTGACCATTGACAAAGGAGTAATACTCATCACTATTTTGGTCGGTGTGTGTGAGTGCAATCTCGATATCCTCTCCCTTGAGATGAATAATCGGATAGAGGGGCTCAACGGTCATGTTTTCCGTAAGCAAATCAAGCAAGCCATTACGAGAAGTGTACTTATGACCGTTATATATCAGCGTAAGCCCAGTATTGAGGTAAGCATAATTGCGGAGTAATTCCTCAATATAGTCATCACGGAACTTGTAATTTTCGAAAAGTCCTTTGCTGTTATCAGGGACAAACTCAATGATGGTCCCCCGCTTTTCTGTTCCGCTATAATCAAGAATCCCCGTGTCAGAAGTCAGTTTTCCTTGTGAAAACTCAGCCCGGCGTGTCTTTCCTTCACGAAAGGACTGGACCGCGAAAAAAGACGACAACGCATTGACTGCTTTTGTTCCGACACCATTTAGACCAACGGACTTCTTGAAAGCCTTGCTGTCGTATTTTCCACCCGTGTTCAGCATGGATACCACTTCAACCAGTTTGCCCAACGGTATACCGCGGCCATAGTCGCGCACCCTTACATGGCCGTCCTGCACATCGACCTCTATCACCTTACCTTCGCCCATGCGAAACTCATCGATTGAGTTGTCAATCGACTCCTTGATAAGCACATAGATACCATCATCACTATGGCTACCGTCACCCAGTTTCCCAATATACATACCCGGGCGGCGACGGATATGCTCCATATCGTCGAGGTGAATAATATTCTCATCTCCGTATGCAACGGAAGATTGTTGGATATGTAAGTCTTCAGCCATGGAAGTGGGACGTGTGTGTGGATGTATGATGTCGGGGAACTTCTTTACGCTTTGTCTATAGCTTCTGCAATCGAGTTGGCAATGAATGCCATTTCCTCGGCAGGAAGGTTAAGTTTGGGATTGGAGAACAACATATCTTTCTCCGTATTCATTGGTACAAGATGCACGTGCACGTGGTTGACCTCCATGCCGAGAACAGCGACACCTACTCTTTTGCAACCGGTAGCTGCTTTGATGCCACGCGCCACTCTCTTGGCGAACAACATCAAACTCTGTAATTGCTCATCTGTCAGGTCAAAGATGTAATCCGCTTCCGGCTCCGCCAATTTAGGAACCACAAGTGTATGTCCTTTCACCAGAGGATTGATGTCCAAGAAAGCATAATTCTTGTCATCCTCTGCCACTTTGTAACTTGGGATTTCGCCCTTTATAATACGTGTAAAGAGTGTCATAAACTAATCTCCAGTATTTGAAACTCCATCAATCCGGCTGGTACCTGAACCTGTGCAATCTCACCAACTTTCTTACCCATCAATCCTTTAGCGATAGGAGTGGTAACAGAAATTTTTCCTTCTAACGAATTAGCCTCTCCCTCCGTTACAAGTTGGTATGTCTTTTCAGTACCGGTTTTGAGAATTCGCACACGCACTTTAGTCAGAATCTGCACTTCATCCGTCTTGATATCTGCAGTATCCAATACGCGAGCTTCCATCAATTTTGCCTTTATATGGGCGATTTTGCTTTCCAGGATGCCTTGCTCTTCTTTAGCCGCATCGTACTCGGCATTCTCGCTCAAATCTCCTTTGTCGCGTGCTTCGGCGATAGCTGCAATCACACGCGGGCGCTCAACTGTCTCCAAGTGCAGGAGTTCATCTTTCAGTTTCTGCAGACCCTCTTCGGTCATATATGTTACTGCCATAATATAAGTTGAATTTAATATTTTCGATTAATAATTTCGTTCGCAATGATTGCTTTGCGAACCTCATCCATATCCGTCCAATCAGGAGTTGGAACACGCTGTTTGTCTGTTTTTTCTTCCATATCTTTTTCCCAAAAAACAATAGGCCATGCCGACCTATTTTTGAAGAACTTTGTTCAAAAACAACAGGCACGTATTGTATGACCTATTCTTTTAGAACTTTGTTCAAAAACAATAGGCACGTATTGTATGACCTATTCTTTTAGAACTTTGTTCAAAAACAATAGGAAACTTCACAGCCTCCTATTGCCATTAAACCTAAACCTTAACTATGAAAATTTATTTGTTTTCAGTGCAAAAGTACTACTTTTATTTGACATAGCCAAATTTTTGGCAAAAAAAATGCACTTTTTCCCTAAATTTCAACAATTTCCCCCCTTAAAGTGGCTGCAGAGGCTTCCATAATTGTCACCCTCACCAGTTCCCCAATCTTCTGGTTCGTACGCGGAAAGACGACGGTCTTGTATGTATCCGTACGTCCGTACATATCTTCGCGGCTCCGCTTTGAGAATCCCTCAACCAACACTTCTACCGTTTTGCCCAGTTCGCGGCGGTTAGATTCCAAAGACAATTGATTTTGCAAAGCAATAATCTCATTGAGTCTGCGCACCTTTTCCTCCTCAGGGATATTGTCGGGCAAGTGTTTCTGGGCATAAGTGCCCGGACGCTCAGAATATTTGAACATGAATGCTGTATCAAATCCCACTTCTCGCATCAAACTCAGTGTCTGCGCATGGTCTTCAAGTGTTTCATCGTGAAAACCGCAGAAGATATCCGTGCTGATAGCTGCTCCGGGTAATATACGGCGAATAGCGGCGATACGTTCAAGATACCATTCGCGCGTATATTTTCGGTTCATGAGTTTGAGAATGTGATTAGAACCGGACTGGACTGCCAAGTGTATAAACTTGCACAAATTCGCATGCCGACTGATGGCCTCCAGTGTTTTGTCCGACATGTCTTTAGGATGACTGGTGGTAAACCGGATGCGCATATCGGGCACGGTATCCGCCACTATCTCCAGTAAATCTGCAAAATCCACCTTGGTACCGTCCTTTCGCTCAAAACAATAGGAATTGACATTCTGTCCCAGAAGCGTTACTTCCTTATAGCCGCGCTGTTGCAAATCGCGGACCTCGCTGAGTATGGAGTCCACATCACGGCTTCGTTCGCGACCACGAGTGTAAGGGACCACGCAATACGAACAGAAATTATTGCAGCCGCGCATGATGCTGACAAAGCCGCTGATAGAGCGACCGATACGGGCCGGAATAATCTGACGGTATGTTTCGGTGGTACTCAGTTCAACATTCATCGCTTTATGGCCGTTCTCACACTGTGCCAGCAGATTAGGGATATCCAAATAGGCATCCGGCCCCGCTACAAAATCCACTCCGTAATCGTTGATCAAGTCCTGACCGATACGCTCTGCCATACAGCCGATAACGCCTAATATGACTCTACGTCCTGCTCTTACAACCTCCGACCGGCTCTGGGCAGAACGAGACTTGAGTTCGCGCAATCTAGCCCCCACTTTCTGCTCTGCATTGTCACGGATAGAACACGTATTGAGCAATATAATATCCGCTTCCTCCCATTTATCTGTCATCTGAGCATCCGTAGTCTGCATGATAGCAGCCACAACCTCGCTATCCGCCACATTCATTTGGCAGCCATAGGTCTCAATATAGAATTTTTTTTGCATTTATTTGTCTTTAAATTTGCACATATCAAAAAAAAGCAGTAATTTTGCAGCCGCTTTCGTAAAAGAGAGTGTTCGGGGAGTGGCGCAGCCCGGTAGCGCAACGGTCTGGGGGACCGGAGGTCGCGTGTTCGAATCACGTCTCCCCGACAAAAGGATGGTTAACCGCCATCCTTTTTTTATTGCACCAAAGGCACGTTCACTTCTGCCACCGGCATAATTTCCACCTCGGTAAGTATTGCCTGCATATCGGCATTTTGTCGGAGCAAACCTATCCACCACTCCGCCTCATCCATATTCTGGAACCCACTGATACGCAAGGCACTACCAGTACCCAGTACCGGTATTTTCTGCAAGTCGAAGTCGCGAATCAAGAATTGCGAGAAATTGAACAATGCCACCTCGTACAGCAAATCGTTCAATGGTTGCTCTTCCCGGGTTTTCAATCTCAAGAGAACGACACTGGGTTGATTACGGTCTTCACTCCATTGAATGGAAGAAGCGACGGTGTCTGTCTCCGTATTGTCAGTCTGTCCTCTCAAGTCAGCCAATGAGGTTGCAGCTCCTCCTGTCCGGCTTTCCATTCCTTGTCCCATCATAGCCAACATATCCTTTGCCATTGCCCCCAATTCCGTATCGGGATAACGCGCGACCATATCTTGCAATTCAGTGACAAAGGCCTCTTGTCCCTCTGTACGGGCAGTTGCTATCGCATTGAGAAACAAGAACCTTGGCATGAGCGGGCTCAGCGGATATTCGGATTGGGCATATTGTTTGTTGGCTTTCACACGGGCATACTCACCCTTTGTATAATATGTATACGTAGCCGCATATAACGAATCCTGCTCCTGCGCCATACGGCGGAGACGATTGAAATAATCAGGCTGGCTCACTATCTGTGCTTGGGTAGAAGACGGATAATAACGCATGATTTTGTCGCGCCACTCGGCTGCTTGTTCCAATTGCTCATGACGCAATGACAATAGATAATAGCTATAATATACATCCAACAGGGATGGATGCCCCGGCACACGCTGCTCCAATTGCTGTAAAGCCTCTAAAGCTGCGGGGTCGTCCCCCAGACGGTCACGATATACAAAAACCAGACTCACCATTGCCTCACGCCACAAACTATCACTAGCGGCCAACTCCTCGGGGGTCCGAGGTATTTGCTGGAGATAATATTCCGGTTTGTGCGTATCCGTCTCGATGACCTGCCGGGTTATGACTGAGTCGTTTGCCGCCAAACCGACAGAATCCTCTTCACCGGGATTATAATCCTCCGGAGACGCTGCCATTACCTGCTTGTTCTGCCGGCGCCAGTTGTCCTCCAGGGTACGGTTTCCCCAACGACGACGCCACTCCTGCTGTCCCTGTTTAATCAGTTGAGGGTTGTAGAAATACCAATCCCCCTTTTGCGCACCGCCGCCTCCCAGCATGTTTGCTGTATTAACACTACGTGGTCCTCCATCGCCATGGGCAGCTTCACGGGCCGCTTGGGCTTGTTGCAGCGAATCTGCTTTTTCGGCAGCTATCAAATCAGCAATGATCTTCTCCACGACAGCGCGTTGCTCCGCATCCGATTTCGTACTCAGACGTTGCAGGGAGTCTTGAAGTTGCGCTTGCTGGTAAGCCACAATCAGTTCGTCCAGCACTTCCGATCGTTGCTGTATACGAGCAAAATCATCATTGTCGGCAGTAAGAATCGTCACTGCCTCGCGATAACATGGCTGTGCCTCCACATACGAGCGCCTGTCGAAATACAAATCACCGGCACGCACGAGTACTTCCGCTTTCGCCGCACCTCCCTGGGTGGATTCCTCAATGGCTTTTCTATACATAGCCAATGCCTGTATCGTATCCCCCTGACGGAGGTAGATATTTCCCATCGACCCGTATATTATATCCAGCCGGTCCTTATATTTTGACTGTCTGGCCATTGTACGGAGCTGGCGCAACGAGTTCTTGCCCCCCAACTCTGCAATACGAATACGGGCATTAAACTCCATCTCATTCGGAGGAGCCATGCGAACCACGGACTTGTATGCGCTCACAGCCTCGCTGTTCTTGCCTTCCAGTTCGTACAACTGTCCTAACACATAAGCAAAACGCGGTCTATAAATCTTGCGTTTCTCATATGGAATCGCTATCTTAACGAAGGGAATAGCCGCGTGGTACTGACGTCCCTTGAGCAACACGTCCGCTTTTACTGCCGAGTACAGCTTAGCGTGTTTTTTGCTCAAGGCATCCAGTTGCACCCGATTGAGCATATCCTCCGCCTCGTATTGCCAACCCATCTCGGCATAAGCACGAGCAATCCATAGCTGGCATTGTGCTATTATATCCGCATCGTTTTCATAATGACGGATAATATAATTGAAGGTGCTGACGGCTCCCAGAAAATCTCCTTTATGGAATTCGGCCTCGCCCAAACGAATCCAAGCCAGGTCCATATTGGCATTGAATTCTTCGGATTTCAACCAAAGTTTGTATTTCGGGTCGTTAGCCCTTTTGGGGTCACGTTTCGGTTTTGTCTTGATAGAATGCAATTTGATACACTTACGGCATTTCTCAATGGTCTTATCCATCTGTGAAGCACTTGCTTCTGCCGCCTTGTGATTGCTGACAGGATACAGGTTCAAGATATGGCTATAGTCATCTTCGTTGGCATCGCGGATAGCCTTGAGGCCTTCTTCATATGCGGTATTGCCGTTATAGAGGATGTTATACTTGACCTTTGTCTGGTGGAACGAGCGTGTTGCCCACGTGTTTTTTTGCGTGGAGCAGGATACGACAACAAGGCAGCAGAGAGCCGCTGACAGTATTCCAAGTATGTTACGCCCGATTAATCTCATCATCTTATTTCAGTCCTTTCACATGGCTTTGAGCCGCTATGAACTGTTTCAAATAGAACGGTTCATAATAGGCGATATCAGCCCCTGCGTATCCATCACGGATTTTTTGCTCGGCCAAAAGCCCCATATATTGTGCTTCCGGAATAATATCCGGTATCATATGCCAATGCGGGTCCTGCAACACAGTCCGGCATTTCGCCGCTCCGTCTCCAAAATAATACACCTCTCCTTGCGTCTGAGGCAACGATTGAATTCCTTCAATCACCAAGGGTGCCGTCTCAGTCAGTTCGTGCAGGGCGGAATCATACATTGCAGTATAGACCTCCATACGGCGTGCGTCAATCATCGGGCACAAAGTAGCGCTACCTATGCCCGTTGGCATGTAACTGACAGCGGCAGCACAGAGCAATTGCAATGTAGGTACAGGTATCAACGGGACATGCATGCCATAGCATAGTCCCTTGGCTGTGCTGGTAGCGATACGAAGTCCTGTGTAACTACCCGGTCCTTCGCTGACGGCTACCGCATCCATTGTCAGTCCCTGCTCAGCCGTTATGCGGAGCAGGTGGTCTATATAACGGGGTAGCAACCGAGCATGGTTGCTACCCTCGCGACATATACACCGGTCTATCGGCTCGCCGTTTTTGCAGACGGCGGCCGAACAAACCGATGTACTAGTTTCGATACATAGTATCGTCATATTACGTTTAAAACAACTTAGAATCTCTATACTTCTTATACTGTTTCTTGGGGAAATTGAAATGGTATGCCAACTTGATACCAGCATCAAAATAGCCGAGTTTATCCGCGTATGTCTTGGTAGCAGACAACACGTCCACCGAAGCTACTCCGGTGCCTGAAGGAGGCGTAACATCCATCAGCGACTTGGCCTTAGTGCTATTGCCGAAACTATTGTATACACAGTAGTTGGCATATGCACCCAAACCAAGTGAATTACCGCTCTTCAGTACCCACTCATATCCCAGTTCGGCAGTCAGCATAACATTGATGGAGAACTGGTTGCCGTTGTCGGTACCCTTGTTGGTCATCTGGTCGTCCTTGAGGAAACCGGTAATCACCTCGTTGGAGACATTGATACCTTCCTCCGGGAAATAGGCGTTGATTTGCGGATTGCTGATTGTCTGGTCATACGGCGTATATACCGGCAACATGAACTTCGGACCGACGTTGAAGAACAAACCGTTGTCATGTATCAAGGAGAACAATACCGGAACTTCCAACTGGATTTGTCCGTCATGCTCTTTTACCTGGTCGGCCTTCAAGTTGTAATTGATATCACCATCCACGGTATTAACGGTATAGGCTGTATCTACAGCAGCCTTCATACCGCTGCGTGAATAACCCACTCCCAGTCCAACGATGATACCCAGGTCAACGGGTCGTCCGTCCTTCGCCCAATAGTGTGCGTATTGCAAGTCCAACATAGCATCAAAGCCACATGTCCAATTACCGTTTATCACGCTATGGAGCAAACCAGCGGCACCGCCGCGTACTCCAATCGTAAAGCGGTCATAGTTATGTTTGAACTTCTGCTCGGACTTGATAGAGTCCTGCTTAGCCTTCTCGGCCGCAGCAGCTATCTCCGCCTCAGCAGCCGCAATGCTGTCCGCAACAGCTTGTGCAGCAGCGATAGAGTCCTGTCTTGCTTGCTCAGCAGCGCGGCGAGCCTCTTCAGCAGCAGCCTGAGCCGGGTCGGCTTGAGCTGTTGCGATACTATCTTGCAGCGCTTTGTTGTTGTTGACAGGAATCAAGCAGTCTTCGCACATCCAAGAGTAGATGTTCATCAGCAGGACACCATCAGGGAAACGTTTTGTTCCGAGCTGACGGACAGTATGAACCTTGTCCCATACCCAAACAGAAGGTCTCTCACCGGTGAGGTACTGTTGGCACTCGCGCTTAATCATAACGGAGTCGCCAATTGCCACTTTGAACTCGTGTTGTTTAGCGGGTTCGGCAGCCTGCTGTGCCGACATAGTCGACACGGCAGATGCGCATATCAAGGTGGCTGCAATCAGAATTGATTTTATAGTCTTCATTGTGCTACCTCCTATTCTTATTTAACAATATAACGTAAGGTTGATTTCATGCTATCATTGCTCAGTTCTACTAAGTAGAATCCATGGTCTGCAGCGGCCTTGATAGTAAAGTTCTTCTCTCCGCGTACGGTGTAGATACTTTGTATCAGTCCTTCGGTAGAATAGATGCGAATAATAGTCTCCTGAGCCGGATCCAGATTGACAATCCGGATATTTTCTCCGGGCTGTGCGAGCGAAGGCATCAATGCCGGAGCTCCAGCCGGAGCCTCGCATACAAGGTGGTTGGTATAACCCAGATTGCCACACGAGCCATCACTGCCAGGAATACTGATGACAGCGTAATACTCACCTACCATCGGTTCGCCGTTGTTGGTGATATAGTATCCTTTACCAGCCTCTACATCTCCGGATGCTTCCACGCGATACCAGGTCACATAACCATCATCAATGGAATCCGGCAGATTCCAGGAGGTAGACTCCTTGATAGCATTCAGGTTAATCATCAGCAGACGGTTGCCATACTTAGCCACAGCCTCCAGAGTATCAACCAACGGGCTGTTGACTGTCAGGTTGAGGAATGCGATACTATCACATCCGTTAGTCAGCGGATAAGTAATCGAATCCAGAGTGGTCTCCTTGTATGTAGAGTCATTAGCCGGCAACAGCGGCAGCTCGTTGTGCCATACAAAATAGTTGCAGACAACGGTATCGAGCGTGTCGCGTACGGTGTTATAGAACAATTCACTGGTGACAGTGTCTTCACATTCCGTAACAATCAGGTATCGCAGAACAACAGCCTCGGTAGAGAGCGGAGTCAGAGGAATCGGTTCGAAGTCCGTGCCATTGAGACTATACTCCCAGAGGATAGTATCGGCAATCTTGATTGAATCGGTACGCTCGTTCTCCAACTGCGTCTGAAGCCATGTATCTGCGGCAGCGTAGTCGATAACTTCACCACGTTTGATAACAGGCTGGTCAGCAATCGAGTCGATGAGATACATCTGCGGGTCTTGCAATACAACCACATGGGTGTAGACAATCGAATCCCACATAGCCATAGCCGTATCGTTGCGGAACTCGAAACTGTCGCGCCAGAAGATAGTAGTCTGGTCGGTCGAGTCGACTGTGATAGTTACGTGCGTGTAGGGGTCGATATACTCAGCTCCGTTACAGAGAGGTACAGTATCGTGCACAACGACCGAGTCACGCGGTTTCTCATCGATTATCTCCACCCAGATACGTGTGGTATTGGAGGAAGTATAATCAATCAGCATATTAGCCGAACCTACAGAAACCAGCAAGTCACGGTCAATATCCTTCCACATATCCTGCGCGGGCTCAAGCGTATAGTCGATTGTCTTGATAGAAGCAGAGTCACAGTCGAAGTAGAGAATAGCCTTGGCATCGGTAGTGGAGGTTTCCTCCCAATTCTCCACATGGAGACGGAGGTCCTTGCCTTCAGGTACTTTCGCGCTATCCAATTCAACAACGTACCACGTCTTTTGACCGGCCGGGTTTACATTACCGTGTTCCCAATCGAACGGCATGCCATTGGCGCAGGACTCACCGGTTGTTTGCGGTGTATTGATGCGGATATTCAGCGGCTGGTCGGTTGTCACGCGCACATAGGCGGTAACAGAGTCAGCCGTCAGGAACTTGCGGAGCATCTCATCGATATACGTTTCGTCCGTACTGCTAACCGAGTAACTGAATCCGGCTTTCTCAATACCCTTGTCAACCAACTCCTTGAAAGTCTTGGTATAGGACTTGCCTGCCCCGATTGTACGTGTGCGCTCGGGTACCTTGTAGGTCAGTTCGTCCTGGAAGGTAGCCAAGACGGTTACCTTAGCATCCGAGCCATTGGGGTTGGTGAATACCACGTTGCTGGCATCCGTCAGTTTATAGTTGTTGCGGATGTAGGGTGCACAGATAGCAAACCATGATGTACCGGTCTCTACCTTGTAATCCACATTCGGCACAGCCAGTTTGGCATCAGCCTGAGTCGGATCAGCAGCAGCGGTAGCATAGTCGCTGGTAGAGGTGCTGAAAGTCATCGGCTGGTTGGTGGTCACCTTAAAGTACAGTTCAAAGTCGTTGAGCGCATACACTGCATAAGCAGGGAAGTTACGCGAAACGCTCTTGCCTGCAGGAATCGAACGTTTGCCATGGTCTTCCAGTAAGTCATCCTCGGAAACATCCTCGTAAGCGGCAATCTTGATTTCCGCGTTTCCGCCCTTGTTCTTGGTAGTCATATGCAGACTCTTGCCATGGAGCGAGTCATCCGCCTTCCACTCTTTGGTATCCACCTTGTACCACATTGTGGTATTGGCCTCTTGCTCATAGTTTTCGCCGATGGTGAGTTTAACAGCATGCATACGGTCGTTACCGGTATTCGGGTTCACCAATTCAGCCTTAAACTCAAACTGGCCTGCGCCAATCAGCCGAACAAGTACGCTATCCTTCTTGATGACTTGTTCGATTGTACCACGCTCAATCAGTTTGGTGAGTTCCTGACCGGCAGAGAAGGTATTGGTCTTGCTCATCATCGTAGAGGTGATGGGGCAATGATAAGCCACCTCGGCCTTGATAGTGTTGCTTGCGCCCGAGAGATCATGTACGTATATCTGCGGGGTGGTAGTCAGCGTATCCAGCGATTTCAGCACGTCACCGGAGAGCAGATACCAAACGGTATCAGCAGTCTGGGTATACATCTTATTCCACTCCAAATCGATAAACGTGAGTGTGGAGCAATCGATAGTGTCGAATGGTGCAGGGTCTACGAGGCGTGCTTCGAAATGAAGAGCCGTATTGCCAATCATGCGGACATACAAAACGCTGTCCTCCAGGGTCTCAAACATGCTGTGAGGCAGTGTCTTTGTTTTGGTCTGCTTTGCATCGAGCGAGAAGTTGGCATCCTGGTGCGACTCAAACGGACAGGTATAAGCCAACCATGCAGTACCTTTGCAGGTGGCGTTACCCTTGTTCACCAGTTTGACTTCTACATCCTTGTCGCTCTTCATCGCTTCCTTCATATCCACAGCATACCAGAGGTTGGCATCAGCCGCCTGGTCGTTTCCGGAAACCCAGTTGAAACGGATAGCGGAAGCACAGCTGGCACCCTCGGCCTCTTCGGTCAGACGGATTTCGAAGGAAACCTCTTGTGTTGCCACCACACGCAGGTAAACGGTATCAGCCTTGATATTCTCGAACATATTGCGCGAGATTTCCTTGCTGTATGTACCGTTAGCCGCAATCGTGATGCTGCGTTTCTCATTCTCGATAGAGTCGGGGCATTCCAGCGACAATTCACCATAGACAGTTGCCTGCGCACTGCCCAGATTGTGTACATAGACCGTGGGGAACTGTTTGAGGCTGCGTACGCTGTTCATACCTATCTTATACCAAACGGTATCCAAGGCATTCTGGCGCTCTCCGTCCTCCCAGTTGAACTCCTTAGCGGTCAAGCAGGCCTCGTCGGGTTCCTTCATGGTAGTAGGAACGGTGTCCACCCAAATCTTGATAGGTTGGTTGGTCTCTACGCCTGCCCATACGGTATCAGACATCATCGCATAGGTGGAATAGGTGACTTTCTTCTGCGTGGTAGAGCCCGGAGTGATGGTACGGGTAATCTCCTGCAGGTCAATATATGGGCAGCTGAATGCCACCGAAGCCTTGACAGTAGCCTTGTCGGAGCCGTCATTGCGAACAAAGACGATAATGTCCTTCATATCGGCTTTCGCATCCGTTACGTCGATAGCATACCATTGGGTGGTACGCGCAGCCTGTGTATGACCATTCTCCCAGTCGAAGTCAATGTTGGTCTTACAAGCCTTACCTTCGCGGACATGTTTCCAGCGTCCGGAGAAATGGATTTCCTGGTCGGTATTGACTAAGAGATAGATGTATTCTACCGAATCGACGATATCGTCCAACAGGTTCTTCTTGTACACAACAATCTCCTCCGCATCGGCTGCAATGTCGTAACGGTTGGTTACAGCACTATAAGCGGGGTTCTCGTAGGCTTCTTTGACTACCACGTTGGCGGCTGCCGAACCCTCGTTGCGATAGGTGAACTCCGGTTCGTACTTCTTGGAAGAATCCATCTCAGCCACTTCTATGCGGTAGAGGTGAGTACCAGCGGAAATCATGAAATTGTCCGTCACATGAATCGTTGTGGCCGAACCCGAGATAACGGGAGTTGTCGGTTGGTCGATTTCCTCGATACGGAACTTAAGCGGCTGGTTGTTCTCCAGACTAAAATAGAACTCATCCGAAGTGAGGCTCTTGAGTGTAGAACCCGGAATGGTGTCGTAAATAGTCTGACCGGCAGCCACTTTGAGTGTACGGTTGGTCAAACCGCTAGACGGGCAGTCGTACGACTGTCCCAAAATGAGGGTCAGTTCGCCGGAACCGGTGTTGGTGATGCAAAGGCGAGCGTCCTTCTTGGTTGTCGTCTTGAAATCCGTCAAGTCTACTTTCCACCAAGCGGCATAGCCTTTTGTCTGTGCCTGGTCGGTGGTCCAACTAAGTGTTTTCGCGTCCTTACAGGTCTCATCCAAATCGGCAGATTCGAACACTTTTGCGCTCAGCATGACTTTGCCGTTGGAGGTCAGTGTGAGGTAGATCTCCTTCTGTTTCATGCGAACCAATGCCGAAGCGTTCGCAGCCCATGATTTGTTTTGGTGAGGAGCAATCGTGTAACTCTTGCTCTCGGTCTCACCAGCCACTGTGGCAACCATGCTCACGTCTACTGAATTGTCACGACTGGGGTTGGTCATGTAGAGACTCAACGACGGGTTCTCCTCCTCGTACAGCGGGTCCAGGAGCACACGATACCATTTGGTACCGCTCTCATGCACATTACCGTCTTCCCAGTTAAATTCAATCGCATTCGCTTTGGTACTACCGGAGTTGTCACCGATGGCCATAGCGGTGATGGTCGTCAGCACAGCAGCGATTAGTAGTAAAAACTTTTTCATGAATTTTGGTAATTAGTTAATAATAATAGTGTTAATTTATTGTTTGATTCTGATTTGTTGTCCCAATATCGTGTATTTGCGGTCATCAATGATGATGAACACTTGTCCGTCCTGTATCTGTTTGCGTGCAGGCAAAGCAGTTTGCAGATTGTCGAGTGCCTGATTAGCGGACGGCGTCTGTACGGTAAGCCGGATTACGCGGGTACATGTATTTGCCTTGGTGATAGTGATTGTGGTATCTCCATACTCGTACAGGATAGTACCGGAGGGGGTATAGCGGTATCCTCGCGAGAGAGTGGAGGCATCAATATGTATGGTATCGTATTCCGGCTTCGGCTCCGTGAACTTGAGGTTCATATTAACCGGCTGGAGTGTATCTTTCGCCACCCAGACCATATCCGTGAAGACGGTATCCGAAGCATAGGTGCGCAGGTTGATTTTCTGTGTCTTGCCTTGGCAAACCGTGCCTTTCTTGGCGGTCGGTTCCAGCAGTACGGGGTTGTTGTAGTAATAGAGGCGTCCGGTGATGTCCGCCGCATGCTTGACGTGCACCCATACATCCTGTTTGTCATTGCGAGCCCGGACCAGCGCCGCCGAATCGGGCATATAGACATGGAGCGAGTCGCTGAGTTGCGCGCGTCCTATCTCTTCTCCCTCGCAGTCCCCTTTGGTCAGCCACACTTCGCACGGCAGGTTCTTTTTCTGCTTCCAATGGATGAAGGCCTTGCCTGTGGAAGCGATATTGGTATATGCCAGGCGATAGACCGTCTCGGGATGGTTGGTAACGATGGTCATCCTGGGGAGCAGAGGCAGCGGGTCCTCGCATGTGGAGAGAGGTCCCTGGTCGTAAGGATAGCAATATACCTTGCCGGTGCCTCCATTGGGATACACACGCATATGGGGAGTCAGCGTCTGCGCCATCATCCTCGCCGTTTCGCCCATCTCGTCCAGTTTCTGATTAATCATCGCTACATCCAAGTCACGCATCTGGTTCTTACCGATGGTCATGCTGAAAGTCGGGTCCTTGCTGGCGCAGAAGGCATAGACCTCCATCGTGACGGAGCAATTGGAAAACCAATAGGCGGAGATACCCCGTTTGAGGTCGTCCACCGTAGCCGTATACCATACTGTATCCTTGATCTCCGTAACCAGCGGGAATGCAAAAGTGTTGGAGTTCTCGCGGCAGTCGCAGTAGTAATAGGGCGCTTTAATACCCTGGCGCACTATCTCGCATGAATCGCTTCCCGCCGGCACATAGGCGGGCGTCTGAGCTACAGCCGTCAAAGCCAAGATACAAAACAATATGATTGATAGGCAACGTTTCATCTGTAAATATATGAGTCGAAAAGCAGGTTTATCATTCTATTTTGGTACCGAGTATGTCATAGCGTTGTCCGCCGCGGAGGATAACCACCCTGCCGTTTTCTATATATTTGGCGGCTTGTTCGCGGACGTCCAGACGGTCGATATCCGTAGTATAATCGCCCGTGTATTCCTCACCACAGAGGAAGACAACGTGCATACGAAGAGTACCGGCATCCACCCATTGGCCGCCATTCTCCACTACTACCGGCGTATATTCATCCGTTCCTTCGTACTGTACATTCCAGTCTACCGACTCAACCGGAGTGAGACGGCCGACATAGTGGTTGCGCAGGTTCTGCTCTACCATTTGGAGGTTGAGGAGCGTACGTTGCGATTCGCCGGCCAGCACTGCGCCCTGCATATAATCCCATGTAGCAGGCGACTGGTAGGTGTACGGCAGATGGATAAACAGCGTGTCCTCCACTTTCTCCGTGCGCGTTTCCTCCTCGCCCGGGCAGAAGAAGACAGAATCGGTGTATGTGCAGTTCTGAATCGTCAGGTTCAATGTGATAATCGCGTTGCAGCCGCCGTAGCTAGGTACGGTGTCGATATAGACGCCCGACTCGGTATAAATCTTGCCGGACATGGACTCATACTGATAACAGGTGGTCACGCTGGTAGGAGGCGCATAATAGGTCTTGCCGAGGGTAAGACGGATAATATGCACCGTGCGGTCCCCTTCGTCCGAATAGGTAGTGTCGCGGACAATATCTCCGCCGGCGGTGTACTTGACGCCGTTTACGAAGAAACTATCGCATGCATGCTCAGGGATATATTCGTAGGAGGTATGGCGGACGGTGAGTTGGAGCGTATGGGTATAACCGCAACCGTGGGCATCCTGTTTCTGCACAGCATATTCTCCGCTCTCGGTATAGAGGGCGCCGTACCAGCGGATGCTATCCCACACCTCGGCGATGGTATCGGTGTTTGCAGCCGGCGTATAGACTGTGAGATGGAGTGTGCGTACCGAGTCGCATCCTGCGGCATTCACCAGTGTAACGGTATAATCGCCGCTCTGGCTGCGGTATTCTCCCGCCCATTCCAGTCCTCCGCAGACAGCGGCAGTGGTATCCGAGGCGGTCGGACGGCAGACATAAGGCTCGATACGGATACGCGCATTCTCATGCGCCGCCACATCGATGATACGTGCCTGCGCGGCAGCCGGCACCTGCCAACGCCATTGCTGCTGACAACCGGCGAACAGCGCACTGCGGGACAGGGTATCGCCACCGGCAATTGCTGCTACGGGCAGCGGTCCGAAGGCGGTATCGGGCATATAGACGATAGTCGCCGGCAGATGGTCCGCCGTAATCTTCAGATAGTTATCACCGTCACGGACGAGCAGGTCTGTGGTATCAGCCACAGGGGTAGCCTTGTCCATTGTGATGGCGGCATAGTCAATTGTCTGCGCAGCCAATCCAAGGCCTTGCAGTATGAGGAAGAATATGATAATTTGCTTTTTCATTACTGGCTTCACACGTATGTATGCGCTTGCGTTGCATGTGCACACAACAGATTTGGGCGCAAAGATACTCATTTTTTATGAAATAAACAAGTATTTTTGCATTTCAAAGTTATTTTTGTCAATTTTTCCACAAATATGTGTCTTATTTGCCGCATCAGGGCACCTGCAGGGTGATGGTCTCAGTATTTCCGGTCAGCGTATAAGTGCCTGCGTCGAGTGTGAATTGCTCGGGCGAACCGGCTACGGCATTCCATTCGCGAGCAACTGCACCTGCGGCATTGCGGATAGCGATATGCTGGTCAACGCTGACAGATACTTGTACTTTGCCGTTGTTGTCCAGACAGGCAACAGCGACAGTTGCGCTCGGGTAGACAGGGTCGGTCTCTGCGGGTGCACCTCCGGAGATAGTCATCGTGCCATTGGCAGAAGTGTAGAACATCACATAGAGGTTCCCCTCATCATCCACACGGTCCGCCCATTCCTCTATCTCTGCGGCAGTGATGGTCAGCGTACCATTGCGCTTGATACTATAACCTTTGACAACATGAACATTCGTTGCGTTGTTAGGAAATCCGCAAGTATCTCCAATAAATACCGGGCATGCAGCAGTACCGGCCCATTTGAATGTCATAGCTGCGCCACGCCACTGGTTGTAATATAGTTTATGATATACAACTCCTGAAGCATATCGCGCTACCGATAGTTCACCCGGTTTCAAGAAATCCCATTTCTGCGCACACTCGGACGGAGTCCAAACAGAGGGAATAACCGAAGTGCGGGCTGTGGTCAGAAAACGGATGTAGAGGTAGTTGCCCGTGGTCTGTGTCCAAAGCGCATCCAATTGTTCCTTGAATAGCATCAGTGAGTGTCCGTTATCCGAAATATTGTATTGGTAGGAAGCGAGAGCCGTAGCGGGTGTAAAATCCGCAGAGGCACCGACATACATACGCAGTATATGCTGCGTAGGGCTGTCAAAACGGACACCTACCGTATCACGTCGGAGGGCATAGAGTGCGTCTGTGTCGTTCGCCATGATAGTAGTCGCGCGGTCGTAACGCAGCAGAGTGGCGCCACCGGCAGGCGGCGCAACCGGCACCCGTTCAATCTTCATCACACCGGGTGCTTCGCTGAGGAAACGACCATAGAGCATACCCGCCTGGACGGTGTTGGCAGACTGCTGTCCTTGGCCATACTCGGCATAGTATTTTATTTCCGCGGCGGTCTTCTGCACTGTATCGCCGGGCTGGATATCTATACGGTCCAGGTTCCGTTCGTCCAGATAATCATCCGCTTCGGCAGCACAAGTGCTGGCCACCACAGCCTGAACGGGTTTGGTACCGGTCCAGATATAGCGTACCGAGTCTTCCATCCACTGGATGTAAGGCAGGATAACAAAACGCTCTTTGTCGTTGGCGTTCACCTGAATCGTATCGCCCAGATGGGTGAATTTACCTCCGTCCATACAATCCTTGAACTCGGTGTCGGGAATCATAGACAGCGTGCCGGCGGACTTGAAGGTCACCTTAACCAATACCCGCAGGTTGTAGCTGATACCGGTCTGCAGGAGCAGGTCACGATATGCCTTACCCATGCTGATGCAGTAGTCGTCCCCCTCCTTAACCAATGTCGGTTTATGGGGCATATCCAACATCACTCCGCTGCCGCTTGAGGCGCAGAAGAGGCTGCACAGGATACTATCTTCGTACACGCCGGGCGTACACGAAAAGTCCATCTCCACGTCCGGTGCCGGAAAGGCGGGGTTGATAGGCGTGAAGCAGACCTTGATAGGCAGGTCGAATGTCCAGGCGCTGTACCATACGGTACCGGCCTTGTCCACTTGCACAGAAAAGTCTTCGGTCAGCGGGATAGGATTGTCACACGAACTACCGGGTACAGCTGCCCTCAATGCAGTTGCGCTCCAGCAGATGAGCATCATCGTCAGTAATTGTTTTTGTATCATAGTTTTCATGTCTAAATCTTCGGTTTTGTCAAGCCCTACGGCTTTTCTTGCGGACCGTATAGAGGGCCGCGAGCAGCGCCAAGAGCAGCCATGGTGTCGTACCTACCGGAGCTGTCAGATTCGGGTCTGTCTGGTCTTTCACGATGTCCCATCCGGAACCATTGTAGCGATAGGTAACGCCTCCTGTCGTACGTGTGTCTCCCAGTTCGGCTTCGCGCCATACGCCTTCCTCCCATGTCCACCATTTACCTCCATCCTGGTTCCATTCTCCTTCCTCGCCTCCCGGGAGAGCCGGAGCTCGCCGTGGAGCTATAGCACGCATGGTGTTTTCAGCTACAGGCGAAGAGGCGGCAACAGCGGTGTTGATTGCCAGTACTGGCACGGATACGGATGCACCGCCATAGGTTATACCCCGTTGTGCGGAGGAGGCGGTCATCGCAGAAGCGACTCCTGAACCACCAATCCCTGCGCCCACCGAACGGACTTGGGCAGAGGAGGTGGTATGAATACCTCCGGCAGCGGGTGCCAGAGAGGCATGTCCGGCATAAGCGGCATGGCGGACAGCAGCGGCACTGACCATCGGTACGCCGGTACGGCGCGGAGCGCTGACCAGAGGTACCGTAACTGTCGAGTGGGTGCCGTACGTTACAAATGCGGGTGCGTAGCCGGAATCATTCTTGTTTTCTTTAATCTCCCGGTATATGTGTACCGCCCCCTGAATGAGCATGCCTACCGATAACACGGCAAGCAGCACAAAGGAGCCGCTACGCGGTTTTCTCATCTTATTCTTCATATCTTTTTTTGTACCTTAATTACTTGTTAATCACCATCTTGGCTGTCTTGCCGCCGATATGGAGCATATACACTCCTGCGCTCGGCGCGGGGATAAGTATATCCTCGGTCTCCGCCGTGCCATGATAAAGCATATGGCCTACGGCATCGAAGACATAGACCGCCGTGCCGGCTTCTACACCGCTGACGGCGATATTGCCGTTGAGGTTGTAGATACGGTAGTCAGCGCCTGTCTCATCCAGTCCGGTAGCTACTTGCGGTGCGTAGAAACGCCCTTGCAGAACGAGCCGTCCGGCGGTAGTGCCTGCGGGTGCTGTGAAGCGGTAGTCATCCATCAGCAGGTCGGTGCGCTCTCCGGTCTCGTTATCCAGCAGCCATACGTATGCCATACGGTTGAGCCATTCGTTGTCGCGCAGGCTGAGCGTCAGCGTCTGTGCTGCGGGGTTATTGAAGGTAAGGGCTATACCCTGCTCCAAAGCCTCGTCGCTGACACCGGCGAACGCCATATCTCCGTACGCGTGCGTGGTATATAGTATCGGGCGCGTGGACGCGAGGGACTGTTTGGCCATATCAATACCGGCTTCGTAGCTGTCCGTGAAGCGCGTGGGGTGCGCAAAGACACCCGTTTGGTCGGTTTGGCCCTTGTCGTCCGTGAGGTCGAGTTGCAGCCATTCGGTCTCGGTCTGCGCTTCCATTTCGGTCTGATGACGCGGCGCACGATAGATGAAGGCCTCGGTGCCGAATACCAGTTCCGTTTGGTCGGTGGTAGCCTGGTAGGAGAAGGGTTTGGCAGGCGGAATGGTTGCAGCCAGTTCCTGTGAATAGGAGCCATCGGTCTGCAGCCATGCAATCTTAATGTCCGTCGCCGGGTCAGTCACCGGCACTTGATAGGTGCCCATCAACGGCGATGTCAGTATATTCCATCCCGCGTGTGCGGCTCCTGCCGCCTCACCCGGAGAGTAAGAGACAGCGACGGATGTACCCAGTTTGGAGATATCAACGGGGAAGTAGTACTCACGGTAGTATTTCGAGTTGGACATCATCTCATATCCGACTCCGCCCTGTATAATACCTCCGGCTGCCAGCGCTGTCCAGTTGGTACCATCATCGCGGATACCATTAGCAGCACGGCTGGCTTCGGAATAGGATTTCAGGAGCCATGCCGAGCCGTAGGTGAGGTCAGAGCCGCCAAACTTACCGGTATTGGACATCTCCACATTGTCCAGAGGGCACGACAGCGGCAGACCAAACTGGTAGTATTGGCTGTTGTCGCTGGTGATGCGCGAATAGTACACTTTAGTGGCATTGAGCACGCCTTCGTTGGTAAGGATAGCGGAACTCGAGGGCGAGGTACGCAGTACAAGTTTGCCGACCGTGAGCGTCACTCCCGGGTCGATCATCAGTTCCGCTGTAGGCGCTACATAGATAGCCGCAGCTGAAGCGTTACCGCTCACAGTCAGTATCGTATTCTCGCTAACAAAGACAATGCTGTTGGCATTCGTACCAGAAAGCGTGGGGTTGCCCAGAGGGTTGTCATATACGAGAGGAATCGTGTATGTATGCCGGCTAACCGTGATTCCGTTTTTATCCTTGATGGTAATAAGACGGGATTCACCGGCATCGTAACCATGTGTAAAGACGAGTGTGCGGTCAGTCTCACGATCGGTTTTGGCATACGAAGTACCGTTGATGGTGTAAGGCCATCCGCTGGCGAGCCATCCGTTCGCGTTGATAGTGAGCGAAGTCTCGGTAGTATTATCGGTGGCATCCACGATGTCGAGCGGTTCACCGAAGTCCGATTTATCCATTTCGAAAGAGGCAGTATACGTAGCTGCTCCAGAAACAGGCTCCAACTCCGGCGACCAGCCGGTGAAGACATAATCTTGTCCATCGGTGGAAGTCTTGGTCGGTGTAACCGGCACATCATCATCATTCGGGTTGTAGAACGGAGTGGCACCAGCACCGAACTTACCGGACCATGTAGTACCGTTACCATCAACGTTATTGAGCGTGATGGTGAACAAATCGGTCACATATACATATTGCGCCGTGTATGTCTCCTTTTGGAACACCGCGGGCAGAGCATCTCCTACATTATATTTCGTTCCTGCGCTATTTTTCCATCCGTCAAAGCGGAAATAGCCGTCGTAGTCACGTGTGCGCGTGGGAGTGCCGTCGTATGCGGGTGTTTCTTCTTGTGTATAAACGGTGCGCGCGAGTTGGGTACCGTCGTAGTTATTGAAAGTAACGGCATATCGCGGTGTGGTGCTGTACTGGGCAGTATAGGTGATTTCACCGGTTACCGTCTCATTATTCGCCTTAGGCGCATTGGTGAGACTATTATGCCATCCCGAGAAGGTGTATGCATAGTCATCATCCGCAGCCTTAGTCGGAGTAGCACCGCCATATGAAGTAACCGTACCGTAAGGTTGGTTCTCATCCACCTCGAGCACCGTCTCGCCATTCATCCAGGTGATGTTATATTTGTTGACGGTGCTGTTCCAATTGGCAGTATAGGTAGCCGTACCCGTTACCGTAGGCATGTCGTTGCATGTAGCATAGTGATTAGCACCGTTCGTCCAATCTATGAACGAATAGGTATAGTGGGCATCGGGATCCTTAACAGGAGTGTAGTCCGGTCTCTCACCGTAGGGTACTTCGAGAGGCACATTCGCGCCGTTGTTCGCATTGACGAGCGTGATGGTGTAGTTACGCTTGGTAGCTGTGAATACCGGACGATAGGACATATCTGCCGTAGCAACTTCCAACTCGTCGGTCCACTTGTATTCTGTACCGGTTACACTACTCTTCCATCCGTAGAACGAATAGGTATATTCTGCAGTGGTTCCTTTTGTCGGGTTGGTAGCGATCACCGCTTGATCAGGAATGCCATTATAATCGGTTACAATTGTCTTCAGCACATTGTCACCCGTCTCTGCCGAATAGAACTTCACATTGACGGTCTTCAGTTTCCACTTGCTTGAAGAATTATCGTAGTAATAGAATCCTTCATAACCCTCTTTCTTACATTTGAACACCGTCGGGTCGGAGGTAGCCACGACTTCCCACCACTGGCACTCGTCCATCAAGATAAGGATCTTGTCATCAGCAGTAAGATAGGTATGATTCGTTTCTGCCACACCGGTCAACTTGCCGCCTACGGTCTGCGACTTCTTCAATGCTACATATTCTGAAGGTTTGGCATAGACGGTCGAGCCAATTACTTCGAAACAGCCGTTGGTATAGGTCTTCTGCCATACGTTGTTCAGATAGATAAATGCCTCTCCTGACTGCGTCCCTGCCGTTGCGGTATAAGAACCGTCGTTATTCTTCAGTTTAGCAGATTCCATTGTGACTGCTCTTTTGGTCAGAGTTGGAGAAAAGGCACTTCCACTGATGTTCGTTATTAAGTTTATCGAAGATGAAGATGGCGCATTTGTTCCATAAGAGATGGTTCCTGCATCCTCATTCGTAGAATAAATATTCGCTCCATTCGTAGCATTCGTACCATCCGCAATGGAATTAGTAGTGAACAATCCTCCTTTCACTACGATTTTACCGTGTACATTTACTGCTGCATCCTCTTTGGTGCGGGTCGGTGCCTTCCCATTCTTCCAACTCGGAGAATAAACTACTTGCGTAATTCCAAATGGCCACTGGTCATTATCAAACACATACACATTCTTACCGGAATTAATTGTAAACGATGCGGTCTTATCTATCTCCACAGATGCTCCCGGCAACAATTCTGATGTTTGGGTAACGGAAAAATCGCCATCCAACACGCGGATCTTCATGTTATTGGTAATGGGAAGATAGTAATTGGCAGAATTAAAGGTTGCAGATCCAATAACAGGCACACCATCCTCAAAGCTTATTGTTATTGAGCCTAATTGTGCCTGACTATTCACTTCCCATACTTGATAATCATGCTCTGCATCATAACTTTTGCGCACCCACGATGACTCTTCGTTAGAAGTAACAAGGAATAATGCGCCGCTTGTACCTATTAATTTGACGTTATCATCTCCCATGAATTTGCTATTGTAGTAGGAAGCCATAGCACAAATAGAACGTGAATTATAATAGTACGTGGTCGGGACTTCTATATTTTGAATATAATATTGGTTAATGAAGAAGAATTTCTGCGAGTTATTATAGTAACCGCCACCGATATTACTCATCGATTTCATATCACCGATTTGGAACATCTCATGCACTTCGGAGTTATTCTTTGCTTTGATTTCTCCCTTACCGGTAATATAACCCCAGGCATAGAGGTATGCGCCGCTATTGAGTTGGATGAGACTTCCTTCTTCCATGTGAATACGTCCGTACTCACTACAAACATAGCAGATCTTCCCTGTTTCTGCACAGAACATCTCACCGCCGACTTCAATCTTACCATTCACATTGATGTGGGCACCACTTGCTAACGTGAGACGAAGATTCTCCACTATGATACTCTTAGTCGTACGTCTTGCCGGCGTTCCTCCGCTAATGGACGTTTGGTCTGCATTACGCGGCACCAACAAGGTAGCATTGGATGGCAACTCATAGTCACCCTCCGGTAAGGTATAGTCTTGCGTCATGATAATAGTATAATTACCACTATTATCTTTCGTATATTGCATTGCTGCCTCTAAGGTCGTATATTTATTTCCGCCTTTGATGTAGCATACATAGGGAGTCGGATTCTCATCGGCAACAATAAAACGATGCCCGGTAGCAAAATCAGGATGTTCATTGTCCAGATTATATACATTATATCCCGACACTAAATACTTATCTATATTTACAATGGTCGAATAGACACCACCTTGAATTTTTACCTTGCCCACAGTGGCAGAAGCATTCAACGGCGCAAAATCCGTTGTTCCATTACCCATCGCATAATACTTACCGTCTGCTATGGTTCCTTCGGAAGTGTTAGCATCAAATAACAATGCATACACGCTGGTAGTTGCTGCTGTTGCTCGCACGGCATTATCTACAAAAGTAAAGGACTTCTTCGCATAAACGCCATAACTACCTGAACTATTCGTTGCATTTGTACTAATCGTGTTATTGGACAATGTCAGCGTTGAAGCGGAGTTACCAAAAATACCATAAACATAGGTATATCCTTCCGCAGAATAGGTAGCACCGGAACTAATCAACGTTCCGTTAATATTTGCTCCATAGACATATTGGGAATGGGAGTTACCGGAAGCAGGCGACACATTAAACTCGGTGTTATTGATTGTCGTTGTCATATTTGCTTCGTTGTAAAGGCCATACAGATATGCCTGCGCAACACTGGTGGCACCAGCCTGCATTGCCTCTACATCGAAGGAACCTCCTTCCATAGAAAGACTACCCGCCTTATGATAAACGCCATAAGCATAAGTTGTATTGGAATATACAGTCGCATTGGTATTTACGATGCTATTGGTTCCTTTTTCTGCATACACGCCATAGGCATAGTTAGTGCCATTGGTAGTTGCAGTCAACGTACAACCCGTGGCAGTTACATTGGCACGGGTATAAATGGCGTACGCCTTGGTTGTGTTAGATATACCTTTAATAGTACAATTTGTCAGCGAAATGTTTTTGTCTTCTGTCGCTGCCTCAAAACCATAAGCCGTATTGCCGCTGCCTTGTGTCTCGCCCCAGAAGGAGGCGTTGGCAATGGTAGCATTGACGGTGGATCGACCTCCATAGATAGTACTGCCGCTACCGATGGATTTGAAGTCACCTCCTTCAACATTCAGGCTTCCCGCCTGATGATGCAAACCATAAGACGAGCCATTGCCATTCGCACGATAAGTACCACCCTCGATGGTCGTAGCTGTCGCTCTGGAAGCGATATTGACCGCCGTAGCTGCCGTAGTCGGCGCAGTAGCCGTTACAGATATATTCGTCAGACTGACTGTACCGAGGTTGTTCACACCGAACACGCTGGTACCGCTTGCGCCGGTGGCTTCCGCTGTCACAACAGCATTCTGCTGTACCACCGCCGTTGCACCGGCTTGCACATGTACACCATAGACACCAGAAGTAACAGCCTCAGCTGCAAAACTGCCGCCGTTGCCATTCAGACGACCGGCATTGACATACGCAGCGTATGCTCCGGTGGTCTTGGCAGTTGCAGTAACGGTATTAGTGGTCAAGGTCGAAACACCGCCGTTGACATATATACCGTATGCATTTGCGCCGGTCGTTGTCTCTACGCTGATGGTAGCGTTGGTGATATTGCTTTGTCCGGCGGACCACAAACCATACGCATTAGCCGGAGCTGTAACAGTAATCGAACCACCGTTGAGGGTAGCATAGCCGCTTGCGGTAGCCACATGCACACCTTGCGCTTCTGACACGCCGGTTACGGTTAGTTGACCGTTGGTCATATAGAACGTACTTCCTTGCGTCACATTGATACCATACGCACTGCCGGAACCCGTATTGGTAGCAGACAACGTACCGCCTTGCATCGTCAGTTTGGCTTTTTGCGTAAAGGTAACTACACTCACATTGCCGCTCTGCGCGCTGGACGTAGCAATCTCACCGATTTGCGAGAAGCCTTCGTCCACAATCTGCACATCAATACCTGCCGCATCGATAGAGAAAGCAGAAGTACCAGTGCTGGTGATCTTCTTGTCGTTTAAGTCAAACTTCATCGACTTCTGCAAAGAAAGAGGGGCATCAATCGTTTTATCCTGCATCAATTTCACCGTCGGATTGGTAGACAACGCATTCGCAGCTGCCACGATAGTTGCCAGCGTACCGCTTTGCGTCTTCACACCGTTCTCCCACAGTTGGGCTTCTTCAGTAACAGGCTCTGTAGCAGACGCAAGAATATGGAACGAAATAGCAGTTCCATACACCGGAGTGACAGTCACCAGCATGTCGGTATTTCCCCACGAAGCAGGGTTATACGTAAACGGAATTGTTAACGTTCCAACAGAATTCTGCACATTGCCCGAAGTCTGGGAATATGTTACCGATCCTTTCGTAATATCACTACGAGCCGGACTTGTTTGCTCAGCGAATGCCACTGTAAAGTTACCGGCAGACCAACTACCGTGTGCCGTTACCGGAACCGTGATAGTATAATTATTAGAACCTAACGCTTTCACAGCCGGGCTAAGATCTCCTGTAGCAGTACCTAACGTTGCCAACTTAAAGACTGCTGTTACGCTTGTGGTTTGCGATACAGGATACGTATACGATTTGGAAGTGGACTTGGCCGTCGTAGATGTTCCCTCAAACCATCCGACAAAATTGCCGGAAGTAGTTTCTGTAGCAGTAAGGGTTACTTTGTCAGCAGCATACGAGTAAACGCCCTTACTTTCAGAAGTCGGGGTAAAGGAATAATTGTCGGTTGTATTATCCGTATAGAACTCGTATTCACCATCTGATCTCACCCTTGTCTTCAAGTAAGAGTAGTTCACAGAATAGTTACCATCTCCCTCAGAAGGCAAATAAGTGATGGTATATCTTGTGGCATCCTTAAATTTTGCGGTTATCAAGGTATATGTACTCGATCCACCGCCATTAGCAAAATGAATCACATCTCCCTGTCCGTCCCAAGTCGCTCGGTGGGTTTCCGGATTTCGATTAACATTTGGGAATGTGGATGATACTTTCCCCGTTTCGTATCCACTCCATTCCTTCCATTCAAACCCTCGAGCAGGCATTGCCCAAAAATATGCGTTCTTAGACGGACTTGTATGATAGTCTCCGAGCTGTGTGTAATTATCTTTGCCATTTACCGCAGCGGTCGGGCTGTAATGTCGGTAATCACTTTGAGCCGGATTAGAGGGGGTGCCACTGTCTTGCTTTTTCATATACACCAAACCTTGCCCTGTATTATCCGACTTTATTGCCGCATAAGAATAGGGGGTACTACCACTGCTTGCCCACGCCTGACCGATGCCGAGGGAGATAAACAGACCAATGAGCGCCACACGCTTAGCAATGCGGTTTAGGTTGATGCGATTAGCACTCGTTTTACATGTTTGAACTAAATTTGTTCTCATATCTTTTTGTACTTAAATATTCGTTAGTATTTTCTTGTACTCTTGCGTACGTATACATGTATGCACACGTGCGCCGATAAAGAGCGGCGCAAAGGTACTGCTTTTTTTCGAGATATTGAAATAAACGGCTAAAAATGTTGCAAATTAGTATTTTTTGCTATTTAGGATTAGCATTTACCCTCCCACAGCAGAGATTTGGAATATTTTTATTGGATATTTAACATTAGTTCGTTTCTAATAATTCGTTGTTTGTTATCATTACTGTCCAATAAATATAAATATAAATAAAGGTTAAAGGTTATTGGTTATTGGTTATTGGGGATTGGGGATTGGGGATTGGTCATTGGTGATTTGCAATTTGGGATTCTGAAAGACTAAAAATGATATATAACGAATCGTCAAAAGGCTGTGTATCAATACTATACACAAAAATGATAAGTAACAAAATGATAAGTAACAAAATGATAAGTAACAAAATGATAACAGACAGCCAAGAAAGGGAAAGATAACAACCTCACCCCAGCCCTCTCCTCAAGAGAGGGAGAAAGGGGACGCCGGATGGCATCCGGCAGAAATGAACAATGTAGGCGGCAGAGCCGACTGTCCAGATATTATCTGGACGCAATAAACGAAGTCTTGGAGTCCCTTTGACGATGCAAATTTGGGAGGGAGAAAAGGGAGAAGCAGAAGGGCAGGCGGACAGCAGACGGCAGAATACGAAGAATCTGATGCGGCATACAATGCCGCGCAAAGGAAGAAAGGAATGGGCGGAGGGCAAGGAGGAGGCACAAAAAAAGCCGAATGACATACGGCAGAAATGAACAATGTAGGCGGCAGAGCCGACTGTCCAGATATTATCTGGACGCAATAAACGAAGTCTTGGGGTCCCATTGACGATGCAAATTTGGGAGGGGAAAAGGGAGAAGCAGAATGGCAGGCGGACAGCTGACGGCCGAATACGAAGAATCCCATGCGGCATACAATGCCGCGCAACGGAAGAAAGGAATGGGCGGAGGGCAAGAAGGAGGCACAAAAAAAGCCGATTAGAAATCGGCGAAACAGGAAGAAGATATTTGTTATTTAGCAGCTTGTTTAAAAGGGAAGAGGTAATGTCCGCCTCATAGAATCACTCACTTATCGCGCACTTACCGCGCACTTACCGCGCACTAACGACGCACTAACGACGCACTAATTTTGGTAAAGGTTATAGGTGATTGGTGATTGGTTATTGGTTATTGGTTTTTATTCCTTTCTCGGCGGAGGCCATGTCTGGTTGGAGCGACGCTCCCCGCGGCTCCTGCCGTTCTTAGCCACAAGGGCACGATTAACGTTCCGATTTTCGAAGCCAAAAGTCAATTGGCTTCTCCATTCCGAAAGCGGAAGGACGTTCCGGGTGATTGGTGAAAAGGAAGGCGGCGGAGCCGACTGTCCAGATATTATCTGGACGCAATAAACGAAGTCTTGGGGTCCATTTGACGATGCAAAGGTGTCGCATTCGACAGCCTCGCGCATTGACTGACGACAGCGTCGTCATTTGGGCGTTCGGGGTCTCTGCTCTCCCCACCGGGTGCACTACGTTAGCGCCCGTCGGGGACCCCAAGTTGTCCCTTTGACGGTGCAAAGGTACAACTTTTTTTTGATATATGCAAATTTGGAAGTGGAGAAACAGAAGGGCGGTGGATGGCATCCACCTGCAATGGACTTAGAGAAGGCGGCGGATGACATCCACCTGCAATGGACGTAGGAGAGGAAATTAGGAGATATAGGAGATGTCGGAACCGGGGAGGGGAGCGACGATAGATGTGACAGCGCCGCGGATAGTGGCTCGGACGGATGATTTCTCAAAGGCACGGTCGGCATCGGGGGCGAAGGAACAATCCTCGAGCACAAGATTCTCCGAATAACAGAGCGGCTGTGTACCGGATATACGGCAGCGCACCAACCGCAGATTTTTGCTATACCAACCGAGGTACTCACCCCGGATATTGGAGTCATAGACGGTAACGTTCTCGCTGTTCCAAAAAGCGTCCTTGGTATCGAGAATGGCATGATGGATCTCGATGTTGCGGGCGTACTGGAAGACGTATTTTCCCATCAGCCACACCTGGCTGATACTGAGGTCACGGGAATGCATGAAGGCATAGGTGGCTTGCTCCATCCTGAGGTCGGAGATCTCGCCGTCGCGGCAGTACCAAAACGCCTCGGCGGCGTCAGTGAGGGTGAGGCGTTCGAGTGTCAGGTTGTCTATTTCTCGGAATACCTTGGGGGCATCTATGAGACAATCGTACATCCGAAGATTGCGGACATACCAAAGCGGTGCGCGGTCGGATGCTGCGAAATGGCAGTTGCGGCAGGTGACATCCTCACACTCCCAAAGGACATACATGCCTTCGAAGCGGCAGTCAAGGGCTTCGATACGACGAGACTCTTTGAGTCCCGACTCGCCTTCGCCGATGGTGATGCGGGAGAGTTGGAGGTCACGGGAGGCGTATAGAGGCCGTTCGCCGGAGAAAGATTTATCAGAGATTAGCATAGTTATTTTCGGGATGAGGGGATGTGGGATATCGTAATGACGGAATGACGTCATTTCGGGATTACGAATAGAGGTAGCGTTTGAGGGTCTGTTTCTCGGTGCGGGCAAGGGGTTGGTCCGTGATCTCGACATCGTAGAGCTGGGAGAAGAGAGGGAGCTGGGGATTGACGGCGCGGAGGATGGAAAGCCTCACCCTATCCCACACCTGAAGGGAAGGGGACGAGAGCACCGCAATAGCCACTAATTTTCCATCGCGGGCAAGGACGATGGACTCAGAGACTTCGGGCAGGGCGTTGATGAGGGACTCGATATTATCGGGGCGGATGTTCTCGCCGTTCGGGAGGACAATGATGTCCTGTTCCAGACGCCCCTCTACATAGAGGTAGCCGTCCTCGTCCAAATGGCCTTTGTCGCCGGTATGAAGCCAGCCGTCGGAGTCAATTTTGGCAGCCGTGGCTTCGGGGTCTTTGTAATAACCGAGCATGACATTCTCGCCCTTGACAAGGATTTCGCCGGCAGGGGAGATGCGGGCGGTTGTGTGTTTTGTAATAATTCCTGCCGTCCCTGTCCGATATTCATGCGAGTACGCAATTGCTATCATTGGACTCTCTGTCATTCCGTATGCTGTAGAAAGAGGAATGCCGCAATCATGAACGCGTTGGATTTCATACTGCGATAACTTAGCGCCACTTACAATAAAGTCTCCCTCCATACCTGCCAATAGAGACCTGGCGATTAGCTCCTGTTGTTCCAAGAGGCAGTCTGAAGTCAAATGGATAAGTATATCAAGCAGTTGAGGAATTATAGTCGCATATATAGGGCGAACGATTTTATAGGTATTTATTATTGCTCGTGGTGAGATTGAATTTACTATATAGCAATGCAAACCACCACCTATCACCCTTAACAAATCTTCTGTCAGCCCAAAGATATGGGAAAAAGGCAAAGATGATATAAAACTGACACCATCGTGTTTGTATCTTTTGAGCGCATTTTCTCCAGTAGCAAAAAGTACAGAAAAGCATCTGTGAGGTATCATCACCCCTTTCGCTTTCCCCGAAGTTCCCGACGTGAAACAAATCATAGCGAGGTCATCGGGAGCGGAGGAGGGGAAGCTGCAATCGGAATTGGTAATTGGTGATTGGTAATTGGTGATTTGTATATCCTTTCCTCTCAACACTCGCCAATTCTCCAAAGAAATCACACATATAAGCCTATCCTCTGCCCTGCCCTGAAAGGAAGGAAGTAGTTCAGCCCATCTATCCTCATCCGTAAAGAGGGCTTTGGCATCGGAGAAATCAATCAGACGGACTATCTCGTCGGGCTGAAGGGTGTGCATGACGGTAACGGACACGCCCAGCATCTTAGCGATGGCGAGATAGGCTATGACCCAGTGGGCGGAGTTGGCTCCGCAGATAGCTATATGGTCGCCTTTTTGGAGACCGAGGGAAGTGAGGAAATCCGCTACGCAGCAGACCTCAGCGTACATCTCGCCGTAGGTATAATGGTTGCCACGAGAGGTGTCCTGGGCGGTGCCATCTTCGGTGAGATAGAAATCCGTGAGGGCGGGTTGGTCCCAGTTGGTGCGGATGGTTTCCGCTAATATGTCGAGGTAATTTACCATTTATTTAATAAACCGGAAAATCCGGAATGTCCGGACTGCTTTGCTATTCCGGAGATTCATAACTGTGCATTTTTCTCTATGTAGTCATAGAGATCCCGGAGGGTAATGAGGGCTTTGAGCTCAGGCAGGATAACGGGGCAGCTGAAGGTCTTTTGCACAAAAGAGGTCATCGCAACTGCATCCACGCTGCTAATCCCCAGGTCGCGACGGAGCTCCGCATCGGGAGTTATCTGCGAAGGGGCGAAATCCAGCGTGTCAATGAGAAACGCATTCGTTTGGGATATGATTTGTTGTCGGGTCATATTGCGTAGTCAGTATTCTTATCCCACAAGGGGAACGATTATTTCAGTATTCTTATCCCACAAGGGGAACGATTATTTCAGGATTCATTTTGGACTTTTATATGCATCTCATCATAGATGGAAGAGGCTTGTTTCTCATCAAGCCCCACCCTTTTGGCAAGAGCAATGACATCTGCACGTTGCGGCAAAGGATTATCATTAACAGAAGTTGTATGATAATCCCCTTCTACACCGCATGGCAGCAGATCATAGGCAGGAGAAAAACGCCATCCATTATCATAGATAAACGCAAAATTTTTAGCATGGTCGTCGCGGTTACCGATAAGGACATTGAAACACATCAAGCGGTATATTTTCCATAGCTCCCCTATCGAATGCGACAAACGTGCAGAGATATTGAAAAGATGATAATAATCAATGCTCGGGATCTGATAATCCGCCTGTAACAAACCTGCTGCACTCACTACATGTATCTTTCGTCCGTCTGTCCGGTCAAACCGCTTTACGCCAAACCATTGATCATCAAACAGTCGGGTTTCAGGCATTTCGATACCGCATTGTTTGGCTAAGAGCGAATAGCGATACTCCTCCCTGCCTACATTCTTCTTATCGCCTTTAGCTCGGAATTTAACAAGCCATTCCTCGCCATCGTGCTTTAGGAAGATTTTAGGCCGAGCGCCGCCCGGCGAACCGCCTCGTTGCAGCAATTCAGCGATATGTTCACCCATATAATAATCGTCTTCGAGGATAGCGAAAGATTCTGCTGCAATCTGCGCCAAAGACAAATATTCAGAGGAAGATTGAATACTCTCATCCGGCCTGTATTCCAGCGCTCCGCGGCCGTTACTCCCCACTAAGCAAAGTTGCTGCAATGGGTTGAGCGACACGCTGTTGATACCCTGCTGCGCCAAGTGGCGATGAAGGATCAGTTGTCCCCATCCGTCCGGCAGACTATCGGCAAACACCCCAAAATGGCCATCAAAGGGTTTATAGGGCGCTATCTTCAGACCGAGAGTCAGCGGCAACTCAAAAGGCGAGATGCTGAATCCCTCACGTAACCACTCCGCCGTGTATTCAAAAGCGCATGTCTGCGGGCGTTGCGGCGTGAGTGCCAAACGGCCAACCAGGCGTCCGTGCATCCATACTTCTATTTGCCGGACATCAATCATGGCGAACACGTTTTGCCGGTTTAACTTGATTTAGCATATCATCCATCGTTGCCCAGGATTGAGAAGCGAAAAGAGCCTTGAAATCATCCATACTATCCAAAGCAAACGCAATCTGTAGCAGTCCCTCAAAGGAGATTTGCCCAGTCTGCTCAAACCGACGCAATGTAGATAAGGACAAACCTGCTTTTTGTGCCAGTTCGGATTGCGTAAGCCGTAGCGAAGCCCGGCGTTGTTTAGCCCGATGCGCAACAGCCCGGGCGACCTCTAATGGAGTTTCAAATGCTGCTATCATACCATTGGCTATTCAAATTCGGTGCAAAGGTACTGTTTTTTTTTGATATATACAAATTTAAGTATCAAAATATTGTTATTTAATATGCGATTTTATGTATAAATACTCAAATATGAATAGTTATACATTCTATAAGATTCACATATTCAGGCGATTTTTTCGCCGACTTTGACGGTTCTGGGGGTGATATGCGGGGCCTTGCCGGGCTCGAAGAACAGGACGATGTCACTGCCTCCGAAACGGAAAGAGCCGAGTTCCTCCCCTTGGTGTAGGGTGATTTTTCGAGTTAGCGAGTTAGGGATTTTCGAGTTAGCGAGTGCAGGATGAGTCCATAGGACGGAAGAGATCTGCTGGACGCCAACGGCGACGAGGGCTATCTTGCCCCAATCGGGGGTTTCCATAACTAACACGCCGCGGGTCTCCAGCATTTGGAAATCCGTTACTCCAAGTTGGTCGTAGCGATAGCGGTGTTCCACCTCATCCCAGATAATCACTCCGCCGCCGGCATGGATGCCGGGAACGGTCTTACATTCCAATACCGTCCCGTCGCAAGGCGCATGAAAACGGTGGTAATCGAATACATCAAGGACGATATGCGTGGTTTCACCGCCTGCGAAACATTCCCGATACGGGCTATCGCCAAGCAGGTCAAGCCAATGGGAGACAGTTGCTGTCTTGACAGGCGCGAAAGCTATCTCGCCATCGGAAGGAGAAAGGAATGTACGATTGACAGAAGGGCACGATTTACTCAGTCTGCGCGTGAAGAAATCATTCCAGGAATGCCAGTTGGCAGGGGACTCATAGCGGTCGGAGGCGAGTTCGAAACGCGCGTCCGCACGCGCGAGATTATAATAGGAGTCGGACCAGCTATCGGGACTATTGAGCCATTCGCCCCAAGCGGTATTATATTCCTTGAGCCAAGCTGCCATACGCGGTTCGTATTGAAGCGAAGGATAGATATAGCCCAGGCCTTTTAGTTCATCCAAAGGCTGGTCAATGAGGTAATAGAAATAGCCGATATTCTGGTCAATACGCCGGAAGAATGAGTTTCCCTCGCCTATATCCATCGTTTGCCAG
This sequence comes from Bacteroidales bacterium UBA3843, assembly GCA_002392745.1. Taxonomy (GTDB): domain Bacteria; phylum Bacteroidota; class Bacteroidia; order Bacteroidales; family Paludibacteraceae; genus Colicola. Next base: position 254,812 of record DGHR01000014.1, on the reverse strand, counting down.
GGCATATGATGCAAAAAGCGCTCTATATAGGCAAGCCATTCATCTATCGTCCTCACGGGGTTCGTCTCCCGGTGCGGATTGGCGATAGCAGCTTGTGCGAGCGATTGCTGCATCAGGAGGCGCAAGTCCGGATTGGAAGCCATCAGAGATTTCATATGTAGTACAGGGGAAAGCATTTTTTTTGTAATAACAGTATGCTGGATTATTCTACGAGCCATTCGGCGTATTGACGAACCAATGCAGCGAAACGGCGGATGGAAGAGGTCCTATAATGGGTAGCGGAATAACGGAACCAGAGCGACAGGTTATCGGCATGCTCATGAATCTCGACATCGAGAAGGGCATACGCGCAGTCCACTTCGTATTCCATATCGGGTACGCGGAGCACATTGACCGCATAGTTCCAGCGTTTATTATAGGGAGGTGTCAGTGTATAGGGATAATCGCTATGCGCTATCCCAGAACGAATCTGATTGCGGGCCTGCCGAATGGCCGATTCTCGATTTTCGATTAGCGATTTGCGTATATAAAACGGCACATCACGGTGAAGGCTCCCGAAAATCCGTTGTTCAGTCGGTTTTTCGCGGCCCTCGTATGCCCATGTAAGCGCAGCTTCATCCGTACCGCAATAGTCCGCAATAGCGAGTGCCGCACAAAGCGAGAAGAAACCATCCATTGATAAATAGTACGTATCGGCCAGGCGGGCAATCTTCTCCTGCAAATCCGAATAACCGGCCTTGCTCAATCCCGCTTTGGGAGGAAAAAGCGTTGTCAGGCAACGCCTGTCAATCAAGGGACGCACCGGCACGGAAGAATCAGCAAACTCGGATAACAACCAATCGCGGCTGGAGAGATAATGAGGAGTGGATTTGTAGTGTTCGTACGACGCGACATATTCCCAATAATCATCCGGTTCTAACGGTTCGCCATGGTATGCCCGGCGGATATCATCCAACAAAATCTCAAAACTCTTTGCGTCGCCCAGAATTCGACTGGCCCGCATATGTATAAGCGCGTCTGCGCCGGCCGTCGTGATTTCCACATCGTGGTAAGGACCATGCATGATATCCCTGAGCGGCGAAGCATAATGTCTGCCACGCCAATCGACCCGCATCCGGAAAACAGGATGGTTTGCCAACGCTGCGCGAACAGCCTGCTCTATACGCTCTTTATCTTTCGCTCCGTCTTTCCATATATAGGTAAACGGAAATGTATATACCGACGGCAGCCAACGCGCCGCCTCATATACAAGACGGGAAAAAGGAAGAAGAGGATATGCAGGACTATTATTCGGCATTTGAGATTTGAGATTTATTATTCTTGCGTCTACGCACCACTCCCAAGGCAGTACCACCCGCTGCAACTAACAGCAGTAGGAGTCCGCACAACCGAGGTGTAAACCATGGGCGTTTTGCCACCACCGGCTTCGCCTCGACTATATCGCCAAGATAAGTAAGCATCGGTTCTCCGTTGATAGTCGCTGCGGACCATACTTCCAACAAGTCAGTAGGGAAAATCACTTTCTGTTTGGGCGATTGCAGTTCGCGCAACTCGCGGCCGGATGTCAACCGTACACCCAATAAGGTCCAAGGATACGCCGATAGTTTCTCCTCTATGATCTGCATTGCTGTGTATGTCTGGTATTTCTCCGGCCAATGGTAGGTAATCTCGGTAGGCTGTAAAGCACGCTCTACATAGCGCAGGATTGTATTAGTACAGCCGAACTTGAAGAGGTTCATCTGCATATCCTTTTCCGTCAGCATATGGTTGTCCATCTGCTCCCAAAGACGCTGTTCCACCTCCGCAGGCAAGTGAAGACGATACTCGTGCACTGCTCTCTGCCACGTCCGGTAATCCCGAAGATATTCCTCCGTTTTGACTCCATACATACCCATCTTCAGGCGACCGGTCAGATAGTCCCACACCTGTCCTTTGATTTTCTCGCTCTCATAGCTGAAGCAATAATCCAAGCCGAACACCGGGCATTGCAGCCGCAAGAAGGCATGACCGGTTATACCCAGATAGTCCTGGGTTTGGTCAGTGGGGTCGGCAATCATCAGACTCACCAACACAAAATCGTCCGCCAAACGATCTATCGTATCGTTGAATCCCTGCTGCGCATTACGCTCAGCCACTGTCAACCGAGCATCAGAGGTATTCTGTGCGCAGATAAGAGACGGCAAAAGTACCATCAAAAACATGTAAACAAGATGCTTCATGTAGGATATTTTTTAGACTGTACATGCGCACACATCAACTTTATGGAACGCGTGCGCATATACGTGTGCGAGGGAAGGCCATCAGGGGATGAGACTACCCGGAGGTGTGGGGAAACCGCTGGGGTCAGAGATAGTCATCAACTCGGCAGTACGGAACTGCATGACATCGGTTTGCGGAATGATATATGATTTCTTCATAAACTATCAGTTTTTCTGTTCGTCGTTAATTCGGTTAGACGCATCGTTGTTATTTCACCACTTGTCCTGCAGGCGTGTACACCTTGTCGCCGCGGATGATATAGAGGCGGTCTCCGACAAGCACTTTCTGCGCCTGCTCTGCACCGTCGGCAATGACTTCGTCACATCCGGTAGCGACCTGCGGGCTGCGTGCACTGATGCGCAGACCATAGGAATGAGTGGTGCCGCGCTCCAGACTGAGCGTATAAGCGCCGTTGGAGAGGTTCCAGATGGCCTCGCCGTCACAGGTGAGATAGAGCGCCGTAGCGGAAGTCTCCGCAGCGGGTGCAGCGATAGTATATTCTCCGGCAACAGGAGCATAGATAGCGAGCGGATACTCGGCACGGTCATCGGCGAAGGCGGCAGTGTTCATACAGAGGCGAACACCGTAGCGCTCAATCCACATCTGCGCCTTGCGTGCGCTGACGCCCATCTTCATCACATCCTCGCCGATGGTATAGGTATCCGCCTTCTCCTCGGCAGCAGCAACGAAGAGTCGTCCGTTGAGCATGCCGTCGCGGCTGATTTCGACGGTATAGAAGGCCTCTTCGGCAGCCGCAGCCGGCATACGGCGCGGCGCATGGGAAGCATAGGACGTGTTGTTGTCGTACGCCACGATAGTCTTCGCCGCAGGCGCCTGGACGAATACCGGCTGACCCACAATCAGCGATTGAGAGCTGAGGTCGATTTCGGTATAGTCATCCGCGCCCGGGTTGTAGAGCTGGCCGATATGCGTGCCGCCCTCGTTGAGATAAGCGTAATAAAGCGAGGGGTTGGCAATCGCGTTCCAGTTGGCATGCTGCGCATCGACAGCAGACGGATAGGTCTGTACGTTGACACGCTCGGTGAGCAACGCCGCCTTGGCTTTCTTTTGGAAGCGGATTTTGGTCTGGTTAGCCGCGAAATAAATCATATAGAGTTTACCGGGCTGCATGGTCTTGTCGGCCTGGTACTCCAGATAGCTCCAGCAGTCGCGGTTCTCGAGTCCCGCAGCGTGCGCCGCGCTATTGAAGGTAATGAGGTCGAAGTCGGTACCCAAGGTCAAATGGTTGTCCGCTGCATCGAAGATACCCGTAGCGGCATCCACAGGCCAAGGTACAGCCACCGCGTACCACTGGCGACCGTTGATGGATTGGATAAGTTCGAAATAGGCATCCCCCCACAATTTCAAATTAGCGGCCCCCTTGAGTTGGCTACTGGTCAGACCAGTGGAGGTGAGCACAAGGTCCTGAATCTCTGTGGCAACAGTTATCGTCTGTGCATCATCACCATCCAATACCAAATCGGGAAGCGAAGGCTTAGTAACGATAGCCGTGAGCGTGATATCACTTGTGACCAACGTATCAATAGAGGTTCGTGTATCGCCACCCAGTTCCTGCCAACCGGAGAAGACATAGGATGGGTCGTTAAGCGTGATTCCTATCGTTACCGGATTGGCATCGTCATAGTCGTATATACCGGCACCCGTAAACGTGCACACAGCAGAGTTGTTGCTGCGCAGTGTGACCGTGTATTTATTGGTCTGCGGAGTGAAGGTAGCCTGATAGGTCTTGTCCCCCATGACAGTCTGTATCTGCGGGTCCCATGCGAAGAGGTAGGTATTCTGCGCATCCGGTTCCTTGGTAGGCGTATCGGAGCATACAGGGGTCTCGCCATAATGGTAGGTATTGGTCTCAATCTCGTCGCCGTTCTCATCAAGGAAGGTGATGTTGTAGGTCTTCTCGGACATCGTATATACCGCCGTGAAAGTCATATTGTCTGTCGGTTTGGGCAGAAGCGCGCCGGCTGCGTATGTTTGTATAGCTCCGTCCACCACTACGTTCCAGCCCCAGAATGTGCAATCATACTCGGCACTGGTATAGGGTGTATGGTCGGCATTCTCCTTGGCGGGAGTAGAACCGCTGTAGACAGGATTGGCTTCCACACTCACCTTTTGGGTAGCCTGCAAAGTGTCACCGGCATTATTGAGGAAAGTAACATCCCATTCGTCGGGTTTTTCTTCCAACCAATGAGCCGTATAGGTGGCATCACCCGAGACAGCAGCTATGGCAGGTTGCCATTCCAGATAATGACCAGCCTTGGTAGGCATATTCTCGCAGACAGGCACCGCGTTGTGGGTCAAGAACTGACGCTCAATCTCCACGCCACCTTCCTCGCGGAAGATGATGGTGTATTTGCGTTCCTTCTTAGCGTACGTAGCCGTATAGGTCACATCGCTTGTCACCTTGCCCAGCGCAGGTGCCCAGCCTGTGAAATCGTAGGTATAGTCGATATCCGGTTCACGCGTCGGGTTGGAGCCCAGATACTCGGCCTGGGTGCCATAAGGTACTTCGTATTTGATTTCAGGAGCCGGGTCAAAATTGTGGTCATACGTTTTAATCTCCGTGCTATCCCAGTTGAGCCATGTGATGGTAAACTTCTTCTCCATCCAACCTTCCATGAGTGTCGTTTCGTCTAGACCCCAGTAGTAATAAGTGTCATTATTCGGGTGCAGACAATGGTAGAGGTTATCTTTCTTCTCCACTTCCCACCATTGGCACTGATCTTGCATCAAAATGAACAAACGTCCGTCACCATTAGCATCGCTATACGTATAATCATCGTTGCCAATAATTTCTCCATACTCATCCTTGGTAGCCACCACCGCTACATAATCTTGCGGTTTCGCATAGAAAGTACCGTGGTTATCCACCATGAAGCAGGGATTATCCTCGTCCACTTTCATGATTGTCCATTGATAATCACGATAGCAGTAGGCATCATCCTGTTGTGCAGTCTCTGTATTCTCATGGCTGCCGTCTTCGTTCTTCAGTGCTGCGGAAGTAAACTCTTGGTCACGGTATGTACCAGACCCTTCTACCTGGTATACAGTCCTTGTTCCTGCAGAAGAAGCATCCTGATTGAAGATAAAGGTGCCTGCATCCTCGTTGGATGAGAATATGTTTGCTCCGTGCGCGGAAGTATATACGTATCCCGCAGATGTCTCGAACGTACCATGTACATTGATTGCTGCATCCGGAGGACATGTCTGCTCATCGCGTTTGGTCGGTCTACCGCCCCAACTCGGAGCATAACGAACCACCTTGGTATATGCTTTGTATGTTCCCTCCTCATATGAATTACCATAAGCGTATTTTCCCCAATCATCAGCGTCGTATACATACAATGCCCCAGTATGTTCGGGATCGCCCGCGGATTTAGCTACACTGACTTTAGACTCCTTATCCACCTCGACCTCTGCCCCCGGCAGCAGACTGGTGTTCTGCTGGAAATCCATATTGCCGCTGAGCAAATGAATCTTCATATTGGTAGTAATCGGCAGGTCGAACATAGCTGAGTTGAGGCGAATAGGGATAGTACCTATACCAGCCATTGACAATTCACCCATATCCAACACCATTGAACCGATGTGCGCGGCACTATTGACATCATAGACTTGGATATCATTCTCTGCATCATACCATTTACGCACCCACGTATTCTCTGCGTCCGCTTTCTCATCCATCAGGAAGATAGCGGCATCACGACTGGCTACGCCAATCACCTTGATATCCGTAGCAGCCATCGTTACAGCCAAAGCGCCTAACAATCCTTCTGCTACTGTAGCCGATGTAGAAAGGACAGCACCCGGATGATATTTGATAGGTGCTTCAATATTCTGGATGAAATATTGCGATACAGGGAAAATTTTCTTGTCGCTATCATCTCCCACTGCAGGATACATTCCCGTGATACGGACAGATGTCAATGCGCCTTTCCAGTCGCCCATCTGGAACATCTCGCGGACCGTAGAGTTACGTCGTGCGTCCGTCTCACCGGCTCCGGTCATATATCCCCATACACGGAGTTCAGAACCGCTCTGAAGCGTCATATGGCTACCCGCCTCCATTACCAAATGACCATAAGGTCCGTAAGGTTGACCGGTATAAGCCTCGTTGCTGGCGAATTGTGAACATGTCACTTCAATCGCGCCATGCACCTCCATGTTGACACCATTTGCGAAAGTCAGACGTCGGAACTCTGTAGGCTGCACATACGGGTGAGACCTATCCATATCATGGAAGGACACGCGCGGAGCGAACTGGTTTACCTCTTTGGTTTGTGAATCACTCATCGGCACAACCAGCGTTGCTTTCGCCGGAAGCGTATAATACCCCGCCGGAAGCACATAATCATTGAGCATTACGATAACAACCTCTTTGCTCGGATTATTGTTGGCATAAGCCAATGCATCCTCCAGAGTAGCATACGGAGTTGTGCCTATGCGGCAGACACCCACACCACTCAACTGAGCAGTCTCGTCATCACCCACATAGTAAATATATCCGGCATTGTACTCCGTACCGGCCGACACGTTCATCAGTTTCTTACCAACAGGAACATCCACACCGAGAACCTTGGTCTTGAAATAGCCGGAGACCAGATTGAGTGTACCCTCTTTCTGCTTCGCTAATGGCTTATCGCCGCCATCAAACTTACCATTATTGAGAGTGGTGGTACCTGCTGCTACATATACGGCATTGGTTCCGCCATAAATAGCAGCAAGTTTTTCGGTAGTAGTGGTAGCCTTGGTATAGATACCATACGCATCGCCAGAGATAGTACCCTTTTGAACAGTAGCTGTACCAGCGTCAACCCATATCGCATATCCCCCAGCCAAACTAGCTGTTATTTTTCCTCCTTTGACTGTCAATTCGCCTGTACTCTTGATGGCAAAGAGACCATTGGTTTCACCCTCGGAAACAACCGTCGTTCCGGCATTCTCTATACCAATTCCGGTTGCACTGATAACAGCACCGTTCTGCTCCAGCGTAGCACCGGATTTGACTATCACACCCGTGGCAGCTTCTATCTCACCTCCATTCAGTATCAGTTTTCCGGCATTGACGGTAATAGTATTGCTTATCCGGCCGCCATACTTGCTATACGCAATCGTCAGTTCTCCACCAGAAACAGTAACTCCATCAATGTTGTTACCATTTAAGTCCAAAGTGAAGACTTGACTCGTCAACTCAAAACCGGAACAATTCTTATTTAACTTGATAATCGGATTGTCATAGTTTCCGACCTTCGCCAATAGGTTAGCCAAAGTCCCTGACTCCTTTTCGTCTTTTCCGCTGAACAAGACTGCCTCCGGACGCGCCGGGTCAAGTGCATTAACCGTCAACGAGATATTGAGCGTGGAGGGGTTTGTTCCTGCCATTCTCAATGTCATGGTTGTTCTGTACTCTCCCGCTATAATGCCCGATTGAGCAGTAAACACCACAGGAATAGTAATACGGGCTTTTTGTGCAGAGAGAACAGCCTTGGTCGCCGATGCCATATCAATCGCCCATTGACCATTCTCATTATTCGTAAAGAGAGTCGTCCCAAAATCCGACATATCGTCATCCAAAGTAGTGATATCTCCTTCTACATCCACAACTACTTGCAAATTCGCAGTATTCCCGGCTTCAGCATCCAATGATCCATTCGTCACTTGCGGATTAGAGAGAAGATATTGTTTGAAGACGGCATAGATATTATTCGGCGCTGCAGAGACAGCAGTAGCTACCGCAGCAATATTTCCCGAAGGATAGGTCGTATTGTTATTGGAATCCGGCAGCAGTTTGAAACAATAATCCAATAACGGAATATCCACACCATTGCCCATTAGCGTATCAATACGTGTTATGGACGGGTCAGAGAATGTCCAATCTGCCAGATAAGAACCATTGTCCGGTACGGCAGCGGCATGAAAATACAGATACGAAGTCATGTATATCTGTTCGCCTGCCCCAGATACCTCTACCGGGGTCTCTATTCCATCCATAGCAAACAGAGAAGCACCTATCATCTGCGCTGTAGCAGCAGGACCGGCAGGATTCGTTGCATTCAAACCGCTCGAGCCGACAAAAATAGGATTCTCCATCGGCTTACCGGAAAGGTCCAACAATGTCAATTCCACTTGACCGGAACCAGTAGAAGTTGCAGCCGTTTGCGCCTGAAGTGCACCAAGGAAAATCTTTTGTTCCTGCCCCCAGGAAGCAGCCGTCCCGGCCAACAAGCCGAACATCAGTACTGTTAGTTTAACAAAGAGTTTTTTCATATCACGTAGTTAGTTAATTTCCCGACAACACATAAATTGCGGCGCAAAGTTACTACTTTTTTTTAAAATTTAAAAAAAATATGACATTTTGTTAGGATTTTGTTGATTTTTGATAATTATACATTGCAAAAAACACCTAAAAAGCCTAAAAAGTTTGCATAATTCGGTAAAATTCACTACCTTTGCACTCAAAATACGGAGAAGTATGGCTAAAATTGTAGTATTCACCGGTGCCGGTGTGAGCGCCGAGAGCGGTTTGGGGACCTTCCGCGACAGCGACGGGCTATGGGAACATTACCGTGTAGAGGATGTCTGCACCCACGAGGCATGGCTGACAAATCCCCAACTCTGCGTCAAATTCTACAACGACCGGCGTCGTGACACGCTGGCGGCGCAACCCAACGCGGCGCACATAGCCATTGCGCGGTTGCAGGAGGCGATGCCGGAGACACGTATCATCACACAGAACATCGATGACCTGCACGAACGCGCCGGCGCCAAAGATGTGATACACCTGCACGGCGAGATACGCAAACTGCGTTCATCCCTCAACGAGACAGCCACTGTACCACTGGAGGGATGGGAGCAACACTACGGCGACCGCCATCCGGACGGTTCGCTGCTGAGGCCGTATATCGTATTTTTCGGAGAAGGCGTACCCTATTTTGAAGAAGCATGCCGTGTGGCCGCCACAGCGGATATCATGCTGGTGGTGGGCACCAGTCTGAATGTCTATCCCGCCGCTTCGCTGCTCCATTACACACGACCGGGCATTCCTATCTATTTTGTCGACCCCGGACAGCCCGAGTTCGGCAACTGGGCAGACCATATCACCCATATACGCAAGCCGGCTACCATAGGTGTGCCGGAAGTGGTGGAGAGGTTGTTAGGTAAAGGTTAATGGTTATAGGTTAAAGGTTAAAGGTTAAAGGTTAAAGGTTAATGGTTATTGGTTTTTATTCCTTTCTCGGCGGAGGCCATGTCTGGTTGGAGCGACGCTCCCCGCGGCTCCTGCCGTTCGAAGCCAAAAGTCAATTGGCTTCTCCATTCCGAAAGCGGAAGGACGTTCCGGGTGATTGGTGATTGGTGATTGGTTTTTATAAAAGAATGAAACAGGGACTGACACGTATATTGGTCTGGTTGGGAATAATGGCCCTGCTGACAGTCATAGCAATGGGGCTCTGGCTGGCTGTCTCCGGAGGGAGCCAGTCTACCGTTTCGCTGAAGTGGTTGCAGTTTATGCAGACGGTTGCCACTTTTCTGCTGCCGGGCATACTCGGTGCATGGTTCTGGAGCGAGGACCACAAACCCTTCAGATGGCTTAAGATGGACCGTTCCGTCTCGTGGCTGACGGCATTATCAGCGATAGCGGTGATGCTATGCGCCATACCGGCCATCAATCTGCTTGCAGACCTGAACAGCCGCATACAACTGCCGGAAAGTCTCGATTTCATCGAACAAATCCTGCGTCAGCAAGAAGAGGCAGCCGCTGCGCTGACCGAGCGTTTCTTGCAAGCCGACAACATATGGATTCTGCTCATCAACATCGGGCTGATGGCACTGCTGCCCGCCCTTGCCGAAGAAACCTGTTTCCGCGGCACGCTGCAACAGATTATAGCCGGAGACAACCATCCCGGAACAGGTGCGAGAGTGCACATCGCTATATGGCTAAGCGCCTTTATCTTCTCGGCCATTCACATGCAATTCTACGGTTTTATACCCCGGATGTTGCTGGGCGCGATGTTCGGCTATGCGCTGGTATGGACCGGCAATCTGTGGGTGCCCATACTGATGCATTTCACCAACAACGGCATGGCCGTAATGGCATATTATATCACACAGCGGACCGCATCTGCGCCCGACGAGACAAGCATGATGGACACCATAGGTACAGGAGACACGTGGTGGACAGGTGTCATCAGCATAATAGCGACAATAGCCCTATTAGGACTTATATATCAACAAACTAAAAAAACAAAACAAAATGAAACTATGTAACAAGTTTGCTGCCGAGTTCTTCGGAACCGCAGTATTGGTACTGGGCGGTTGCGGAACCGCACTGTTTGGACATGTAGGATTTCTGGGTGTAGCTTTGGCTTTCGGTTTGACCATCGTAGCCGCAGCCTACGGCATCGGCCATATCAGCGGTGCTCACCTGAATCCGGCTGTCAGTCTGGGTGTTTTTGTCAACGGCCGTATGAGTGCCAAAGAGATGTTGTGGTACTGGTGCGCACAGATCCTGGGTGCTATCGCAGCCGCTGCCATTCTGTTCGGTATTGCCAAGTCGGCCGGTATGGAGATTGGTACGTTTGCCGCTAACGGTTACGGCGATTTCTTCGGTGCAGAAGACGTAGCTGCCGGTTACCTGCAGACCAATGTATGGGGTGCATTCGCTACCGAGTGTGTGCTGACCTTCGTATTCCTGATGGTCATCCTGGGTGTAACCGATTCGAAGCACGGCAATGGTGCGTTCGGCGGTCTGGCTATCGGTCTGACACTGACGCTGATTCACCTGATTTCTATTCCGTTGACCAACACATCGGTCAACCCCGCCCGCTCTATCTCGCAGGCAATCTTCTCGGAGAACGCATTGGCATTGCCGCAGTTGTGGCTCTTCATCGTAGCTCCGCTGGTAGGTGCTGCATTGGCAGGACTCTGTTACAAATACATCACCTGCGAAGGTAATTGCAAGAAATAAGCAGATTATTTCTCAATAGAGAAACGCACAGAATGGGTAGTGCACCGGCTATCGGGCGCTACCCATATTTCGTATTCAGCAGGGTCGGTCGCGAACCACACACGGCTTTCGCAATCGCGTTTCTGCTCGTGCCAATAGCCGAGTTGTCCTCGGTTGAGGTCAAAACGAACCGTCCGGGTCTCACCGGCTGGAATAAAGACTTTTTCGAAGCCCTTCAGTTCCTTGAGCGGACGGACTAAATCGCCGGACAACTGGCGGGTATAGAGTTGCACCACTTCATAAGCATCATAACGGCCTGTGTTGGTTACCGCGCAGGATACGAACAAAGTGTCTTGCGTCTGCTCCATTTCGGGTTCGCCGTATTCGAAGGTGGTATAGCTGAGTCCGTAACCGAACGGATAGAGCGGTTCGGTAGGCGTCTCCAGCCAATAGGACGACTGACCGATAGAGAACTGGGGACATCCGATAGGAATAGAATCGATGAGCATCGGCGGGTCATAAGACGGCCGTCCGGTATTGTGGCGGTTGTAATAGAGAGGTATCTGTCCCACCATCTTCGGGAAAGTCATCGTCGTCTTGCCGGACGGTACGGCCCGGCCTGTCAGCAGGCGGCATAGTGCAGTGCCGGCCATGGTGCCGCCATGCAGTGCATAGAGCACCGCAGCAGCCTGTTCGGCCTGTGCGCCGATAGTAAGCGGACGCCCCGCCATAACAATCATTACCACCGGTTTGCCGGTAGCAGCCAATGCATCCATCATCTCGCATTGCGAGCCGGGCAAATCCAAGTCGGCACGGCAACGCGCTTCACCGGACAATATAGCTTCTTCGCCGCAGAAATAGAGGATTATATCCGCCTTGCGGGCCGCAGCTACAGCCCGAGCGATCCCCTCCCTGTTGCGGTCGCGGCTATAGGTCAGTCCCGGTTCATAGAGCAGCGTGACCGGCGGACGGTTCGGCGCGAGAGGAGACATATCGTTGATACTGTCCGCCCATTCACTGAAAGCCATCAGGGGTGTTACCGAGCGCTCGGGAAGGCCGTCAAAGACCCACGTGCCCAACTGCTCTTTAGGCTGATCAGCCAGAGGACCACAGATTAATATATTTACCATTTGGTCATGTAGCGTTTGGTCATGTAGCGTTTTGCTGACAGAAAGAGGCAGGACGCCGTCGTTCTTGAGCAGGACAGCACTCTCCTCGGCTGTACGTGTTACTACCGCCAATTCCCGGGACGAATAGACCATCGGTTGATCCTCCGGCACATAGGGATGATCAAACAAACCCAACCGGTATTTCATCCGCAGGATTGAACGCACACATTCGTCAATCTGCGATTCCTTCACCTTGCCTTCCTCCAACAACTGCTGCAGATAATCGGTATAGATATTGCCCTGCATATCCATTTCCATGCGGGCGTTGATGCAGCGCAAAGCGGCTTCCTTCTTGTCCGCAACCAACCCGTGCGGCACCAGGTCGGAACCGCTACCCCAATCGCTGACAAGCAACGCATCGGAGCCCCACTCATGGCGCAGGATATCGATATTCAGGTGCGGATTGGCGGAAGAGGGCAGTCCGTTCAGGTCGTTGAACGAGCACATGACACTCATCGCTCCGGCATCCAATGCCGCCTTGAAGGGAGGCAGGTAGACGTCGCGCAGTTGCGTCTCGGGAATCCAAGTGGTGTTATAGTCCCGTCCTCCCTCGGAGGCCGAGTAGCCGGCAAAATGTTTGACACAGGCAGCAAGGCATTTTTGCATTTTACCATTTACCATTTGGTCATTTTGGTATCCGCGGACGACAGCCGCAGCCATCACAGAAGCGAGGTATGTATCCTCGCCATAGCCTTCAGCCACGCGTCCCCACCGCGGGTCGTGCGCCACGTCCACCATAGGCGAGAAAGCCCAGCGGATGCCTGCCCCATAAGCCTCGCGTGCCGTCAGCCGTGCAGCCTGCTCCACCAGCGCGGGATTCCATGTAGCGCCTTGCGCCAAAGGAATCGGATAGATGGTATTGAAACCATGTATCACATCGCGCGCGGCAATAAGCGGGATACCCAGTCTGGTCTCCTCGACAGCCATACGTTGCAGCCGGTTGACTTCTTTGGCTCCGACGATATTGAAGACAGAGCCCACCCTGCCCTCACGAATCAGAGCCTCTTTCTCCTCTGCGTTCCACGAGGGGTCGAGCTGGTTCATCTGCCCAATCTTCTCCTCTATGGTCATACGTGCCAGAAGGTCATCTATGAAACGGTCTTCGTCACTTTTGGGTGCGCATGAAAACAATGCCACCAACAGTATAGACAACGCCGTCGTGCGAAATATACAACTGTCCATCTTTGATGTATTTGAGATTTGACATTTTAGATTTTATCTCTGTTTCTCCGATAGCCGTCGCCGGACTATCACACCGCCCTGCGCCATATACCTCTATTTCCCATAACGACGAGCCATAGCCCGTATTACGGGTCTTGCACAGAACACGGACAAAGCGTACCTTGGCGGCTTCTCCGCCATCCTGCAGATCCACCGTCTGGACGCCACCTTTGGCATTGGTGACAGATTTGAGCAGGTGATAATCCTCTCCGTCATCGCTACCCTCAATATCATACGCCGTTGCATACGCATTCTCCCAATACAGTTTGACGGATGTCAGCTGATAACATTCCTGCAAATCTATCGCAATCCACTCGTTATCCATAAACCGGCTGGACCAACGGGTCTCCATATTACCATCGACAGCCTTTCCAGCAGAGGTGCCATCCCCTTCCGCTCCGGAGGCGGAAGCGGGTTTGCCGAGCGCAAGATTGACTTCGTCGTACGGTTTCACATGTACGAGCGCAGTAGCCGCCATCTCATAACAATCAAAAGCAAGCAGTGTGTCTCCCGACTGTGTGGCACGGAAAGATTCCGAGCAGCCATCCACTTGCTCGCCAAACTGGTTTACAATCCGTATATCGAAGATTTGTGTATCTCCCAGCGGCAATGTCACCTCTTCCGGCACTACCTTGACGGACGAAGCCTGCTCTGTTTCCAGCACCACGATTGTCAAGGATGCCGTGCAATCCTCTACGCTGCGCGTTACGGTGTAAATGCCATAATCCGGATAGGTTATTTTCTCGCTCACCACAGACATCACATCCCCGTTGTAGCTGTAGGCGGTGGTGGTAAGTGTAGTGCTTTGGCCCTGATAAAGAACGCTATCAGAAGCCGACAGGGCGATCGCGAATATCTTGGTCGGGTCGCCTGTCAACGGGCGCCCGTACGCCTCCAGCTCATAGAGAGAGGTGCCATATGTAGTAGCGCGTTCAACACCTGTGATACGGATATACCTTCCCCGAGACGAATCAGAGAATTGAGATTTGAGGTCTGAGATTGGCACTCTCTCCACACCTCCTGCGGAACTCAGAGTGATGCTTCGCCAAGTAGTGGCATCATCGCTCAGCGCCAGTTCGTATTCAGAAGCATAGGCTGCTTCCCATCGCAGTATGAGATGGTCGATATAGCATTGTTCGCCCAGGTCAACCATCGCCCACTCGTTGTCATGGTGGGCCGAGCCCCAACGTGTGTCTGTCTTGCCGTCCGTGAGGTTTACCGCCAGACAGCCCGCGTTCTCCTCCGAAGAGACGGATACGGGTTTATGCAGCGCCAGATTCGGATAGGGCAGTTCCCATGCCAAAGGGTCAGGAACAACGGTCTCTTTCTGTTCCTCTATCGCTGTATAGACCGATGCCGGACGGCCATCATCGGTTGTCACCTTCAGACTGTTTGCCGGCACAGAGAAAGTCGTATCTTTCGCGCCGAAGAAATGCACCGTTACGGGAGCAGACGAGGCATTGTATGCCGCGTATGTACTCACACCGGTCAGGGTATCTGTATAGGCACACGCCATAGGATGATTGGCATGGATATCGAATCGTTTCTCGCCTAAGGAACGATGACTATGGGCGAGCCAATAGGTGATACCTCCCGTATCCGGATTCTTAGCCAACGTTTTGCCCATCGCATCCATCCGCTCCCATACATGCGCCGCCGAATCGGCATCGAAGAGCGCCAGATAAGACAGGCACACATTGCCAAGTCCCGATTCGTCGCCCAAGCCGCCGGTGGCAGCTTCGTAGTCTCCCACTTCCTTATGAGAATACATCTCCGTGTAGTCCCATCGGGCAAAAGCCAAGTCACGGGAGAAATAATTGGTCAGTATCGGCGACGTGGGCAGCCACTGGATAGAATGCATCCAAACGGGGTCACCGCTGAACCAAGTCCACCAACCGACACCCTGCATCGTCAGATTGCAGCAATAGGGATGGGTATATTTCGTATAATCGATATTCCGCCGTTTCCGGTCAAACCAATATTCCGCTGTTGCTTTCGCTTCGACGGTATAGCCGAAGATACCGGCATCGCGCATTGCCCGATCGCCTAATGCTTCTCCCATCAGCCAAATGCCGCCCCACGACTGCATCGCTTCGGAGGACGACTCCTGACCGTTGCCATTGCCGCCATTGCCCATACCGCCGGCAAACGAATGTCCGCAATAAGGATTGAAGGTGCGGAAAAGCGGATAGCGGTTGCTGTCCCTAAGCCAACAGGCATAATCGAGCGCCACCTCACGCGCCATGGCTCCGTACTTGTCCTTGAAATCCGCATCCAGCATACAAAGCACGGCCGAGGCATAGATAAAATAACCATAGTGGAAATGATGGTCGTTGAAGGTCTCGGAATCATACGATGTATCGAAGCCAACCATGGCTCCCCAGCGTGGGAAACGGGCAAAATAGCGGTTCTGCTCGCCGGGTGTATAAGTATACCAGTCTTCGAGCGTAGCGCGGAGCCTCTTTTTCGCGAGAAGGTATGTCGCCGTATCACCCATCTGGAGCGCAAAGGTCATATAGTGCATCATCTGGGTAAGTCCTTTCCCACCCCAATAGGTATCCGCACCGAAAGTGCCGCGCACGGCATAATCAGCCTCCAGGGCCAGCATGCGATTGCGGGAGAAGCCCTCTTTCCACTCCTGAGGAGCAGGGAAGAAAGGCAGAAAACCGTCTATCGGATAGATGAACGAGAAATCATTGCCTTCCGCCAAACGCATCTCTCCGCGCGGAGACATATAAACAGGTCCATCTGCCATTGGGTCATTTTGCCCCTCGTTGCTATAGTAATGATGCGGCAGGAAAGCCATCAAGACATTTACCATCTGGTCATTTACCATTTGGTCACTTGTATAGATGCGGAAAGTAGTAGTCAGTTGCGACCGCTCCATATCAACGGTATAATCCAGCCTTGTACGGCGAGGGATGCGACGTGCGAACGCTTCTGCCCGGGCGGCATCCAGTCCGTTGGTCAGCAGCGCTATGGTCGTTATCTCAGGACTGGAGAACACCGCATAACGAGCCATATTGGGATTCGTTACCTGAGCCGTAATTCCGTTTGTCTCTATCCACACGAGCGGCGAACCCTGCATGCAAGTCACGCGCACCCAGTCTTCGCCGTCCTGCATAACGAACGACATCATAAAATTCGACCAGTTATCCACAAGCGTTTCCTGAAACATCGCTTTCTTACCGGTAGTTGTACGAGTGAAAGAAACGGCCAGAGGTGTATCCCACTTGACCTCACAGCCTGTAGGTTCCCAATAGGACGGATAACCAATCGTCAGTTCACCGTCTTTGGCTTCCGCCCAACCGGGGTAGAACCACAATTTACCGGTCCATGTATTTACCAAAGCATAGGTCCACCAGTCGTTCGACGGCAAAGCCAGAGAGCCTTCGCGCGAACCATTGGCAGGAGCCAAACGAGCCAGAAGCGAATCCGGCAGATAGAGTCTGCGGTGCTCTGTCTGGTATGCCTGGCAGCCATCGTGCAAAGAGGAACGGCTTTCGGACAAAGGGGCAAAAGAGGCATACGAACCGGCGCCTAAAGGCACAGGAGTCTGGGCAAGCAAGCCCGCGCCCATCTGCACCAGAAGGAGAGAAAACAAAATAAGTAAGCGGCAGTTTCTCATAATCTGACAACGATAGTCTCTACACTATTGGCCGGCATAGCCACTTGCGCTACGTATTCACCTATTTGCAAGGGGAAAGCGACGGCATCTCCCGTATTGAGGATATTGACGGCGATGCACCCCTCTTCGTTGAGCGTAGCGCATACGAAAATCTGATTCATATCAGGTCTTGCGGAAGGCTGACAACTCAACACTTTGTCGCCCGGACGCATCGAACGGCTGAATTGCTTCAGGACATAGTAATAAGGAGTATAATAGACTATGTCATTCTGATAATCCACCATTACCGGTGCTCCGGCAAAATTATTCACGTGATTCGGTCCGCCTATAGAATCCAATACGATATTCCAATCGATAAATCCGGTCAGCCAATGGTTCATGCCCTCAATAATATAGCGTGCATAGCGATGGACAGGCGCATATTTAGGATGCGTTTCTCCCGCCCAACGCGTGGAGTAAGCCCAGTCGGTAGCAACCGGATTCCACCAGAAGGCATCATTATTAAACCAACCGGACTCTTTGAAGCCCACGGGGTCGGTGACTCCGTCCCACGGCTCGCAACCGAGATTGTCGATACACCCCTCGGTATGCAGGATAGTCTTATCGGGATAGAGCGCATGCACGCTGTCCAGCACTTCCGGAAAACAGTCGATGGTGGAGCCGTACCAATGAACCGCCATACCGGTGGTGTATGCACCGGCCAAACTATCTCCGTAAATAGCCGCGGTATAGGGGCCCATCTCAAAGATATTCTGGTCGAAACCGAAGATATGTACCATTTGACCATCCAGGCGTTGCAAGACAGGGCCCAGATATTTAGCGATAAACTCGGTCTCTACCGCCGGAGAGAAATCCATTGATTCCCAGCCCCCGTCATTACCCATGGGCTCGTTGACAGGAGTGACTCCCCAGATTTCCAGTCCCTCGGCGCGCCATGCCTCAATGTACCGGGCCAGATAGTTTGCATATGCCTGATAATACTCCGGCAGTAACGCACCGCCGCGATGAAAACCGTTCTCGCGCTCGTAGTACTTCTTGTTTTCCTTCATCCATGCCGGCGCAGTCCATGTGTTGGCAATGATACGATAGGTTTTGTCTGCCTGCGCCTGTTTGATAGCGTAGACATCCTTCATCAGGTGGTACAAATCGTACTGTTCGTCTTTTATCTGCGGGTACACGGTCTTTGCGAACCCCTCTTTGTCACGGTCAAGCGAGAAAGAGTGCAATGCTGTATCTCCGTCCTCTTCCGCCAAGGAGTATTTGCCCTCAACGGAAAAATCCGATGCGCCTATTTGGGTGCGGGACATGGAGAAGTTCGCCCCTGTCTCGCCGTACAATTCCTCCAACACCGCCTGGCGTTTCTCTACAGGCAGGCATGCCAGCACAAAAGCAGAACTCTCGGTGAGCGAACCGCCGAAACCGTCGATGGTCTGGCGAGTAGTGGCAGGATCAATCACCACTGCGTCAGCAGCTTGACCTTTCTTGAACACCACGGCTTCTTTCTCAGCGCATTTGTCGCCTGCTTCGCTGGTCAGCCACACATGGGTTGACGGCACACGGGCCGTACACGAGCAGATGAGTACGCCACCCAATATTCCAATCATCAACTTTTTCATAACTCTACTGTTATTTGTTTGATTTCGCCATCACGGGCAAAGATATGTTCGCTTTGTTCTTTGGTTAACGTGAGGCCCTTTGTACTTTCACCGTTTACCTTTGATTGTTCTTTTTTATAAATCACCTCCGTACCACAATATGTGAAGCGCAACTCGCCATCCTTGAAATCGGTCTCGGAGAGCATGGTAGGAGCAAATGTAATCTGTCCGTCGCGAACAGATACTCCCAATTCAAAGAAACGCGAGAGGATATCCTCTTTGACCTGTCCGGTCATACCGGGTTGTTGTACACCCGCCATGGACGGAGTGTGCGAATAGGGGTCAAAGGGGAACGAACCATACTCGTTCGGCTGCTTGTGATTCCCCAATCCTTCGCGGATAGCATTGTAATGCTGCGTCAGGCGCGACATGACCGCAGGGCTGCAAGACTGCGTTGCTGTAAAGGATTGGATTGTCTCGCCGACAGCCAGCAGCAGTTTGGAAACCATATGCCAATAGATACAGCCGAGGCCTTCGTACTTATAGAACGTGCCGGAACGACCGGTGAACGCGTGGTGATGGAAGACCGACTCATACAGGTCCTTCAGCTCTTCCGGTAAGTTATTGGCATTGCGGTATTGCGCATCGAAATGGATGCCGCCGTCGCAGTCTTGTTTCAAAATCGTTCCGAGATATTTCTGTACCACCGGCAGCGATTTCGCTTCTTCAGGAAGGTTGTTCATCTCCAGGAACGAAGGTCTTCTGCGATTCGGGTACAACATATAACTCCGCTGATCCTCGCGATAGAGCGCCGAAGCGCGCATAGCATCCAGGAGGTCTGCCGCCTCTTCTCCGCTCAATAGTCCGGATGAGAGTACGGCTACCTGTCCCTCCAGCATCTCATAGAGATGACTGATTTCTATATCATTGTCCGTAAAGCGGATGAGGTTATATGCCTCGTACAGCCCGTCGGCGCGTTTGTTAGCCCGGATCGATTCATCCATGCGCGCCAATGCATCGGCAAAGAAGGATTGCATCTCAGCCAGGGCAACCGTCTCTTGCCGGCCGCTCAATCCGGCATATACCGTATTGCGGTATTGTTCACCGGCGAGACCTGCCGTATCAATATATTGGCGGCTGCCGCTGCATTGCAATGCCTTGTGAATAGCACGGAGCAGCACAGCAGTTTCCGAACCGATAGTGATATCGGAGTCAACAAAACGCTGCATGAAGGCCACATAACGCCGCATATAGCACAATGTTACCATCGAGGCGCCATAGCCCACCAATGCATTGTTCGCATCGTTCCATTCGGGACGGAGTGTGTTCATCCATATACCGGCAGACGGAATAAAATTGCTCAGCTTGGCCAGTAATGTAATCAGCAACTTATCGGCCATGGTGGTCATACGCACCTGATTGTTCCCGTCCAGCACCAATTTGCCGTCCGCACCCATTTCCGCGGCCAGCTCCATTGCACGGTTATGCGCCTCTTGGTCAAACCGGATTGAGTTCTTCGGGTCTGCTACTATCTCGCGGTATGATTTCAAACGGTATGGTACGTTTGCAAAAGCGAATATACGGCTGTTGAGCAAGACTCTCAGTTGCTCGGGATTATGATTATAACTCAGCTCCAGCAATTTGAGCAGATAGATTATCTGGTGGTCACCCCAGTAACCAATATTCGACCACGGGTTCTCGGGTTCAATCACTTCCCAGTCTATTCCTTTGTCCGTAATGCGATAGGGGTTGTAGCCGTCCGCAGTGGTTGCATTGAGGAATTTGGCAATAACATGGTTGATGTAGAGCGGATAGGAAACCGAGAGAGCCTCCCAGTTTTGGAATATATCACGCCAGTTGCCCTGATAAGCGACCACCGGTTTGCCCTGTTCGTCCTGCACGCGGATGTCGAACAGGTTCCATGGGCGCGAAGGGTCGCCGTGACGGCGTCCGAAAGTCAGAGGCAGATACTCCATCTCATGCCTCATCTCATCCGCCTTCGTACTTTGTACATCTTTTGGAGGATACTCCAGGTAGTAGCCGCCACGCATTGTATTGAAGAGCACATTGGCGAAATGGCGTGCATCATTATGTTCGTCGCCCGTATGCTGTACACCGTCGTTCTGTGCAACTATTCGGCGCAGCGTGTCCGTAGAATGTTGCATCGCCTGCTCGATTATTCCGATGGCATCCGGACGAGCGATGAAATGTATCAGATGACGGACCTGAACCGCGTCGGCCGACACATCGGCTATGTTATACCACGTGCTCGAACTGCGGGCGGACAACGTAAAAGACGTGTGTGCCAGAATGGCACCGCGAACACCTTTCGATTCCGTCTCCGGCATTAGGGGCGCGCCTTGACGGAATGCCGCCAGAGGTTTGGAACTGACGAAATAGGCTGTGTTTTGTGGCAATCCCAGACAATATACAGTATTGCAGCGGAGGCTTTCGGAGGGCTCTGCGCGGTCCACCAGAATTGCCTCCATGCGGAACAAGGCGAGCGAAGTATTTTCTACCAATTCCGTCTTTTTGTATCCGTCCACCAAGGTTGAGAACTCGTTCTGGGTCTTGCGTTCCACTCCGGCCGGCAATATATTCTGCAATCCATCCAGAAGTTCTACGTCCGTAGGCCTGTTCCCCAGATTCTCCAATGTGGCTCTGCGTACCCATCCGTGTTCGCCTGCCGGCGCCCACATATAGGAGAAACGCAGTTTGAGTGTATGGTTCTCTTCGCAGAACACTATCCGGTTGCCCACTGTTGACTTGGCTATCTTGCGGGATACGGCAAATACATCTTGCTGCAGGTCGGAGAAGGGAATCCATAGTAAATCTCCGTTCTCCTGGAACTGATTGCCTCTAATCCGTATCAGTGTCTTGGGACCGGTCTGTTCGTAAGACTCCGTAATCTTGTCATCGGTATAGTACGGGAAGAGAGCTTCGTTCGGATTTCTCCGACCGGCTGTCAATCCGCCCGTAGATGCCAGATACATCCATAAATCCGTGTCGGAAGCCAGCGAGATGAAGAAGGGCTGCATCTCGTTGTAATTGGCGATTTCGTAAAAACGCTCGCCGTTAATCGTTATAAATTGCCCTTTTACCATCGTTGTTTTTATTTTTTTTCGAACGCTCTGTTCAAAAATAAAACGTTAGTTGTTCTTAGTGATTCTTAATGATACTTAGTGGTTATCGAACCCTTGTCGTACCTGTCAAGAGAGTGCAGCGGACTCTCTGCGTTTCTCCAGTTCGTCTTTCATCTGCGCCATTGTGGCGGAATCGAGGTTATAGAACATCATGACGAGAGCGCAAGAGGCATACAGCACGCCGGGGATAACGCTGACCAGCAGACGTATTCCCATCATGGCGGTGTCGGACTGCACATCGGCGTTGGCTACGAAATGCGTTACCGACAGCAGCCATCCGGCCGCTGCTGCACCGATAGCCCAACCGAGTTTCTGCGCCAAGACGGAGGCCGAGAAGCACAAGCCCGTCGTGCGCCGGTTGAACTTCCATTCGCCATAATCCGCCACGTCTGCCAACATGGTCCAGAGCAACGGCACTGCCGGTGCATAAGCCATTTTAGCCAGTATGTTAAATGTATATACGAGCGGCAGATTATCTCCGGCTGCAAAGATGAGCGCGAAGAATATACCCGATACAACAGAAGACATGATGTACACCGCTTTGTTGCCGAACCGCTTCGCAAGCGGTTTGGAGGCGGGCAGCGCGACTATCAGCGCCACGGTTCCCAAGACGTTGAACAGCTGCACATTCTCGGCGTTGTGGATATAATATTTGAAGTAATAGGCGATGGCGGCATTCTGCATAGCGAACATGATGAATGACACGATACCTACGCAGGTGAGGACAATCCATGCCTTGTTCATGAACAGGTATTTGAAATCCTTGAGCACATTGCTGTCCTGTTTCTCAGGCTGCGGCACACGCTCGCGGGTGGTGGCAAAAGCGATGAGGAAGAAAGCAATACTCAGTACGCCGAACAGAGCAACGGTATATTGGTATCCTTGCGCCTGATTGACCACGCCGTCGTTGCCGATGGCTCCGAGCCATTTGACGAGATAGAGTGCTGCTCCGGTAACGATAAACTGTCCGATATAGGCTGCAATGAAACGGTATGTGTTCAATCCTGCACGTTCGTTCGAGTCGTCTGTCATGACGGCGGATAGCGATGAATAGGGCAGGTTGACAAACGCATAGGCGGTACGCAGCAACAGACAAGTGATGAGCGCATATGCGAACTTGCCGTTCAGGCCGAACTCCGGTGTGGTGAATGCCAGTACAGCCAGGATAGCATACGGCACAGAGCCGAATAGCAGATACGGACGGAACTTGCCCCAGCGGGATTCCGTGCGGTCGGAGATGATACCGACAACAGGGTCCATCACTGCGTCCCATATACTGCCGACAAACATAATCACGCCCGCCAGTGCCGGCGAGAGGCCGTAGATGTCCGTGTAAAAGATTAGCAGCCAGAATCCCACCAAATCCCATACAAAATGCGATGCGGTATCGCCCAGACTGTAACCAAATTTTTCTTTAACACTCAGTTTCATAACTAACTATTAACGTCTCGCTCGGCGAGACCATTTTAACGTTTTAACAATTTAACGGTTTTTCTTAAACACCCTGATATAATCCACATACATCTTCACGGGTGTACCGTCAGCCGGCAACGCCGTTACGCGCCGGAAGGAGGGGTCGTCTGCTGTGATGAGTTCCGGATATTTCTCCGCCGCAGGCATATTGGGGAAGAAACCGCCTACCGAGAGATTCAGCACCAGATAGAACGGATGGTTGAAATAGTGTCCCGGGGAGTTGACCTCTTTGTTGCGCAAGGACAGTTGGAAATAAGGCTCTGTTTCCGGGAAACGGTCTTTGTCAAGATACATCGCTATACTATCCTCGCTCCATTCCAAAGTAAACAAATGGAAGTCACCTTGCACCGGATAATCGGCGGTACAAAACTGTCCATAGTTAGGATAAGCCCCATTATTGAAACTCTCGCCCCAATGGCATGCTCCGTTAAAATAGCGGTCCTGTGTGCCGGCTTTGATACCATCCACATGTCCCATTTCGCATATATCTATCTCGCCGCACTTGGGCCAGATGACCAGCCCCTGCTCCGCCAACTTGGCAGCGCGGGTATCCACATCGTCGTTATTTCCCAAATCATGCGCAAGGTTATTGCCGAGCATCCAGAAGGCAGGCCATAGCCCGTCCGCAGTATAAGGGAAAGCGATACGTGCCTCCACCTTGCCGTACTCCACCGTCACTTTGTCCTGCGTGTTCAATCGCGCGGAAGTACACGGACGGTTGCCGTAGTCCTCACGGATAGCGTTGAGTACCAAGCAACTCTCGCCGGAGACGGGGTGTTTCTCTATCGTCACATTCTTCGGCGTATAATACTGCAACTCGGCATTGCCTCCGCCGCGGGCATTGTCCTCCACATTCCAATAAGCGGTGTTTAAGGTCTCGCCGTCAAACTCATCGGACCATACCATCTCCCATTCCGGCTTACTGCAAGAATACAGCGTGCATACTGCTATCGCTGACAATATACAGATTGTCTTTTTCATTAATGTATGATTTGTCCGGTTATCGTATATACATGCTCTCCGCGGCGGATAAGCAATTGCCCGTTACGGAGCACCTTCTGGCTTTCGACTTTTGACTTTTGACTTTCGACTACCTCTATGTCTTGTGCTCCCTCACTCTCTATCTCGTCCGATGCCGACGGGCAGAAAAAGGATTGGTTGGCATCACCGCGCTGGTATATGCGAATCCAGTCTATATACATTACCCGCGGGCCGTTCGCCAAAGCCGTCACATTGTTTATGTTATTGATACCCGGGAAATCGCCTCCCACTGCCAGATTGGCGATAATGAAGTTCGGTTTGCCGAAGACCAACTGACGGTTGTAGTCCGCATCATCGCTCGGCTCTAAGTCCGCATGGAAATAAGCCTTGTTCTCCGGATGCGCCTCTTTGTCCATATACATGTCAATCGAAGTGGGAGTCCAAATCATCGTCACGATATGGAAGGTGTCTTGCAGTGAATAGGACCAGGTAGCATCCTGCGCGTCATGCCATACAGCGTCCCACGCTCTGCCTACGTGCATCGCACCATTGAAGAAACGGTCCTGTGTGCCATTGGAGAAGGCATTCTGGTGTCCCATTTCGATGATATCCGTCTCGCCGCAACGGGGCCAGCCCACTTGGTCGAAGTTATTACCCATTTGCCAGAACGCGGGCCAGAGACCGTTGGCTGTCTGCGGGAACTTGATACGCGCATCAATCCGACCGTAGGTATAGGTCATCTTGTTCTTGGTGTTCACGCGTCCGGAGGTGCATTTCTTGCCAAGGTATTCCTCTTTGGTAGCCGTCAGTATGAGACATTTCTTACCCGTCGTCGGTTCTACACCGAGCGACACTCCTTTCTCGCAATAGTACTGCAACTCGTTGTTGCCTCCGCCGTCGCCGTTCACCTCTATATTCCACACTTTGGTATCCAATGCTCCATCCGTGAAATCCTCGTTCCAGACAAGTGTATATTCCCCGTCCTGTTCCGGTTCCGCTTCGTCAGCACATTGGGTATTAGGAGTGGTACGGGGAGTGGCATCATTGGAGAAGAGCACATCATCAATCAGCACAACGGCGTTTTCTGTAATCTCGTCACGGTCAGCCATAAACATCAGGTAGTCAACCTGCGCTTTGCCGCTGATATCGAATACCACATCCTGCCATTGATTGGCAACGATAGTATTCACCGGTACTATATCAAGGTTTTCGCCATTATCCGTCACTTTCAGGTTCGGTTTGTGGCTGTTATTGCGATACATGAGCGCGTGCACGTATTTATAACCCGTCACGGCTTGCGGCAATGTATAAATAGCCCCTGACCAGTTATCACACTCAGGTGCACGCACAATCTGCAAGCACTTGCAGCTGAGATTCAGCCCGTCCTGATGAGGGTTGTCCACTATCTCATTGCCACAGGAAACGGTATTCCATGTCTTGGATGAGTTCTCAAAATCATCTACGGTTGTTTGCGCCTGCATTGCCGCGGCACAGAGCACACATGCTATAAAGAATATCTTTTTCATTATCACAGGAATTTGAAACTATCCATATTCAGCATTCCGTCATGCACTTCTATTTTAACTGTATGTTTTCCCTTAGTTATTGGCAATGTAGCCTCTACATTATCCCAAGTCTGCAAATCGGAACCAGTAGGTGGCATATCAATCATTGTTTGCAGTACACCGTCCACATATACTAGCAAAACAGCAGCAGCTACAGAAGCATAACGAATAGCAATAGAGGATATATCCCGGGTTAAACATATCTGGTATTCTGTCGCCTCGTTAGTTTTAAAAAGACTAAGCATCAGATGTTCACTATCAGTAGAAGGTCTTACTTGTATAGCATTGGAACTCAGCCCAACATAATCAGCAGCAGAAACCCATTGAAGCCCATCCATCCATGCGGACTTATCAAACGAAGAGATACCGCAATACACCTTTCCTGCGTCCGTTAACTCGAAAGGCCGCTCGTTTGTTAGTAACTGCATATACGGATAGCCGCTTTTTGCACGAGGAATAAACCATGCATAACGCTCTACTTGTGGATCTTGCTCCATATAATGCAGAACTTGGCACATATATTTCATTTGGTCTTCTGCAGAATGGATTGCATAATCTTCCCATGCACAAAACTCCGTTACCCATACCGGTTTCCCATATTTTGCAAATTTTTCGACAAAAGACTGCAAACCGCCCGGACTTGCCATATAGCAGTGAACTGCTATTGCATCTATATCATCCAGAGAAACGCCTTCACAAGCGAAAAACTCATCGAGCCACTTAATGGGGTCTCCATAACCGGGCAATGTACCATAATTCATCGCCGGAGATACCAATTGCAAGCCTAACTCCTGCGCCAATTGCTTTAAAGCCGGCCATTTTTGAGCAGCTTGCTGAGGGGTCATCCGCGCCTGATCGGTCAGGTTCGGTTCATTGAATGCCAGCAAGTATTTCGTTTTAGGATGCGCTGTGACGTAGTTTCGAATTCTATTGGCATTATAATTCCCATTCCATGTCATCGGACAAAACTCCACGTCATGCACATCAAACCAATTTGCAATGATTTCATCTTGCGGCTGCTCTCCCCAATTGTAAGTCCATGAAATAGCTGGAGTAATTAGAGGCAAGTCTGCATCTTCCCATGCACAATCTGCTTTGCCAAATGCGACTCCTCGCTTGGTGGACTTATGCATTTTCGTAGGAGACACCTCATCCACCGGCTTCTCCGGTGCATTTTCGCATGCTGCTAACATCAATACCACAGCCGCCAGTAATAGATTCAATGTTTTTTTCATCTTGATTTTTAATTGTCGATTTCCCGACGTTGATAAACACGCACCCAGTCAACTTTCATCACTACATCATTGTCAAAGATAGCATCATCAATGTTTCCTCCCATCGTTCCTCCCAACGCTAAGTTAATGATGATATAATGCGGCTGATTGAATGGCCAATAATAATCTTCGTCTATGTGAAGTTCATTTTCCATTACGGTTGCACATTCTATACCGTCATACGTAAAGATTATTCTATCTCTTCCGTTAAAATCTTCTTCCCGCCATTCTATTCCGTACACATGATAATTTTCTTCCACTCCGTCATAATATGCCCTCGAACTCCAATTGATACCATTAGTTCCGTTCTTCTCTTGCGTATGTACAGCAAAAGACAACATGCGCGGATTATTGCCTACATGCTCAATAATATCTATCTCTCCGCACGAAGGCCATTTTCTCGTCTCTCCCAACATCCAGAATGCCGGCCATGTACCACCGCCGGAAGGGAACATGATACGTGCCTCTATTTTGCCATATAGAAAGCTCTTCTTACCAGCAGTCTTCAATCGGGCGGAAGTATATTGGGAAGTTTGATAATCCTCTTTGTATGCCTGGATAATCAGGTTTCCGTCTTTAACGCATACATTTTTCTCCCGGTTGGTGTAATACTGCTTTTCCTTATTGCCCCATCCGCCTCCTCCTTGTTCAATCGTCCATACATTTTCATCTACGGAGGAGCCATCAAATTCTTCCGACCATACCAATTGATATTCACCCCATGTATGAGGGATTACCACTCGCGCGCTTACGTCCTCTGCCCCGTTGGATAACGTAATTAGTGCTGTACCGGCTTTATGCGCAGTTACCAATCCATTCTGATCCACAGATGCTACCTCTGGATTTGAGGAGGACCATGTGAGAGGAACATCATATACGGATGTATAATAGAATTGATAAGTTTTACCCTTTTGTATCTCGACCAATTCCGGGGTTAACAATAATGTCTCATCCTCTTTGCCCAATACATACACATTGCATGATGCGCTACCTCCCTCTACAGATGCCGTAATAGTCGCAATTCCTATTCCTGTGGCTTCTACTATACCTTCAAAGACAGTCGCGACTTTGGGATCTGAAGAGGCCCATTGTATTGAAGAATTATCCGACGCTTTTGCTTCGAGCATCTGTATATCTCCCACTTTCATTTGCAGCATGTCTTTGGAGATAGACACTTTCACTACGGATGGATTATTCTTTGGGGCGCAACACACAAGCCCCATCATACATACCGATAATAATAATTGAAATATCTTTTTCATTTTTGTTTATTATTTAGGGCAAAGCAGGGACAGCCAAGTCCCTGCCTGCAAGAGATAAATAGATTACTCTGCTTTCGGTTTGTAAATAAATACAGCATCAACATCCAGTCCTTGTCCTACTTTATCAATAAAGAGTTCAACAGGATAGAATGCCGCCTTACCGGCAGGAGTCCAAGCTTTTTCCCAATTCAAACCTTGTGCGAAGAGAGCAGACATTTTGCGCTCAACTACGACCCAGTCACCCTTGGTGTTGCCGGCTACAGGAATCTCAACCTTGCCGTCACCCTCTGTGCTCTCGAGTGTAAACTTAACGCCATCGTTTGCATTGTTAGCCGGGCACTTGTAAGTTATTACAAGAGTATACTCATCTTTATTCGTCTGGATGTCACTCAAATCAACATCGCTACGGTTGATAAGACGGAAGCCTCCGTAACCAGCCGATCCCCATTTCCCTTGAGCAGAAACAAGGCTGATATAGCCATCCAGCAGACCGAACGAGTTCAGACCGCCACCATTGCCTCCAACGAAGCTATCATCCCAGATTTCAAGCAGACTGGTTACTTCGTCAGGAATAGTACCTTCATCGGTATATCCTCCGTTGAAACGGAAATCTTTTTTGATTACTTCGGCCTTCAATTTAGCAGAGGTCTTCTCACCCATGGCGAACAGATAATAATCCGTTCCCTCCAAATAGGGTTGCATCTTTTTAGCCAAATCATCTTCAACAGTACCAACAGTAACAATGCAAGCAGCTTGTTTGTCGCCTGCTTTGGCAACAATCATAGCACGTCCTTCCGCAACGCCGGTCACCAAACCGGTCTCGCTTACGGTAGCTTTGTCGGGTGCAGAGCTCGACCATGTTACAGCAGTACCAGCCGGAGTAACCGTTGCAACCAACTGCAAAGTAGCTCCGATTTCAACCTCAGCCGATTCTTTGTCCAATGTAATAGAAGTAACAGCAGACGGTTCGTCACCACCACCACCTTCGGTCTTTTTGTTGCATGCATTGAAGCCAACTAATGTCAGCGCTGCGAGCGCAACAGCAAAAAATTTGTTTGCTTTCATGATTTAAAAAATTTAGTTAGTTAATAAAAAGTTAATAAAGCCTAGTTTTACTAGTATCTCTAGTTTAATCTAGTTAATCGTTTTTAATTCGTGTATCCGGGATTCTGCTCCATTGGATTCAGCTCTATCTCCTCCGCAGGAATCGGGAATATCTCATGCTTTCCGGCTACGAATTTCCCCATTTGTTCCTGTGCCTCTTTACTTTCTGTCGCTTGATAGGCTTCCATATGTTCTTTTGTTCCTCCCCAACGCACGAGGTCAAACCAACGGTGACCTTCCATCGCCAACTCCATACGACGTTCATGCCGTATAGCTTGTTCTATTGTAGGAGCCGCTATGAGCGTACCATTCACCGTAAACGAATAGCTGCCGTATGCCGGTAAGCCGACTCGCGCACGCACTTGGTTCAAATAAGAAGTAGGGTCTCCTTCTCCGGAAATTAAACATGCTTCGGCTTGCATTAACAACACATCAGCATAGCGAATCTGTTTATTATTCAACGGCCCTCGACTATCATGGTCCAACTTATGGCCATACCATCCATATTTACGGTTCAAGTACCGGCTACCAAGATATATCTCCTGTGATGCATTGACAATCTGCGCATCCGTCGGATTCAGAATAGCTATATCGCGGCGCGGGTCGCCTGCTTCAAACTCATCATAGAGGTTCTGCGTCGGGTGGTTGAATCCCCATCCTGCATCCTTGTCGGTAAGAGTCGTGGAGCGTGATCTAACCAAACGTTGCGTAAATGAACCTGCCGTAAAACCGAATCCTTCATTATAATCGCCCCACGGAACAGCGGCATATTGAATTTCGAATACAGATTCCACCCCGTTTTCTCCATCAATTTCGAAAAACATCTTACCATATTCCGTCTCGCTTACCAATTGATATTCATTGCTGGCAATGACACTATCCCCCCATGCTTTGGCTTGCTTAGCATAATCAACGGCATTGCCTCCCAACTGCGTGTTCCAATACGGGCTTGCCATATACAAGTATGTTTTCTGAAGCATAGCCTCAGCCGCTCCTTTCGTAGCACGTCCCATATCTTCCTTATCCATTTCACTTTTGCGTGCCAGATGTTTTTGCGCGAACTGCAAGTCAGATATTATTTGGTTAAAAATATCTACAAGAGGAGTTCTTGATTGTTTCCATTTATCTTCCGTATCCAGTACTTCTGTAACGAGGGGAACAGAACCATAGACGCGCACCAAGCGGAAATAGTAGTACGCACGAAGAAAATGCATCTCTCCAAGCAAGCGATTCTTGATGGTTGGTGTAAATACAGTATCTACCTCCATTTCCGCAACATATTTCAATCCAAGATTACATCTTCCGATACCTTGGTATTGTGCGCGATAGAAATCCAGAAGCAACGGATTGCTCGCCGATGTCTTCCAGTTCTCCATATCATACGCCGCGCCCATATCACTAGTAGACTGTCCACCTTTGAGTGCGTCATCGCTTACTATATCACCGATAAACCACTCGGAGCAATATGTATTCTGATACTCCCACATCAGCGGGACGTAACATCCTGTTGCTGTTTGGACAGCGGCTTCCTTGGATGTAAAGAAATCTTCCAATTTGATTACTCCAGGTTCCGGTTCTGTCAAATATTCCTTACATCCCGTCATAGAAAGTGACAAAGTGACGAAGGACAATGCAAAAAGGAATATATTTTTAGTTGTTCGTTTCATAATCTTTCTCCTTTCTATTAGAATGTTGCATTCAAGCCAAAAGTAAATGTACGGCTCTGCGGATAGTTGCCATAATCCACTCCGCTGCCAACCTCAGGGTCGTAGCCCGAATATTTGGTAATCGTAAAGAGGTTGCTTGCTGTGGCATAAAGACGCAAGCGGCTGCAGCGGAATTTCTGAGTCCATTTGAGGGGGAAGGTATAACCAATCTGCAGGTTTTTGAGACGCAGATAAGAACCGTCCTCAATGAAACGGGTAGAGTTCTCTGTATTA
The DNA here is from genome assembly GCA_002392745.1 of Bacteroidales bacterium UBA3843. Classification (GTDB taxonomy): domain Bacteria; phylum Bacteroidota; class Bacteroidia; order Bacteroidales; family Paludibacteraceae; genus Colicola. The sequence goes on along the minus strand of DGHR01000014.1, from coordinate 223,236 downwards.
AGCGTAGAGCCAACGGGATTAGGAATACTTCCATTCAGATTTTCCAAATTCATAGTCATATAGTTCAATCCTTTGTCAATCATGGATGACTTCGCTTGGTCAGTATATCCGATCCACACATCACGCATAGAAGTGGACATCGCACATTCCGTACCAGCTCCTTCGGTACGAAGCCGGAGAGCATTATAAATACTATTGCCATAAACACCCTGGAAGAACAATTGGATGTCTACACCATAAAAATCTGCGCCAAGGTTGATACCATACGTCAATTTCGGGAATGGATTTCCTATATTCCGCTTATCCCCTTCATCCAAGAATCCGTTCTCATTCAAGTCTTTGTATCTTGCATCTCCTGCATGCAGATTAGCCGCTGCATTATCTTTGTAGCCATAAAATTGCTCCAATACTTCTGCATCAGATTTATAAACCCCTTCGTACTCATATCCCCAGAAGCTGTTGAGTGCCATTCCGACATCCGTTTTAGTCCGGTCTCCCCATAGCGGAGAACCTCCATTCAAATCTGTCAGTTTATTTGAGATGAATGAGATATTACCACCGATATTGTAGTGGACAGGTCCAACAGTGTTATCATGGTTCAATGTAATCTCCACACCCTCATTGCGGATATTACCCACATTCTTTGTCAGACTATATCTATTGCCTACATGCGCAGGGGCGTTCACGTATAGTAGTGCATCCTTGGTATCACGGCGGAAATAATCCACCGTTCCGGATAATTTGCCGTTCCAGAAAGAGAAGTCGATACCGGCATCCCATTGCTGGTTAGTTTCCCATTTACCGGACTGGTTAACCAATGTCAACACAGCTGCACCATACGCAGCTTCATCCAAAAGTCCGCCAAGAGGATAGCCGGTAAATACCGTATTGGCAGAAAAAATCGATTGAACAAAACTTCCGCTTCCAATACCATCATTACCAACTTGTCCCCAACCTGCGCGGATTTTGATATTATCCAGCCAATCCAGTTCTTTGTCCTTGATAAAATGCTCTTCGCTCAAGCGCCAAGCCAGTGCAACAGAGGGGAAGAAGCCCCACGGGTTCTTAGTGAACTTGCTAGATGCATCTGCTCGGAAGTTAGCAGTAATCATGTAACGGCTGTCATAGCTATAGAATACACGTCCCAAGAATGACATCCGACGTATACGAGCCACATTATCAGAAGAATAACCTAATTTTTCTGTAGCACGGCTAACATACCAATTGCTCTCTACCGGATTGAGGATACCTGATCCCGAACCGGCCAAACCGTATTGATTCCATTCCTGCCATGTCTGACCCGCCATAACGCTAAAGTTATGCTTGCCTATCTGGCGGGCATATGTGATGGTCGTTTCCTCCAACAAGGACATGTACCTGGTCATATTGCTTTCGATAAAATTAAGGTTCATCTTATCGAAAGAAGAATACTCATACTGGTTTTTGAAATTACGGTTTCTATTCAAACTATAATCCATTGAGATAGAGGGGCGAATTGTCAGTCCTTCAACCGGTTTGATTTCCAAATACAAATCTCCGACCCAGCGTTCATTCTGGTTGTTAGGAAAACTCTCCTCTACCATAGAGAAAGGGTTGACAACATTCTTAAAGTTGGACGATGCAGCGATTCTACCACTAAGGTCTTCTCCCTGCACATTTTTTGTACCTTCTTGGTAATGTGTGGGATCCCATGGTGCCATAGCTAATGCAGCCGAAATAACGGAAGCGCCAGGGCTTGAGCTATTGTTCATTGCATTTCTGCCGGCAGAATGAACAAATGACAAGTGCTCGCCAATAGTCAACCATTTACGAATTTTGAAATCAGAATTCAAACGGAGCGTCAAGCGATTATAGTTACTACCGATGATAGTTCCATCTTGACTAAAATATCCGGCAGAAAAGGCATAGTGCCCTTTTTCACTACCTCCGTCAATGGATAAGTTGTAGTTGTGCATGAAAGCATTCTTATGGAACACCTCATCCTGCCAGTCTGTTTCATTCAATGAGTAGTCATAGAGACCTCCCGGATTACGGGGTGTCAATACAGAGGGGAAATAGCTGTCATCCCCTGTATTGTACACATACATCCAATCGTTAAAACCGTATTTATAATAATGCGCTATCTCTGCACCTCCATTACGCATGGCTCCAATGCGTACTTTCATTTCCGCAAATTCTTGTGCCCCCATTAAATCCAACTTCTTCCAGCGATTCTGGAAACCCCAGTAGGCATCGAAGTTAATATTCACCTTGCCTTCACCGCCGGATTTGGTAGTAATAAGGATGACACCGTTGGCACCGCGGCTACCATAGATAGCAGTGGCAGAGGCATCCTTGAGAATCTCCATGGATTTGATGTCGCTCGGCGAAAGGAACTTAATATCACTCGTAATGACACCATCCACCACATATAACGGGTCATTTCCACCGATAGCGGAACCTATACCACGGATACGGATAGTAGCACCCTCGCCCGGTTGACCGGAGCCGGATGTTACCGTTACACCCGCAGCGCGTCCTTGCAGCGCCTGATCAAGTCCGGCAACAGGTGCTTTCAGCAACTGGTCAGCGCTAACAGAAGTTACGGCACCCGTGAGGTCGGATTTCTTCATCGTACCATAACCGATAGCCACCACTTCCTGGAGTTGTACATTGTCGGGCACGAGTGTGACACGCAGCGGTCCGGCACCGGACACCTTCACTTCCTGGGTTTTATAGCCCATAAAAGATACCTGAAGAACATCGCCCTGCTTGGCTTGAAGGGAGAAGTTTCCATCGAAATCGGTGATTGTACCGTTTGTGGAACCCTTCACCATCACATTAGCGCCAATCACAGGATCCGGCTCGTCCTGAGCCATTACCACACCCGTCACGGTGAGTGTCTGCGCGAAAGCCGCGAGAGACATCCATGCGAGCATGGCAATTGAAAAGATTCTTTGTTTCATGGTTTGTATTGTTTAGAAAAATAGAAAGTGCAGGGCGAACCGACGCCCTACACCCAAATCATTTATTATTTAACGCGCATGCCCGATACGTTATAGCGAATACCATCGCGCACGATAATCAGCTGACCGTTCTCAATCACTTTTGTGACTTGAACTTTACCTTCCTGCACATTCTCAATGTCGCTGCTATCTGCAGCCTTGTAGAAATAAACATTATCTACAAACAGGTCGCCGCCTGCGGGAGCTGCATTGAAGAACTTCATCTGGAAGATGTTGTTCCATTCGATTCCGTTTGTCGCATAAGCGCTCAGAGGAACATCTACCGAGTTCCATGCATCCTTTGTCAGCTCGATTTCATAAACGCCCTCGTGACCCGGGCTGATTGGAGTAACGGAAATCTTGTCCAGGGTGGCACTATAGAAATCTACGTGCAGATACTCCATGTCGGTTGCATTCACTGCCGGAGTAAGTTCCCAGCCGAGGTAGTTCATATTGCTGAAATACTGTACATGGTCGCCTGCTGCCAGTTCACCGGATGCCACTTGTGTAGTCTGTCCCCAGCCGCCGATTTTGATAGCCGGTGCGCCGTCCAGTTCGTCGCAGAATACAGCTACCGCCGTTTTGCCCGTGAAACTGGGTTTCGGAGCGGGCGCGGGAGCGGCCTGTGTCTTAGCAACGACGCTGATAGCCTCAGCGGCATTACCCTTTTCGTCTTTAGCGATAATAGCAAAACTGTAATCTGCATTCGCTTGCAGGCCATTCACTACCACGTTCACTTTAGCACCGCTGGCTCCTCCACCGTTAGCCACCTCTTTGTCGCCGTCCTTCACAACAAAGCTTACTGCACCGCTGTTATCTTCTGCGCTCAATGCCAGTGTCACGCTGAAATAGCCGACTTCAGCTACCTCGCCTTTCACGTTCGTCGGTTTCTCGGTGTCCACCAACTCGGTCGTGCGGTAGAAATACATATTATCTACGCTGATGTGCTCTCCAACCAGACCGCCAGCCTGATAAGCTTCGATAGCATATTGGAAGAAACGCGTCCAGTTGTGGTCAGCAGAGAAATCAGCCAGGTCAAAGTCGAACGAGTTCCACTTGCCACCCACCAGATTAAGTGTCTGTTTCGTCTGATTAACAGCCTCTGCGTCACCTGCGCAGATCAGACGGAAGGTCACGCTGCCGCTTGCCGATGCAAACACATCGATATGGAATTTCTCCATCGTGGCTACAGATGTCTCTGCCATCTGCGCACCAATCATACCATTGCGGTACAGGTCATAGTGCAGATAATGGTCCTCACCTATAGCCTCTTCGGTCATGTTCGGGTTGTCCCACCAGCTCTCGTTGTAACTTATCAAAGAAGCGGGCGCAAAAGTATAGGCGTCGCTGTAGATACTCTTCACTTGTGCAGCAGGCCATGCAGGAACAGGAGCCGCTGCAGTAGGAACGGTCACACGTGTATCGGTGGTAACGGTTACCGTCTTGCTATTCTCCGATTCGTTCTGAGCGGCATCCAGAGCGGTGATGACGAAGTTATACTCTGTTCCGGCTGTCAAACCTGTGACAGTAATCTTGCCTTCGGTAGCGGCCAGTTTCAGGTCAATACTCTTGGCAGCATCCACTACGTGGTATTTGGCCACCTCGTCATTGTCCGTTGCATCAACAGCTATGATGGCGCTGTTCCATGTCTTGCTTACCAAGGTGGCGTTTCCCATCACCGGCTTCTCGGTGTCGTCGGATGCCACGTACTCGCGACCGAAGACTTGGAACTCGAACATCTTCATTCCCCACTCGGTGCCGGCCTTGGTGCTCCAAAAACGCACGTAACGTACTTTCTGGTAGTTGTCCATCTCGGCAGCACTCAGTATATCCGTACGGCCGTTAATACCAGCTGTACCCACACAATTATAACCAAGTGCCCATGTGGTGTTATCCGTTGAGAAATCTACGTGATAGTCTTGTGCGCATGCGCCCTCGAAATTGATAGTAACAAGGTCAATGGTGTAGTTTGCGCCGAGGTCCACTACGAACCATGCGTCGAAAGTACGCGCCGCTTCGTCTCCTCCGGTGATTCCTTCCGGGCGTCCTTGCCATACAGAGCCTGCATTGCCATCAACTGCAAAGAAAGCATCAAACTCCGAACCGTTCGGGTTCTCTGCGCTCTGGGCAACAATCTTGTTGTCCGTAGCCAAATTGGTGCTCAGCGCCAGATTGGAGCCTTCGTAACCGAAGATGCTGATTTCAGCGGATTTCACCTCGCCACTCTTGGCTACAATCTTCGCGTTGCCCACTTTAGCCGGAACATACTTGCCGTCCACTACAGCACCTGCTGTTGCAGGATTAATCTCATACTCAAACTCTGCGGCCATCTCTGCGTTGTTCTGGTCCAGTGCTTTTGCAGACAGTGCTACTCCTTCGCCCACTTTGGCAATGGCGGGAGCACTCAGTTCAATCTTCGTCAGCGTGCTTACGCCAGGAAGCATCACTTGGAACTCAAAGAAGGATTGGCCCCAACCGGTAGCACGTTTGGTGCCGTGGTACCGGATGTACTGCGCGGTGGTCTTCGCTACCTTAATTTCCTGCCATCCGTCTTGACTCAGACCAGTCTCTGTGTAAAGAGTTGTCCAGTTCTCGCCATCGCTGGAAGTGCTCAGCGTGAACTCGGATGCATACGCGCCTTCCCATTTGATTTTGATGGTATTGAAGATTCGTGCCTGCCCCATGTTGAGTGTCCAGGTCTCGTCATCGGTCTGTGCACTCTCCCAGCGGGAGCCCTCGTCGCCGTCAATAGCCAACGCTGCAACACCACTGCTGGCAGTAGCAGAGGAACCGTTTGATGCCAAGGCAAAGTTCACGTCATAGACCTCGTCAACGGCAAAACTCATGATACTTGCGCTTAGAAAAGCGAGTAAAAAGAAAATCTTTCTCATGATGAATTAGATTTAAGTTAAACAATATGGTTGATTAGTTAGTGTATTAGCTTTGCTAATTTCGGGAGCAAAATTACAACATTTTTTGCATATGCGCAAGCATTCACTCATGTTACGCAGCATAAAAGTACGTGTTTGCAAAACTTATTTTCCTGGTTTACAGCCGTTTAACTATTTTAGTAACTATAAAAAAAGTACGTACAAAGTACGCACTATTCAGGTCCTTGAAGGGTATGGTAAGGGTATGGTCCGCGTCAAATAATCACAAACTTATCGCGCACTTATCGCGCACTAACGACGCACTAACGACGCACTAATTTTGGTAAAGGTTATAGGTGATTGGTTATTGGTTATTGGTTATTGGTTATTGGTTATTGGTGATTGGTGAGAGGTGATTGTTTTTTATTCCTTTCTCGGCGGAGGCCATGTCTGGTTGGAGCAACGCTCCCCGCGGCTCCTGCCGTTCTTAGCCACAAGGGCACGATTAACGTTCCGATTTTCGAAGCCAAAAGTCAATTGGCTTCTCCATCCCGAAAGCGGAAGGACGTTCCGGGTGATTGGTGAAAAGGAAGGCGGCGGAGCCGACTGTCCAGATATTATCTGGACGCAATAAACGAAGTCTTGGGGTCCCATTTGACGATGCAAAGGTACGTCGCTTTCGACGGCCTCGCGCATTGACTGACGACAACGTCGTCATTTGGGCGTTCGGGGTCTCTGCTCTCCCCACCGGGTGCACTACGTTAGCGCCCGTCGGGGACCCCAAGTTGTCCCTTTGACGACGCAAAGGTACAACAAATTTTTGATATATGCAAATTTGAGAGTGGAAAAGGGAGCAACTGAAGAGCGATGGATAATATCCAGTTAACATGACGCAGAGGGAGAAGAGAGAAAAGAAGCGAAGCTCCCCAAACAGGGAAGCTCCGCATCAAGAGGCTGTAGAGGTGTTTCTTAGATACCTGTGCCGGGTATGCGTCCGGGCGAGTGCGCAACGCCACCGCCGCCGCCGGATTTGGTAGAAACCGTCAGCATCAAGTTTTCCGTCTGCATCTCCAGGATGCCAGTAGCCGGTTGATTATATATCTTTCTCATAACCATATGTATTTACATGTTATACCCTATTTGCTACTTAACCAATCGTCCGGTTGCATCGAAATATCTTTGTCCACGGATAATGAAGAGTTGTCCGTTGATAAGGACCTTGGTACATTGCAGTTCACCACTTTGTACATCTTCGAAGCCGGTAGCGACATCCTTGCCGTTGACATTCATTGTGATGTAGCGTCTGCCGGGTTTCGGTGCAGCAGAAGCGGATGGCATGCTTTCGTCGATAACGACCCATGCGCGATTAGCAGCCACCTGTAGTCCCGACTCCGTCAGGTCTGTGCAGCCCCAGAGCGCGTGTCCGGCGAAGTAATAGACATTGTTGAGTTGGGCACCGGTGAGCGTGACGGCACTAAATGTACCCTTCATTGCGCCCGAGTTATCGGGATCGCCCGCCGGTGTGTCGTTGGTATAGAAGAAGTCCATTCGGTTGCTCTTAGCCTCGAACAAATAGGGTTTGCCGGGTTCCATCCGGTTGTCGGTAACGGTAGCAAAGACAATCTTGCCGTCTGCATTTTTTCCTACCAGTTCGTAGATATCGCCGCCTGTAGCTACAGCGCCATTGGGGATACATACGGTACCCAGTTCGCCCGGAGCCATCCATGAATCGTCGCGTGTGAGGTCCGGCGCCTTCCAGAAATAGACGTTGTCGATAGCTATTTCTTCAGGGTTCGGAGTGCGGAGACCGATAAACTTAATCCAGCGGATATTTGTTTTCTGTTCGTCTGTAAGAGTTGTGATGTCAATATCAAATGACTGCCATCCGCTGCCATTTAACGCAAACCCATCAACTCTGGTATCATTGAGATAGAGTTCCGGATATGCAGTAGCAACCGCCGACCACATATCGAAGTGAATATATTTCATATGCCGCACATCCAAGCCTTTGTTGGTGCCGTCATTATATCCATCTTTTGCGATAATGGCATTTGCTCCATCGTTATTCTCTCCCCACGCCACATCCGGCATTTGCGGTTGAGTAGCAGGGTCAGATGTATAGACTAACATATTGTCTCCGGCTATAGTCTGCTCCGAATAAGTCGGCCCAGACCAGTTGTTCTTGATAAAATCATGCTCAAGAGCCGACTCATATTTGTCCGAATAAACCGAGAGAACTCCCGCTTCATTGTGTGCAGGCACGGGCGCAGTAGGCATGGACGGAGTAGCCGTACAAGTCTGCGCTGCAGAAACATTCGTTCCGTCGGAAACGGTTACAGAGAAAGTATAGTTGGTTCCCGCGCTTAACCCTTTAATATTATAATAGGTGGTCTCGCCAGCCGCACCGGGCACTTTGATTGGCGTAGCATGACCATCATACGTGATAGCATATGTCAGCAGAGCTGCCATATTATCCGTAGCCGAGAGGGTGAGACGAACGGATGTACCGCTGAGCGGCGTAGCGACAGGAACCGCCAATACCGGAGCTTCGTCATCTGTACAGGTTGCATCCCACTTGATAAGTGAGGCGTCATTCGTCGGGAAATTAAATTCGTCTGCTCCGCTATTGGAAGTAGTGAGCGGAATATAGGTATTAGTAATCGTAATTGCGCGGTAATCCGTAGCAGTAAATGTTGTATAAACTGAGCCAAATCCTGAATCATCAACAGTCCATTCCCCACCTGCGAATTGATGCTCCCCATCACTTCCATTCACATGTGTCAAACGGAACTGGATATTACCATGTGAATTGGTTATGCGTGTATTAGCAGAGCCTTCGAACAAAATTTTGTACTCATCTACATTTGCTGTTTTGTTGATGGTGAGATAAATTGTATGTCCTTGGGCATTGGTTACAGGAACAGCACAATAAGAAGTTCGCGCAGGTTCAAAGGTTGCTACTGCCGTAATGTTCGCATCCACCGCTACCACATACGGATTGTCATATACTTTTGTTTCTCCGATTTGCCAATAAGCGAAATCATAACCCGTCTCGGCAGTCGCGGCAAAAGTCACCTCTGTTCCAGTTGCCACGCTCGTTACATCTTCGCCTGCTACTTTAGCAGTTGCGGAACCCCATGAACCGTTGTTAGAAGAAACGACTACTGCCTTTACACCGGATGGGGATTTCCAGAAGTAGTAATTGTCTACAGCTACCTTTCCGCGAGTTTCAGAACTGGTTATGCCATCCAATTTCAGCCAACGGATATTGGTAAAATCAATAGAACTTCCCTCCATTTCCAAGTTATAAGACTGCCATCCGTTTCCTTCATGGGTAATCGTAGTAAAGACGTCATCGTTAATCTTAACATTGATTTTTGTCAGTGCAACCAAGGACCAAATATCTACATGCAGGTATTCCATTCCGCTTGCATCCAGACCTGTCTTTCCTTCTGCATGATAACCATCCTTTGCTACAATAGCATTTGCGCCTCCATCATTCATTCCCCATGTTATATTATCACTAGAACTCATATCATACAACAGATAGTTGTTCCCACTCTTTACTCTTCGTACAGCAGCAGCGGAGCCCCATTGGGGACCAGGATTGAATTCATGCATCAAGATATCCGCATATGCATCGGAATAGATTGCACGAACATCGTCTGCGGAACGTGCAGGAGGTTCCGGAGCCATAGTAGCAGGATTAGCAGGATCTACTGCTGTGCTGGCATTAACGACAATAGCGTTCGATTGATTGCCGATATTATCCAATGCCGTAATCGTGAAACTATAGTCCATACCATCCACCAAGCCATCTATTGCAATTTTGCCATCTGTAGCGACAAAATTATGATCCAGATTCAAACTGTTTTCTCTAACTCTGTATAAAGAAATTGTGCCATCTTCTGTATCCGACGCACTTACAGCTATTTGGATTTCCGTAGTAGTCGGCGTGCCACTTACTGCTGCGCTGGCCAAAACCGGAGCATTTACATCTACGTTCTCGGCCGGCTGACCATATACCTCGAATTCCCATATAGATATACCATATGCAAAATCAGCCTGAACGGCTTCTCGTGCGAAAATCTTTACATAGCGGCCGACCTTACCAGGGTTATACGTATATTCATTGTAATTTTCGTCTGTATTTCCGACATTTGGTGTATGATTATAACTATCAATTTCTATCCACGAATCATTATTCGGCGATGTATAGAAACTATAATTCTTGGGGGTTGCACCTTCAAATAGTGTTTTGATGGAAGTTATTTCATAGAAAGCTCCTAAATCAACAGTCCACCAATCCTCTGCCATATCCTTATATACAGAATAGTGCTTTGCTCCACCTCCTGATGCCCATCGTGAACCTTTATTCCCATCATTTGCTTCTGCCTTAGGCAATGCAGTTGCACCGGCATATGTAGGCATGCCTTTTGCCAAGTTAATTCCATCGAATTTCCGATAAACCGTAAAGGTATAAGTCGTCCCCTGACAAACCATTGTGAATTGACTTTTACTCGACGTAAAATTGCTCAACGGGAAACTTACTCCTGCACCTAAAGCCGTATAATCAATTGAGCATGCTCCAAATTCTGCGGAAGGGAAGCCAACCCAAAGATTACTTCCATCTATACGTTGACCTCCATAATCGCCAATAAATGCGGGACTGATATGTAACTTATATGAATCATTGCTATTTGCCAACCAAGAGGTATTCGGCCAGTCAATCACTTCAACCGTTATTGTTTTGCTGTCTGCTGCGAAATCTTCATTCTCTGCAACACTAACGGTGATAGTTGCCGTTCCTGAACCAACGGCGGTAATCAAACCGGTATTAGAAACTGTAGCTACTCCTTCTGCATCGGAAGAATACGAAACAGCCCCACTAGCTGCTTGTTTGCTCGTTACTATTTGAAAAGTTTCTGCTGAAGCATCAATCTCCAATGTCTTGGTTGCAACATTCAAAGACAATTCCGGGCTTGGCTTACTGCTTTCGCCACCTTCAACTCCATCTTTATACCACAAATGGAAATTACGAGTAGATGCATCTGCCAAAGTCACAGTAATCTTTGTATCTTTTGCAGTGAGTTGACTTACGTACACCCATACTTGATCTCCTAATATCTCAGCATCGTGTGAACAAGAAGTAACTGCCTGTCCATAAGTAGAGTAGAAGCCATCCCCTCCTGCTCTTCCTTGAATATTAGCGATAGAATTAGGTCCCACCTCACCTGCTTCCGTATCAACGGCATACTTATAAGTGTTCATACTGATAGCGGCATTTGTTGCGCCCAAATATTCTACGCCACTCCAATCAATAGCCGCCCAGCTCATTACGCTTGCGCACAAGAGCGCAAATAAGAAAGTTAATTTCTTTTTCATGATATTTGTATGTTTAGTTTTTCGTCCGTTTGGTTTGTATTGCTGAAGTTAGCGGATTTCCGTACCAAGCGCATTATAGCGTTTGCCGTTTTTCTCAATATAGAGCATTCCGTTCACAATCACTTTATGCGCCTTGACCGTACGGAAGGCATTGTCCAGTCCCTGTTCCGGATTGTCACCCGGTTCTTCGCCCGGCTTTGTATTGGCAGCACCGACCGTATAGGAGATATCGATACGTGCGGCATTGCCGGTATAAGCGATGAGGAAGAAGATTGCCGGTTGGTCGCCGTCGGTGTAAGTCTCCTTGGTAGTGAACCGCGCCAGACGTCCCTGCATCGGCATGGTAGTATAGACTTCGTTGACAGACACTTGCGGCACAACGCCGGCGATATCGGCAGACCAGGTTATCTCGAAAGTGAGAGTGGCATCGGCGTTGCGGGTGATGGACCAGTCGAATGTAACATCCGCCCCGTTCACCTGTTTCACATCGCGTCCGTAGAAGGTAGCCGGAGTCAAATCCCCCTGCTGCGGCTCATCGCCTTGTCCCTCCGGATTATCGGAGATTTCGCCGGTTCCATCGGCATAATACACTAAGAAATCATAGGTTACACCGCCTGCCTCAACAGACACGGCTGTCTCTTTCGCCGTGAATGCAGAGAGATAGAGATAGACACCTGCACCGTTGATACGGTACTGATCAGCAGGCAGCGAGCATGAAGTGACAGCCGCCAAGAAATAAGTATAGACAGCGGGTTTGTCGCCGTCCAACTGAATGTTCACTATGTTCTGACCGAAAGCTGCTTCTACTTTGTATTTATTGGCATATGCCCCTTCGCCGGCACCATCGGGCAACCAATTGATTGTACTCCAATCAACAGCGAAACCATACAAAGCAACCAGAAGAATTGAGCTAAGTAGAAAGAATTTCTTTTTCATGGTGATAAATGATTAAAACGTCGCAAAATTACAACAAATTCCCTACGTGTGCAAGGGGACGTATAAAAAAAGTACGGGTGTCAAGCAACTATCTTACGCATTTTCAAAGACTTACGCAAGATGGCTATATCTAAAAAAGTACATGTATTTTTCAATAAAAGGCACTAATTAAGATGTATTTTTTTGCACATATCAAAAAAAAAACGTACTTTTGCAGTGCCAATTCAAAAAAGATGATTGGTTAGAGGTTATTGGTGAAAGGTGAAAGGTTATTGGTTAGAGTATAAAGTTTAAAATCAAGATATGCACAAACGATTCATACTTAGCGCCATTTTTTCTGTGACAGTGCTTGCAGGATGGTCGATGTCCACGTTGGACTCATTGCTGACGATATTAGACAGCGAGGTGGCTAAATCTCCTTTCTACATAGCGGCCCATCAAGCCAGGATTGACTCGATGCGTGCCATCAAGCCGCAGAGCAGGGCACTGCAGTTGCAGATTGCGCGTGAGTACCAGTTTTTTCAAAGCGACAGTGCAAACGCATGGTTTTTGAAACTGCTTGAAGCCGAAGAGCCTTATCGTTCGCAGGCTTACATTGGACTGGTGGAATTGTCGTCGTCTATCGGAAAATACGGCGACGGTCTGACACTGATTTCAGAGGCTCCGGAGATGCACGACAGTCTGCGTGTGAACTGGTTGGAAGCCATCTGGCGTCTCCATACCGAAGCCGCCGCACGGACCGGTATTCCCAAGATACGCGAACAATGGTTAGCCACGGCGCGCGTGTATTACGACTCGTTGCTGTATGAGATGGACCAACTGGCGCCTCATAACACTTCCATCCGTCTCCGGCGTGAGATGTTGGCCGCCACAGACGCCCACGACCCGAAGGCCGCATTACCCATCAACGACACCATATTATCGCGCGTAAAGGAATGGTCGCACCCCTATGCCATCGAGGCCTACAGCCGCGCCATGCTCTATGAGCAAGCGGGGAAAGACCGCAAACGGATAGAGTGGCTGACCCGTTCGGCTATTGCGGATGTACGGTGCGGCATCACCGACAACGGCTCGTCATGGCTGGTGGCGAAAGAGTGCTACGAGTCGGGAGACCTGGAGCGCGCATACCATTTCAGCGAGTACTCACTGACCAATGCATCGTTCTTCAACGCACCGACGCGGTATATCCAGACTTTTGCGCTGGGTCATGAGATAAGCGGCAGTTACGAGCAGCGGTTGCATAGTTACTACGTCCGGCTGGTCTTTGCGCTGGGAGCCTTGGTTTTTGCGCTGGTCATCGTGGCGGTCGTTACCCTGTACGCCTTCCGTCAGAACAAGCGGCTGCACAACCTGAACCGCGAGATGCAGCAATTCAACGAACAGCAACAGGCCGTCAACCGTCAGCTGAAGGCGGCCAACAAAGTCAAAGAGCAGTATATATGCCGTTATCTGGAGGTATATAACGACTACATCCGGCGGCTGACCACCATGGCCCGCAAAGCGGGAGAGAAAGACTCTTCCGCATTCATGGACAGAGAGATGGAGAATTTCTACCGCTCGTTTGACGACACCTTCCTGTCGCTTTACGGCAATTTTGTACAGGATTTCAATGCGCTGCTCAAACCCGAAGCACGGCTGACACCGAAACCCGGCGAGCGCATGACTATGGAGATGCGGATTTTTGCGCTTATCCTGCTGGGCATTGACAGCTCCGCACGGATAGCCGAACTGCTGTGTTATAGCCCGAACACCATCAGCAATTATCGCGTGAAAATCAAGAACAACGCATTGGGAAACCGCGATGATTTCGAGCGTCAGATCCGCTCGCTTGCCACCAGATATTAAGTCACATTAACATCATCCCATATGGACATTCAAGAGAAATATACCGCTTCCGAAGAGCGATATGACAATGCAGAGAACCTGTATGCGCGTTGCGGCCGAAGCGGCGTGCTTTTGCCCCGAGTCAGTCTCGGTTTCTGGCATAATTTCGGCGGAGTAGACCCCTACGAACGAAGCCGCGCCATCACGCATTATGCCTTCGACCATGGTATCACGCATTTCGACCTGGCCAACAACTACGGCCCTCCCTATGGTTCTGCGGAGACGACGTTTGGACGCCTGATGGATGATGATTTCCGCCCCTACAGGGACGAACTCTTTATCTCTACCAAAGCCGGATACGACATGTGGCCCGGTCCATATGGCGACCATGGCAGCCGCAAATATCTGATTGCCAGTCTGGACCAGTCGTTGAGAAGAATGCATCTGGACTATGTGGATTTGTTCTATTCCCACCGGTACGACCCGGATACTCCCATCGAGGAGACGCTGCAGGCGATGGTGGATATCGTCCGTGCCGGCAAGGCACTCTATCTCGGTATCTCCAACTGGCCCTTGCAACCGCTGAAAAAAGCGGTAAAGTACCTACAAGAACAACACGCGCCCCTGCTCATTTACCAGGGGCGGCTCAACATGCTTCATCGCAAGCCGATAGAAGAAGGGATATTGGAATTTTGCCGCGAGCAAGGCATTGGTTTTATCGCCTATTCGCCCTTGGCACAAGGATTGCTTACCGACCGGTACCTCGAGGGGATTCCCGCGGACTCACGCATGGCGAAAGACCATTTCCTCCATCCGTACAGCCGCACGCCGAAATTGCTGGATTATCTCAGGGAACTGCAAGCCAAAGGAGAGACCCGTCAGCACACGATTGCGCAAGAAGCGCTGGCTTGGATTTTGGAACAGGAGGGCGTCACCTCCGTTCTCGTCGGCGCCAGTTCCGTAGCCCAGCTGGCCGACAATCTGTCGGTTGTCAGCCGGGCATAAGGAACCGCTGATTACATCTCGGGATCAACCAAGATACGTCCGCAGAACTCGCAAACAATGATTTTCTTGCGGGTACGGATATCCAACTGACGCTGTGCAGGGATTTTTGCGTGGCAACCGCCGCAGCTGTCGCGCTCTACCTTAACGACCGCCAGACCGTTGTGGGCATTCTTGCGGATGCGTTTGAAAGCGCTCAGCAAACGGTCGTCGATTTTTTTCTCCAGGTCACCGGCTTTCAGTACCAGCGCTTCGGTCTCGGCCTTGGTCTCTGCCAGAATCTGGTCCAGCTCCGAGCGTTTCTGATTCAGGTCAACCGTTTTCTCCTCAATCGCCTTGGTGGTAGAAGCCTTGTCTTGCAGACGAGCCTCCAGTTCGGCGGTGAAGTGTTTGATCTTGCGCTGGCTGGCCTCAATCTCCAACTCCTGATACTCGATTTCCTTGTTCAGGTTGTCGAATTCGCGGTTGTTGCGGACCGTGTTCTGTTGCTCTTTGTAACGCGAGATGCTGGCGTTGGCATTCTCGGTACGTACGCGATGGTCGCTGATTTGCGTTTCGCACTCCTTGATGTCGTTCTCGATGTTGGTCAAACGGGTTTTCAGACCCTCTACCTCATCGGCCATGTCTTTTACCTCTTGGGGCAGTTCGCCGGCCAAGGTGCGCAGGTCGTCGATTTTCGAATCTACTTGCTGCAGGTCGTACAGCGCTTTCAGACGCTGCTCTACGGTTAGTTCTTTTGCCATAATAGTTATTTTTTATTTAGATATTTCTTATAAAATGTTCACCGGAGTTGTGTCCGCCTGACTGATATAGCATTTCACTCCGGCCGGTGACAACATATCCTTAAATATTTCGCGCGCGTGGCGCTCGCTGATCCAATGGTCGATATCCACCAGTCCTATCCGGCCGTCGGCATCCTGCATCTCGTGATACTTGCAATCGGCGGTCAGGTAAACATCCGCTCCTTGCGCAATAGCGTCTCCGATGAACTCGGCGCCGCTGCCTCCGCACAGGGCGATGCGCTGCACGAGCCTCTGCCCCGTCCCGTCTCTGTCCAGAAGGGATGTATACCGCACATAGGTAGCGCCGAGCGTATCGCGCACGAGGCGAAGAAACGCTTCATACGGCATCGGTTCAGGCAGTGAGCCTATCACTCCCAACCCGACGGACGGATTAGCCGTTGACGGCACCAGAATACGGTAATCGCGGACACCCAGTTTGTCTGCCAGACGGGTATTGATACCGCCCCATACGCTGTCCAGACTCGTATGCGCGGAATAGACGGCTATCTCATGTCTGACCGCCTTCTCCACCACACGTGCCTGAGGTGTTTGTCCGCATAGCTGTTTCAAGCCGTGGAACAGCAGCGGATGATGACTGATGATTAATTGGCAACCCAGCGAAATAGCCTCATTGACCACAGCAACCGTTACGTCTGTGGTCAAGAGAACGGACTGAATGTCGCGTCCTGTGTCACCTACCTGCATTCCCGAGTTATCCCATGATTCTTGGGCACTCCGTGGAGCTGCAGATTCTATGATATCAATGATGGCTCGTAAGAGCACTTGTTCTATTGGAGAGTCCCGTTGCCGGAGCAACGGTCCTGTCAGGCTTCTGCTTCTGGCTCTTCCTCCTGGATGCTAAAGTCGGTTATTCCCGCGTTTACGAGGATATTGTACCATTGAATCAGTTTGCGGATGTCCGATGGATATACGCGGTCGCGGTCCCAATCGGGCAGAACCTGGTCAAACCATTCCTGCAACTCGGCGGTAGACGCTTTTTTCACATCCAGCGCCACCGGTTTCAGGCCTTCTTTCTTGCCGACATTGGTCAGCACATCGCTCAAACGGACATCTTCGCCGATGGTAAACATCGATACATCGCTCAGGGCAACAATCTTGTCACGCGCATAGGTCGGCATGCGTTTGCCGTCCAGAAGCGACTCTACTATCAGCATGTTATTGCCGCGGGTTACCAATTTGTACAAACCCGGTTTGCCGGTGATGGCTAATATCTCTGATAATTTTGTCATTTCTATCTTTCAGTTTAAAGTTTTTAACGCTCCATTTTCTAAAATCGGGCACAAAAGTACTACTTTTTTTGCACATATCCAAAAAAAATCGTAACTTTGCACGCTTTTTTGTGTTATGGAACTACTTTTACTATATTTATTTATTGCTTTAGGCGTCAGTTTTCTGTGCTCTATGCTGGAGTCCACACTGATGTCAACATCCATCAGTTACATTAACCTGCGCGTAGAGGAGGGGTATGCTCCCGCCAAACTGATGCAGAAATACAAGGAGAACACGGGCAAACCTCTGGCTGCCATTCTCTCCCTGAACACCATTGCCAACACTATCGGTGCCGCCGGCGTAGGCGCACAGGCCACGATTGTATTCGGCAGCAAATGGTTCGGACTCGTATCTGCTATCACCACCATACTCATTCTCGTTTTCTCGGAGATTATACCAAAAGTAATCGGAACGCGCTATTGGCGGAACCTGATGGGGTTTGCCGCGCGTACTATCCGTTTCCTGACCATCGTATTATATCCGCTCGTCCTCCTCGTGGAATTAATCACAAAAATCTTCGGAAACAATGACGACCCGTCTGTCAGCCGGGAGGAAGTGCTCGCCATGGTCAATGTGGGAGAGGAAGAAGGAGTGGTGGACGAGGATGAAAACAAGATTTTCTCCAACCTGATGCGACTGGATACCATACACGCTTACGATGTCATGACACCGCGAGTCGTAGCCAAGATTGCGCCGGAGAATATGACACTGCGCGCATACTACGACTCCGATGAATACGACCATTTTTCGCGTATTCCGCTATACAAACCCGAGTCGCCGGAATACATTACGGGATATATCCTGCGCAACGATGCGCTGGAGGATCTGACCGAGGACCATTTCCGCAAAACACTCGGTAGCATCAAACGTCCGTTGCCGGCTTTCGACCAGGACCTGACGCTCGGCAGCATCTTTGACTCCATGCTCAAACAGAAGAGTCAAATCGCACAAATCATCGATGAATACGGCATGTTTGTGGGTATTTTGACATTGGAAGATATCATCGAAACTATCTTCGGTCTGGAGATTATTGACGAGAACGACACCGTCATAGACATGCAGCAATATGCGCGCGAACGGTGGGAACAGAGACAGAAGAAGTACAAAAAGGTGGATGTAAAAGCCTCTGCGGAAGTTTCTGCAGAGAATACAGAGCCTGTATCGGTAGTATCCTAGGTTATACCTACGTTATACCCAGGTGATACCCAGGTTACATCTGCGCGATATAACACATAATACATAATACATTTTGCATCTTGCATCTCGGCACATGCGCAAAACCGCCAACATACATATCGAGAACAAACGCGCCCGCTTCGAATACATCATCTTGGACCGTTACACGGCCGGTATTCAGTTGTTCGGCACGGAGATAAAGTCCATCCGCGAAGGTAAAGCCTCGCTGGTGGACTCTTGGTGTGCGGTTGAGAACGGAGAGATGTATGTTAAACAGATGCATATAGCCGAATACCGCTTCGGTTCGTATGCCAACCATGAAGCCAAACGCGACCGCAAACTGTTGCTGCAGCGGCGCGAAATCCGCAAGTTGGAAAAAGCCACCAAAGATACCGGAAAAACCATTATTCCGCTTTCGCTTTTTATCAACGAGCGGGGACTGGCCAAGATGGAGATAGCGCTGTGCCAAGGCAAGCACACATACGACAAGCGACAGGCGCTGCGCGAAGCGGATGACAAACGAGAAATGGCACAACTTGCCAAAATGAGAAAATGGTAAATGATTAAATTCCTAAAATCCTAAAATAGTTTTATGAGTAAAGCATTATTAATGATTCTCGACGGATGGGGAATCGGAAATAAAACCAAGTCCGACGTTATCTACTGTACAGCGACGCCCAATTGGGATGCGCTGCTGGCCAAGTATCCTCACTCACAGCTTCAGGCAAGCGGTGAAAACGTAGGTCTGCCTGACGGTCAGATGGGCAACTCCGAGGTAGGGCACCTGAATATCGGTGCCGGTCGTGTGGTGTATCAGGACCTGGTGAAAATCAACCGTTCCATCCGGGACAACTCGATTATGGAGAATCCGGAGATTATCGCCGCTTACAAGGCAGCGCAGGCTCAGGGCAAAAAACTGCACCTCATGGGACTCTGCTCTACCGGTGGCGTGCACTCCAGCCTGGACCACCTGTTCAAATTGGTGGAGATTGCCAAAGAATACGGAGTGGCGGAAAAGACATTTGTCCATTGCTTCATGGACGGCCGTGACACCGACCCGCGCAGCGGCAAAGGCTTCATATCCGACTTGCAGCAAGTATGCGATGCCAACGGTGCACATATCGCTTCTATCATCGGTCGCTTCTACGCCATGGACCGTGACAAACGCTGGGAACGTATCAAGGTGGCGTATGAGCAATTGGTCAATGGTGTAGGTCGTCAGGAGACAGACATGGTAGCGGCCGTACAGGGCTGTTACGACCGTCACACCGAGGAGCACAAAGACACGGACGAGTTCATGGAGCCGTTGGTAAACGCCGGTTGCGACGGACGTATTGCGGAAGGAGATGTAGTGATTTTCTTCAACTATCGCAATGACCGCGCGAAAGAGATTACCATCGTCCTGACGCAGCAGGATATGCCGGAGCAAGGCATGAAGACCATTCCGGGACTGCACTATTGCTGCATGACGCCGTATGACAGTACGTTCACCGGTCTGCATATCCTCTTCCCGAAAGAGAACGTGGAGAACACTCTGGGCGAAGTGGTCAGCAAATTAGGCATGAAGCAACTGCGCATTGCCGAGACGGAGAAATTTGCGCATGTGACATTCTTCTTCAACGGAGGCCGTGAAGCCGAATATCCGGGCGAGGAGCGTATACTGATTCCCAGTCCGAAAGTGCCGACCTACGACCTCAAACCGGAGATGAGCGCTCCGGAAGTGACCGAAGCGTTGGTAGCGGCTATCAAAACACAGAAATTTGACTATATCACACTGAATTTCGCCAACGGAGACATGATTGGACACACAGGTGTTTACGCGGCTATTGAGAAAGCTGTCAAGTGCATCGACGAATGCTCGCACAAGGTAATCGAGGCGGCGCTGGATAACGGCTACGAGATTATCGTCATTGCCGACCACGGCAACTGCGACAACGCCATCAATCCTGACGGCACGCCCAATACGGCGCACTCGCTCAACCCTGTTCCTTTCGTTTATATCAGCAAGGACCATATCAACGCCAAAGTGGAAAACGGTATCCTGGCTGACGTGGCGCCGTCGCTCTGCCATATAATGGGAATAGAGCAACCGAAAGAGATGACGGGCAAAAATCTCATTCACGATTGATGGGATTGTGCAACCGGCATTTGAATAAACTGACAAAAAAGAAAGCGGCCCGAAAGGGTCGCTTCTTTTTCAAGTCTGTTACTTGACTGAAACAACAAGATTTACTCTGCTACAGTGTCGCACTCAACAGTCTCAACTACCTCTACGGTGTCAGCGTTGCAGGTATCCTGGCAGCACTTTTTCTCGCAGCACTTGTTGCCGCAGCTCATTGCAGCAAAAGCAACAGCTACGATAAGAAGCATTTTCTTCATAATAAATAAGTGTTTTGTTTGTTAATAAAGCCTTAAAAACATCAATATCTTCGCCTTTTTGCGAAAATCGGTGCAAAAATACTAACTTTTTTGCATATATCCAAAAAAAATTGTAATTTTGCACAATTAATTTTGCATTTTATGGCTAAAAAAGGACTTTATGACACATCCGACCTGAAATTTCTCGGGTTAAATGTAGGCTTGGCTGTCGTAGTGGCCATCGTCATTCTGGTTGGCTTGATTATGTGGTTGAACGGCTACACTCAGCATGGTAAAGAGGTGGAGGTAGCCGATGTCCGTGGATTACAGACGGAACAGGCTGGTCCCTTGCTGGCGGAGCAGGGATTGCAGATGGTTATCATCGACTCCACCTATTCCGACCGTGTACCTTTTGGCACGATTGTTGAACAAAACCCAAAGCCGCAGAGTCATGCCAAAAACGGCCGCATTGTCTATGTAACTATCAATGCTACCGGTCGGCGCAAAGTGGCGGTACCGGACATGCAGGACATGAGCTACCGTCAGGCAGAGACAACCCTCAAGGGGATCGGGCTGTACGTGGACAGCGTATACGAATACCAGCCGTCCGAATTCCGCGACCTGGTGCTGGATGTCAAAGCCGGAGGTGTGAGTGTCAAGCCGGGAACCAAACTGGATGTCGGCACCCGTGTGAAGCTGGTGGTCGGACAGGGACGCGGTACAGAGCAGGTGGAGGTACCTTCCGTTATAGGAATGACTCTGTCGGAGGCCCGCATGACCCTGCTGAACCAAAGATTGACGGTAGGCGCGGTTAACTACGACGAGCCGGCGGAAGAGGGCACGCCTCAGTATGTGTACAGCCAAGTACCGGCAGCGGGAACCATGCTGGTGGAGGGAGAGACTGTCGCTATGCGTCTCTCTACGGACGCCGACAAAGCAAATAGCGCACACCGTACAAACGATAACGAAGAGGACAACTGGTTTTGACAGACGAACAAACGGACATATTGTCGGAGGACATCTGGGAAAGGTGGCGCTGCGAAGTCGATAAGGGCCAGGGCAAGGAACGCATCGACAAATACCTCGCCGAGCACATGACCAACACCAGCCGCAACCGTATTCAGACGGCTGCGGATGCAGGCAATGTATGGGTGAATGGTAATCCAGTCGCTTCCAACTACCGCGTCAAACCCGGCGATATCATCCAGGTGCTGCTCGACCATGAGCCGCATGACTATACCATCACGCCGGAAAACATCCCGATAGAGGTGGTATATGAGGATGAAGATGTGCTGGTGGTGAACAAACCGGCCGGGCTGGTGGTACATCCCGGTCACGGCAACTACGAACATACGCTGTTGAATGCGTTGGCATACTATTTCCAGGGCAGGATTGACATGAACGACCCGTCCATTGGACTGGTGCACCGAATCGACAAAGACACCAGCGGGCTGCTGCTGATAGCCAAGACGCCTGAAGCCAAAGCGGCGCTGGCGAAACAGTTCTTCGACCACACCACCGAACGGACCTATAACGCACTGGTTTGGGGTACATTCAAAGAGGAAAGCGGCACTATAGAAGGGGCGCTTGCGCGGGACAACCGCGACCGGACTATCTACCGCGTATGGGATATAGAGGAGTGCCCGCAGGCAAAAGAAGCGGTGACACACTGGCGCGTTCTGGAGCGTTTCCCGTATGTCACATTGGTGGAATGCCGGCTCGAGACAGGCCGTACCCACCAGATCCGCGTGCATATGAAGCATATAGGCCATCCGCTGTTCGCCGATGAGAAATACGGCGGATGCGAGATTCTGAAAGGATTGCGGACACAGAAATACCGTCAGTATATAGAGAACTGTTTTGCCTTATGTCCGCGTCAGGTGTTGCACGCACGCACACTCGGGTTTACGCATCCCCGTACCGGAGAAAGGATGTTTTTCGACAGCCGGTGGCCGGACGACATGACCAACCTTATTAACAAATGGAGAGCTTATGAAACAAATACTTTGGGTTGACGACGAAATTGATTTGCTGCAACCATACATCATTTACCTGAAGGGGAAAGGGTATGAGGTAACAACCGCCAGCAACGGCCGGGACGCGCTGGACAGTATTGTCCGGTCGGTGCCGAATATTGTTTTTCTGGATGAGAACATGCCGGGTCTGACAGGTCTGGAGACGCTTCAGGAAATCAAACGCTTGAGGCCGGAAGTACCTGTCGTTATGATTACCAAAAGCGAGGAGGAGCACATCATGGAAGAGGCTATCGGAGAGAAGATTGCCGACTATCTGATTAAGCCCGTCAATCCGAGCCAGATTCTTCTGTGCCTGAAGAAGCACATCCACCAACAGGCCATTGTCAACGAACAGATGCAGCATAATTACCGTCAAGAATGGGGAGACATATCCTATATGATTGATACGGCAAGCACCATCGATGAGTGGAAGGCTGTTGAGCGCACCTTGAGCAAATGGGATATTGAACTCGAATCAACGGAGATGCGCAGTATGATTGACGACCAGCGCACGCAAGCCAATACCGCCTTCAGCAAATGGCTTCAGCGCAACTACACCGATTGGTTCCGCGAGGGGAGCGAGCGTCCGTTGATGTCGCACGATGTCATGAAACACAGCGTCTTCCCGTTGCTGGATGCCGGCGAGAAAGTGCTGCTATGCGTGATTGACAACTTCCGTTACGACCAATGGAAAACCATCCAACCGCTGCTCAGCGAACTGTACAGCGTGCGGACGGAAGAACAATACCTGAGTATCCTGCCTACGGCTACCCAATATGCCCGCAATGCCATTTTCTCAGGACTGCTGCCGCTGCAGATTCAGCAGATGTACCCGCAATACTGGGTGGAAGAGGGCGATGAGGAAAGCAAGAACCAATATGAGAAGGAACTGGTGCAGACGCTGCTTGACCGCTATCGCCGCAGGGAGGCTTTTACCTATTGGAAAATCAATGAGAGCGATTTCTGCGAGAAAGTGATGCACCAACTGAAAGGTGTGCAGACTCCGCTTAATATCGTGGTGCTCAATTTCATTGACATGCTTTCCCACTCCCGTACGGAGAGCAAGATGATGCGCGAATTGGCCAACGACGAAGCTGCGTACCGCAGCCTCACGCTCAGTTGGTTCCGCCATTCGCCCACGTTCAACCTGCTGCAACGCGCTGCCGAATTGGGATATACACTGGTGCTCACTACCGACCATGGCACCACACGCGTAAAGAATGCCGTGCAGATTATTGCCGACAAAAACACCAACACCAATGTGCGTTACAAGGTGGGCAAGGCGCTCAATTGCAGCTCCAAGAATGTGATGGTCATCGAGCAACCTAAACGCGTGGGATTGCCCTGCCCCAATGTGAGTAGCAGCTATATGTTCTGTACCGGCAACGATTTCTTTGCCTACCCCAACCAGTTCAACTATTATGCGCAATATTACCGCAACACTTTCCAGCACGGCGGTATCTCGCTGGAGGAGATGATCATTCCGCTGGTCACCCTGAATCCCAAGAAATGAAATCCCGTCGCTGTATATTGCTGATGCTGGCGTTAGTGCTGCTGCCGCTCCGGGGAGCAGCAGCGGAACGGCTTTCCGTGCTGACATGGAACACCGGCCGTATGGGCGGATTTGCCAAGCCGGAGAAGAACGAGGTGCTGCAATACCTGCTCTCGCAGGACGCGGACATTGTCTGTCTGCAGGAGGTGGATGTATACAAGGACGCCCAGTTTCTCACCCTGCCGGATGTCAGACAGACGCTTGGACGCAAATATCCGTATTCATACATTGATTTCTCGGTGTACAACAAACGCCACCAGTACGGCACGATGGTCTGGTCGAAATATCCGCTTATCCACAAGCAGAGTATTCATTACGAGACCCGCGGCAACCTGTCCAACCGCTGCGACGTAGTGGCCGGCAGGGACACTATCCGTCTCATTAACAATCATTTGGAATCTTATAATTTCACTCCCGAGGACTTGGATAATCTGGAATCTATTCACGACTACAAGGGACTGAGCGCCGCTTTCAAGCGTCTGAAGGCGAAATGGGACCGCGCCGTCCCGTTACGCAACAACCAGGCGCGCATTGTCCGCACAGAGATTGAGCAGAGTCCCTACCCTGTCATCGTGGTTGGCGATTTCAATTCACCGGCAATGAGTTTCGCCTATCGCCATATCAGCCAAGGTCTGTACGATGCGTGGAACACCGTACATCCATGGCTATGGGGGGCCACCTGCGAAAAGAAAGGCATCGGTCTGCGTATCGACTATATCTTGTGCTCCGACCCGCTGCGCCCCGTCCAATGCGATGTAAAAAACACAACCGGCTCTGATCACAAGCCGGTTGTCGCTACGCTGGAGTGGTAGTCTCTACACCTTTCACCTTTCACCTTTCACTTTATACTTTACACTCTCTTCTGATAATGGTATTTGTCTTGGTCAGCCTCCTTGCTGCTGTCCAGGCGTTGATGACGGCGGAACAAGTTCTTCAGTTGGTTCCACCATTCCCCTATACGCGGTTCCCGCCAATTGACGCGGCGCCAGTACAGTATCAACAGCCATCCGAAGAACAGTCCTCCCAGGTGGGCGAAATGCGCCACATGGTCGGGCGTCAGTCCTGTCACAGAGCCCAAACCGGCCATCAGTTCCAGCAATGCATAGAATATAACGAACGTGCGCGCACGTATGGGTATAGGCACGAATAGCAGGAACATCGGCACGTCTGGAAAGAGCCATCCAAAGGCGAAAAGGATGCCGAATACGGCGCCGGATGCACCGATGGTGTTCATCATTGAGGCGTAGTATGCCAGACTGGCGGCATCATATGTCCCGCTCATGTTGGACAGCATCAACGCCCACACACATTCCTGCACCAGGGCAGCACCCAAACCGCACACCAGATAATACACCAGAAAACGTCTCTCCCCCCATTGCTGTTCAATCACGGGTCCGAACATCCATACGGCAAACATGTTGCAGAATATGTGGCCGAAATCGGCATGCAGGAACATGTATGTCAACGGTTGCCACCAATGGAAAGTGGGAGCGGTCAGATAATGCAGACCGCACAAGAAGTTCAAATTAATACCACTTCGCTGCAAGACTGCCGCGAGAAGGAAAACTATCAAATTGGCTATCAGCAGATAGCGGGTCACTGTTGGTAAATTTCGCATAACGACGACAAAAGTACTGTTTTTCTATGAAAAAACCTACAAAAAGTGGACCTTTTTGGCGAAATTTTAGTTTTTTTTCTCAAAATTGTTATTTTTTTTGAAAAAATATTTGCAATATAAAGAAAAAGTTGTAACTTTGCGGTCGTATTCGATTTTCGAAACCCTTAATTCACTTTATTAATAATTCAAAAAATCCAAGATTATGAACAAGAATGGACTTATTGAGGCAGTAGCAGCTAAGGCTCAAGTTAGCAAAGCTGAGGCAGCTAAAGTGCTTGACGCAGCTCTTGAGGCAGCTGTTGAGGCAGTAAAGAAAGGCGAGAGTGTACAACTCGTTGGTTATGCTACCATCGCTCCGGTAGAGAAAGCAGCTCGCAAGGCTAAAAACCCGCGCACCGGTGCTATTGTTAACGTTCCTGCAAAGAAAGTTGTTAAAATCAAAGCAGGTGCTAAATTTGCTCTCTAATCAGGCAATGTAGCTTCATAAACGAGTTGCCCTACTCAATGGGCAACTCGTTTTGCGTCTGTTTATTTTCACAGGTATTATGCTGAATATTATTTTGTGCGGTGCCCCCGGAAGTGGTAAAGGCACCCAATCGGAACTTATTGTCAAGAAATACGGTTTGCAGCATTTGTCCACGGGCGATGTGCTGCGTGCCGAGATAGCCAAAGGCAGTGAACTGGGCCAAAAGATTGATGCGCTCATTTCCCAGGGCAACCTGGTGCCGGATGACATGATGTACGGGGTTATTGAGAACTATATTGCATCGCTTCCGTCCGACTGCAAAGGCACTATCTTTGACGGTTATCCGCGTACGGTGGCGCAAGCCGAATCGCTGACCGGACTGCTCCATAAATACAACATGGATGCGATAATGATTGACCTCATGGTGGATGAGCAGTTGCTGATTCAGCGTCTCATCGAACGCGGCAAGGTCAGCGGCAGAGCCGACGACAACCTGAATACGATACGCCATCGTATTGCTGTATATCACAACCAGACAGAGCCTATCGCGCATTATTATCTCCACCACGGCAACTATGTGGCCGTCAACGGGAACCATAATGTGGAGGATGTTTTCCTGCAGATAGAGCGTATCCTGGAGAAGAACAAATGACATAAGCAGTCCCAAGGGGCGGTGCGGACTGTATAGAAGCACGGGGTGGGAAACCCTGTACGTGCAACCCGCAAAGCCCTTTGCATACTGCAAATTATTCATTGTAAATTATCCACCTTCATGACCAATTTCATCGACTACGTCAAGATTTACTGCCGCTCGGGTAAGGGCGGCGCAGGTTGCATGCACCTTCACCGAGCCAAATATCTGCCGAAAGGCGGCCCAGACGGCGGCGACGGGGGCAAAGGCGGGTCGGTGATTCTGCACGGCAACCGCAATCTATGGACGCTGCTCCACCTGAAGTACCAGAAACATGTGATGGCTACAGACGGCGGACGCGGCGGCCAGAGCCGGTCGTTCGGCAAGGACGGCGAGGACAAGATTATTGAGGTACCCTGCGGAACAGTGGTTTACGACGGCGAGACGGGTGAGTTCATCTGCGAGGTGAAGCACCACGATGAGCGTGTCGTATTGCTGAAAGGCGGTCGCGGAGGACTGGGCAACTGGCATTTCCGTACGGCTACCAACCAGGCTCCGCGTTATGCCCAACCGGGCGAACCCGCCCAGGAGCGCACCGTCATCATGCAGCTGAAGGTGTTGGCCGATGTGGGACTGGTGGGTTTCCCCAATGCCGGCAAATCGACGCTGCTGAGCGTTGTCTCTGCCGCCAAACCCGAGATTGCGGACTATCCTTTCACCACTCTCACGCCGCAACTGGGTATCGTCTCCTACCGCGACGGCCGGTCGTTTTGTATGGCGGATATCCCCGGTATCATTGAGGGTGCCAGCGAGGGCAAGGGCCTCGGACTGCGGTTCCTGAGACATATAGAGCGCAATGCGGTGCTGCTATTCATGGTGCCGGCTACCAGCACGGATATCAAAGCGGAGTATGAAATACTGCTGCACGAACTGGAGCAATACAACCCCGAGTTGCTGACCAAGGCGCGTATACTGGCTGTCAGCAAGATGGATATAGAACCTGCTCCGGACCCTTCTCAACCGGAGGGGGAGAACAATGTCACGCCCATTGACTGCAAACGTCTGTCCGAAGAACTGGGCATACAGGTTCTGCCGATTTCATCGGTATCCGGCATGGGTATTGACGAACTGAAAGATGCGCTGTGGGTAGAGCTCAACAAGGAGCAGAACCAAGTCATCGAAATCTCTCACGCCCCGATTGATGTCACTGTCATCGAGCGGGAAGAGAATGGTCAAACGGCCGATGACCAAACGGAAGAGGAAGGAACCATCTACCTCAACGAAGTGGAGGAGGAATGGGACCTGGAGAAATACAAAGGCATCGGTTGGGACGAGTGAGATATTGGTAATTGGTGATTGGTAATTGGTGATTGGTAATTGGTAAATTCTTGGTACGATAGGATGATTGAGTGGCGCGAGCGCCACATCAGCGAGAAGCACTTGGTGCTCCTCTTGTCGTTTTTCGTAGGTGTGTTCTCTGCAATTGCCGCCGCCCTTCTCAAATCGCTCATCCATCTGATTCAGCAGTTTGTAGAGAACCGTCTGATTGGTGACGGTCACACATGGTGGTACCTCATTACGCCTATTATAGGTATCACGCTGGCGGCGCTGTTTGTCAAATATGTGGTACGCGACGACATCTCGCACGGTATCACGAAGATTCTCTATGCTATCTCCCAGCGCAAATCGATTATCAAGGCGCACAACATGTGGTCGTCTATTATCGGTTCGGGTCTGACCATCGGTTTCGGCGGTTCTGTCGGAGCGGAGGCGCCTATCGTGCTGACGGGTGCGGCTATCGGTTCCAATCTGGCAAAAGCCTTCCGTCTGGACCAGAAGACGATGATGCTGATGATCGGTTGCGGCGCCGCCGGTGCTGTAGGCGGTATCTTCAAGGCGCCCATCGCTGGTCTGGTGTTCACGCTGGAGGTGCTGATGATGGATCTGACCATGACGTCCGTGGCGCCGTTGCTTATCTCGTCGGTCACGGCTACGGCTATCTCGTATATACTGACCGGCGTAGAGCCGATGTTCCCGCAGATGACCAACTATCAATGGCAAATCACCAATATCCCCTGGTATCTGGTGCTGGGTCTGGTCTGCGGGTTTGTCAGTCTCTATTTCACGCGCGGGATGAACGGTCTGGAGCGATGGTTCAAACATGCCATCACCAATATGTGGGCAAAGCTGTTGGTGGGGGGTGTCACGCTGAGCCTGCTCATCTATATCTTCCCTCCGTTGTACGGCGAGGGCTATGATGTCATCCGCCAACTCATCAACAACGACTCGCTTTCCGCGCTGGAAAACAGTCCGCTGGAGCATAACGAATGGGCGGCACGGAACGGCACATGGTTATTGCTGACTTATTTCGGTTTCATCGTACTTTTCAAGATTGTTGCGTCAGTAGCGACCAACGGTGCCGGAGGCGTGGGAGGAATCTTTGCTCCCTCGCTGTTCATGGGAGCCATCACGGGTTTTCTGACGGCGCGTATCATGAACATGTCGGGTCTGGCAGTGCCGGAGGCTAATTTTGCGTTGGTGGGCATGGCGGGTCTGATGTCCGGTGTGATGCACGCGCCGCTGACGGGTATCTTCCTCATCGCCGAGCTGACGGGCGGCTACCATCTGTTCATGCCCCTGATGATAGTCAGCGTTATCTCGTATCTGACTATCATGTTGTTCGAGCCTCACTCGCTGTACGCGATGCGTCTGGCGCAGAAGGGCGAACTGCTTACCCATAACAAGGACCGCAATGTGCTCACGTTGCTCAAGATGGACAATGTGCTGGAGACAGACCTCACGGTGGTCTTCCCGGAGATGACGCTGGGCGAGTTGGTCAAGGTTATCTCGGAGAGCAAGCGCAATATCTTCCCCGTCATCGACCATGACGGCCGTCTGCGGGGAATCCTGCTGCTGGACGAGGTGCGCAATATCATGTTCCAGCCCCGTCTCTACAAACGTTTCACGGTGGGTCAGCTGATGACTTCTCCGCCGGCCGTACTGCGTTTCGACCTGCCGATGGACAAAGTGATGGAGACGTTTGAGGATACGGGAGCGTGGAACCTGCCGGTGGTAGACCAGGACCGCCGCTATCTGGGCTTTGTGTCCAAATCCAAGATTTTCAACTCTTACCGCCACGTGCTGGTGCATTTCAGCGAAGAATAAGCCATGGCTTCTACGCGCGAAATAGTCTTTTCGGTGTTGCTTTTCGGAGCAATGCTTTCTTCTTGTGTTCCTGATTCGGTGCGTGATGCGCAGCATGTGGTCGCGAAGGCGGACAGCCTCTGGCGCGAAGGCAAGATGTATGGTGTCGATGGCGGCGACAGCGCCACCCTCGCCCAAGCGTACCATACACTATCTTCCTCTATTATACTCCCTTCCCTCCAGGGAGGGGATGGGGGTAGGCTTCTGTCCTGCTATCATTACGGCCGTCTGCTGCGCGCCAAGGACAATCCGGTGGAAGCCATGCAGGTGTTTATCGATGCCACGCACACCCGCACGCGCGATTACCATATCCTCGGGCGCGTGTATAGCAATATGGGGGATATATGTCATCTGGCAGGGGATTTTCCGCTTTCGTATGATATGTTCGAACGCTCTGCCGATATGTTTCTCAAAAACGGGGACACTCTCAACTATTATTACGCCCTCAATGATATGGCTTTTGAATTGGCCGAGCAAGGGAGAAAAGAAGAGACTTTAAAATTGGTTGACTCTATTTCCTCTATGTGTTCTGATAAAGAGATATCACCCTTCATTACATTGACTATAGCAGCACTATATAACAATCTCTATTTGTATGATTCCGTTCTCGTGGTTACCCGGACTGCTTCGTTGGGCGACCACCAACATACTGCATCTGAATATGCGCTAAAAGCGAATGCATTATGGAAAACGAACAATAAAGATTCTGCATTAACCTATGCGAAATTTGTAATGAACTTACCTAATGCCTCCAAACAAGATAAATATAATATGATGTTCATTATTATTAATGGCGATAGCACATTGACCAATGATGAAGTCATCAGGTTATCAGGAGAGCGTTCGGACATTGAATTTGAGATTCTTAACCCTCTGCATCACAAACTAACAATTGCAGTAGAATTACTTAAGCAAGACCTCAATCGCAAAACGGATTTCCAATGGCTTTATGCGATTATTATTACGACTACCATAATAGGTTTGATAATAGGGCTATATGTTCGGCGTAAACATCGCCAACACAGGTTGCTTTCCCAACAGGTGGATGATTTGCAAAATATGAACGATGCAGAAATACAAAGACAGGAACAAATCAGACATGAGCATACAGAATATACTACTTCTTTGGCTCTCCGTATAGAGAAATACTGTACTATATTGTCTCAGGCAGAAGATTTTCCCAATAATATACATTGGAAGGATTTTGATGCTATGAGTAAGTTAATAAACGACAATCTGGGGATGCTGGTAATAAAACTGCAGAGTATATATCACCTATCCGAAAAAGAAATTCGGTTGTGCATTTTAGTATTGATAGAGGACCCGAGTGGTACACGACTGGCTGATCTTCTATGCTATGCCAAAAGTGGAATAAGAAATTTAAAGAATCGTACAGCAAGCAAATTAGGGACTAATAGTGTCGAATTGCGTAATTTTCTAATCAATTTGGCCATCAATTAATTTTAAAGACATACTCGTTTGTAAAATTATCCACGCCAAAAAATCACAACTTGCAGATTATTAGTCAATTACACAAAAGCAATTATCCACGCTAATATTTGTGAGTTTACAAAAAACATTGTAATTTTGCACCGTCAAACAATTGAAAGTTTGGCGGTGTTTTTTTATTTTGTTCAACTATAAAAACATATCTATCATGAAAACAAAATTTCTTGCTTTAGCATTGGGCGTACTCATTGCTATGCCTTGCGCACTTCGCGCAGAAGAAATCGAAATTCCATTAACGGAAGTAGTCAGTGTCGGAATTATTCATGGAGACGATCCCTTAGACGGAGCGGACAAAGAAGATAAGACTCCTCCCCGACCCAATGATTTCCGTGCGACGGTTGACGGAAGGACGCTGAGTGTTTCTATCGAGGAACCGGCTATCACGGGTGCGCAGTTGCGCGTATATAAACAAGGAGGTCTTGTTGTCAACCGTTTCTTCTCCTCTGCCACCACCGAACTACTCTCCGCCGGCTCATACAGTCTGGAGATTGAAACCGACGGAGGCTTGCTCGTCGGCAATTTTGATGTGGAATAAATTATGCATGCGCATATGAACAACAAATACCTGTTATTCTTTTTCTGCTCATTTTGTCTGTTGCCTGCCGTTAATGCACAAGTATTAACGGTGGAGCAACACATTCCTAATCGGACTGACAGCTTATTCCTCTATAAACTTCCGGCGATTGATATTCCAGAAAACAACGGGAAAGATATCTGGGATTTTTCTTATCTCGCCATTGAAAATGCAACACAGGTGTCAGCCGATTTTTTCTCTTCTTCGGATGCCGAGTTTCTTGGCCGCCACCAAGAGTATGTCAATTATTACTATAGTGCAGTTGGTGATACACTTTGGATGAGAGGTTATGAGTCTTCCAATAAGCGCGTGCGTTTTTCTACGCCGATTCCTCTATTTGCTTTTCCGTTCGCTTGTGGTGATTCACTTGTCTGCCACTATACTGGAGAAGGACAATACTGCCATCTAATACCCTTTTCTATAGAAGGGACAAGTGTCACAACGATAGATACAACAGGTCAGCTATTATTGCCGGATAATATTACCATTGATTCTGCTCTACGCGTCCATACCGTTAGGGAGTACTTTGAGTCGCTTCATCGCACACAGATACGTACAGATTGCTATCAATGGTATTCTCCCTATAGCCGTTATCCGCTTTTGGAGAGTGTCACAGAGTATTCTATTAAAGAACAAGATACTAACTTAGTTTCCTGCGCATACTATTATCCTCCCGAACCGACGGATTTAGAGCACATCCGACAAATAAGAAAGATACGGGAAGACTCAACCGAGCAAATGGATTCGCTAATCACAGAAGTTCGGTATTTGCCTAATCCTGTGTACACTATTCTTGAAGTATCTTATCATCTTGTCCGTGCTGCGCAGGTATATATATCGCTGCATTATGATGGTGGAGTTACGACCTATCAAACACCTGTTCTATTGGAGGAAGAAGGTCCTCATAGTATATCCGTAAACATGTCAGGAATGCCGGTAGGAAACTATGTGGTATATATACATGCAGACGATATGGTTGTATCAGGTAATATTATTAAATTGTAAGATATGAAGAAAAGAATAATTATCATACTATTCGCTGTTATAGGAACTACGAGTGTTTT
The DNA here is from genome assembly GCA_002392745.1 of Bacteroidales bacterium UBA3843. Taxonomy (GTDB): domain Bacteria; phylum Bacteroidota; class Bacteroidia; order Bacteroidales; family Paludibacteraceae; genus Colicola. Next base: position 189,996 of record DGHR01000014.1, on the reverse strand, counting down.
TGCTCGAGATTTCTACATAGATAACATGACCTCTGTAAGCACAACAGATATGATCCGCTATGGAGAAATCGGAACATCTTTGTTTACAGGACAGATTAATTTTCCCATTCCTATATACACATTAGAGGAGCCTGATTTTAATATAAAGCTTGCTTTAATATACACATCTGACGGCTTCAAACCATGTAAGAATTCCGGCTATGTCGGATATAACTGGCACTTACAGGTGGGTGGTTGTATAACGCGAGAAGTTCGAAATTATCCAGATGAAATCTTCCGCTATATGCAAGCTGTTGGCGTATATGTTGAAGGGATGTATCATTTCACGACAAATCATACCCTGAATAAAAATGATGTTTTTGACCAAAACTCAAATGCAATTATTGACTGCAATCCTACTTTAGGTTTCACAATCGGAGAGAGTTGTACGACTGATGTAGATTATCAACCGGATATTTTCCATTTTAATTTTCTTGGATATCAAGGTACATTCATAATTAATAATAATGGAGAAGCAACTATTTTAAGCGGAGACTATGTGAAAGTAGATTTATCCCAAACAATTGATAATTTACCGGATAATGCAATTATAGAGCTTCCTATGCCATTAACTTCCTCTAAGATCACCATCACAACCAAAGACGGGTATAAATATATTTTTGGAGGAGAGGTATCTGCATTAGAATATTCATATGCACTAAAAAATGGTCAGCAACAAATAAAACAAGTTCCGCCATCTATTTCTGCATGGTATCTCACCAAAATAATAGCACCAAACAAACGTACGATTACTTACTACTACAAAGGTCACGAATATACGGATCGTCTGACGAACGATCACTTATTAGTGTTTGGTATGTACTACGATTTATTTGCAAAACAAGAAACCTACACTCCGATTCCACCATTAGACCTTCATCTTAAATATAACTTTACAAAAGAATGTATTCTGGACTCTATTCGTGTTTCAGGAGAAAATCCGTTATTGATACGTTTTTATAATTCATTGTCGAAGAAAATGTACGATCACGCCCACTATAATTTGTGCAAAAGCAACTATAAATTAGATTCTATTCATGTTGTCTCCGATGGCAGACTGATTCGCAGTGCAAGTCTCTCATATGAATATAAATCACACAATTTAAATGGCAGCACATACGGTTTTCATTGGCGTTTTTTATCAAATGTTGCTGTTTCAGGGGGTGGCACATATACACTTAGTTACGGACATCCCTCTACATATCCTAGCATATATATGGATACAGATGATGAATACAATACTCTAATAGACTCGTATGGTTATTGGCAATATTCATCCTTGCAGGGTTTATTACATGAGGTCTCCTTCCCTACTGGAGGCAAACAAGTATATACATATGAAGCCAATAGGTTTGGAACAGAAAGGCGATTTCGAATCCTCAATTCATATAGAGATATAGAGTTATATTCTCAATCCGTGAATAATCTTATGATAGGAGGAGCACGAATATCACAGATAGAAACATATGATGGCGACAATAATCGCGTTGAAAAAAGAACGTATTCCTATTATAAGGAAGGTACATATTCTTCGTCAGGAATTTATTTCAATAAGTTGGAGGTATACCCAATGAGCGAATACGGGATTCCGACAATGATAAGCACACCGACAAATTATAGTTTATTGGACACACACATCGGGTATTCCTATGTAGAAGAACGAATACAGAACAATCAATTGCCTGATATTCATAAAAATGCGTATTTATATGATACAGGTTTGGAGCAATATACAACCTTTGGAAATGAGACAATAAACAGGACTTATGTCGATGCAAATTCCAGTATATATCATATGCTTTCCGGAATGATGACTTATGATGAAAACATTCACCCCAAAGGCAAATTATTATCCAAGAAATATTATAAGGGTAATACTTTAATTAAATCTGTACTATGGGTTTATAATGGCGTATCTTTGCTCCCGACAGAATTAATTCCTATGGGCTCTCAACATTTGGGGTGTGTAGATACCATTGTTGTTTTTTCTCATTATGGAGGAGCTCCTATTACCCGGAAATTATTCATATATCCGGATGTGATGACACAAGAAGTGAACAATGATTATTCGCAGGGGATAGTCCCACTGACGACTAATAAAAATTTCTTACATGACAAAAAATTAAGACTCATTCGAGAGACATTAGTTGATAGTAAATGGATAACACATTATACTCAATATACGTATCCTGACAATATTAGAACTCATAATGGCGATCAGTGGGAACCCTTGTCCAGATTGATTCAAACTCATCGAATCAATACTCCGATTGAGCGTATATCCGGTTATATTGATGACGACGGAACGGAATATGTCACATCTGGCTCTTATAATCTCTACACAATGGGAATGTATGCGGAATTGTATTCCCGGAGAGTTCAAGCCCCAGCTCTATCCCCTTCGTTTCCATTTGATTCCACCTTCTATATCTACGATTCCTTAATATTAGAACCAATAGATACTGCAATAGCAATAGGCGAAATTAAGTATTATCCCTTTTTGTATAAAACATTTCTATTATCTATCACAAGTCCAATTGCTGATTTCCAGCCGGTTCACGCACAAGGAAGCACTCTATCTCATGATAGCAGATATACTCTTGATTGCGAATATAATTACGATTTTATGTATCGTCTTACTGCCATCAAACCATTCGGGAAAATAGCCACAAACTATACATGGAACGGTATATATCCGGTGTCTAAGACCATTGGTAATCTGACAACCACATATACCTATATCCCACATGTAGGTGTTAGTTCTATCACTGATCCTCGTGGTATAACTACATATTATTCCTATGACTCCGCAGGACGACTCATAGAAACTTATCATGTTGTGAATGAAAAGAAGCAGATTTTAAATGTCTATCAGTATCACGTTAAAACAGAATAACCATGAATCATCGTAAATTATTATATATTATCATGTCGGCATTATGCAGTCCGATTAGTATGTCAGCAGATAATTATGTTATAATAAATCAGATAATGTACGACACTCCAGAGAATGAGATAGTTAGCAGCCCCCCGTTCAGCAATGGGGAATTTATAGAATTATACAATGGCAATAACACGGCGGTATCATTGTATGGGTGGTATATTGGGGGTGGCAGTCCTACGGAGAGGTTTGATTTTCCCGATATTTCTATTCCTGCACATGGCTTTTTTATCGTCGCTTACAGACATGAAAACACCCCATCATATGAATTGCCTAATACTCCGCTTGTATTGACAGGGGATATAGTGCTATACCAGAACGACTTAATATTATCGAATCAAGGAGAGATCATTTCTCTCTATAACGCTGATCATGAACTCGTTGATCAAATTTCCTATGATGGGAATTCTCATATATCTAAACCGGACCGCCTTAGTGCCGATAACGATGACGGAACTCCTTTTTGCCAATGCGTAAGTTTGCATCGCACATGGGTGGAATTTGATAGGAATGGGATAGTCATACCAGAGACATCACAATGGAAAACAGGGATAGTTTCTATTTGTGAATGCCAGTTGGCAGAGACATCTTTTGAAGAACACTATATAACTAACCACCATTTAATTTCTGAATCTAATTATATTGTCTCAATATCTCCATTAGACCCTACGACCCGAATTTCTATTACAAACGAAGGGACTTCTGTAAGCAGTGGCGTGCGAGTTCAAGCATCTATCCGCTATTTTGATGGCTTGGGGCGCGCGATTGAATCAATCGCATTAGAAAATTCACCTGAAAAAAATGATATAGTGCATGTTACGCAATATGAAGGCTTACATCATGTATCGCAACAATGGCTACCTACTCCCATGCAATCGGGAGGGCAGTTTATGCCTGTCTCGAATGTTAAAACAGAAGCGCAATCGTATTATTTGGACAATCGTCCATATACGGAAACAATGTATGAAAATTCATCAATAAGGCGCATTGTGGGACATAGGCGTCCCGGGGAATCTTGGGCGGATCATCCTTCCACCAATATCTATGACACCAATGATGGGGCAGAAAATTTCTATATTTATAAAATTGTAAATGACAGTGTGCTTAGAAATACAGGGTCAACTTATACTTCTACTTTATACAAGAATACCACTATTGATGAAGATGGCAAAGCTGTCACCACATACACCGATATACTCGGTATGAAGATTATAGAAGAAAGGGATGGCAACTATGTCCATTACGTATATGACGATTTGGGCAGACTCCGATATATACTCCCTTATATTCCCCAAGAAGAACTCCCGTATGGAGAATATGCACCAAGCTCTGATATACTGCGTTCTGCTGCATATTATTATGAATACGATGCTCATGGTAATATGATCTGTAAACGCATGCCAGGATGTGAACCTGTATATATGGTATATGATCAGATGGGACAATTAATACTCAAACAAGATGGTAATCAACGTTTGACACAGAAATGGGCTATGTGTGCTTATGATTCGCTCGGTCGAAACTTATATACGGCAGAAATCAAGTTGCAACAATCCCATACGGATCTCATATCTCTTTTCACGGACAAATGGTCTGTAGAGCATTACGGTAACAATCCTGCAGCTAAATCCATACCTGGTACAGGGTATGCTTCTACCATTCTGGGCAAGAATAACCTCCGGCTTCTGACCGTCAATTATTACGACAATTATGATTATATAGCCCAACGGGAACCGACAAATATGCGCCAGCAGTTGCGTTTTTCACAAGAGTCAGGCTATGGCCTTCAGCACGATAATGCGGTTGGAATGCTTACGGGGACACGTATTTATAACATGAGAGAAGAAGGATATACTGTCTGTTCGTATTATTATGATGCCCGTGGGCGTGTTGTTCAAAACCGAAGCATCCATAGTCTGGATGGATATAAATGTACTACCAGTACCGAATACCTGTTCGACGGTTCTGTGGCGCAGCAACTGACCATGCAAGGGAGAGACAATGACTTTGTGCAGGAACATTACCGCTATATCTATGATCATGCAGGACGACTATTGAAAACCCTTTACCGGCTCAATAATGATGAAGAAATACTTTTATCTTCATTTTCCTATGATGAAACGGGGCATTTGGTACAAAATTTGTTGCACAATTCACAAGATACAATAGCGTATTCCTATGATATACGCAATATGCTGACAAAAACGAAAAACAAACATTTCTCCGAGAGGTTGTTCTATGCGGACAGCGTTTCTGATTTTTCTCATGCCACACCATGTTACAATGGCAATATCGCTGTGGCACGAACCTTTCGGGCAGACACCTCTCTCACTTTCGTTTATTCCTATGATCAACTGGACCGTTTGGTCGAATCCGAACAGGAGACAGGCGGTCAAACAAAACCAAGCGAATGGTTCCGGTATGACAAGAAGGGAAATATCCTGCAACTGCAACGTTATAGCGGAAGCCGCTTGATTGATGACTTGCATTTTTCTTATCAGCAGAATGGTAATCAGTTACTATCTATTATAGATCAAGGAGAGGATGCCGATTTGTATTCCACTATCGAGTATCATAATGCCGAGACCCAGGCGGATACGATGATGTACTATGACGCCAACGGCAATCTGATACGCGATCTGAATAGAGGGATTACGGCTATCCGATATAATATCCTCAATCTGCCGGATACCATTCTGTTCACCAATGGCAATAGGATTGTCAATCTCTATGATGCAGCAGGACGCAAGTATAAATCAATCGTTTACACCATTCCTGCTACTGCTGTTACTTCCTCATATGATATGGAGCATGCCATCTTTGATCCGGATTCCATGGAATACCGTATTACGGAGTATGCTAATAATGTTGAATACTATTACACACCACGTGACACCACACGCAGGATATTCAACCCGATAGGTTATTATTCCGATAGTACATATTACCATTATATCAAAGATCATCTGGGAAATATTTGCGCAGTTGTACATTCAGCCACAGACACCATAGTGCAGAGTACAAAGTATTATGCATCTGGTGTTCCGATGGCAGAAAGTACAGGACGAGATCAACAGCCCTACTTGTACAACGGAAAAGAGTTTATCGAAGCGCATGTACTAAATGAATACGACAGCAAAGCACGCATGTACTATGCGCCAATAATGCGCACGACTACCATAGATCCGATGTGTGAGAGTTACTATCATATCTCTCCTTATGCATGGTGTGGGAATAATCCGGTAAACGCTATTGACCTAGATGGTAAAAAGTGGAAAACGAAACGTGATATCTCAATTGCGCAAAAGTTATCCCAAAGGGCTCACTCTAATATAAAAAAACAACTAAATAAGTTGAGCAAACTTCAGATCAAAAGGTCTAAATCTCCTTCCAGAAAAAAAATGGATAGGATAGATAAAGAAATTGCTGATGTCCAAATTAAACTTAAGCGATTAGTAAATTTAGAAAAGAACATAACATTACTTACTAACACAGAAGAAAATACATATACATTTAAAATTGTTGATGCATCAATTGCTCATCTCGAAAAAACTGAGGATGGTACGATTATTATTAACCATTTTGACAACGAAGGAAGTAAAGCACATGAATTGACGCATGCTGCTCAATACGAAAAAGGAAAGGTTGTCTATGATGAGGAAAGAGGTTTTATTTCGAATGCCCCCGAAGGACTGGTAGGACTAGAAATAGAAGCATATCAAACAGAATACTCAATTAATGGCTATGTAACAGCACCTTCAGATGAAGGAGAGGTAGAATCCTCTTTGGATATCAATGAAGATTGGATAAAAGGCATACGTGACCCCATAACGGGAGGGCATGTCTATAACCCAGAAGCCGATTATAATAATCCTTTAGGTAATATACATAAGCCTTGGAAATTTGAACCTCAAAAATTAGGACTATGATGAATAAAGTTCTATTTATGATAATCATCAGTACACTCACGATAGGGTGTGCATCCCAATATGGTACTTTTACCGAAGGCAAATATGATAGTAGTCGCTATTTGCAAATTAATCAAGATAGAACGTTTTTAACGGAGACTTATAGACATTGGTGGCAATGGAATAGTTATGGTTCATGGACTTTGATTCCCAATAAAAAAAATCATATTCTATTAAAAAGTAGTTTGGATGATTATACACGCATTCCCATAAATGTACATGAATCTAAAAAAGAGAATTCAAGACCAATACTTATATTTACTCAGGGAGCCAAGCATTATGATTGTGAACGAAAAGAAATATTTGTAAATGGGCAAGTCCAAACAATAGACAGAGATACAATTGAATTATCAGACAATCATATTGATAGTATTATGATTTGTTTGGGGTTCAAGAATCGGGAAAAAATAATGTTTTTTTCGCCACATTACGATTCGATTTGTTCACAGATATACTATCCTTTAGACTCTGCAAATAATGTATTTAGTATAACCTTTCCTGAGTTTCCGTGTCGTAATGATAGCGATTGTCAAGAACGTAAAGTCTCTAGATTGTTTTTGTACGTTCCTATAGAAACAGAGGCATATTATCGTTTTGGGAAATGGTACATGTATGGTAAGAATGGAAAAATTATTCCATTCAAAAGGAGAAAAGAACATAAGGGACAGTAGTGTACTATGCGTCTGGTGTTTAATAAGGTTGCTAACAGCAGATGGAATTTCACAGGTTTTATGCGCACTATGAAGATCAATATGACATGGACAACAACAATTCCAAACCCGAACAAGTGATGAAAAGAGTTTTTTTTATAGCAAGTATATTCACAAGCCTTCTGCTTTTAACTGCATGTACTTATACAAAATGGGAACATAAAGAAGATTTAATCGGAGTGTGGGTGCCTCGCAATGGCGATAGCGCAAAAATTGTTTTTAATGATAATGGAACATGTTATGTAGATGTTCCAACTGACATAGATCAAGGTTTTTGGGGAATAGGCTCACCTTTTGCATGGGGTGGGAATACTGCATTTGACTCACACTACTCGAAGATGGAAAGGTGGAAATTCTTTGGCTACTGGAAAATTAAAGAAGCTAAACAACGCGACACATTTTTAGATATAATCTCTAATACTTGGTATTCGTATAGCATAAGAATTAGCCCTTATCGTGAATTGTTAGGATCGGATGAAGAATCCATGTTTTTCATGAATAATTCAGATGCAGTGGATGTTTATTGGATTGAAATTGGTGCATGGACAGAATCCTTCTTTCCACCTGCTAGATTGAAGTATCTATATCACTATTCTGTAGATCCAGATTGGTCATATGATTTTTGCAAACAATAATTATCCGCTATTCTTACGATATGCGCAATAGACTAAAGGAAACATACAGATGGCGGCTTGCTCGTCGGCACTTTTGATGTGGAATAATTAAAATATACAACTCTGAGACGTTGACACAATTTCAGCAATTATCTTTAGTATCCGCGGCTCTCTGAGCAACCTATGTATTTGATTGGTGAGGAGTAATCCTCATATCATATTATTAATAATTTACATTAAATTTTTTCATCTTTATGAAAACAAAAAATCTTTTCAGACTATGTGTTGCGGCTTTGGCAATGGTTGCTTTTGCCGCATGTTCGTCTAACGGACCGGATGCACGGGATGCGTTTGTGGGCAAATATTCTTACGAAGCGACCGGAAGTATTGATTTCCAGATAGTGAAAGTGCCTCTGGACGAAAAAGGTACACTGACAATATCCAAAAAAGGAGACAAAGACCAAGTCATCATAACCGGCTACAACGACACTATCAACGCTACTGTTGCAGGCAACGTTATGACTTTGGAAAACGCCACCTATTCAGAGACCATACAGGGCGTGAACTGCGTCATGAACTTTGAGTATGACAAGGCGAGCCTTACAGACAATGTGCTGCGCTGGACAAGCAAGATAAACGCCACTGGACAATATAGCGTTATGCAAGCCCAAGGAACGGGAACTGTCTCTGTTGTAGCCACTAAAATCAAGTAATCTAAAAAAAATCCTCACTATATGTCACAGCCGAGTTACCAACCTCCGGCTGTGACTTCTTTTCGCTACCGTAGATTATTTTCCCAACTCTTTTCCCAATTATTTTTTTGCATATTTCACAAAAATGTTGTAATTTTGCAGCGATTTAACATTAACAGCGACAAAAGCGACATTATGAAACGGATTGCTACTTATGTTCTACTATTTGTGTTGACGGGATTGTCTGCCTGCAAAGGTAACGACCCGGAATTGATACAGTACTCTGATGTCTTTGACGAGATATGGGACTGTCTGGATAACAACTACGTTTTCTTTAACAAGATGTCATGCAACTGGGATTCGCTGTACACATCCTCCAGCCGCAAGATGGAAACGGTTGCTACAAACGAAGCGTTTTCCGAGGAGATGAGGGGAATGTTGACTTCGATTGGTGACCCGATGATTAAAGTGTCCTACAACAACCGAGGCTCTTTTTGCCCTAATGTCTATTATGCGCAGGACGCAGCGAACAGGTTATTCGAACAGAGCCAGAAAACCTACCGCATACTGGGCGGCTCTAACAATATTGGCAACGTTATATGCGCCTTCGGACGAATTGTCCGCACGGACAGCCTTAACACGGACTCGGTTACCGGCATCTATGACGCAATCTGTATCAACGAAGAAGAGATTACTGATGATTTTGGAAACTATGCAGCACTCTTCCGGCAATATATCCAGACCTACGACAACGACGGTCGCGCCAAAGGGCTGATACTGGATTTACGGTCTTGCGCATGGATGGACATGGATTTCATGACCACTATTCTCGAATCACTCTACCCCAAGAACACAACGCACCAGCTTACGCTGAAAAACCGGGTTCCGGGGCCAACGAAGCACAACTCGTTTGTTACTGCCAAAGTAATATCTATTCAAGGGAAGGGGTACTATCAGGACAAGCCCGTCGTTATTCTGATTAACCGTGCTACTATTATGACGCCTCATGTATTGGCTACCGTATTGGCCGGATGCCCCAATGTGGCTGTCATTGGCAGAGAAGCAGACAGCGGACAAGGAGGCGTGTTGAAATACCATCAGTTGGATACACCCAACAAGACAACCGACTATATTGCCTATCCGGGCTGTATATTGTCGGACGGAAAGCACGAGACTTTCAATGCCCCGCTCAAGCCGGATATTTACGTAGAGTGGACTCCCGATTATAGTATGGGAAGAGCCTATGCTTACGACAAAGTCCTTGATGCCGCGCTGGATTATATAGACCTCTGCCAATAACCTCTTTCCGCTGCCGGAGGTTGGTGTCTTTTCATAGTCGGAGATTACTTTCCCAACTCTTTTCCCAAGTGGTTTATTTGCACGTTCTGCGAAAATGCTGTACCTTTGCAGCATTGAAACGGAACGGATAAATTGAGATTGGGATATAAGACAGGGCGGGTATCAATATGCGGTTTAAGTACGTGTTGCCCTCGGGATGCCTCCGAGATGCCTTCGAGATGCCTCCGATAAGTGTTTTATAAAACGCTGATTATAAAGCGGATAAAGAATCACTACTATCCACTAAAAAAATAAACAAAAACCAACAACCCTTTGAGTGCTTTAGAGGTTGTCGCAATGATGCGACAAAAATGCACGGAGACAAATTGCTACCAAAAACTCCTTGTGAGTAAACTTATAGACAGCTTTTACTATCATTTTGCACAACTCTACAAGTAAAAAGCCCTCAAAGACATAAACATAAAAAAATACAGTTCCGGAAAGTCCGGAATTTCCGGACCGCTGCGCTCATCCGGAAAGCAGAGAGAGGCTCGCAGTACTAACCGCGAGAGCAGGACCTAAGGAGGAAAACTCGCGCTCAAAAAGCGCGAGTACAGGACCCAAGAGCACACAGGCGGCTCACAGAGCCGATGTCGGGATTAAATCCCGATGCAATGAACGAAGAAAAACCTACGCAAGGCGTGTCCTATAAAAGCGTCTTATCTCACTCCGTTCGAACGATTAATTTAATAAAAAGTTATTAAATTCTTGCGTATGTGCAAAAAAAACAGTACATTTGCAGCGAAAAAACAAATCACCTACAAACACTCCTAATTATGAAACATCTTATTCGTCGTGCCGTAGCGGCAGAGAAAAAAGTCTTCATCCTGTTAGCAACTGTCCTTCTGACCACCGGAGTAATGGCGCAGTCTCCCGTTTATCGAGTGGGAGACAAATACATGATGGACGGCAACATGATGAACAAACGCGAGTTCAAAGGCTACCTCCAAAACACCTGCCCGGAAGCGTTCGAACTGTTCAACAACGGTTACAAACTCAGTATTGCCGGCTGGAGCTGTTTCGGAGTAGGTCTATTAGTCAACTCCGTGGGTAGTTCATTGCTCTACTCATGTATCAAAGGAGAAATCAAGCAGGGTTACATGCTGGATATCAGCAGCACGCTTACCTCGCTGGGCGCAGGCACCACAGTTGCCGGAATTACCTGTCTGGCGGTTGGATACGCACGCATGCACAAGGCGGTAACACTCTACAACATAGACAAAGCCCATCGTCCCGACCTGAGATGGGTGTTCGGTTTGAACAGACGGGGAGAGATGTCTGTGGCATTGCAGTTCTAGTGAAAGGTTATTGGTTATTGGTTATTGGTGATTGGTGAAATAACTCCAATCCTTCTCTAAAGAGAGAACGTCCGTGCGGATTTTGAAGATAGTCATACTGGTTCTGTCGGTCGCAATGAGTGCGGCGGCGCAGAACATGCCGCATCGTTCGCCGGGCTACACCGTGAGCGGTTATATCACGGATGCCGAGTCGGGCGAACGGCTGATTGGAGCATCGGTGTATGACACGATTTCCCATCAGGGCACGGTAACGAACACTGCCGGATTTTACACATTGACGATAACGAAAAGCCAAAGCCAACAGCCCATTATGGTACTGGTGGCAGGCTATGTGGGCTACGAACCGATGGTAGTCGAAACCCGAAAGGCGGACGACGGGAACTCATTTGCACTGAATTTTGCATTGCAGCCGGCTACGCAGCTGCAGGAAGTGACGGTCACGGGCCGCCAGTCCATCTCGGCACCGGACAACGTGCAGATGAGCGCCATTGAAGTGCCGGTGACGCAGATCCTGTCCATCCCCGCTATCGGCGGCGAAGTGGATGTGCTGAAGGCCATCCAGCTGCTGCCGGGCGTGCAGAACGGCGGAGAAGGCAGTGCCGGTATCTACGTGCGCGGAGGCGGACCGGACGAGAACCTCGTGATGCTGGACGGCGCACCGCTATACAACATCAACCATGCACTGGGCATGTTCTCCGTCTTCAACGCAGACGCCATCAAAAACGTGACACTCTACAAGGGCAATTTCCCTGCGCGTTTCGGTTCGCGCCTCAGCTCGGTGATAGACGTCCGCCAGAAAGAGGGAAACAACACCTTCTGGCACGGAGGAATATCCGTAGGACTGATAGCCGCCAAAGTGAACGTGGAGGGTCCTATCTTCAGCAAAGCGCAACTGGACAGCCTGAAAGCAGGCTATTCGCCACGCGCCAAGACCACGTTTAACATATCCGCCCGAAGAACCTATTTCGACCTCTTCACGGCCCCCATCATCGCAGCCGTTCTGGCTGCGAGGGAAGAAAACATGTCGGTTTGGGCAGGATATTATTTCTACGACATCAACGCCAAACTGAGCCACACGTTCTCCGACCGCGACCGCCTGACGGTAGGTGTCTATAGCGGTTCGGATGTCGAATACATGCAGATGGGCAACCGCGGAGAGTACAACGGCCGCGACGGGCAGTACAAGATGGGCATGCGCTATACATGGGGCAACACCCTGGCGGCAGTGGACTGGCAGCACAGGATTAGCCACCAGTTGTTCCTCAACACACGCGTGCATTACAGCGGCTACCGCAGCCGGCTCAACGAGTCGCTGAACACCATCTCCTATGTGGAAACAGACACTTCCTCTTTTAACCAGCGGATGGGCTACAACAGCATGATTAACGACGTGTCTGTCTCCTCGCAGTTGGAATACACACCCGGTCCGCGGCACCAAGTGCGTGCCGGATTGGAATATATCTACCACCATTTCAAGCCGTCGGTCCAGAACAATTTCTTCGTCAGCAGCGGCGAGGCGTCCCCAGCGATAGCCAACACAGACACCACCATCGGCGGCGAGGTGCTGCACGGACATGAGGTGGCTGCGTTCATCGAGGATACATGGACCCCTATCAACTGGTTCCGTCTGAACTACGGCGCGCGGTTCAGCATGTACGGCATACACGGCAAAGTGTACCCGTCGTTCGAACCGAGGGTCGGCATGCGTTTTCTGGTGCACAAGGATGTGGCTATCAAGGCAAGCTATTCGTATATGTCGCAATATGTCCACCTGCTGGGCAACAGTTCACTGTCGCTGCCGAGCGATATGTGGGTGCCGGTGACGCAGAAGGTGCCTCCGATGCGTTCGATGCAGGTGGCAGCCGGTATCAGTTATGACGTGCTGGGACAGGTGGAACTGTCGGTAGAGGGATATTACAAACGGAGTCTGAACCTGCTGGAATACAAAGACGGCGCAAGCTATATGGGTTATTCCGCCGACTGGGAGAGCAAAGTGACGATTGGCAACGGCTGGAGCTACGGCGTCGAGTTTCTCGCACAACGCAAGATAGGACCCGTGACAGGATGGATAGGCTACACATGGAGCCGCACGATGCGCCAGTTTGACGACATCAATTACGGCAAACCCTTCCACGCCAAATACGACCGCGAACACGATCTGAGTATCACACTGCAATACCAGATCACACCCCGTATCGACATAGCCGGCACATGGGTGTACGCCACCGGCAACAGAGGTACGCTCGCCACACAGGTCTATTACAGCGAAGAAGCCACTCGGGGCAGGGACAGACACTACGTGGAGTATTTCAGCGAACGAAACGGCTACAAACTGCCGGATTACCACAGACTGGACCTCTCCATCAATTTCCATTTCCCTCACAAATATTCGGAGAACGGCAAGAAAGGCAAAGCGGACGGCTATTACGGCAAAGGAGGATGGCTGCGCAATGCAGAACATATACTGAACATCAGTTGCTACAACGTCTATTGCCATATGAACCCCATGTTCGTGGAGATGGACCCGCTCACCGGCAAAATGTACCAACTGACCCTGTTCCCTATACTCCCGAGCCTGAGCTATCATTTTAAGTTTTAGTAATGGTTAATGGTTAAAGGTGATTGGTTATTGGTGATTGGTTAAAGGTTATTGGTTATTGGTGAAAGGTGATTGGTTATTGGTGATTGGTGATTGGTTATAAGACAGACATGAAGAGATATTACTACATAGTATGGATTGTCCTCTGCTGTTTCTGCAGTTGTAAGGACATGTTCTACCGCGAAGTGACTTTCCAGAACAGCAACGAGCCTCAGCAGTTGGTGCTGTACGCTGCGTTGCGTCAGGGTTTTTCTCCGTATGTAGTGGTCCGCCATACATTCCCTGCCGACACGACGAGCAAGGATGAGGGACTGGTGGACAACGCTTGGGTACACACGCGCGTCAACGGAGTGGACCTGCCTGCGAAACAGAGTGGGGAGATGAGGTCTTTCACTTCGCACGACCCGCTCCATCCGTTTGATTCGGTAGAGATAAGCGTAGTCCATCCCGACTACCCCACAGCGTATGTGAAGACGGTCATTCCGGCTCCTGTCACCGTGCGCGACACGTCTTGGGGGCTGCAGGACAATTACTGGACTGCCATCAGCGTGGAACTGGATGCCTATACCGGCAACTCCGATGACATGATTGGTTTCGAGTGCGCAGGAACCCTCATCGCCAAACGCAAGAGGTCACCGCTGCGCGACACACTGCATATCAGCATGCTGTATTCTGCTGACCCAGTCTTCGCTCTGGCGGACAACTTCGAGCAGTCGGGTTACTACGGCGGCAATGTCAAAAGCATATTATACATCCCTGCTTCCGCACTACAGCAGCCGCGGAGAGTGGAACTGATTGCAGATACACGTTGGGAACGCCAGAAAAGCGACTATGAGGAGGTGCAGGTGTCGAGCATGAAACTGGCTGTCTTCTCCTGCAACAGAGATTACTTCCTCTTCGACCGCTCATGCAGAAAATATGCGGGATACAAGTATATGGACGCGCCAAGCGGCGTGCCCGGCAAGCAACGAACCATGACTGATATCATGGACAATCTCAGTTATTACCTGGGGAACCAGGAAATGGTGCAAGTCTATTCGAATGTGGAAGGCGGTTTAGGAACCGTAGCGGCAATCAGCGTGCAGCTTGTTGATTTGAAGTAAGCTCGTCCTTGCATTGTTTCAGCAATGCGGTAGCCTCAGCCGCCAGACGGCGGTATTCCTCCATAGAGATGGCTTCGGAGGCTTCGAGTTGCGCGATAATACTCTCCGCTTTCTTTATATTCTCATCGTATGTCATAGTTATTTGCCTTTCCCTTTCAAGATCACTCCGATAGTGAAGAACATGATTTTGAGGTCGAGCAGAAGGGACATGTTCTCTGTATAGACGATGTCCGCATTCAGGCGTTCGATCATCTTCTCCATCGTGTCGGTATAGCCCACGCGTATCGGCCCCCAGCTGGTGAGTCCCGGACGGACTTTATAGAGGAGGCAGTAGTAGGGTGCTTCCTTCATAATCTGCTTGATGAAATACGGTCTTTCGGGCCGCGGTCCCACTATCGACATATCCCCCTTGAGAATGTTCCATAGCTGCGGCAGTTCGTCCAGACGGAACTTGCGGAGCCAGTAGCCTATCCCCGTTATACGCGGGTCGTTGTCCGCCGTCACCTGCGGCACGCCGTCCGCCTCCGCATGGTCAATCATCGTGCGGAACTTACAGATACGGAAGGGTATTCCGTACATCCCGATACGCTCTTGGGTATAGAAGACAGGTCCGCGGGAGGAACATTTCACCTGCAGAGCGATTAACGCCAGCAGAGGCGACAGGACTATCATCCCCGCGATAGAAACGACGATATCGAACGCACGCTTGATACATAGCTCCGCGTCCGTCATATGGTATTCCGTGATACGGATAAGCGACGGACGGTCGAGATGGCCTATGCGCGCGGCTCCCGTCAGCATATCATACACACGCGGCACCATACTGATTTCACACGAGAGAGGATACAACTCGGCTATCAGCATATATAATTCACGGTCGGTATAACCCGCGGGCAGGTCAATAATCACTTCGTCCTGTTCGCCGGCCACCAACTGCTTTGCCTCCTCCATCGAATGAACGGTTTGCGTACGCATCACTCCGCGGCGGCGCGAGAGAAGCGTAATCGTCAGACGAGGGATATAACTCAGTACGAATTGAAGACCAAACAGGACAGCCAGCGACAGCAAATAGCGTTGGTAATTCTCGGCCGAGTCATCAATGATAATGATGAAAAAGAACAGAAGCGAGACCACAAAAGCCGAACACAACGTGCGGAGAAACTCCCGCCACAGCGGTTTTTGGAACGGCCGTAGGTAATATCCGGACAGGTAATAGACCGACAGACACACCAACGGATACACCACCAAAGGCAACCAGAAACTGAAAGCCGGCACCAGCACATCCCTCAGCGACTCGACCCGGCCGTCAAAGACAATCCACCGGAAGCCCAGAAAACACAGCCACACCAGCTCGCTACTGACCAGGTCGGCCAGAATATACCATAGCTGTTGTTTACGTCTGAGAGTCATAACATTTACCATTGGGGCATTTATTGTCTGATGATAACAAACGTGTTGTCGCTGTTCAGTTTGATGATGCTGCTGGGCTGATGGGGTGTGACATCCTCCCTGCGGAAACGGCATACATAGTCCGCACCGTTTAGAACAGCTTCTTCTATCTCATGGAAGAAACGTGCAGTGGGATGACCGCTGATGTTCGCGCTGGTGGATACTATGGGCTTTTTCAGCTGGGCACACAGCGCTTGGCTGAAGGGTTCGTGCGTGATGCGGATACCTATACTGCCGTCGCCGGCCACCAGATTCTCCGCCAAATGCCGCGCATTGGGATAGATAATCGTTATTGGCTTGGCGTTTTCGTCTTGTATATCGGTCTGCCCGTACTCTGTATTCTGTACTCCTAATAGCATTTCCGCCGCCTCCGGCACATCCACATAATAGTCCAGCTTGGCGTCACTGTCCAGCAGCACCAGCATCGATTTGCTATCCTCGCGCTGCTTCAGCGCATAGATTTTCCGGACAGCCTCCGCATTGGTGGCATCACAACCTATACCCCACACAGTATCTGTAGGATAGACAATGATTCCACCCTCGCGCAACACCTGCAATGCTGCCTGCAAATCCTCTTTCTCGTAACGTCCGAAATCCATAAAACGCCGCAAAGGTAGTAAAAAAACACGAGTTTGCCAAATAGAATGCACAATTTTAAGAATTTTTCTTAAAAAAAGGTTGCTCCATTTGCACAATTGCAAATTTTGTTGTAATTTTGTACCCGATTAAAAAGGTACGCGACTATGCGTGCCGCCGCATTTTTGATTTAATTAACACACTAAAATAACTAATCACAATGAAAGAATTAGATTTAACCAAGTATGGCATTAAGGGTGCCACCGTAATTGCACACAACCCGTCGTACGAGTATCTGTTCGCCGAGGAGACCAAGCCCGAGCTGACCGGCTATGACAAAGGCCAGCTGACCGAGCTCGGAGCAGTAAACGTGATGACCGGTATCTACACCGGCCGTTCACCTAAGGACAAATACATCGTTGACGATGCGCAGAGCCACAACAACGTATGGTGGACCACTGAGGGCTACAAGAACGACAACCACCCGATGTCCGAAGAAGTATGGGCCAAGGTAAAAGAGCTGGCTATCAAGGAGCTGAGCAACAAGAACTTGTACGTAGTAGATGCATTCTGCGGCGCTAACAAAGAGACCCGTCTGGCAGTCCGCTTCATCGTAGAGGTGGCATGGCAGGCACACTTCGTAAAGA
>DGHR01000014.1:171704-171972 GCA_002392745.1 Bacteroidales bacterium UBA3843 | reverse complement strand
AAGAACATGTTCATCCAGCCGACCGCAGAGGAGTTGGAGAACTTCGAGCCTAACTTTGTTATCTACAACGCTTCGAAAGCCAAAGTGGAGAACTACAAAGAGCTGGGCCTGAACAGCGAGACCTGCGTTGCATTCAACACCACCAGTCGCGAGCAGGTAATCATCAACACTTGGTACGGTGGCGAGATGAAGAAAGGTATGTTCTCCATGCAGAACTATTACCTGCCCCTCCGCGGCATCGCCTCGATGCACTGCTCGGCCAACACCG
>DGHR01000014.1:170981-171547 GCA_002392745.1 Bacteroidales bacterium UBA3843 | reverse complement strand
GACGAGGGCGTATTCAACCTCGAGGGCGGATGCTATGCCAAGGTTATTAACCTGGACAAAGAGTCCGAGCCGGACATCTACAACGCTATCAAGCGCAATGCACTTCTCGAGAACGTAACTGTTGACGAGAACGGCAAGATTGATTTCGCAGACAAGTCCGTGACGGAGAACACCCGCGTAAGCTATCCTATCAACCATATCGAGAAGATTGTTCGTCCTATCTCTGCAGGTCCTGCAGCCAAGAACGTCATCTTCCTTTCTGCTGACGCCTTTGGCGTACTGCCTCCTGTATCGATTCTGACTCCGGAGCAGACCAAGTATTACTTCCTCTCCGGCTTCACCGCAAAGCTGGCGGGTACCGAGCGTGGCATCACAGAGCCGACTCCGACCTTCTCGGCATGCTTCGGTCAGGCGTTCCTGGAGCTCCACCCGACCAAATACGCAGAGGAGCTGGTTAAGAAAATGGAGAAATCCGGCGCGAAAGCATACCTCGTTAACACCGGTTGGAACGGTACGGGCAAACGTATCTCCATCCGCGACACCCGTGGTATCATCGACGCTATCCT
>DGHR01000014.1:140088-170940 GCA_002392745.1 Bacteroidales bacterium UBA3843 | reverse complement strand
TCATCGACGCTATCCTCGGCGGCGACATCCTCACCGCTCCGACCAAGAAGATTC
Organism: Bacteroidales bacterium UBA3843; assembly: GCA_002392745.1. GTDB lineage: Bacteria > Bacteroidota > Bacteroidia > Bacteroidales > Paludibacteraceae > Colicola. The sequence goes on along the minus strand of DGHR01000014.1, from coordinate 170,886 downwards.
CGTTCTTCAACTTCGAGGTTCCGACCGCTCTGCCGGGCGTAGATCCTGCCATCCTCGATCCGCGTGATACCTACAAAGACGCTGCTGAGTGGGAAGTTAAGGCGAAAGACCTCGCTGCCCGCTTCATCAAGAACTTTGACAAGTACACTTCTAACGAGGCAGGAAAGGCACTCGTTGCTGCAGGTCCGCAGTTGTAATCCCTGTTGGGGCACAACTCCGCATACGGCCTATGCCGTTTACTCAATCGCATCGCTTCACGGCGGTGCGATTGTTTTGATTATAGCCGATTTCATCGGACAAATCCCGCTACAGAGCATTCCGGTAAAAGACTTCTGTTGCGGTCTTGCCTCTATATTTCTTTCGGGTGCCGAAACGGAAGATTTTGCACTTCTTCTACAAAAAAAACGCATTTTACTTGCGTATGTCAGAAAAAAGTTGTACCTTTGCACGCTTTTTGTGTAAGCGTGCGGGTCACGCATGTATCGTACACAGGCTTACGCAATGCAGAAGTATTGAACATATACATAGATTCGAAACAGAATAAAATTACTAAAATAAACAATTATGCAAAACAAAGGACTTGTTAGAATTTTGGCAGTGTGCCTCGCGCTGGTATGCGCGTTCTACCTGTCGTTCTCGCTGGTGACCAGTCATTATGACAAGAAAGCCAAAGAGTATGCGGCAGGCGATGATGCGAAAGAGTATCAATATCTGGACTCTATCGCAGCTAAGAAAGTGTGGTTCGGCTACACCTTGAAAGAGTGCCGTGAGAAAGAAATCAATCTGGGTCTGGACTTGAAGGGCGGTATGAACGTAACGATGGAAGTATCGATTCCCGACATCCTTGACGCCCTGAGCGGACACAACGAGACTCCGAACTACAAAGAGGCGATGGCTCTCGCACGCCAGAAACAAAAAAGCAGCGGTGCAGACTTTGTATCGCTCTTCATCGAGTCGTTCCGCGAAGTGGGCGGCGACAGCGTCAAACTGGCAGCTGTTTTCTCCACCTTCGAGCTCAAGGACAAAGTGACACTCAACTCGACCAATGCCGAGGTGGAGAAAGTCATCCGCGAGGAAGTGGACGGCGCTATCCAGAACTCGTTCAACGTGCTCCGTACACGTATTGACCGTTTCGGTGTTGTTCAACCGAATATTCAGAAACTCTCGCAACCGGGACGTATCCTGATTGAGTTACCGGGTATCAAGGAGCCGGAGCGTGTACGCAAACTGCTCCAAGGATCGGCTAACCTGGAGTTCTGGGAGACCTACGAAGCATCCGAACTGCTGCCTGTATTGGCGCAAATCAACCGTGAGTTTGCTGCTACCGCAGTGGAGACAGAAAACACGGAGGCTCCCAAAGCCACTGAAACAACAGAGGCTGCACCGAAGGCTGAAGACGACGAGTTGGCCGAGTTGGTAGACAATCTGGCTTCCGACTCTGCCGCCATCGAGGCTGACCAAGAGGCACAACTGGCTGAGTACAAGAAGAACAACCCGCTCTTTGCCGTGCTCAACCCCTCAGTCAACCAGGCCGGTCAGGCTTATCGCGGACCAGTTATAGGTACTGTTCACTATGTAGATACCGCCAAGGTGAATGCGATGTTGAACTCGCAGATTGCCAAAGCCGTACTGCCCCGTGATGCACGTTTCTATTGGACCGTTAAGGCTATTGACGAAGCCGGCAGTTACTATCAATTGGTAGCGCTCAAGGCACAGCGTGACGGACGCGCAAGCCTGGAAGGTGACGTTATTACCGACGCACGTGCTGACTTCTCGCAGATTAGCGCATACGCCAATGTATCTATGTCGATGAACGCAGAGGGAGCAAAGGCTTGGCAGCGTATCACCAAAGACAACATCGGCAAATCTGTTGCTATCGTACTGGACGGCTATGTATATAGCTTCCCGACCGTACAAAACGAGATTGCCGGCGGCAACAGCCAAATCACCGGTAACTTCACCGTAGAAGAGGCAAAAGACTTGGCAAACACCCTCAAATCCGGTAAGATGCCGGCTCCTGCACGCATCATCGAGGAGAGCGTGGTAGGTCCGTCGCTGGGTCGCGAAGCTATCCAGTCGGGTCTCTGGTCCTTCGTACTGGGCTTCTGCCTCATCCTGATTTACATGATTTTCTACTATGGCTGGATTCCGGGTCTGATTGCAGATGCTGCGTTGGTTTGCAACGTATTCCTGTTGGTGGGAATTCTGGCATCCTTCTCTGCCGTGCTGACCCTGCCGGGTATTGCCGGTATCGTGCTGACCATGGGTTGCGCCGTCGATGGCAACGTGCTTATCTACGAGCGTATACGCGAGGAGTTGCGTGGCGGTAAGTCGATGCGCAAAGCGATAGAGGACGGCTTCAAGGGCGCTATCACCGCTATTGTAGATGCCAACGTCACTTCGTTCCTCACCGGTGCCATCCTGGCTATCTTCGGTACAGGTCCTATCAAGGGCTTCGCCGTTACTTATATGATTGGTATCGTATCGTCCTTCCTCACGGCAGTGTTCATCACCCGTCTGTTGCTGGAAGACTATGCTTCCAAGGAAAACGCCAAGGAGCTGTCTTTCACTACCAAGCTGATGAAGAACTTCCTGCAGAACATACATTTCGATTTTGTCAATGCACGCAAGTGGGCTTACTGCCTGTCGGGCGCATTGGTTATCTTCGCTATTCTGGGTCTGGAGCCGCACATCTTCGGCAAACTGAACCTCGGTATCGACTTCTCCGGTGGACGCAACTATGTAGTTCGTTTTGACCAGAACATCAACACACAGGATGTACGCGAGTCGCTGGAAGACGTCTTCAAAGCCACATTGGAGGAAGGCGAAACCTTTAGTTTGAACGTCATCACCTATGGTAACGACGCTAACCAGGTTCGTATCTCCACCAACTACCGTATCCATGAGGAGACCGCTGAAGCGGACGAGCAGATTGAATCGCTGCTCTATCAGGGTTGCAAACCATTCCTGGGAGACAACATTACCTTCAACGATTTCCGCTCGACAGACTCCAATGCAGAGGTTGGTATCATGCAGTCGCAGAAGGTAGGTCCGGCTATCGCGGATGACATCACCACGAGCGCTATTTGGGCTGTACTCGCTGCACTGGTCGTAATCTTCCTGTATATCCTGCTGCGCTTCCGCAACTTTGCTTACTCGGTAGGTGCACTGGTTGCGTTGGCACACGATACCGTCATCATCCTCGGACTCTATGCTATTCTGTGGAAGATTATGCCTTTCTCTATGGAGATTGACCAATCGTTTATCGCTGCTATCCTGACCGTTATCGGTTATTCTATCAACGATACCGTGGTTATCTTCGACCGCGTACGTGAATACAACGGACTCTATCCGAAACGCGAGAGGAAAATCAATATCAACGATGCGTTGAACAACACATTGAGCCGTACGTTCTCAACCTCTATGTCTACGTTCGTCGTATTGCTGGCAATCTTCATCTTCGGTGGTGAGACCATCCAGGGCTTCGTATTTGCACTCCTCATGGGTGTTATCGTGGGTACCTGGTCGTCCCTCTTCATCGCTTCGCCGATAGCCTATGACATCCAGATGGCACAGGCCCGTCGTGCTGAGAAGAAGGATACACTGAAGAAATAAACTTTTTCAACATACCAATAGACCGGATGGGCTGTGTCTGTCCGGTCTGTTTATCTCAATACAAATCATTCTATGAACAACGACTTTCTGAAATTCGCGGCCGCGCAGGGTCTCAACTCCATGCATGTGGAGCGTGTGATGGCGGACGGAGCTGCACAAGTGCAGGCCTCGGCCGGATATATCTCTCCGACCATTCTGGAGGAGCGCCAACTCAATGTCACTCAGATGGATGTTTTCAGCCGTTTGATGATGGACCGTGTTATCTTCCTTGGCACCGAGGTAAACGATTACACCGCCAATGTTATTCAGGCGCAGTTGCTATATCTCGACTCGGTGGATAGCGAACGCGATATTCATCTCTATCTGAACACCCCCGGAGGGTCTGTCTATGCCGGACTCGGTATATACGACACCATGCAGTTCGTATCGGCCAAAGTGGCTACTATCTGCACCGGATTAGCTGCCTCTATGGGAGCCGTTCTGTTAGTGGCAGGCGAGAAAGGCATGCGCGCTGCTTTGCCTCATAGCCGTGTGATGATTCACCAACCGCTGGGAGGTATTCAGGGTCAAGCTTCGGATATCGAGATTACGGCCAAAGAGATATTAAAACTCAAGGACGAACTCTATCAGATTATCTCCGACCACTCCGGACGTGCAATGGAACAAATCCGTCAGGACGCCGATCGCGACCACTGGATGACGGCGCAAGAGGCTCTCGACTACGGAATGATTGACCGCGTGTACACGCGCAAAAAACAATAAAGAACGCGCGCGCATGAGTAAGAAGAAATCAACGGAGGTATGCAGCTTCTGCGGACGTGAGATGCCGAATATGTTTTCCGGCATGGATGGCAGCCTTATCTGCACCGAGTGTATCGAAGCGGGACACAGCATGGTGGCCACTATGCCCAAACAATCCGACACTCCCAACAACCTCACGCTCAGCGAACTGCCTACTCCGCAACAAATCAAGGATTTTCTCGACCTCTATGTTATCGGGCAGGACAATGCCAAACGTTTTCTATCCGTTGCGGTATACAACCATTACAAACGTATCCTTCAGGACCATTCCGATGACGATGTAGAGATAGAGAAGAGCAATATTCTCCTTGTCGGCTCCACCGGTACCGGCAAGACGCTTCTGGCACGTACGATAGCCAAACTGCTCAAGGTGCCGTTTGCTATTGTGGACGCTACGGCGCTTACCCAGGCCGGATACGTAGGCGAAGATGTAGAGTCATTGCTCGTACGTCTGTTGCAAGACGCCGACTATGATTTGCAAAAAGCGCAACAGGGCATTGTTTTTATCGATGAAATCGACAAGATTGCACGCAAATCGGAGAATCCGTCCATCACGCGTGATGTCAGCGGGGAAGGAGTCCAACAGGGCTTACTCAAACTGCTGGAAGGTTCCATTGTAAATGTACCTCCCCAAGGAGGCCGCAAACATCCGGAGCAGGAGTTTATCCATGTGGACACGAAAAATATCCTGTTTATCTGCGGAGGGGCTTTTGACGGCATTGAGCGCAAGATTGCGCAACGCATGAACACCCAGGTGGTAGGCTTCGATGCACAGCAACGCGCGGCACGGATAGACAAGAACGACCTGCTGCAATATATTGCGCCACAGGACCTCAAATCATTCGGGCTCATACCCGAAATCATCGGCCGTCTGCCCGTACTCACCTATCTGCAGCCGCTCGACCGTACAGCGCTGCGGAATATTCTGACAGAACCCAAGAATGCACTTACCAAACAATATCAGAAACTATTGGCAATGGATGGTGTATCTCTCACTTTCGATGACGATATGCTTGATTTCATCGTAGAAAAGGCCTTGGAATACAAACTCGGTGCACGTGGATTACGCGGATTGATGGAGGTGGTGATGACGGATATCATGTTCGACCTGCCGAGCCATAAGAATATCGGTACTCAGCAATCCTTCCATGTCACACGGAGTTATGCACAGGAGAAAATAGACAAAGCAGAACTCTACCGGCTTCAGAATGCCGTATGATTCGTGCCTGACATTTTGTTCTGTATACACAAAGAGCGGCTTCCGAGCCGCTCTTTATTGTTTGTATGCCTGGCCGCTGATTAGAATCCGCTGTAAACCAGCTTCAGGTTCACGCCGTTCTTGGCCGACCGTATCTTGGTGGCCGAGACGGTCTGTTGCTGGCGTACGGCTGTGATGGCACCGGTTGTTCCGGTTGATACCGATACCGGCACCAGAATCATGTTCAGCTCACTGTCCAGCGAGTCCTGACGCAACTGGCGCGTCAGCAGGTCCGACAAATCATAGGTGTAGTAATAGATAGCATTTCCTGCCGAGTCTTTGCCTTGCGTCAACGCACTCAGCAATGCACATGTGTCGGACGGCAACTCCTTGTCGCTGAAGAAGCGGTTCATGCTCTTTTCGTTCACCATCAGCATATGCGAGGCCGGCTGCAACCAGTCGTTGCGGACCTTCTCCGTACTGCTGCCGGCAAACACATTCTCCACATCCACACGCACCTGCGCCAGGTTCACATACGGGCGCTTGTAACGCACCTCACCGTCCGGCAGGGTGTCTATCGCCAGTTTCAGTTGCATGGAATCCACTATACGCGCCATCGGGAAACACATGCGGGTATAGATGCCGGCAGGAGCTACGATATAGTTGTAGCTATCCGAATCTTTCTTCATCGACTCCACCCACTCGGCTTTGTCGCGGTAGTGAATATGGTTCACCGTCCGCACCTCCGAGTTGGCGTAGAAAGCCTTCACGTCATTCACCGTCGTATCACGGCCGGCTTTGCTGTATGAGAAATGGTAAAACACACCCAGCGCCACATCGGTCACATTCAGTATCGTCGACGAGCCGAACGAAGTCTCCAGCAACAATCCTTTGAACTTATTATTGAACGACACTTGGTCTTCAAACGAGCGGATTGCCCAGAAATAGTTCATGAAATTATCATTCAGACGCATACGCAGCATGGGGGTGTAGGTGCCGTCGTCATTCCGGAGCGAGTCCATCTTCTCCTGAGCGGCTACTATGCGCCTGTTCACTAATATACTGTGATCACGCGTGCAATAATCGTCTATATTGAGGTCCGTCGGATATGTTCCGGAATAAGTGAATGTTTTCTTGTCCAGCATGTATGCATTGATGGCTATCGGTGCTGAGCCGTCGCCTACCCAACTGGAATAATACATGAACAGGCATATCGAGTCCACCTCTGCTCCGGTCGGATAGACATACCCTTCCGGACATGCCAGCTGGGTCAGTATCGAGGCGCGCAACAAACCATAGTCGGTCTCCATCTCGCCCAGAAGGAACGAATCCGGCTGGGAGATGATAGCCTCGCAACTGTCTATTCCTGACGTGACGGGAAAAGTGTCTGCCAACACGATGATGGAGTCATCCGGGTCCAGCATTCCCCACCCCGTCCGGGTAGTGTCATTCTTGCACCCGCATACCAGCGCGCTTATGGCGCACATAATCCATATGTATATTGTTCTTCTGTTCACGCTCTGTTTATTCGCTCTTTTCACTATCCAGCAATCCCTGATAGAACTCCCATTGACGCCGGCACATCTCGTTCAGGTCCTCTGCAGCGGTGTAGGGCAGAATGGGTTTGCCTTTGGTTTCTGCGTAATTCACCAGCCGCTGGTTCACATGCTCCGATGCATACACTATCGCGTCCGAATAGTCGATAGCCAGACGCATGAGTTCCTCGTAGCCGACCGGGAAACCCGCTATCGAACGTACATCCGTATTGCTGATTCCGTCTATGCGCAGCTTCTCCGAGAACTTGGTGCTGAACGGTTGCTGATACTCCATATCGTCCAGCATCAGCACTATCTTCGACTGCGAGAAGAAAGGCTCGTCGCCGTACGCTTTCTTCAGGTACAGAGGAGCCAGCGCCGACATCCAACCCGAACATAGCACAATATCCGGTGTCCAACGCAGCTTCTTGACAGTCTCTATCGCACCGCGCGCAAAAAATATCGTTCGCGCGTCGTTGTCTGCATATTCTTTGCCGTTGGCATCTACCACCCCTTTGCGACGGTGAAACAAATCGTCGTTGTCGATGAAATATATCTGGATACGGGCCTGCTGAATCGAGGCTACTTTGATAAGCAGCGGATGGTCCGTTTCTTCGATTATCAGGTTCATTCCCGACAGACGAATCACTTCGTGCAACTGGTTACGGCGTTCGTTGATTTCGCCGAACTTAGGCATAAACGTACGCGTCTCATAGCCGTGCGCCTGAAAATATTCAGGCAACTGGCGGTTCAGCATACGGATTGGCGTTTCCTCAGCCAAATAGGGGTATATCTCTTGTGAGATAAACAGAATGCGATTTGGCTCTTTCATAGGCGCTAATGGGTGAGTTAAATGAATAAAAATACCGTTGCGGGTACATTTTCGCAATGCAAAGGTACAAAAAATATTTGATATTACGAAAAAAAACAACGAAAAATTTTATTTTTCGAGTATTTTTGACTAACTTTGCACGATTTTTCTACATTTGTCAACTAAAAATAGATATACATCACTGTTTTTTTATGCAAATCATCACAACTAAGCAGGAGCTGCAACAGATGGTAACTGCCTGCAAGAATCAAAACAAAACCATCGGTCTGGTGCCTACCATGGGTGCCCTCCACCAGGGGCACGCTTCGCTGGTGCGCAGAGCCGTGTCCGAAAACGATGTATGCTTCGTTTCCGTTTTTGTCAACCCCACCCAGTTCAACAACAAAGAAGACCTGGCCAAATACCCGCGCAATATTAAGCGGGATGCGGAACTGCTCAGCACAATCGGCGCACAGTTTGTCTTTGCCCCTACCCCTGAGGAGATGTATTCCGCCGAGGAGATGAATAGCACTTTCCAATTCGATTTTGCCGGACTGGACAGCGTGATGGAGGGAAAGATGCGCCCCGGCCATTTCAATGGTGTGGTGCAAGTGGTCAGCCGCCTCTTATATCTCGTCCGACCCGACCGCGCGTATTTTGGCGAAAAGGACTTCCAGCAACTGGCTATCATCCATCATATGGTGGAGCGTAGCTCCATGGCCGGCACGTTCGGGTCGCTGCAGGTTATCGACTGCCCTATCGTACGGGAGCAGTCCGGTCTGGCGCTCTCCAGCCGCAACGAACGCCTGTCCGACGCCGAGAAACAGACTGCACTCGCGATCTCGCAGACGCTGTTCCGTTCGCTCGAATGGGCCAAAGAGCCGGGAGCCACAGTCGCAGCCGTGCAGCAACGCGTCATTGACACTATCAATGCCGTGGAAGGACTGGAGGTGGAATATTACGAGATTGTAGACCAGTCCACACTGCTTCCTACCGACACATTCCGCCATGCAATCGGCTGTGTGACTGTCTATTGCGGCCCCGTGCGACTGATTGATAATATCAAGTACGATGCGGATTGTCATTGACCGGCATATTCCTTACCTGGCTGAGACGGTATGCAACGGATGGCCGGATGTGCAGATATCTCCGATGAAACCGGAAGAAATCGATGCGCATTCGGTACGCGATGCGGATGTCCTGGTCGTTCGTACGCGCACTCGCGTTGACGCTGCGTTGCTGCAGGGCTCGCGGGTGCGGCTGGTTTGTTCGGCCACTATCGGTTTCGACCATATAGACACGGACTGGTGCACGGCAAACGGAATACGCTGGACAGCCTGCCCCGGATGCAACGCACAGGCCGTGTGCGACTATATAGAGGAAAGCCTCGACGAATATCTCGCTGCGTGTATGCCGGGCGGGCTTGCCGCGCAGAGCGGTCTCTGCATCGGTATCGTCGGTGTCGGCCATGTGGGTTCGCTGGTGGCGCAGATGGCGGAGCGGAGAGGATACCGTGTCTTGCTGAATGACCCGCCCAAAGGAATCGGCGTTTCTCTCGATGAAATCGCGCAGAAATGCGATATCATCACTTTTCATACACCGCTTGTGCACAGCGGTTCTTTTGCCACTTACCATCTCTGCGACCGCGCTTTTCTGGAGCGTTGCCGGCCGGGAGCGCTTATTATCAACGCTGCGCGCGGAGGAGTGGTGGACGAGCAGGCACTCGCTGCCGGCAGTCATCCTTTTATCATCGACACTTGGGAGAACGAACCGGATATCAACACGGCTGTTCTCGAGCGTGCCTTCCGCGCATCCATGCATATTGCAGGCTATTCCGACAGGGGAAAAAGGAATGCGACAAACATGTGTCTGAAGGCAATTTCTGAAGAATTTGGCCTTCCGATTTTGTCATGTGATAAAATTTTTGTACCTTTGCACCCGATTTCGGGTGACACGGCGCCCGGATGGCTCGAACGCATCACTGCGCAGCTCAAAAACGACCCGACCCGTTTCGAGTCTCTGCGCAAGACATATCCCCTCCGATAACAGAAATACATTAAATACAACACGATGGCTAATTATCAGAAACTTACTCCTCGTAGCGAGGATTATTCCAAATGGTACAACGAATTGGTAGTCAAAGCCGACCTGGCCGAGCAGTCCGCCGTACGCGGATGCATGGTCATCAAACCGTACGGCTATGCTATCTGGGAGACGATTCAGGCTGAACTGGACCGCCGGTTCAAGCAAAAAGGTGTACGCAACGCCTATTTCCCTCTGCTGATTCCGAAATCTTTCCTGAGCCGCGAGGCCGAGCACGTTGAGGGTTTTGCCAAAGAGTGCGCTGTGGTCACGCACCACCGTCTCATGAACGACCCTAACGGCAAAGGCGTGGTGGTGGATCCCGACGCCCGGTTGGAAGAGGAACTGATCATCCGTCCTACCTCCGAGACGATTATCTGGTCCACCTACAAGAACTGGATCTCCTCCTACCGCGACCTGCCTATTCTCTGCAACCAATGGTGCAATGTGATGCGCTGGGAGATGCGCACCCGTCTGTTCCTCCGCACTGCGGAGTTCCTCTGGCAGGAGGGCCATACCGCCCATGCCACCAAGGAGGAAGCCGAAGACTACGCACGCCAGATGCTCGACGTGTATGCCGATTTCGCCCAGAACGTGATGGCTATACCGGTGGTCAAAGGTGTCAAATCGCCCAACGAGCGTTTCGCCGGCGCACTGAACACATACTGTATCGAGGCGATGATGCAGGACGGCAAGGCGTTGCAGGCCGGCACATCCCATTTCCTCGGCCAGAACTTCGCCAAGAGTTTTGATGTGCAGTTCCTCAACCGCGAGAACAAATACGAGTATGTGTGGGCTACCTCTTGGGGTGTTTCCACCCGTCTGATGGGCGCACTCATCATGACCCACTCCGATGACAACGGATTGGTGCTTCCGCCCCATCTCGCTCCCATACAGGTGGTTATCGTACCTATCTACAAGAAGCAGGAGGATCTGGACAAACTCATGGAGAAACTCACACCCGTTGCCGACCAACTCAAAGCCCTCGGCATCCGCGTCAAGGTGGATACCGACGACAAATACACACCGGGATACAAGTTCGCCGATTATGAGCTCAAGGGTGTGCCTGTCCGTCTGGCTATGGGCGGCCGCGACTTGGAGAACGGCACTATCGAGATAGCCCGCCGGGACACACAGACCAAAGAGACCATTTCTATCGATGGAATCGTGGAAATCGTAAAGAATCTGTTGGAAGAAATCCAGCAGAACTTGCTGCAAAAAGCGCTGAAGTTCCGTATAGCCAACACCCGCGAAGTGAACAGCTACGACGAGTTCAAAGAGGAACTGAAGAAAGGCGGATTCATCCTTGCGCACTGGGACGGCACAGCCGAAACCGAACAGCGTATCAAGGACGAAACCAAAGCCACTATCCGCTGCATCCCGTTGGCTGACCTCGCGGATGACAACAATGCGGATATCATCGCCCGCGCTTCCGAACCCGGCACGTGTATGGTGACCGGCAAACCGTCGAAAGGACGGGTGGTCTTCGCGCTGAACTATTAATGGCATAATCTTTGCAGTTAGCCCATATGATGAAGCGACTACTGCACATATCATTGATTCCCCTTCTCCTCTTTTCCCTCTCCGCGGAGGGAAGAGCCGGAGAAGGGGTTTCGCATCAGTATATGGACTCCTGTATGGTGCGGATTGAGGGAGGCGACACCCTCTATATGGCGTGGCTGCACGAGGTATGGGTCTATCCTCCCATGCGCTTCAAGAACAAACGCCAGGAGCGTTTCTACTGGCGCACCGTTCGGGACGTGAAAAAATGTCTGCCGTATGCCAAGATGATTACGCGCGATATGGCCTATGCCGACCAAGAACTGGCCAAACTGCCGGACCCGAAAAGCCGCAGGAAATGGTGGAGAACATACGAGCGGTATCTCTTCAAAAAATATGAGAAAGACTTCCGCAACATGTATGCCTCGCAGGGGATGATGCTCATGAAACTCATGGACCGCGAGACCGACCGCACCAGCTATGAACTCATCAGACAGTACAAGGGCAAGACCAGTGCCAATTTCTGGCAGTTCGTTGCCAAACTCTTCCGAAACGATTTGAAGGAGGAATACGACGCTTCGGACAAAGACCGTATCGTAGAACGCGTCATAAACCTCGTGGAAGCCGGACAATTGTAAAAAAAAAAGATAAATTATTCACAAAATGATAAATCTTTCTCAAATAATGATAACAGTAATATGAAAATAAAGTTGTATCTTTGCACCGGATTTCAAAAATTACTATTATCATGTTTGAGCATTACCATTCCGGACGGTTGTTTTTTCTCCTTGCGTTGTGGTTCGCCCTCACGCCTCTGGCGGCTCATGAGACGCTTGAGCACGGCATACGGCGCTATGCCGACGAATATGTGCGCACGCCGGACGCACGCAACCGCTTGAACCAAGCCAACCGTTTCTTTGAATTTCTCTACGATGCCCGGTATATCGACGAGCCCATCGTTTTCCCGAAGGATGCGCATATCGATTCCGTGGACGTCAATGTCTATTACTACACGGCCGAGTATTTCTATTCCGTGGGAGACTATCGTACGGCTATTTCCTATTGCACGCGCGCCGAGGAGTGCTTCGGCTGCGTGGACGACCAGTCGAAATCCGATGTCTATGCCCTCGAGGCGGCAGCCTGTTTCCGTCTGAGTGATTTCAACCGGGTTGTTCAGACACTCAACCGGGCCTATGCGCTCGACAAGCGCAGCGGAGACCTCGACCGCATGAGTTCTACGCTTAACGGCATCGCCTCCGCGCTGGTGGCCAACGGCACCCCGCAGGAAGCCGAGAAGTATATCCTTGAGGCGATAGCCGTCAACAGTACCACCGACAATCTCTCGCGGCGGGCAGTTCTCTACGGCACGGCGTCCGAGATGTACATGAAGATGTCGGACGGCGAACAGGCGTTGTCCTACGCGCAGAAAGCACTGGCAATCGAACGGCAACTGGGCGACAGTGCACGCATCGGCATCAGACTCTCCCAGGTAGCGAACGCCCAAATGGAAACAGCCGATATCGATGCCGCGCAACAGACGCTCAGCGAAGCCCTTCCTTTGCTCCGTGCGGCCGGGAACATGCATTCGTGGGGAATATGCCAAAACCAGATGGGCGATATCCTCTCCAGCAAAGAGCAATACACGGAAGCGGCCGACTGCTATCGCGAAGCCGCCGCGCTGTTCCTGCGCATGGGGGACAAATATAATGAAATGCACGCGCGCAAGGGACTGTATTATGCCACCAAGACCAGCTCGCCCGACGAGGCCATGATACACCTCGAGCGCGCCAATAGCTTGCGCGACTCTATCTATCGTCTCGAGACCGAGGACGCCATCGCACGGTACAATGCGCTGTACCATATAGACATCTTGCAGCAGCAAAAAGAAGAAGCCGAACGGGCCAAACGGACGAATAATATCATCATGGCGGTGGTGACGGCGCTGTTACTGACCGTTTTCTGCATTTGCATTATCATTATCCTCAAACGCCATAAACACAAGGAAGAGAACTATGACCGAGACATCTCTTCGCTGCGCGGGAAATACGACGAGATTAACCGGTTGTACCTGAAAATGCTAACGGACAACATGTTCCATTCCACCAACCTGACGGACGACGACAAGGCTTTTGTCAGCCAACTGGTTGACGTGATTGATACCGAAATAGAAAAAGGCGTTTCGGATATAGGCTCTATTGCCAAAGGTATGCATACCACCCCTGTCACGCTCAGGCGGAGGCTGGCCTCTATCACCGACGATACGATGCAAGAATATATCGTGCGGGTCCGGATGCAGAAAGCCAAATACCTGCTGCAAAACTACCGGGATATCACGATCGCAGAGGTGGCCGAACGGTGCGGCTACTCGCAGGTGCCTAATTTCTCGCGTGCTTTCACACGCTATTACGGCACCACACCTTCCGGTATCAAACTCCAGAAGCTGGAATCCCGGACGGACGCTGCGCCCGAGCAGACGACACACGAATAGCATCCACATCGCCGGCATAGGTCCCGCTCCTGTGGAGATTGACAACTCCACCCCACACAAAAAAAAACGGTGCACAAGCCATGTGCATCGTTTTTTGTATGGTCTCTCGACCGATGTTTCGCCCATATATGTTGCATAACATATAAAAATAATGATAAATTGCACAAAATGATAAATCTTTCTCAAATAATGATAACACCTATACCGGAAAAAAGTAGTATCTTTGCCGCAGTTTTAGAAAAACAACAAACGCCAATGACCCGATATAATGGTACAAGGTAAATGACAAAATAGTAAATGATAAAAATGGCAAATGACTTGATGTTTGATTTTACCCCCCCCATTACAAAAATGTCTTAAAATACGGGAGTATGGATAGCAACGCAGAAGGCGGTGCATAGCTTTGCGGCTATGTGCTGCCTTTTTTTGCGTGTGTCAATAAAAAATGCGGGCGCGACGGCCCGCAACGATCTTTGACATATTCGGACATCTGCCTGATTGCATTGCAATCATTCCCCCGAATGTAGGAGGGAGGTGCTTTGCACATTTTTGCAAGGCTGACGCCTGAATATATACTTTCGCCGAATACTAATTGTATGCAAGCATCCTTTTATTATTCTGCGAAACCATATTGCCGGATAAATCCTCCGGCAAAAATGTGTTCTTTGACATATTGGATTACCTAAATTACAGCAGCATAGGCAATGATTACTTATGCGGACACTTCTCTTTCTTTATTATCTAAAATATCTTAAAAAATTAAGTTTTAGACAAAACAAGATGTATGATTTTATCTAAAATATCTAAAAAAATCAAGTTTTAGACAAAATTACTTGCATATATCATTATTTTGTTGTACCTTTGCAGCGAATTTTAATAGCAGAAAGATATGGAAATCATTGGCAGAAGGATGGAAAAACAGCGCCTGGAGAGTTTGTATAACTCCCATAGAGCGGAATTTTTAGTGGTCTATGGCAGACGCCGCGTCGGAAAAACTTATCTCGTACGGCAGCATTTCGAGAATCGTTTTGCTTTCGTAACGACTGGTTTGTACAAAAAATCCCAAGATATGCAACTGACGCAGTTTGCGATGGCTTTGAATGAGTCTTTCGGGATAGATATGCCTACATTCAGGACATGGTTGGAGGCTTTTGCCATGCTCAAGAAATGCTTGCAGGGTTCCAAGCAGGATCGCAAGGTGGTCTTTATTGATGAGATATCATGGTTTGATACCACCGGCTCGGATTTCATTGGAGCTTTGGAATGGTTCTGGAACGGATGGGCTGCGTCACAAAGCGATATTTTTCTTATTGCTTGCGGCAGTGCCACTTCATGGATCACGGATAAACTGCTATCAGACAAAGGCGGATTATTCAATCGTGCCACCTGCCAGATGTTTCTCCTTCCTTTTACGCTGAACGAGACGGAACAGTACCTTATATCGCGTGGATTTCAGTGGAGCAGGTATGATATTACGGAGTGTTACATGGTAATGGGAGGCATTCCGTACTACTTGAACCAATTGGATCCCAAGCTTACTTATACAGCGAATGTAGATGAACTGTTTTTCAAGAAAAACGGGCGGTTGAAGGATGAGTTTGACCACTTGTATAAAATGCTATTTGAGAACTCTCCTTACTATATCAAACTGGTGGAAGCCCTGTCGGAGAAGACCATGGGCTTGACCCGGGACGAGATCAGCAAGACCGCCAAAGTAGGCAATAACGGGCAACTGACGAAAGCGCTGCGTGACTTGGTTAACTGTAATATCATCCGCGGCTACAATTATTTTGGCAAAGCCAAGAATGGTATCGTGTACCAGTTGTCCGACTATTTCACGATGTTCTATTTCCGCTTCATCCGCCAGTACTACGGAAGGGATGAGCATTTCTGGACCTTTACCATCGACCAGCCGGCGCGACGCGCATGGGCGGGGTGCACTTTTGAACAAGTATGCAAAGACCATATTGACCAAATCAAGCATGCATTAGGCATCTGGGGGGTTATGAGTGAGCAATCGACATGGTATAGCAAACCGCAGAAAGATGCTTATGCACGCGGAGCACAGATAGATATGCTCATTGCCCGTCGCGATCATGTCATCAATATCTGCGAAATGAAATTCTCCCAGAGCGAATATACCATCGACAAAGACTATGAATTGCAACTTCGAAACAAAGTAGGTACTTTCCGCGATGCAACAAGCACACATGATGCGCTCCATGTAACGATGATAACCACTTATGGCGTCAAACCAAACAGCCATAGTGGCATTGTACAGTCGCAAGTGACGTTAGATGATTTATTCCTCCCGAATAGAGAATAATACACATCTCTATTCTTCCTTATATTATTTAAGCGGTAATCCAATAAAGCGGACTACCGCTTTTTGTATGCATACAACAAAACAACTAACCAACCATATTAACAAACAATCTTTAAAACCGATGGGGCGATGGGATATAACCGCCAACAAAGCTTATGAAACAAAAATTATTTACATTATTGCTGGCTTTCATAGCGGCAATATCATTCGCCGGTGCGAAGGACATAGCGTCCGGTTCGTTCAAAAAAGGCGGTACGTGGCGCATCAACGACCAAGGCGAACTGTATGTGGACGCCGTAACCATTCCAGACTACAAAACAACGAGCCTAGAAAGTGGACCTTACTATGTCATAAATATTGATAATGACATAGACGGCTATTATTATCACCGTTGGCATACTTCTGCTCCATGGAACTCCTATATGCCGCAAATTAAAACCTTGCGTCTCTCATCATCTGTAAAGACTATTGGAACAGAAGCATTTGCACACTTAAACCTACTAACAAAGGTTACAATAGAAGGTAGTGGAATTATAATAAAAGATGATGCATTCAGTGGATGTTTCCGACTTTATGATTTCCCATTTGCAAGCGGTAAAATTACAAGTATTGGACATAGAGCGTTTGTTCATTGCGCTTTCCTGACGGTAGAACTTAATGGCGTGACATACATAGGTTATTATGCCTTCGATCAATGCTATCGCTTGTGGAGAAGACCTCAAGATCAAAGTTTTGGAAACTATTCGATAAAAGTAACTGGTGCTTTCCCGACTGTAGAAGAGATGCATGACTATTCTTCAGGAGTTGTTGGAAACGAAAATTTTCTTGCAACTGATGGTCACACAATCCTCACACAGACCAGAACACGAGTAGAAAAAGGTTCGAAACTTATCGTAGTGAGTGACACTAAGTCATCTGGTGCATTTTCATCGAATGGTGTAGGAGAAGTTGTAATGGGTGGAGATGGCTGGCGATTTAGTTATGGGACATTAACTGTCACTTCGCAACAATTACCGTATAACTCAGCCTCTGATGCACCATGGTATGCCAAGAGGAATGATGTAACTTATTTGTCTCTAAATGCACGAAATATTCCTGCAAATCTTTTTATGAACTACACAGCTTTAGAAACTGTAAATCTGCCGGAAGATGTGGTATCTATTGGCGATAATGCCTTCAATGGATGTACGAATCTTACCAAAGTAGTAAATTTGGATAAAGTAAAAAGCATTGGAGCAGCAGCATTTGCCAATACGAAGCTTAATCCGGTTCTTATCCTTAATTCAGCTGAGACTATCGGAAATAACGCATTTGACAACGTGACAACAATAGTGCAGTTAATACTGGGAGAAAATCTAACTTCAATAGGTGCTTACGCGTTCCGTAATACCCTACAGTCGCACGCGGGTTCTTGTTGGATAAAAGTAGCAGGAGCAGCTCCTAATACTGCATCCAATGCTTTTGATGGTGTACTGACCCGAAATCTTGCTGTTCCGGCAGGCGTATATGCCTCTTATAACGGAAAATCACCATGGACGCAATTTAACATCGAAACGATAGTTGATTTTCCTGTAACAGGTACTAATCCTACTTGGGAACTAACGTGGGATGGTACACTGACTATTCTTGGTAGTGTGCCTAACTATACCAATGAGAGCGACCAGCCTTGGTTCCCATATAAAAATTATATCAAGAAAGTTGTATTTGGTTCTAATATAACGATAGTAGGTAATAATGCTTTGTCATATACCAATGAGAATGAATCAAAGATTACCAATGTAGAAATCCCCGCTTCCGTGACTGAAATCGGCGAGAATGCGTTTAAGAACAATGACCAGATAGAGGAGGTAAAAGCCGAGGGCGTTCAGACTATCGGCAACCAAGCCTTTGAGAACTGCTCGTCTTTGGAGAAAGTGGACTTTGGCAAGGACTTGAGCAGTATAGGCAACAAAGCCTTCAATTATTGCGGTCTGATGGACGCTATGGCACTGAAAGCGGCTGTACCGCCTGCCGTCACCGCACAGACTTTCGTCGGTCTCGGTCGCGTATCCAACAACGCCCCTGCCAAGGTGAAAGCCAAAGCAGCCCGCAGAGCGACATCTGCCACAGGTCAGAAAGCCGTTAATCTCGATGTGCCGGACGACTACATTGCCAAATATCTGGCGGCGCAATACTGGAACCTCTTCTCGTTTGAGTTCATCGGCGAGCACGGCGGTATCGTCCGCAGCGGTCAGTACTACGACGGCGTCTGGGTGATCTACGAGGACGGCACACTCATTGCCAGCTCGGAGACTTCGACCGGCAACATCGACGGTTTCTACAACCAGCCGGGCGTGAAGCGCGTAGAGCTCATGGGCGGTGCTACCGAACTGAACTGGACAGGCTTCGGTCCTGCCGACCTGCCGAACCTCGAAGAGGTGGTGCTCTCGCCGGCTATGCACAAACTGGGCAACGAGGTCTTCAAGAACTCCACCAAGCTCAAATCCATCAATCTGGAGAACGTGGACAGCATCGGTATGGAGTGCTTCAAGGGCTGTACATCCCTTACGAGCGTCGACCTCTCGGCGGTTAAGTTCATTGACAACAGTGCTTTCGAGAGCTGCACAGGTCTGACGGAGGTAAATATGTCGGGTGCGTTTACATTGCGTCCCCAAGCTTTCAAAGACTGCTCTTCTCTGGCAAAGGTCAGCATGTCGGGTATGCCCAATGCAGAGGCGGGTGCGTTCCAAGGCTGTACGGCTCTGGCGGACGTGACGATGAGCGGTCGCGCTATTCAGATCAAGAGCAGTTTGTTCTCCGGCTGTAGTGCTTTGCAGAGCATCGAATTAGGAGATGAATGTTGGGGCGTTAACAGCAGTGCGTTCGCAAGCACCGGTATAAACAAGATTTACAGTGCGTCTCCAAAACCTCCAGTACTGGCGTCGGATGCGTTCGGTAGCAAATCGCTGGGTACGATCACTGCTTATGTACCGGCAGATTACATGAACGCTTACCACAAAGCGGATGTATGGCGCAAGATGAACCTTGCCGTTGACCCTCGTTACGGAGAACCGGCTCTTCCTACCGGCGGCAGTATGGGTGAGACAGGTATATGGGAGTTAGACGAGACAGGCGCACTGACCATCGACTGCGAAGGCAGAATGCCGCTACATAACGACTTCGGCGGTTCGGCTTCCACAGAGCGGTGGTACAAGACCTTCGACAGATGGATAGGTTTCATTGAAAACGTCCGTTACACCGACAATGTGACCCGCATTACCATGGATGTGACCGATAAAGATGCATCAGAAGGAACCTATGACGGCATCAAGACGCTGGAGATAGGTACTAATGTGGACACTATTCTCTCTAACGCAATGCGTTACACTGGTTTGACGGATGTCTATTGTTTTGCTCCCGAACCACCTGTTGTCACGACCGGAGAGAACGGCTCTTTCGACAGGGATGCCCTCATCGCCAACGGCACAACGCTGCACGTGGTTGTGTTCCCCGGCACACTCGCCAAATATCAAGCCAGCAGTCGCTGGAACTGGTTCCCGAATATCGTAGCCGACCTGCCTACCCGCAAGGAAGGTGTCATCTATGTAGAAAATGTCAAAGTCACCAGTGCCGAGGGTACGTGGTTCAATGTACAGAGCAGCGAACTGGGCAGCAAGACCGTCCAACTGGCGGCAGAGGTTTATCCCGCCAATGCTAATGACAAGAGTCTTGTCTGGACTTCTTCCGATAACAGTGTGGCGACGGTGGATGCCAACGGTCTGGTGACCATCATCGGCTATCCTTCTTCCACGGAACTGACTATCACCGCTACCGCTGCTGACGGTTCCAACAGGAAGAATGCTATCTCCCTCCGTATCATCAACCCTGCCAACGACTGGGGCTCTGTACTCTGTCAAGGCATGGATGTGAACCGCAGGACGATCACCATCACCAAGTCGCAGAAGCCTGTAGATATCGTCGTGAGCCTGACGCCTGCCAACTCTTCCGCCAACATCGAATTCGATGTAGAGAACAGCAGTATGCTACAAGTGGAAGCGGAGTACGATGTGGCAAGCTCCCGCAGAACCGGCGTATTCCATATCTCTGCTCCGGATCCGATGATGGTGCCGGAGATCCAGCTCGGCTCAACCACCATCCATTTCCATACACACTACTACGACGAAACACTCTTAGGCACCGACTATCCGAGCGTTTGTGTCAATGTTAATATCATTGAGGATGTGACCTTCACGGAGAACAGCAAAGAAGGTGTGCCGGTCACCTACCGCGTGGAAAGCATGGAAGACAAGACCTGCCTCCTGCATGGCAAATTCGTTGAATCGCACGACGATCCCGAACTCGGTTGGGTGGACTGGTACTATGAAACGGCGATAGACAAAAACACGACGGGTACAGTGACCATTCCGAGCAAAGTACGTAATTTCTATGTAGAAGGTGTGGACTATAACGCTTTCGCGGAATGTACCGCCGTGGAGGAATTGGACTTCATGGAAGGTATCAAATATGTCAGTGCCGTAAATAGCTGTACTGCCCTGAAGACACTCCGTTTGCCTTCCTCCATCAAAGAACTGGGTAGTAATTGCGGTGCCAACCTGAACGCTCTGAAAGATGTACACTTGTTAGCACCTGTTCCTCCTGTAGGCATGAACGGCATGGATATTACCAGCACCAATGCCTTTGCCGGCTTGACGAACGCCACGTTGCATGTTGCTGCCGGTTGCCGGAATATCTATAACGTAGCTCCGTGGAATGTGTGGTTCACCTCGATAGTAGAGGACGGCGAGGCGGTGGACAACTATATCGTTTCCTATACCTGCGACTTTACCGCGGCGGCTTCCAAGCACTCCAACTACAACGACACATGGACCTATGATACCGACTGGAGCGTCTTCGGAGGCGCCAACAACAACGGCGGTTGGGCTTATGCCAAGTTCGGCGGCAAGAGCACTACGCTTGCCAATGCCAACCCTGTCTATGTGGCTAACCAATATGCTTTCGGACGCGAGATAAAGGCAATCCGCGTGACCTTCCCGTCCGGCTCGTTCGGTAAATCCGGCATGAGTTGCAACGATTGGGGCGTGAAAGTCTATTCCGACCTCGCTTGCACCAACCTCCTCTATACCGTCACGGGCGAGGCGATCGCCTCCAACGGCTGCACCCTGACCCTCGCACCCGAAGCGGGACAGGTATGGAAAGCAGGCTACGGCTTCCGCGTTTACTGGAACCTCGCCAACACCTCTTCCACCAACGGTATCGTGCTCGTTGACAAGATCGAGTACCTGACCGACGCGGAGGACAGCCGCCCGATATGGCCGATGTACACCGTCCGCTTCCTCGACTGGAACGGCACCGTGCTCCAGGAAGGCGAGATCCGCGAGGGCTTCATGCCGGCATACGCAGGCGAGACACCCGTCCGCCCGATGGATACTGAGTATATCTATACCTTCACCGGTTGGGATCCGGCTCTCGTGGCTGCCACCGCTGACGCGGACTACACTGCGCAGTACAGCACCGAAGAACGCTTCCCCGGCGGCGGAACCGGTATCGAGGAGATCTTCACCCGTCCCGACGCTCCGGCAGCCGTGAAGATCCTGCATAACGGCATCCTCTACATCATCCGTCCGGATGGCAAGGTATATAACGCTACCGGCGTGAGAGTGCGTTAAGGAGCGATGAGCGCACGTTAAGATGTCGCTACGCGACGTTAAATAGTTAAAATGGTTTTGCAGTACGCAAAACGTTAAATTGTTAAAAATAGACCTGCGAACAAAAATCGCGGGTCTGTTTTTTATGTAAATAACCCATTTAAATCCGCATTATTATGACCAAGTATCAATTTCTGCTCAAAAAAAAGAAGAAGGAGAACTGAGCATTCTCTTCAAGCATTTCGAGTTACCCCTCAAGTATGCCCAATGGATGGACATCTATTCCTACCATTTGGAGCATCCGGAAGAAAGCCAGTGGCACGTGTCACTGGCTTTCGGCGTTAGTAAGGGCACCGTTTGGAATGCCTACCGGTTTATGGAAGAAGAGATCGATTATAATTCTTTCAGTAGAAAAGCCATATAGAACGGAAGGGTAAGTAGCGCACCTTGTCGTCCTATATTATAATCACCGCATTTAATAGCATGCTTTACGTGATATTTCTCCGGATGTTTGAGAATGGTACCGGTTGATTTGGCATTACCGGTCCGGGCTTTGCATTCCACTAACACGCACTCGTTCTTATAGCGCATCAAGAAATCAATCTCTAATCCGCTATCCTTATGGAAATAATAGAGTTTACGCCCCATTTTACCTAAGATATCCGCCATTAAGTTTTCATAGATAGCACCTTTATATGCTCCCAGATCTCCTTGCATGATGCTCCACGCAGTACCTTCCTCCAACATGCTGATGAGCAGGCCGGTATCAGCCATATAGACTTTGAACTGATCCTTAATAGCTACACCTTCAAGCGGTAATTCAGTTATCTCTGTGTTATAACAGCGGTGAATGATGCCTGCATCTTCAATCCATTGCAAGCTGCCGGCATAATCACGTCCTTTGGCATTTGGGCGTATAACGGTGTATGTAAACTTCTTGTAATCACGTGCCAACTGCTTAGGGATAGACTCAAAACATTCACGAATACGCGGCTTATCGGCAGCCGGTGCATATTTGATCATATCGGATTCGTAACTGTCAATAATACTCAGCTGCACTTTGCGTGTCTCGCCCATATTATGGGTAGTCAGGAATTTCTCCACGACTTCCGGCATGCCGCCAATGAATACATATTGAAGCAATAACTGACGGAAACGATTATGGAAAGTCTCATTGAGGGGTTTCTCGTCTGCTAAATGTTGCCGCAAAATATCTATCTGCTCCGGCCTAATGCCGTTTGCCCATAGCCATTCTTCAAAATCCATGGGATACATATAGACGATTTCTTCGAAACCGACAGGGATAGATGCTTCCTCCTCTTCTTGCTGCTCTTCTTTGGTTTTATAGCCGTTAACGCCAAGCAACGAACCGGTACATAGCACATCATATCTGCCGTCGAGGCAGAAAAACTTGAGCGAAGCACGCGCACGCGGACAATCCTGTATCTCGTCAAAGATCAGGCATGTTTTGCCCGGAACAAACTGCGTGCCTATAATCCCTAGAGCGATATTGGTGGTAATTGTCTCTACATCCAAATCTCCGCTAAAGAAAGCTTTGTAGGACTTTTTCTCATGAAAATTCAGGTAGATGACGTGTTCGTAATTCTTTTGGGCAAATTCCTGTACGGAACTTGTCTTACCGCATTGACGAACGCCCTTGATAATAAGTGGCTTACGCTTGGTCTGATTCTTCCATTCTTGAAGAATAGCCTCAATTTTTCGTTTATACATAACACCTTTTTATAGCGACTTTTTAATTGTTTTAACACCTTTTTGGTACGACTTTTTGATAAACATCACACCTTTTTCATACGACTTTCGGCTGCAAAGGTACACTTTTTTTTTGATATATGCAAGATATTGATGGCGGAAAAGTCATTTTTTATTCACTTTCGCGAGCAAGGTAGAGCAACCGCCCACGATTTTGTGGTCGCTCATTTCGCAAGAAACCACTACCTTTGTCGTCGGATTCCTATATTTAGTGGAACGGTATAAACCAATGCACACCGCATTGTCGAACGCGACAAAAGAAAGCCGATAAGAAAAAAGAAGCAAAAAAGAATTAACAAAGAAACTCCCACCACAGCCCTTGGGCTGTAGCCACAGTCCATAGGACTGTAGAGACACTTACGTGTGGCGGAGATATTTTTTTAAAGTTTAATAATCTGTTTATGGACAACTCGTTTTACGACTTTTGGCGGCTCTATGCTCCGCTACCTGAGTACCGCAACCGTTACCGCGCTTGCGAGAAACTATGGAACGACATGGACAACCTCCGACGGCGGCGAATCATCTACCACCTCCATACGGAGCAGACTGCCGGCGGACAATCCAAAAACCACACCGCCAATCCTTATTTCTACCTCATCCGCGCAGACCCGCAACCGCAATGGCTCACACCGGCGCAAACAGGATGTGCCCTCGCACAGCACATACCTCTGGCGGTCGCTCTCGACGACGCCACGCAGACCTACAAGACCTGCACCCGCGCAGACGCAGAAGCATACGGTCTGACTATTCATCATTTTATGTAAAATTAAAAAACATGAACAATTATGGCTAAAGTAACACTCGTCAACGGTACTGTCACATCTATCTCCGGAAGACTCGGTAACATGCTCTACAAAACCTACAGAAATGGCACTACCAAAGCGTATCTTTATCACAAAGCAGAGCGCTCAACACCTCTGTCTGAGGCAGAAAAGACTACGCGGACAAATTTTGCACTCATCGCCTCAGAGGTCGCTAAACGAATGCGGGCTGGAGACAAACGCCCTAAAAATATCATCTGGCAGGAAGTGTCTTTGGAAATAAAAAATAACACACTCCTAAGAGGCAAGTAAGAGTAAAGTAAGAGGCAAGTAAGAGGCAACTCGGACTCAATCTATGAAAAAGGAACAAAAAATACTGCTCGCCTTACTGAAGGAACGGCTGCAATCGCGAATGTTTTATCGCCATCCTGATTTCGCGTTCGATGTCCTGCTGTACGGCTGGTGCAAACACCGCAAACATACTGTCAACTGGCTGAGCGATGTCAAGCGGAGGGGATGGATCACTCTGACGATGGCACGAGACTTTGCGAACTATTGCGGGTATATGTTTATCTAAAAAACACTTTCAAAGGTGGTTTGCGGAATCAGAAATTTGCCCGTTCCGCTAAAAAGCACTACCTTTGCACCGTCTTTCGGTTAGATAGGATAATCCGCAGTCGCTGCGTCTATCGCCTGCTCTCAGTGGCGGCAGCGGAAAAAGGAGCATTCCGGAAGAGCGAAGCGGTCTGGATAGTCCGGACTTTCCGGCCGCCTCGCAGCGCGCTTAACATTTTTACCATCCGCCTATGCATGGCGGATAACAACCAACCTGACTATGAAAAAACTGATTCTTTGTACATTGTCCTTTGTGACTTTGTCCCTTGTGATGGCATCCTGCACAGCGACACGCGTGGTGACGACCACTGCAAGCTATGTGCAGCATGGCGACACGACAACCACCATCATGACCAAAACAATCGAGCGTTACGAAGGAACGCGAGAGCGTTAGGGGTCCCCGACGGGCGCTAACACAGTGCACCCGATGGGGAAAGCGTAGTGCACGGCGAAAGATTATATGAGCGACAAGGTCGCGAATCATTCTGAGCCGTAGCGCAAGCGCGGAAACCTACCGTGGCGAGAAACAGTAAACCTGATTATTAACTATTTTTTCCCTCTCAATCGGCATAGAGGGCTCCGAACAAGAAAGTCCTACAGCGTAGCGGTCCTACAGCGTAGCGGTCTTACAGCCCCAAGGGCGGTCTTGCTCGGCAAAAAAAAATGCCGAAGCAATATGGCTATTATGAAAGTCGGCCCCGCAGGTATCGAAACCATCAGCGGAGCCATGAAACGACCGAAAAAACAAAACGGACACAACCACGGCAACTACCTTGTAGCCGTTCACCGCATCGCAGAAAGCGAGAACCCCAACTGCCAACGCATCTACTCGTTCGACGCAGACCGCTACAAACGCACCACCGCCTTGACCGCCAAGGAACAGGCGCAGCGCGAGAAGTTCGGCGCTATCTGCACAGCCGTGACCGCACGCCGCAAGGACTTGTCGAAGATAGCTGCGGACACCGAGGCATTCCTCGCGCAGCGCGAGACCGGCAAGAAGACCATGCGTGCGTACCTCTTCTCGCTGGAGAAGCAAGCGTACGAGGAAGCGCATAACGGGTAACGCGTTCAGCACCCTCATGCATTGACTGACGACCGCATCGTCATTAGGGCATTCGGGGCTGCCCGCTCTCCCCATCGCAAACACTTCCAGACAAGGGTCGTTTACGCTGGGGGCCCCAAGGAGGAAACGCCCCCTTTACACGCGGGGTGTTTCTTCTTTTTCTGCCCCATGGGCAGTGTCGTAACTTCCGCACCGCCGCATTTTTCTCTACTTTTTCTTAATTTCTGCATTATATTCTTGCATATGCGCAATATTTGTCGTACCTTTGTACCCGCAAATGATTTACCAATAAGAACTGAAACAACGCAGTCTGCGGGATGGCAGCGCCAAAGCGGAAGGCAATGTGGTGATAGTCAACAGTTTTCTGAACCACCAGCTGGACCCGGAGCTGATGATGCACTGCGCCGAGGAATTAGCCGCATCCGCGAGGACAACACGATGGAGGTGCAGTGAGCACACCGCCCCCTAAAAACGACACAAAACAATTACAACCATGAGAAAAATACTGATTTTATGGACTGCCGCCCTGCTGGCAGGCAGCGCGATGGCTACCGAACCCATCTACTACGAGGGATTCAGCCGTTGCTACGACGAAGAAGACGAAAACTACGGTTACACCGGAGGAAATGACAACCAATGGGGCGGCGATATCGCCACTGCAACAGCCATCTACCAGGACGCGCCGGAATGGGACTTCACCTATTGCAACGCCGGACTGCAGTGTCTGAAGGTCGGCACATCCGCCAAACAAGGTTCCGCCACCACGCCGGAGATAGCCTGCGAGAACGAAGCCGTGCTGAGTTTCCGCGTCGCCCCATGGGAAGGCGACTCCCTGTTCTATCTCACCATCCGGGGCGGTAGCACTTCCGACCCGACCGTTTACACCCTGAAGAAACACCAATGGACCGACATCACCGTCCGTATCTCGGATATCACGGGCGGCAAGATACGCGTGACATTCAGCTCGATGAACAAACATCGGTTCTTCTTGGACGAGGTCTATGTGCGTCCGGTTGACCCGACGGTAGGTGCCATCCGCACAGTGGAAGGTTCGACCGTTGATTTCGGGCTGCTGGGCCGCAGTTATAAAGCCTTGCAGCGCACGCTGCATATTGAGGGTGCGAACCTGACGGGCGGTATCAGCGCCACGCTGGAGGACGGCGAATCAAGTCTGTTCGAAGTGAGCAGCAGCACTCTGCCGGACGAAGGCGGCGAACTGACCGTGACCTGTCTCGCCGGCGCATCCGCCGGACAGCACGGATGTTATCTGTACCTGCGCAGCAGCGACCGGAAGACCCACGGGACCGTGGAGAAACGCGTGACCATACTGATGGAGGTCGCGGACCTGAGTCTGCAGGGCGCCGGCACCAAAAGCGACCCCTACACCTGTACGGATGTAATCACTCTGGCAGCCAACGAAGGCACGGTATGGACCGGCACACGCTATTGGGTGACCGGCTACGTGCTGGGCGGCGTGAAACGATACAACAACCAGGAGAACGGCAACTACGACGGCATCAGCTATACCGACCGGCAGTCGCTTGTACTGGCTGCCACACCCGACGAGAAAGACGACAGCCGGTACGTGACCGTACAGATAAGCGATAACGCCAGAGCGGCACTGAATGTAGCAGAAAGCCCCGAACTCATCGGACAAAAAATCAGTGTGAACGGTCTGCTGCTGAACGACAAAGCCAACCCTCTGTACCTGGGCAAACCGGGCGTGCGCGACGTACGGACGGATGCACACTACGTACGTCCCGCCAAGGGCACGACGGCGATGGAAGAGACTGCCGCCAACGCGCACACGCATACGCGAAAAATAATGTATAACGGACAACTGTATATCCTCCGCGGCGGACAACTGTACACTATCACAGGCGCATCCGCTGCCGCAGAACTGCGTTGACGGAGAACCGGCAGACCCATCAATCAGCCTGTCAGAGCGCAAAATCCGCTGCCAGAGAAAGGAAAAATGCGAACATATTCGTTTTTTTCCTTTTTTTATTTGCGTATATCAAAAAAAAGCAGTACCTTTGCACCCGCTTTTTAATCGAAGGCATGTAATGCCGAGAAAAAAAGGTTGAAAAACCGCTTTTGTGAAAAGCATTCCGTGGACTCCGAGATTTTCGGATGCCCCGCGAACGAGAACTCACGAAGACAGAAGATTATTTTCGGGAGTAAAGGAGGGAGGGGTTCCCTGCTTTATGACCAAGAAAATAACGTACTGTCGAGGGACTCCGAGATTTTCGGATGCCCCGAAAATCGAGAAGTAGCGCAGTTGGTAGCGCACCACGTTCGGGACGTGGGGGTCGGGCGTTCGAGTCGCCTCTTCTCGACAAAAGGACAGCTGAACGGCTGTCCTTTTTGTGTGTGGCGACTCTCCGCCCTCGGGGTTCTTATCTCGCGATGAACGCTCGAACGATTATTGCAGGTGCAATTCTCGAGTCGCCTCTTCTTAGCCCCATGGGCACGATTACTTCTCGACAAAAGGACAGCTGAACGGCTGTCCTTTTTGTGTATTTATGTCTGCGGAAGATTATTTTTTCCTGCCGTAGAAGCGTTTTTGCGGTGCGGGAGACGAGGTGGCAATAATCTGCTCCGCCTCAGCCTGCGTCAACGCCGCCGCATCTGTTGTCTTGGGCAGTTGGTAATTGCCTTGCGGCGTACGGATATAGTCACCGTATCGTCCGTGGAGCACGGCGATGTCCCCCCATTGGTGGACAGGCGTCTCCGCCTCCTGGCGTTCGCGTATCAGTTGTACCGCCTGCTCCATCGTGACGGACATGGGGTCCGTACCGCGCGGGATAGAGATAAACGTCTTGCCGTAACGGATATAGGGCCCGTATTTGCCTTCGCCCAGCACCACATCCTCTTCTCCGAGCCTGCCAAGCGTCTTGGGCAGTGCTTCGCGGAAGAGTTCCAATGCGTCTTGCAGCGTGATGGAGAAGAGCGACTGCCCCTTCTGCAGGCTGGCAAAACGCGGTTTGTCGTTGGCGGCGTCTCCCAGTTGGACACATGGCCCAATCTTGCTGATTTTGGCGATAACCGGCAGTCCGGTCTCAGGGTCGTTGCCCAACAGCCTACCCGCCACTTTTCCCGATGGAATCGAAGAAACTATGGGTTCGAACTGTTTGTAGAAACGGTCCACTGTCTCCACCCAGTCGGCTTTGCCCTCGGCGATGCGGTCGAATTGCAACTCCTCGTTGGCCGTGAAATCATAACTGAGTATATCCGGGAAATTAGCTACCAGGAAATCATTGGTTATACGCCCCAGGTCGGTAGGCAGCAGGCGTTGCGTCTCGCTGCCGTAGGTCTCTGACTTGCGGCGCTCGGATATCTGACCGTTGCGCAGCGTGAGGATAGTGGTATCTCTTTTCTGTCCGGCCACGGAGCCGCGCTCCACATATTTGACATGCTGGATGGTCTCGATGATTGTCGCGTAGGTGGACGGACGCCCGATACCCAGTTCCTCCATGCGTTTGACCAGCGTCGCCTCGTTGAAACGATAGGGCGGATGGGTATAGGTCTGTATGGCCTGTGCTTCCTGGAGCCGCAGCCGCTCGTGGAGCGACATGGCCGGCAGGATACGGTGTTCCTCCTCCTGCTCGTCGGACGACTGCACGTAAACGCGCATGAAACCGTCAAACGAGACAACTTCTCCGGTGGCGACAAACGAATATTTGCACCCGGATATACCGACCTCGATGGTTGTCTTCTCGCTCTCGGCATCCGCCATCTGACTGGCAATCGTGCGCTGCCAAATCAGTTCGTACAGACGCTGCTCGTCACGGTTGGCTCCTGCCTGCAGATGGGTCATATAGGTCGGGCGGATGGCCTCGTGCGCCTCTTGCGCCCCCTTGGAATGCGTGTGGTAATTACGCGTCCGGGCATACTGCGCGCCGTACTGCTCGGTGATGACCTGACGGCTGGTGGTCAGTGCCAGATGCGAGAGGTTGACACTATCGGTACGCATGTAGGTGATATGTCCGCTCTCGTAGAGCGACTGCGCCAGACGCATGGTCTTCGACACCGGAAAATGCAGTTTGCGCGCCGCCTCCTGTTGCAGGGTGGAGGTGGTGAAGGGCGGCGCCGGCGTACGGTGAACAGGACGGCGCTGGATATCGCTGATCATGAAGCGTCCGGTGGTCAGAGACTCCAGGAATGCCTGTGCATCATTGCGATGGGAGAACTTATGGTTCAGTTCGCACCGCAGCACCGATGCATCGGCGGGATTTGCCCCGATGAAATCGGCAATAATCCGATATGCCGAGGAGGCACGGAAAGCCTCTATCTCACGCTCCTTCTCCACTATCAGTCTGACCGCCACCGACTGTACGCGTCCGGCAGACAGACCGGTGGTGACTTTCTTCCAGAGGACCGGCGACAGTTCGAAACCGACGATGCGGTCCAGCACACGCCTGGCCTGCTGCGCATCCACCAGATGGGTATCTATATCACGTGGATGGAGGATGGCCTCCTGAATAGCCGTTTGGGTTATCTCGTGGAAGACGATACGGCGTGTGTTCTTCTTCTGCAAATCCAACTCGTTGTACAGATGCCATGCGATAGCCTCTCCCTCGCGGTC
>DGHR01000014.1:0-140049 GCA_002392745.1 Bacteroidales bacterium UBA3843 | reverse complement strand
TCTCCCTCGCGGTCCTCATCGGAAGCCAGCCATACGGCATCGGCTTTGGCGGCCTCGCGGCGGAGTTGGTCCACCAGATGCTGTTTCTGCGGGTCTATGACATAGTTGGGACGATAACCATGCTCGAAATCAATGCCCATCGAGTTCTTGCCCAGCGGCTCTATGTCACATATATGCCCCTGGCTTGACAAGACATGATAATCCTTGCCCAGAAACTTCTCAATAGTCTTGGCCTTGGCCGGAGACTCAACGATAACCAAATTTTTACTCATATATATAATAAAGGTGTAGCCCTGCGGAAAAATCGCCGCAAAAGTAGTATAAATAATTTATTTACACAAATAATTTTTTTTTGCTTGCACATATCAAAGATATTTAGTATCTTTGCAGCCGAATTGAAAAAAAAATATTCAACTTTTTTGCAGAAAGGACTTGCATGAATATCTTTTTAGTCGTATTATTAGTGCTCGCGGGCGTTGCGTTATTATTAGCGGAGATGTTTCTGTTGCCGGGTTTCGGCATAGCGGGCGTGAGCGGTTTCGGTTGTCTGATAGCCGCAGTGGTAGTAGCCTATCTGATATTGGGCCGTATGGCGGGATATATCACATTGGGCGCATGTATCGTTTTGTCAGGACTGGCCATCTGGGGTTTCCTGCGCAGCCATGCGCTGGAGAAGATGGCGCTGGACACCAAGATTGACGGACAGGTGAAGCTGGCCGACAACAAGCTCAAGAAAGAAGAGCCGAAAAAGGATGACAAAAAACAGTAACAACAACTAAAAAAACATACAACTATGGATCCTATTACGATTGTCTTGCTTGCGCTGGTGTTTGTTGCGCTATGCATTTTCTTCTACTATGTGCCCTTCATGCTGTGGATCAACGCCGCCGTAAGCGGTGTACACATCAGTCTGGTACAGTTGTTCCTGATGCGCATCCGCAAGGTGCCCCCCACCAAGATTGTCAATTGCATGATTGAGGCGCACAAGGCCGGTCTGGTTGACGTGAAGCGCGACGGCTTGGAAGCGCACTATCTGGCCGGCGGACATATCGAACGTGTGGTACATGCCCTGGTCAGCGCCAGCAAAGCCGGCATTGAGTTGCCGTTCCAGATGGCCACAGCCATCGACCTGGCCGGACGCGACGTGTTCGAAGCGGTGCAGATGAGCGTGAACCCCAAAGTGATTGACACCCCGCCTGTGACAGCCGTAGCCAAAGACGGTATCCAGTTGATTGCCAAAGCGCGTGTGACCGTACGCGCCAACATCCGCCAACTGGTCGGCGGCGCCGGTGAAGACACCATCCTGGCGCGTGTGGGCGAAGGAATCGTCAGCTCAATCGGTTCTGCCGAGAGCCACAAACTGGTGCTCGAAAACCCCGACAGCATCAGCAAACTGGTGCTGAGCAAAGGACTGGACGACGGCACGGCATTCGAAATACTGAGTATCGATATAGCGGACATCGATGTAGGAAAGAACATCGGCGCCCAGCTGCAGATAGACCAGGCCAATGCGGACAAGAACATCGCTCAGGCGAAAGCCGAGGAACGCCGCGCCATGGCCATCGCCAGCGAACAGGAGATGAAAGCCAAAGCACAAGAGGCACGCGCCAAGGTGATTGAGGCCGAGGCACTGGTGCCACAGGCAATGGCTGAAGCCTTCCGCAACGGCAACCTGGGTATCATGGACTACTACCGCATGCAGAATATACAGGCCGACACCCAAATGCGCGAGAACATCGCCGGCGCTCCCGAGAAAAAGGGCAAGAAGGGATGAGGATTGAGGAGCGAGAGTGAAGGTAGCGTTATTGCAATATTCGATAGCATGGGCTGACCCGCAGGAGAACGTACGCCGGCTGGACCAACGGCTGGCTGCCATACAGGGACAGGCGGATATAGCCGTGGTGCCGGAGATGTTCAGCACAGGTTTCTGCACCGACCGGCCGGGATTGGCCGAACCATGGGGAGGAGAGACCTGCCAGGCCCTGCAACGCATGGCTGACACTTACGGGATAGCCATTATGGGCAGTCTGATTGTACGGGTGGAAGGCGACGGGTTGCGCAACCGCGGATTCATGTTCGCCCCTCATGCCGAACCACGGTATATCGACAAACGCCATCTGTACAAACACGGCGGCGAAGCAGAGTTCATCACTGCCGGCGACCAACGCGAAGTATGGGAATACCGGGGCGTGAAGATACGGCTCGCTATCTGCTATGACCTGCGGTTCCCCGTTTGGCTGCGCCAGGACAAACAGAACCTGTACGATATCCTGGTGGTAGTGGGTTGCTGGCCTACGGCGCGAATCAAATACTGGGACACCATGCTGCCTGCACGCGGGGCGGAAAACCATTGCTATGCCGTGGGAGTGAACATGGTAGGCACCGACGGGCTGCAGATTGCATACAACGGCCACTCGGCGGCATACGACACATGGCTGAACGACCTGGCTGGTTTTGCCGACGGAGAAGAAGGGACGCGGATAGTAGAACTGCCGATGGAGAAACTATGGCATTTCCGCGAAGTGCTCCCCCAATGGCAGGATGCAGACGAATATACTATTCACAAATAAATAGAAATCAGAAGATTTGGAGAGTATCTGGCACATACGGCAATTAAGCGCAGAGGAGCAACAGGCAGCCGAGCGTCTGAGTTCCGAACTGGAGGTCAGCGAGCTGGTCGGGCGAATCCTGGCCGGCCGCGGCATACGGACCGCAGCCGAAGCACGGGCATATATCCGTCCTACGCTGGAGAGTCTGCACGACCCGTTCCTGATGCGAGACATGGGAGCCGCCGTGGACCGGTTGCAACGGGCTATAGAGCAGCACGAGCGCATCATGGTATATGGCGACTATGATGTGGACGGCACCACCGCCGTAGCGCTGATGTACAGTTTTCTGAGAACACTGACCGACAACCTCATTTATTACATCCCCGACCGCTACCGCGAAGGATACGGCATATCGCACGAAGGCATAGACACCGCCAAAAGCGAAGGCTGCACGCTGGTGATTGCCCTGGATTGCGGCATCAAGGCCGTGGACAAAATAGCATACGCCAACTCGCTGGGCATTGATTTTATCATTTGCGACCACCATACACCGGGTGACAAAATTCCACAGGCCGTTGCGGTGCTGAATATGAAACGCGCCGACTGCAATTACCCCTACAAGGAACTGAGCGGCTGCGGAGTAGGCTTCAAACTGGTGCAGGCCTATGCACAACGCACGGGCATTGACAAGCAGGAGATTTACCGTTTGCTGCCATTGCTGGCCATGTCTATCGCCAGCGATATAGTACCGGTGACAGGCGAGAACAGAGTATTGGCATTTTATGGTCTGCGTGCACTCAACGCACAGCCGTCGGTGGGAGTGAAGGCCATCATGCAGGTGGCAGGCATCGAGGGCAAAACCATCACCATAAGCGACCTGGTGTACAAAATCGGTCCGCGTATCAATGCATCCGGCCGTATGAAAAGCGGTGCGGAAGCGGTGCGGCTCCTGATTACCACCGACCAAGAGGAAGCACAACGGTTTGCACAGGATATCAACAGTTACAACCAGGACCGCCGCGACTATGACAGCCGCACTACCGACGAGGCGTTGGCACAACTGGCCGCCGACCCGGACAACCAATCGAAACATACCACCGTGGTCTATTCTCCCGAGTGGCACAAAGGCGTGGTGGGAATAGCCGCCAGCCGGCTGACCGAGACCTATTACCGCCCCACTATCGTCCTGACAGCAGGCGAGGGAGGCATCATCAGCGGTAGTGCGCGGTCGGTAAGCGATTTTGACATATACCAGGCGATTGACTCATGCCGCGACCTGCTGACCAATTTCGGCGGACACCGTTTCGCTGCAGGACTGAGTATGCACGAATCGGACCTGCCGGAATTCAAACAGCGCTTTGAAGAGTATGTGGCATCCCATATCCGGCCGGAACAACAATACCCGACCTTGGAAGTGGAAGCCGAAGTGCAGTTGAGCGACATGAACTGGAAGTTGTACAAGGTGCTGCAATGTCTGGAACCATTCGGCCCGGAAAACGAGCGTCCGCTGTTCGTATGCCGCCACCTGATTAACAACCGCAACAGCCGCGCCGTGAGCGACGGAAGGCATCTGCATCTGGACCTGACCGACACCGTTCTGGCAATGGATGGAATCGCTTTCGGCCAAGGCGACAAAGCCGCTCATCTGCAAAACGGCAAGAGTGTGGACGTATGTTTTTACCTGGAGGAGAATAGTTTTCACGGCCGCACTACCCTGCAGATGAACGCACAGGATGTGAAATTGAACGAATAAAAAAATATACAGCTTATGTTTTCCGAACGAGACACCAAAGGACCGGCTCTGCGCCGCGGCTCAATTGAGGTAGTATGCGGTTCTATGTTCAGCGGCAAGACCGAAGAACTGATTCGTCGTATGAAACGCGCCAAGTTTGCCAACCTGCGCGTGGAGATTTACAAACCGGCTATTGACGTGCGCTACAGCGAGGAGGACGTAGTGAGTCACGACCGCAATGTGATTCAGTCAACACCGGTAGACAGCAGCCAGAACATACTGCTGATGGTGGACGATATTGATGTGGTAGGTATTGACGAAGCACAGTTCTTCGACATGGGTATCGTGGATGTATGCCAACAACTGGCCAACCGCGGCATACGCGTGATAGTAGCCGGTCTGGATATGGATTACCGCGGCGTGCCTTTTGGACCGATACCGGCGCTGATGGCTATTGCCGATGATGTATATAAAACGCATGCTATATGTGTCCACTGCGGAGACCTGGCATACGTGAGTCACCGTCTGGTTCAGAGCGACAAACGGGTTCTTTTGGGCGAGACAGAGAGCTACGAGCCATTGTGCCGTGCATGCTACAACAAAGCCGTTTCCGCCGAGCAAGCAGAAGAAAACAGCACTCCTAACACATAACTACAAACTTCTATCCGCTATATAGATGTCATATTGCCGCTTGCCATCCGAGATACCTATACCTATAGCATCTCGGATGATTTGTCGATGCCCGTGCCGGGCACACGGGTACTGGTACCTGTGATGCGTAAACAGGTGCGCGGCATTGTCCTGCGCGAACATACCGAGGCGTTGCCCGCCGATTGGATTGGCAAGATACGTCCCGTAGATACGATAGTGGATACGGCGCCGATGGTATCGAACGAGCAACTGGCACTATGGCAATGGATGAGTGATTATTACATGTGCACATTAGGCGAAGTGATGGCGGCTGCATTACCGGGAGGATTGGATAAACGGCTAATGGACCCTCCGAAACGCAGACGGGTACAGATTAAGCCATACACCGGAGTGATTGAACCCATGCATACATTGAGTGCCGCCCAGCAGAAATGTGCCGATGAAATCGAACAATTACAGCATTCCGGTAAGAACATCACATTGCTTTATGGTGTCACTTCCAGTGGCAAGACTGATATCTACATCTACCTCATTCAAAGGCAATTGGAACAGGGGAAAAACGTACTGTACTTAGTACCCGAGATAGCACTGACAACTCAGCTGACCAGCCGTCTGCAACGTATTTTCGGAGACAAGCTGATGGTCTATCACAGCCGCTTTACGGATGCCGAACGAGAAATGATTTACCATGCCTCGGCAAGCAAAGAGCCGCATGTGGTCATTGGCGCACGCAGTGCTATATTCCTGCCGATACCCGATATAGGACTGATTATTGTTGACGAGGAGCATGAAACCAGTTACAAACAGGCTGAACCCGCCCCGCGATATCACGCACGCGCAGCTGCGATTATGCTGGGGCGCGAACACGGAGCACACGTACTGCTCGGCACAGCGACACCATCGGTGGAATCATACTATTTGGCGCAACAGGACGTGTACGGGCTGGTAAGACTCAACGAGCGCTACGGAGGTATAGAACTGCCAGAGATACGATTGGTGGATCTGAAGCAACAATACAGGCGTAAGGAGATGTACGACCATTTCAGCGACCCTTTGGTGGAAGCAGTGCGCACCACGCTGAATGCCGGCAAACAAGTCATTCTTTTTCAAAACCGCCGCGGCTATGCACCACAATTACAATGTACTTCGTGCGGTAAACCGCCACGTTGTGTACAGTGCGACGTGCCGTTAACACTGCATATGCGCGCACATGAACTGCGATGCCATTACTGCGGGTACCGGATGCCCATACCTGACCGTTGTCCCGAATGCGGAGGCGAGTTAAAGACAATCGGCTTCGGCACGGAACGGATTGAAGACGAGATTCACAGTCTTTTTCCGGATGCACGCGTGCTACGCATGGATTTGGATACCACCCGTAACAAAAACGCGTATCAGGATATCATCAATGCCTTTTCGCGCCATGAATGTGACATTTTGATAGGGACACAGATGGTTACCAAAGGGCTGCATTTCGATGATGTGCAGTTAGTGGCCGTAATGAACGCAGACCCCATGTTAAACCAACCGGATTTCCGGGCATACGAGCGTGCGTTTCAAATGTTGGAACAAGTGGCGGGACGTGCCGGACGCAAAGGAAAGAGAGGCGAAGTGTGGATACAGTCATTCGACCCGTCAACACCCGTACTACAGATGGTGCAGACTCATGACTATGACGCACTCTACCAACAACAATTACGCGAACGCAGACTATTCAATTATCCCCCATTCTATCGGATAATTCGGCTTCAACTACGCCACCATGACCGGGCGCGAGTGGACCGTGCCGCTACTGCATTGCAGACACGGTTACAACAGATATTCGGTCCGCGCGTATCTACCGTTATTGTACCTTCTGTAGAAAGAGTACAGGCATATTATATCCGCGAGTTAACTTTGCGTATCGAACACCGGGCTAATATATCGGAAGCAAAGAGAAGACTTAGAGAAGCTATGGATTTTATCCTGCAGCAAGCCGACTACCGGAGTGTGAATGCCATCATTGACATTGACCCCATCGGATAAACCGGCTATAACAAATACCCAGATATGAAAGACAAAGACTTCAAGTTTATCACGTTTCACTACCCCACCGAGGAAGAAAAGCAGCGTCATCGTGTGGCCTATATCAACGAACAGATAGAACGCGGTCGCGCCGCAGAACTGGTCGCGGAAGGAGAAGATTACCATGAACTGCAACTCACGCGCATCGCACAAGATATATGTTCGCGCGCTAACGTGCGCGTTGTATTAATTGCCGGTCCGTCCTCAAGCGGGAAAACCAGCACGTCACACCGCCTATGTCTGTCACTGCTGGCGGAAGGCCGAAAACCCGTAGCGTTGTCACTGGATAATTGGTATGTGGATGGTTCATTGACGCCCCGCAAAGAGGACGGCGAAAAAGATTATGAGTCTGTTTACGCTATTGACCTGAAACAATTAGCAGAAGACCTGAAGGCGCTGATAGCCGGCAAAGAAGTGGCACTTCCAACATTTAATTTTGCCGAAGAACGCCGGGAATATAACGGAGAAACACTGCAATTAGAGCCCGGTTCAATTCTGGTGATAGAAGGTATTCATGCATTGAATCCGCTTTTGACAGAACATATTGATTCCGCCTGCAAATACAAAATCTACGCCGCTCCGATGAGCCCGGTTTCATTGGATGGAGAACGATGGATACCGACTTATGCCCACAGGCTGTTACGCCGTATGAGCCGCGACTTGCGCACACGTGGAAAGAGTCCGCAGAGAACGATTGCTACGTGGGCTGCTGTGCGTGAAGGAGAAGAGAAATGGATAGAGCCGTTCCGCGCGGAAGCCGATGCGCTATTTGACACTTCGATGACATATGAATTACCGGCTATCAAAGTAGACGTTGAGCGGGCATTGCAGACTGTACCAGCATCTGCTGAAGAATACGCTATAGCTGAGCGACTGCTCTTCTACCTCAGCTTTTTTGACC
Organism: Bacteroidales bacterium UBA3843; assembly: GCA_002392745.1. Lineage (GTDB taxonomy): Bacteria > Bacteroidota > Bacteroidia > Bacteroidales > Paludibacteraceae > Colicola. The sequence goes on along the minus strand of DGHR01000014.1, from coordinate 132,152 downwards.
CGCTGGAGGCTTCATTCATTCCTCGCACCTCTATTTTGCGAGAATTTATCGGTGGTTCACAATTCAACGTAGGATAGAAGAGCTTTTTAATGGGAATAGAAACAAGAGAGACGGTCAGTTGACCGTCTCTCTTCGTAGCGGGACCCAGGATTGAACTGGGGACCTCATGATTATGAATCATGCGCTCTAACCAGCTGAGCTATCCCGCCTCGCATCTCGTACAAGCGAAAGCGGGTGCAAAAGTACTGCTTTTTTTTGACATACGCAAATTTTTTGCAATAAATTTGCACTTTTTCGCTCAAATTATATAATTATCCGACCGGACAACCATTCTTGACAGGTGTAGAAACTGTAGTGACCACTAACTTACCATCGGCATCTACTGCAGATAGAATCATGCCCTGCGACTCAATTCCCATCATTTTGCGTGGAGGGAAATTAGCGATGAATAGTACTTGTTTTCCTACTAATTCCGATGGATTGGGATAACTCTGTGCTATACCCGACAGGATGGTTCGCCCACCCATGCCATCATCCAAACGGAACTGAAGCAATCGGTCGGACTTCTTGACGTTGCTGCATTCAAGCACGGTAGCTACACGTATATCCATTTTGTCGAATTCATCGATAGTGGTAGAGTCTTTGATTGGTTCGGGACGCCAATTCTTGAGCACCTCTTGTTTGGCAGTTTCCTCATTCTCACGCTTGATGCGCTCCAGACGTTCCAATTGGGTCCGGATTGCCTCATCCTCTATCTTCTCAAAAAGCAAACTTACCTGACCAAGCCGATGTCCGGCAGACAATAAATCAATACGCCCGAGATCTGCCCAACCGATAGCATGATCCAGATTCAGCATTCCTTTTAATTTTTCGGAAGAGAACGGCAGGAATGGCTCAAAAGCGATAGCTAAGTTTGCTGCTATCTGCAACGCCATGTGCAGCACTGTCGCTGTACGTTCCATGTCGGTCTTAGCCAGTTTCCATGGTTCGGTGTCCGCTAGATATTTATTTCCGATTCGTGCCAGATTCATTGCTTCGCGCTGCGCATCGCGGAAACGGAAATTGTCAAGAAGTTGCTCTAATGTAGCCTTGACGTTCTTGAACTCTTCTACCGTCTGGTTGTCATAATCGGTCAACTGTCCGCGGGCGGGAACCTCGCCACCGAAATATTTGCCGGTAAGCACAAGTGCACGATTGATAAAATTGCCATATATGGCCACCAACTCATTGTTGTTGCGCGCCTGAAAATCCGCCCATGTGAAATCATTGTCTTTGGTTTCCGGTGCATTAGCAGTAAGAACGTAGCGCAAGACATCCTGCTTGCCGGGAAAATCTTCAAGGTACTCATTGAGCCATACAGCCCAATTACGGCTGGTGGAAATTTTGTCCCCCTCTAGATTCAGGAATTCGTTTGCGGGCACATTATCCGGCAAATTATATCCCTGTGCCTTGAGCATAGCCGGAAAAACTATACAGTGAAAAACGATATTGTCTTTACCGATAAAATGAATCATACGCGTATCCGGCTGTTTCCACCATTTTTCCCAAGGTCCGTATTTCTCCGGCTGTGCATCACAGAGTTCTTTTGTGTTGGAAATATATCCGATGGGGGCATCAAACCAAACATAAAGCACTTTGCCTTCTGCTCCTTCTATTGGAACAGGAATACCCCAATCCAAATCGCGGGTTACTGCACGTGGCTTGAGCCCGCCGTCCAGCCAGCTTTTGCATTGCCCGTATACATTAGGACGCCACTCTTTGTGATGATTGAGAATCCAGTCTTCAAGCCACGTCTGATACTGGTCAAGCGGCAGATACCAGTGCTTGGTAGCCTTTTTAGCCAATGCATTGCCAGTCTCCGCATTATATGGATTAATCAGTTCGTCCGGCGAGAGTGTAGCACCACATTTTTCACATTGGTCTCCGTATGCGCCCAACGAATGACAACGCGGACATTCGCCGCGGATGTTTCGGTCTGTGAGAAAATGTCCCGTCTCGGGATCATAGAATTGTTCACTGGTCTCTTCTACAAACTGTCCGGCATCGTACATTGCGCGGAAATAATCGGCGGCGAAGCGATGATGAATGGCGGATGTAGTACGTGAATAGATATCATAACTGATGCCAAACTCTGCAAACGAACGACGGATAAGTTCATGGTAACGGTCTACCACTTGCTGTGTAGTAATCCCCTCTTTGCGCGCACGGATAGTTACGGGCACGCCATGCTCGTCGCTTCCTCCTACAAAGAGTACTTCCTGACCCTTCAAGCGCAAATAGCGCGCATAAATGTCGGCTGGTACATACACTCCAGCCAGATGACCGATGTGCACTGGACCGTTCGCATACGGCAATGCAGCTGTGATTAAAGTACGATTAAATGCCATATTTTGTGTATTTTTTGTGCAGAATATGAAAAAAATTTGCGTATATTAAAAAAATGTATTACTTTTGCGCCGCAAAAGAAGTCCACTCCGTTACCAATAGAATGGAAATCGGCTGCAAAAGTAGTAATTTTTTTTGAGACAAACAAATTATTCCGTGAAAAAACATCACTTATATCTGTTTCTATTGCCTGCTCTGCTGCTTTCGGGAAGCATGAATGCCAAGGTGAATAATTATGTGGGTGCATATGCTACACTGGGAGAATGGTCGTTATTGCCATCTAAAAGTAAATATAGCACTAGTTTTGGTGTAGCCGGCGGGCTTGGATTCTTATATGAACTACAGGCCGGACCGACATATAGTCAAACCCGGTTCTTGTTTGATGTCGGCGTTGGAGCGCAGGGGGGTATGACTAGTTTTATGCAAGGAAGCAGCCAAGAGGTAACTCTCCTGAATCAAACAGACTTGGACGGAGAAACATTTGATTATGTTTATGAAGTGAAAGACCGTCAGGATAATTACAACAATATAGCAGTACAGATTCCGGTAATGGTGGGTGTGCAACATCGGAAATTCTACATGCTGGCCGGTGTAAAATTGGGAATGAATGCATGGACAAAGACCCGTTCTACGGCTTTGGTGACTACTTACGGAAAATATACCGACATTGATAATTTGCGCAATCAACCCGAGTACCAATTTTTCAACGATTTGAAAGTGAGCGGTGGCGTGAAGACCAAATTAAACATGAATGTAGATTTGAGCTTCGAAATTGGCGGTCGCATCGGCGTTGTAAACGACGCAGTGGGATATGATGTTCCGAAACGCAAAATAGAATACCGTTTAGCCGGATTTATCGATTATGGTTTGATGGATATCCACTACAATAGCAACCAATTGGCTTTAGGGACGCGTGACATGGAAAATCCAGACAAAATTGTGCCTATCGAAGGAAACCTGCGTTATAATGAGGGAGCTACCGCTCCGGTTTACAATACCCGGTCTATGGTGGACAATCTGGTAATGAACGACATTATGTCAACTGATGGTTTCGCCGCATCAGTCAACAACTTGATGATTGGTTTGAAATTTACGATTTTGTTCCAATTGCCGGAACCGGGTCAGTGCGTGCTCTGCCGCGATTCATATCATAGTTTAGCTCGCCCCGGCGGAAGCAGAGCCCGAATGAAGTACGAGGAATAATTCGTCCTCCTTTACCTCACGGATTTTACCATCTTGAGCCACGGAAATATGGCCTGTTTCTTCGGACACGACAATACATGTCGCGTCCGTTTTTTCTGTCAACCCGAGTGCCGCTCGGTGGCGCAGACCGTAATACTGAGGAATGGTGGGATTTTTGCTGACTGGTAGAATGCAGGCTGCCGCCAGCATCTTGCCTTGTTTTATGACTAACGCACCGTCATGGAGAGGCGTGTTCTTGAAAAATATATTCTCTATGAGACGAGCCGATACTTGGGCGTCAAGCCGTTCACCAGTGTCGGTAATATCTTTCAATCCGGTCTCACCGGCCATTACGATGAGTGCACCTGTCTTCGTAGAAGCCATATGCCGGCATGCCTGAGTTATCTCCAGTATCTGCTGGCGGGAAGCCGCTTCTTGTTCGGGATTACGGCGGCGCAGAAATTGTAAAGAAGAGAAGCGTGCACCTATTCGATTGAAAAACATACGTATCTCCTCTTGAAATATTATTATCAGAGCAATGGCCCCCACAGAGATAATGCGGTCGAAGAGTGCACCGGTGAGATCCAGTTGGAAGACAAAACTGACCAGAAACCACATAACGATGAAGGCCAGAATACCCCAGAACAAATTGCCCGCCCCCGTCCGGCGTAACAGGCGGTATGTCTCATAAAGGATGATAGCTACAAGCAGTACGTCTATCAAATCCTTGAACCCGAAATTGAATGCTAACATATTCTCTTATATATATCTATCGTTTCCATAGCAGCCCGCACATCGTGTACGCGTAATATGGATGCTCCTTGTTGCAAAGCATATAGATGCAGGACTTGTGTGGGAGCCAGACTTTCCTCCGGTGTGAGTCCCAGCGGTTTATAGAGCATCGATTTGCGGCTGACTCCTATTAATATAGAACATCCATACCGTTGCAGATAGGAAAGGCGGCGCATACAGTCATAGTCTCTCTCTATGCCTCCGGTAAAACCGATTCCGGGGTCCAGAATCAATTCAACACCCGCCATCTGATCCGCCATCCGTTCGGGTAGTCCGTAATCACCACGTAGAGTCCATATGTACGGTACTCCATGGGAACGGACCAGATTGTACATCTCTGTGCATCCTCCCGAAACATCATTGATAATCATCGGACCGAAACTCTCCAGTGCCCTGCGGGCTATTTCCGGCCGATATGTATCTAACGAGAGAGTCGCCTCGGGAAAGGATTTTTTCAGAGCTATCAGAGCCGGTTCAAGACGAGCCCATTCCTCTTCTGTTTCCGGTGGCTGGCTACCGGGGCGAGTGGAGCATCCTCCGATATCCAAGATGGCAGCACCGTCGGAAAGTGATTGGGAGGCCCAAGCCAGCACCTCCGCAACCGACGTTATCCGTGAACCCGCATAAAAACTATCCGGTGTCACATTTCCGATAGCCATTACTTTTGCTTCCACGCCGCAAAATTACTGCTTTTTTTTGAAAAACAGATACTTTATGTATTAAAAAAGTAGAAAAAATAGTGTTTTTGTAGGAAAAATAAACTTTTTTTGCTTTTTTTGGAGAAAAGTTTGGTGTGTTTGAGAAAAAAATTGTATCTTTGCAAGCTGAAACGCATACGCATATGCGAATATACACGCCTATGCGGGCATAAAACGAAAAAAACAACATATCTATTAGTAATATGAAGAACGTATTTAAGTACCTATTGATTGTATCGGTAGTGATGATTGCTGCATCATGTAGCAAACGTGAACTGAACACACGCGTCAGCAACACCACAGGTTGGAACTACTTTGATGCACGTACCACGAATTTCGAAGCCAACGAGGGCGTAGGAAATGTCAATCCGGTGGGTATGGTGCCTATTCAGGGTGGAACTTTCACCGTAGGAGAGAAAGATGAGTTTATTACTGCTCCGCGCAACAATGAAACGCGTAGCCTGACTGTCAGCTCGTTCTATATGGACAAGTATGAAGTCACCAATCTAAACTGGAACGAATATCTCCATTGGTTGGAGTTTGTGTTCGGTGCTGTAGCACCGGAGTTGGTGGATCAGGCTCGTCCGGATCACAAAGTATGGCGCGAGGATCTGGCATACAACGATCCGTATGAGGACAATTATTTCGAGCACCCTGCTTTCTCTTTCTATCCTGTAGTAGGTGTGACATGGGAACAAGCTATGGCTTATTGCCAATGGCGTACTGACCGCGTTAACGAAATGGCATTGATTAATGCCGGCGCTATCGTAATTCCCCCGTTCGGAGATTTGCAGCCAACCGATGACGAAGCATACAAAGATGAGTGGGAACAACAAACCGGCTATGAGATGTATGCCTACGAAGAAGTCAGCCCCGAGGATCCGGAGCAGACCATTACGATGTACCGCCCCAGTTACGAGTGGATACGCGATAAGTTCGTCTTCAACACTGAGAAATACTTGATGGATGAGACCTATAATCCCGAATATGGTCGTAAACCGAAATTGGATAGCTATGGTGCTGAACGCAAAGTAAACATCGCCGATGGTATTTTCGTGACGGGCTATCGCCTGCCGACTGAAGCGGAGTGGGAGTTTGCTGCATATGCACCGGTTGCTGGCGAAGACGGCCTGACTATAGAGGGTAAGATTTATCCTTGGTCCGGTTATCATCCACGTGACATGTCGAAGCACAACGTAGGACAATTACAGGCTAACTTTGTACGTGGTCGCGGTGATATGATGGGTGTCAGTGGTGCACTCAACGACCGCCGCGTAATCACCAATCCGGTAGACGAGTTTGCACCGAACGATTTCGGTTTATACAACATGGCCGGCAACGTAAACGAGTGGGTTATGGATGTATATCGTGAGACCAGTTATCAGGAAATCAGCGAATATAACTCTTATCGTGGTAATATTTACAGCCGTCCCGTGCTGAATGAGAATGGCAAGTTTGAGATTGACTCTGTTGGTGCCATCAAAATCACATGGGGGAAAGAGGATGATAAGCGCGATGTATTGGACGGCGACTTTGCGAGTCTGATTGACACCGATTATCCGCTGGACACCGTAGGTGTGGAAAATCTGGCAGCAGTTAAAACTGACCCTACTGACATTTTGGCTCCGCGCGTAACGAAAAAGACACGTGTATACAAAGGCGGTTCATGGGCTGACCGAATTTATTGGCTCAATCCTTCCACACGCCGCTATATGGACCAGGACAAAGCATCGTCCAAGATTGGATTCCGTTGCGCCATGTCTACACTGGGTGACCAGATTCCTGGTACGCCGGTTAAATAATGAATCATGAATAATGCATAATCACAATCACTATGAATTTTCCTGAAAATATCCGCTATACCAGCGAACATGAATGGATTCGTGTTGAGGGCAATGAAGCATACGTAGGTATTACCGACTATGCACAATCCGAATTAGGTGAGATTGTCTTTGTTGATGTGCCTACAGTAGGAGAAACCGTAGGACAAGGCGAAGTATTCGGTTCCATTGAAGCAGTTAAGACTGTCAGCGACCTTAATATGCCGGCTACTGGTGAAGTGCTGGCTATAAATGAGAATCTGGATGCACAGCCTGAATTGGTAAACAACGACCCGTACGGTGAAGGATGGATTATACGAATCGCTGTTAACAATCCTGCTGAATTGGACAAACTGATGGATGCTGCAGCCTATCAAGCTTTGATTGGCTAAGACAAAATGAGCGAATCCGCAAACGGAGAAATAGGAGAGTTGCTATGCGGTGACTCTCCTATCCTTTTCCTTGCAATCCTTACGCACATGCATGTACCCGCATGCGCGTAAATATTAAGGTGCATTCTGAATGCACCATCCTTTATACGCAAAATATAGAATTTTCAAGAAATAGTTAATAACGTGTACCCCCAACAAATCATTGATGCTCTGCGCCATGTGCGCTATCCCGGAACGGGCAAAGACTTGATAGAGAGTGGAATGTTGGAAGATGACATCCGTATATCAGGTTTTGAGGTCAGTTTCTCGCTGATTTTCCATAAGGAGAATGATCCTTTTATACGATCGGTTGTAAAGGCTGCGGAAACAGCATTGCAGACATATGTCGATCCGAATATTACCGCCCAAATCCACATAAAGAAACCGGTTACAAATTCTTCCCGGAAAGAAGAGGCAAAAAATATAATTGATGCCAAATACGTGATAGCCATACATAGTGGCAAAGGAGGAGTCGGCAAATCCACTGTTGCCGCCAATTTGGCGGTTGCGCTGGCCAAGGCTGGCTATCGTATCGGTTTACTCGATGCTGACATACATGGTCCGTCTATGCCTAAAATGTTCCATTGCGAAGATGCACGCCCGTACTCGGTAGAGGAAAACGGGCGGACACTGATTGAACCAATAGAGCAATATGGTGTCAAGATGCTCTCCATTGGTTTCTTTGTCAACCCTGAGCAAGCTGTGATATGGCGTGGAGGCATGGCTAGTAATGCCATCAAACAGCTGATAGAAGACGCACATTGGGGAGAACTGGATTATTTTCTGATTGATTTGCCTCCTGGTACGAGTGACATCCATCTGACATTAATCAGTGAGTTGAAGTTGACGGGCGTGATTGTTGTGACTACTCCGCAGCCGGTAGCATTAGTAGACGCTCAGAAGGGCGTAGAGATGTTTCGGAATGAGAAAGTGAATGTTCCTATTCTCGGCCTCGTAGAAAATATGTCGTGGTTCACACCGGCCGAATTGCCGGAAAACAAGTATTATATTTTCGGCAGGGATGGCGGCAAGCGATTGGCAGAAAAACTCAATGTTCCGTTGCTGGCGCAAATACCATTGGTTCAGTCTATTCGCGAGGGAGGAGACGACGGCGAACCCATAGCCCTGCAAAACGGACACCCTGCAGCCATTTTCTTTGACCGATTTGCAGATAGCGTAAAAAACGCTTCACAAAAAGAATAAAAGATGAACACTACTACCGAACTGGGTACTGCACCGGTGCATAAGTTGCTGTTTAAGTATGCACTCCCTGCCATCATTGCGATGACGGCCAGTTCGTTGTACAATATTGTGGACAGCATATATATCGGTCATGGCTGCGGTGCGTTGGCGTTAGGTGCACTGACAGTGGCTAAACCATTCATGGATATATGTGCGGCTTTTGGCAGTCTGGTAGGAGTAGGAGCCTCCTCGCTCTTGGCTATTTATCTTGGCGAGCGTGATTATGAGAAGGCAAACCGGGTATTGGGCAATGTGATTGTACTCAATATCATTCTGTCTGCTATTGTAATGACTGTCGGATTGATATGGTTGGACCCTATTTTGTATGCATTCGGCGCAAGCGATGATACCATAGGTTATGCACATGAATACATGGAGATTATTTTATACGGCAATATACTTACGCATATTTATTTCGGATTAAATAGTATGTTACGCTCGGCGGGTCACCCTCGATTCTCCATGACGGCTACCATTGTTGCAGTAACAATCAATATTATCCTGGATCCAATATTCATCTTCGGTTTGGATATGGGGGTGCGTGGCGCAGCATTAGCTACCGTTATCAGCCAGGCCGTAGCTGTGATATGGCAGTTCACAAAATTTATGGAGAAGGATGAATTAATCCGGTTTCATCGTGGAATATGGCTATTGGACAAAGGGATTACACGCCGTGCGTTGGCAATAGGTATGGCGCCTTTTCTATATAATATTGCCCATTGCTTTGTTGTTATCATCATTAACAATCAATTGAAACGCTACGGGGGCGACATGGCCATTGCCTCATATGGTGTAATCAACCGTATGACATTTGTATTTGCTATGATAGTGATGGGATTGAACCAAGGTATGCAACCTATTGCTGGATACAACTACGGTGCTAAACAATACCATAGAATGCTAGGGTCGTTTTATTTGACAAGCCTGTATGCTACAGGAGTGATGGCTGTCGTATTTATTCTCGGAGAATGCTTCCCGGAGGCGGTAACACGCATTTTTACACACGACCCCTTACTGGTTACCGGAACTATCCGTCCTATGCGTATTATCTGCTGCTCCATGTTGGTTATCGGTTTTCAAATGGTCGCCGGAAACTTGTTTACTTCAATAGGTATGGCCGGTAAATCGATTTTTTTGAGCTTGACACGCCAGGTTCTATACCTTATTCCCTTGACATTATTGATGCCTACTTTCTTTTCAGAACCATTAGATGGTGTATGGTGGGCCATCCCGGTTAGTGATACAATGGCCGCCCTTACTGCTGCAGTGATGTTATGGATTCAAATCAGCCGGTTCCAGAATCTTATTAAAGAACAGGAGGCATGGATTGCTTCCACACCTCCTGAACCGGATTAACTCGCCTTCCTGTCAAGGCGGTTTCCTCTATATTAAGAGAGAGCATCATTCCGGACTATTGTAATTACGACCATAGGAACGATAAGAATCTTTCTCTATTTCAATCGTTGGCTCCGTCCATTCCGTTAGCGGGGATAGTTGCCAACAGATATATTTAATGGTCATACCTCTATCCAACCATTGCTTCTCATAATGTGTTTGCAGAGCGCGGGCATCTGCGAGCATTTTTTGTCCGATGGAATCAGGAGAATCGGAATACAAATCACTTGTTTCACAGAGTATGGGATATGGATTTAGCCGCAACATCTCCATTGTGTACGTATATAGGAAGGGACTGTCTGTCTTTAAATGGATAATGCCATCTGGTCGGAGCAACTTCTGATAGCGTTGCATAAACCATGTAGATGTAAGGCGTTTAGTCGCTTTTTTCATCTGTGGATCGCAGAAAGTAATCCAGATTTCATTCACCTCATTCGGTGCAAAGAAGGAACTAATAATTTCTATATTGGTCCGTAGGAATGCCACATTGGTCATTCCGCTCTGTTCCGCTTCTTTTGCTCCGGCCCACATACGGGCACCCTTGATATCCACACCGATAAAATTTTTTTCCGGATAGCGTTTGGCCAGACCGATTGCGTATTCTCCCCGTCCGCAACCGAGTTCTAACACTATGGGATGATCATTATGAAAGTATTTGTCGCGCCAATGACCGGCCATTTCAAAATGGATATCAGTAAGCGGGTATTGTAGTTCGGAGATGGGTAATTGGAAGACATTACTGAACATCTTCATCTCGGAAAACTTCTTCAATTTATTCTTTCCCATATTATTCTGGAAATTACAAAAGACGGAAAAATTATCGGTTCTTTACCACCTCAAATCCCACATCGGTGATTCCGCGCAGCAATGTATCTCTCATGGCATGCTGGATGGAGAAATGATAGACTCCCGTATTTTGAAAACGATGGTTGTCTTCGTATAGCATGGACATTTCTATAAATCCGTTGTGAGTATCTCCAAGCCAGTGACCACGGTCATCCGCTAAATAATATTCCAACGTATCCGTGTGGATATCATCACTCACAAAAAGCCATATGTTTTGGTATGGATAACGCTCTGTATGACGCAGATACAAACGTATCTGGTAAGAAGTCGTTGTGTCTGTCACCGCCAACTCCGTCTGAAAAATGGAGTCCGCATGCCATTTCTCCGATGAAACCGGATAGAATTCACTATATATTATATCATTGGTACAGGACGAGAGTATCATCGTCGCCCATATGCCTATTGCGAATGCCAACAGCCGTACGGAGTATCGGATAAGGTGATTATTTTTCATGGCCGGTGTTCGGTTTGTTGGGTCTGCGCTCACGGTGCTCGGGACGGTGGTTTTCCCGATGACTATGATGGTTATTGCGTTTGCGGTCAAAGCGGGTAACATCTCCCTGACCTACAGAATTTTGGAATCCCATCTCCATGCCTGCTGCCGACACATGTGCTCCTTCAAGATTCTCTGGCCGTTCGCCTCGGCGGTTCATAGCCAATATCTCTTGAGCACGCTGCACTGTGATAGTCTGTAAATTGGCCGGTATGTGTTGGTCTGAAGAATAGGTTACCAACCCGGCAAGCGGATCGGTTGAGAACTGGTAAAAAACAGCATCTTTGGTCTCCAGGGGGATATTGCGGGAGGGAATTTCTTTGGCGGCATCCTCATAAACAGGCATCTCGTAATTGAGACAACATTTCAGTTTGGCACACATTCCTGCCAGTTTCTGAGGGTTAGGAGATATATTCTGGAGTCTGGCAGCACCGGTACCGACTGAGGAGAAATTAATCATCCATGTTGAGCAACACAGCTCTCTTCCGCAAGGCCCTGTGCCTCCTATTCTGCCGGCTTCTTGGCGGGCGCCGATCTGCTTCATCTCTACGCGGATACGGAATGTCTCTGCATATACCTTGATGAGTTGGCGGAAATCGACACGCCCGTCAGCAATGTAATAGAAAATGGCTTTGGTACCATCTCCCTGATACTCTACATCGCCGATTTTCATTTCCAGACCGAGTGATTTAGCCAGTTGGCGGGCCTTTATCATCGTCTCTTGCTCGCGCGCATGAGCTAGTGCCGCACGCTCTAAATCCTGCTCTGTTGCTATCCTTAGGACTTGTCGCACCTCATAACGCGATGAATCGATTTTGTTTTTCTTCATTTGCAGTTCTACCAATTTTCCGGTAAGAACCACTTCTCCCAAATCCTGTCCTGTAGTAGCTTCTACCACTACTTTGACACCTTTCTCCAATGCAAGATGTGCAGAGTTATGGAAATAGCCTTTACGGGTCTGCTTGAACTGCACTTCCACCAAATCAGTCAGATGTGTGTTTTCTGGCAAGTCGGACAACCAGTCGCTGACTGGCAGCATATGCGCTGAGTTGCGTTTTGTCGCCTCTGCGCCCAACTGATGGTGCGGATTGCCTACCATATATTTCTTCATGTTTGACATACAGGTTCGTTTCAGTATTTTTTATTGGTTCTTTTTCTTTTTAATAAGCACTATCATTTGCAAGCATAAGTCAAAGAAGATAACTTTGGCATTGCCGTTTTGCTCAATCTGGCGTTCAGCCAAATCCAATTGGCCCATGATTTGTTCCACATTCCCGTCATGGATAAAAGGTGCAAACTTTACCGAGAATTCCCGCTCGGGAGCCATCTGGTAGTTAAGTTGCGGTTGACCGATATTGCGGATGTAATTCTCACGAACTTGCTTTTGTGCGTATTGCAGGAAATGTTTTTGTCGCTCGCGGCCCACCTTGGAGTCCGCCATATCCATGCTCCATTGGCGCAAACGGCGCAAAGACTCGTATTTCTTCTGAGGGTCAGTGAGTACTCCTACGGTATAAGCATCTCGGAAAAGTGCGATGAAATCGTTCAATTCCGACATTTTTTCTGCAGAGGAGTCTGCTAATTTAACGGCCTGCAGATAACTGCCATTGGCTATCCGTGCTATATCGGCGGCATCGGATGCTGCCAAACCCTTTTGGGATGAAATCGTTTGAGCGATGACGTCATCCGGCAATCGGGGAACACGGATTAGCTGCACGCGCGATTGGATAGTGGATAATAGTTGTTCGGGATGCTCGCTTACCAGCAGGAAGACGGTTCGCTGGGGCGGTTCTTCCAATATCTTGAGCAGTTTGTTCGCACAGGTGGTGTTCATCTTCTCCGGCTGCCAGATAATCATTACCTTATAGCCGTCGCCATATGGCTTGAGACTGAGTTTTCTTAGTATTTCCGAACTCTCTTTCTCATAAATCATACCCTGCTTGGTCTCTACTCCCAAGGTCCGATACCAGTCATCCAAATCAAAATAGGGCTGCTCTGTCAGTTGGGTCCGCCATGACTCCATGAAGGCGTCGCATGTGTCTCCGGCATCCGTCTTGACAATCGGGAAAACAAAATGGAGATCAGGATGTTGCAGATTCTGATATTGGAGACATGTGGGACATACGCCGCAACTGTCTTCTTCACTGCGATGCGGACAATTGAGATACTGGGCATAAGCCAGCGCCAGTTGCAGTTTCCCTATACCGGCAGGACCGGCAAAGAGACGGGCATGGGGAATGCGCCCTTCTCTGGCAGAAAGACGCAGTTGCTGCTTTATTTCTTCTTGTCCTATGATGTCGCGAAAGAGCATAAACCTTCGACGGAACTATTTCCCAAGTTCTTTTTTCAGTGCTGCCACCATTTCTGCATACTCAGCCTCTGTCAGATAGACTTTTCCGGGATTCATTTGGAATGTTCCTCCGTAATCCGGACCGTCTACATATTTCGGTGCCAGGTGGAAATGGAGGTGGCTCAGTTTGTCGGAATAGGCTCCGTAATTGATTTTCTCCGGCTGGAACAACCGTTGCATTGCTCGCGTTACATCTGCCACATCCGCCATGAACAGATTGCGTTGTTCGTCAGATAACTCGTTGAGGTCGTTCACGTGTCCGTCATAGGCCACCAGGCAACGGCCATGGTATGTCTGTTCCTTGAAAAGAAAAGCACGGGAAACGCGCAGATGGGCAATCTCTATCATCAGATTGCGGAGTGTCTCGTTGTTTTGGCAATAGAGACAGTCTTTAGGATCGGAAAACATAGTATTATTTGTTTTTATAATGTGCTAGATAATTGTTATTTGGCAAGCCGTCCTGCTATTACCGCATTGCGGACTGCTTCGATAGCCGCATTGGAATCCGTGTTGCCTTCCGCATCTTTGAATTGCTTCAGGTCAATCGGCTCGCCTATATACATGCGGCATGGCACCCGGTGCACGAACGGTTTGCCCTTGGGCAACGCTTCAAAACAGCCGTCCAGTGAAAGCGGAATCACCGGCAGACCCAAATCCAGCGCTATCTGGAACGCACCGCGTTTGAACCGTCCCACTTCGCCGTTCAGCGAACGGGTTCCTTCCGGGAAAATCACTGTACAGACACCGTCCACCAGTTGTTTCTCCACCTCGTGCAGACTCTCCATGGCGGCTTTGGCATTGTGGCGGTCAATAAAGATATGGCCCGCCGCCTTGCAGCCCGTTCCTACAAACGGCACTTTGCGCAGCTCCGCTTTCATCAGCCATTTGAAAATCACCGGCAGCCAGCCATAGATCAGCCATACATCGAACATCGACTGGTGGTTCGAGACAAATACATAACTCTGGCCGGGCTGGATATGTTCTGCGCCCTCCACCGTTACCGGCAGAAACATCAGCCAAAAGAACGAACGCGACCAGAATTGTTGCACCTTGTGCACAAACTCGGCATTACGCCAATGTACCGTACAGACCGTAAATACAGCCGTAAAAACAGTCAGCACGCACAATAGAGGCCAGGCTACCAGATATTGGTATAAGATATAAAATGGTGTCAGTATGCTTTTCATTCGTAGTTTTAATTTTATATTCGTAATTGTTAATTACTCTTTATCGTATTTCTGCAGAAAGCCGCGGTACAACGCGCATATACGCCGGATCTCGTCCCATGTCTCCTCGCTTAGTTTGGTACCTACTATCTCTACCACACGTCCTGCGGCAATCGTTCCGATTTCTGCACAACGGCGGAGGTCAAATCCGTCGCTGAGTGCATGGAGAAATCCTCCGGCAAAGAGGTCTCCCGCTCCCGTCGAGTCCGTACAGGATGTAGTGATGGCTCCGATATGGTGCCGCTTGCTGCCCTGTTGTACGTACGAACCGTTCTTTCCTACCTTGACCACGGCGATGTCGCATTGCTCGGCTATCATCTGGACGGATTCTTCGGGATTGAGATGGGTATAAGCAAACGACTCGTCCTCGTTGGCAAAGACGATATCGACATATTTCTTTACAAGTTCCTTTAGAAAAGCATGGTTCTCATTGACCACGTTGTACGAAGCAAGGTCGAGCGATACCATACAACCTGACTCTTTCGCCAGACGGATGGACTTCTCGATCAGGTCATGGTTTTGTACGAGATAGCCTTCTATGTGGAAGATATCATATCCGATGAAAGCGTCTTTCTGGATATCGTCGGCACACAGTTCAGCCGCAGCACCCAGATAGGTGGCAAAAGTACGTTCGCCGTCTGGCGTAATCAGCACTATCGAACATCCGGACATGGATGTCTTGGATAAGAACAGAATCGGGTTAACGCCGTTCTTCAGCATATCCTCGCGGTAGAAATCGCCCACCTCGTCGTTGCCTATCTTGCCGATGAAAGCAGCTTTGCCGCCCAGCGATGCAATACAGTTGATTGTGTTCGAGGCTGAACCGCCGGCCACCATACGTTTACGCACAGATGCAAAACGAAATTGGATTTCTTCTGCTTGCTTCATCGAGATGAGGTTCATACTGCCTTTCGGGAAACCCAGTTCCCGTAAATCGTCCTCACTGACCTGAAGCAGGATGTCTGTTAACGCATTGCCTAATCCTAATACCTTTTTCATTTTTTGTGATCGGTTTTTGCAAAAAATAGGGTTATTTATCAAAAAACTTTGCTATGATACGATTTTTTTCGAAAAAAATTTGCGTATATGAAAAAAAAGCAGTACTTTTGCACCCGCTTTCGAAAAAATGAGAGCGGGACATGCTTCCTTAGCTCAGTCGGTTAGAGCATCTGACTGTTAATCAGGGGGTCCTAGGTTCAAGTCCTAGAGGGAGCGCTTAAACAAAGAGGCATCTACATTTTGTAGATGCTTTTTTTGTCGCTTTCTTACATACTATCAAATACCGCCGGCGGATGGTTTCTGGTGTACAAAAACAATCCGTTTGCAAAATTACTACAAAAAAATGACATATGCAAGCATATGCCATTCTTTTTTGCGAAAAATCAGTTTTCTGCTATTTTATTCGTTTGCCGAGGATGTCGTACGTACGCCCGTCTTTCACATACAGCAACTGACCGTTCTCTAAAACCACCCTGACTCTCTCCGAACCCCTCATAGGGCTTGTTGCAGTATTTCCTGTTCCCGTGGTTATTGATGCTTCCGGATTGGAAGGAATAATCGGCGGAGTCGGGATTACTTCATCCCCACCTTCTGTCAGTTCACCGGGATAACCTACGGTAGCAAACGCACCGGTATAGACATGTAGCGGAGTCTTGCTCGCATCCAGCACGGAGAGAACATAGTTATAGCGCGTGGCCTCGTCCAGACCGGTTACTTCAAAAGAGAGAGAACTCGGCAATTCGTCTGATGTTCCTTGTGGAGCACGACCCGCATGGGATTCAAGGAATGAAATGCCGGCCAACGTGCCGGTAGGGCCTAACGTGAGATGACAGAACACGGCGCCGTCTTTGTAAATATCTATCTGGTACGAACCGGCTGCGCTGTCTGTCGGCCACATGAAGACGGCGCTCGACTCTGCCGGATTCACTGTCACGCCATCCGCTCGCGCTTCTACTGCCTCTGTTTTGAAACAGCCTTCGGTCGTTTGCAGGATCTGGCCTTCACTGTCCTCACCGGAGATGGAGTACCAGTAATCCGTATTGGCGCGCAGGCCTTTTAGGGTATAAAAGAATTGCTTTTCCGTATATTCATTTGTGCGCGTGCGTGAAGGGGCATGCGATACGAAATGCAGACCCTCTACCACACCGTCGCGGTCAAAAGTGATATAGAAGACCTCTTCTTTTTTTGCGCTGTCGCCGTACACATGTAGTGTATAGCTCTCCGCATTGGGTACTGACTGCCATCTGAATAGCGCACTGTTAGCTCCGGCCATCACGGGGAACAACTCGCTTCCGTCATGCTTTTGTATCAGACGGACTGCTTTTCCCACATAGCGGTTGTCCGGCAGACTGTTCGGAGTGCCATAGACGGTATAATAATAGGCACCATTGCTGCCGTTGGCGGTGGAGGTCCAGTAGCGGGCGGTATTTTGCGCGTACACGGCTGTGCAATAGTCCGGCTGCTGCCAATCCGATGTACGTTCGTACGTAATCGGCAGAAAGACAGCACCTGCCATCTCCATCAGCACCCACTCGTCGGCGGTATAATCATTGGCAGCCACAGTCGAATCGGTGTTGTTGCTTGCCTTGAAACTCAAGCCCGCAGGTATAACCCAGTTTTCGGGCAGCAGTATGGACCCCTTCACGCCGTTCACCGTTCCGTTGGCATAGAGCGAAGCGGCGTTCGTACGGCCGGAATAGAGATAATTCCATTCTTCCTTGCTCAGTGTACGCCATAGGTTACGGGCATTACCGCCGTTTTGGATGGCATTGTTTCCCCATTCGCTGTACGTCCCGTAGTTGCTGTTTTTTGCGGAGGAGACGGTGGGGTTGTTGCCTGTGCCCCAACCGAACAGATCCAACCAGCCCTCATAGGTCCACACCCAGCCTTCGCTCGAGTACTGGTAACTGCGGATACGCCCGTTCGCCGTTCCCACAAATTCCCATTGGTTTTCGGCCAAACGCCAGGTATCCGTACTGGGTTGGTACTGCAGATTGCCGCGCGAGAACGCCACTGTATCCGTCGCGCTGATGGCAAACTTGCCTCGCAATGCGCCTTCGGAGGCATTCGTCGCTTGCGCTATTCCGAATACACACGCCAGCAGGCAAATAATAGTTCTTGTTTCCATAACTCTGTATGTTTTTACTATTTTTCGCTTCCTTTGGTTACTTCACTTTTCTTCCGTGTACATCATACATCTGGCCGTCGTATTTCAGGTATATTTGGCCGTCACGGATGATTTTCCGTACACGTGCGGAATCTTCATTTTCTCCGATGAAATCGTTGGTTCCGGTAGGTGTATCCGCCTCGCCTGTCGTAGAGAAGGAACCGAATGTCGTCTCTATGGTCTTTCCTTCCGGATCCACTCCCTCCACCATATACCAATAGTGGGTTCCCGGTGCCAGTTCGGTGAGCGTATAGCTCATTTGGGCCACTGCCGGAATGCGGGCTGGCGCATGACGCACGAAATTGATGGAGATGACTTTGCCTGCGCTGTCAAAGACCACATAGCAGATTTCCTCGGTCTGCGCGGCATCGGCATAGACGTGCAGCACATACGATACTGCGCCTTCCACTGCGCCCCAGGTAAATACCGCACTCTCCTTCTCCGGCTCGACGGATACCGGCAGGCGCGGCTCATCTGCATCTGCCCGCAACGGAGTGTAGTAATAGGTGGCTACGAACGAATTGTTCGGATATTTCGCATGGGTGTAAACAACATTCTTCACACGCTTCGACGCAGGCTTGTCTTCGATATACTCTCCGGTGTTCAAGTCTGCCGAATGGGCAATGTGATAACTGTTCGGAGAGAGCACGGGATATGTAGTCGTATCGGCTGCATAGGAGTATGCCAGAAGGGTCTCGTCCTCCACGCCGTTGCAGGTGTTGACGCGTTTCCAGCGGAGTGTTATATCTCCGTCTTCATCGGTCTCCGCACCGCTCAGCAGCAAACGGCGGTTATTGGTCTCCGTACATTCCCACTCGCCGTCGCGCATCACGTAATGGTCACGGCTGATCCAGTCCGGATTACCGTCTTCATAGTAATAGACGTATTTCTCCGCAGGTACGGCATGGGTGCGGTCTTTGCTGATACCGAACGATATACTCTCGCTGATTCTCCCGGTTTCATCGTATTTTTTCTGCGTGCGGTTTTCGCTGTCGTATCCCTCTTGCCAACCGCTGTATTTGGGGTCGCTGTATTCATACCACAGCAACGTGCGGTAGGCGGTCGGGTCTTCACTGTCTAAGTACAAAAAGCGCTTGCGGTTGATGTTTACACTCCCTGCATAGCCGTTTGTCAGTTTTTTCTCATAGAGTCTTCCGCGTGAATCATACACCAGCTCGTAATCGGTGGTGTCGGTGATAATCAAATCGCCATCCCAACGGAATTTATAGGTGGTTGCCAGGTTTCCGTGGTCGTCATACACATTGTGTGTATAGCTGCTGGTGCGGGTCGGACTACCGCTCAACTCCCATTCTCCGGTCTCTGTATTGCGGGTATGGGTCGTCTGCTCCGCCACTTTCGTGCAGGAACTGATAGGAAAGTAACGGTACGTAATATATTTGGTGGTGTCTTTCACATGCATCGACGAATCCAGCGCGCAGACATTTTTCCGCGTTTTTCTGCCGGTTTCATCGTATGTATACAGGTTCACATAGCCTTTCTTGTCCGAGGGTAGATACCAGCCTTCATTGACGCCTGCTTTGGTGAACAAATCGATATAGTGACTGTAGGGTTGGAACGTGTACATGTCGCCGCTGGTGGATTGGTTCAATTCGGCACGCAGATCTCTGCGATAGAGATTCCATTCCGGTATATACGTGAATGTATATAAATCCCTCGGTATCCATTGTTGGTCCGTGCGGGTGTATTGCATGGCTGTCAGCGGCGCGCCGTTCGCTCCGAACGACACGTTCATCCAGCGGCAGAATGACTCTTTCTCACTCCAGTTTCCGCCCGAGTCCTGCTCCTCACGTAGTTCATATAAATTGTCGAAACCGTAGTTGTACGTACGTGTGGTGGTGCGCGTCTTGTTTTGGGTGACTATGGTCTCTGTATAGTTCTCTCCGTATGTCTCTTCTTGAATATAGGTCCAGTCCGTTACCGTCGTGTCGTGGAGCATCTGAATCATATGAGTCTTCCTGCCCTGCCCGTCAAAATCGGTAATTGTCCAAACCCTTCTCATTGTTTTCACGAGAGAATCACCCTGCTGTGTAAACACGGGATCAAGTGTCGAATCCACCTGTTGCTTCAGCGTGAAATCGTCATAATAGATATACCGGCTGTAATAGGGCTCTTTAAAGTATGGATTTTGGCTGTAAATCAAGTGGTCATTGCCTTGTAAATCTACCAGATATTTCTCATGGCCGTTCTCCGTACGGATCACCATTCCGTTCGGCAGATACTCATAGTCCTTTGTCGGGTTGCCGTGCCAGGTGTGCATTCCGTCGGTATGCCAGCTGTAGCGGGTGTCGGACGAATGGATAATCCGTCCGCCTTCGAACAACTCGATGTTCTCTCTCCATGCGTGACCTCCTGGCTGATTGGGCATCGGCGTCCCGTCCTCCTGATAAATCTTGTACGACGAATAGGTCCGTGTCTTTACTCCCAACTCGTTGTAACCCGTACCGTCCACCCATATCTTGTATAATGCCCCGTCCGCATAATACTCTCTCCGCGTGGATTCGCTGTACGTCAGCTTATGGTTCGTATATGCGCGGTGCAGGTCTTTCGACATACTCCAAATGCCGGTTGTCACGTTGCAGCTCCATTGTTTCTCATCCTCTGTACTGTCCGTGGCGAGCACCTGCACACGCTGGATTTCCGTACACGCGCCCGTCGTGTATTTGTAACGGCTGGTCGTCTTGTCGTAATGGTGAATAGTGCGGATGATTCCTCCGTCTTCTGCATAAATCACACGCACCGAATCAAACGCATATTCGTCTTTCTGGTACAGACGGAACAGACTGTCAACAATGCCTGCGCCCGTGGTATCGATTGCGTTCGCGTCTGTATATACATAGTGCAGCACGGTGCGCTGGCCATGGGGACCGAACGAACGGTATTCGTGCTTGCCCAGGCTCCGATTGATTTTGTAGGAAAGCGGTTTGCGCGTCGTGTAGAACTCCTCATACTCCAGCGTACTGAAACCGCTGTCTTCTGCCTGACCGTCCAAACCATAGGTATAACTGACTACCTCCCGACGGCCCAAACGGCCGTACTCCGGATCTTCCGCGCCTGCGGCGTTGCGCAGCGGAAACGAATAGACCACGCTGTCCAGCCGCCAGGAATAGCGGTCTGAAGATGCACTTTGCGTTCCTTGGGAATCCGCAGTCCCTTGCGCGTACGCACATGTTCCTTCTAATAATAGTCCTGCTGACAGGAGTACTCTAAAAACAGTTTTTTTCATAATCTTGCTTTTTGATTTGCAACTTTCGGATGGGGGCTTCCCGGATGGCACTATGGCACGAAAAAGTTTTTATCTGTATGTATCTGCTCAAAACTTTCACTTTCCCGGGGGAGAGACATGCCGCTCCGCAAGCCTTTTGAAATCCGATGCAAAATTACTGCTTTTCTACGACATACGCAAATTCCGCACTTGTACGATGGATTTTTGGCGGATTTGTAATTCGCTGTAAATCAGGCGGCTGCAAATCTTTCAATCCCAAATAGTTGTACGCGCGCCGCAAAGGCGTCCAATAGGGCGCTATCTTTGGACGAAAACGGACGGGGGTAAACGATATTTCTGCCGTTTTCGGCAATAAACATGTGTCCTGCGTCTCGGCGGATGGAAGAGCCTCAGCCGGTTTCTCAGCAGCTGCCTTCAACCGGCGGTAAATAGCCACATACACGTATTGGTAGAAACGGCTGTACCGTTTCATACCCTCTTCCGGCTTTGCACCGCCGCGCACTACTGCATAATAATGCTTGAAAAAACGTATCCGCCATTCCAGACCTTCTGTGGAACAGTCGCGCTCCAGCGCGTGGGCGCGCCGCTGCGCTTCTTTTATCAGCTCGCGGTTGGCGACACACGCCGCAGACCACTGTTTCGGAATATGATACGTATATAGTTCGAACAACCCGTCCCGGAAACGCGCAGGACGGACAACAATCCGTTTCTTGTACTGCCTGCCCTCTTTTGCCATGTCCATCGCACCCCACAGACAGTCCACACCCACGCACGCACGGAAATAATGCACTCCGCGCTTGTGAGGAGTGCTGCCGGGCGGAAGAGGCTCAAAAGTGGCTATCGTGCTCTTCAGCCTTTCGATGATTCGTGTTTTCAGATGCTCTGCCATACTGGTTGATTGCAATTTCAGAGACCGTCTTAGGTCAATATAGAGACCGTCTTAGGTCAATATAGAAGGCGGATTAGGTCAATATAGAGGGCGGATTAGGTTAATATAGAGGGCGGATTAGGGTATTTCTAAGGGCGTTCTTGACTAATCCTAGACTTTATAAATTTTTGTTTCGTGTATCTGTCTTGTTTTCAAGCGTTTATAGTCGCTTTTCGCGTTTTGAAATTTTAACACGTTGCAAAGATAATACTTTTTCATGATATATGCAAATTTTTTGGCGCTTTCTCTGCATCCAAAGTGTTTCCGCGTGCACAAAAAATGCAAGAATATAGGCTTGAAATTTGCATATACGGAAAATTTGTGCTAATTTTGCAAGCAAAATTCTTCGAATACCGCTTTTTGCCATACCATGCATAGAAAAACAACCATACTGCAGATAGTTGCAATCCTGCTGGGATTGCCGTTCGGGTTCTTCAGTTGCCGGGCGCACGACTCCAAAGGAACGGAGCAACTGCGCGAAGCGGAGCAGTTCTACAACTCCGGCACATCGTCCAACCATGCAAGCCACTACGAGGAATCCACTTTTTTCCTGAAGCAGGCGGAGAACACTTTGTTGCAGATTGACCCTTCGGACCTGAGACCGGAGAACAAGGCGAAAAGAAACAGGTTGCTGGGACTGACGTGGTTCCATCTGGGAAACACATCCGAAAGCGAGATGCTGTACGATTTGGCGCAGGATTATTACAAGAAATCCATTCCTATGCTGGACGCTGATTTGGACGCTACTTATTTGGCATGCGCCTACCGCGATATCGCCCGCACTTACGGAATCATCGGAGGTGACCTCGATTCTGCACGTGCTTATTTCCAAATAGCTGCTGAAATTGCCGATTCCATCGGAAATAATATGCTGTCGCAGGACATTGCGGCATACTATTACCAATACTGCGAACCGGAGAATAAATCCGGACTTATGCAGGCCTGCCGGAGTCTGGCAGAGGACTATGGTGTGCGGACCCGTTACGCGGAAATCATAGAATTGTATCTGGCGGACGGACAGACAGACTCGGCGGCGTATTATCTGGAGTTTCTGCAACCCAAAGACTCGGCGTACGCCTATTGGTTCGAACAGAGCTATGCCTATTTCCGGAGCAAAATACAGTTGCAGCAGGGAGCGACCGAAGAGGCATACAGCGGATTGCTGAACCTCTATGACCGCAAGATTGAGGAACTGCAGCGTGATGCCGGAGCACGGACATATGCTCTCGCGCTCCATTATGACGTGGAACGGGAGAAACAGCGTACCGAGGAGGCGCAGCGAGAGAGACAGTGGCAACAGACTGTCTCGGTCATTCTGGTTCTGCTGCTGGCGCTCGCTGTCACACTCATGGTCGTGCTCTGGAGATACTGGCAGCACCGCAGACATGAGCAGGCAATGCAGATACGGGCGCTGCACGACAAATACACACTCCAGTTGGAACTGGCGCTCGAACGGCTGCAACAGAAGGTCAAACTGACCAGGGAGATTGAACTGCAACGCATGAAAGGCAATGAAGTGGAGTTCCCGAAATGGCTGCAGACGTACCGCGATGAACAACTGATGATGAACAAAGAGAGTCTGGACCAACTGGTTGCACGTATCGACAACTCGCTCGACGGGGCTATCAGCCGGTTGAGAACGGAATATCCCGACCTCACCGAATCAGACATGCAGTTTGTCATTCTGGCGGTCATTGGAGCTTCCGACGACGATATGAGCATTTTGCTCAATGTGCAGAAACAGACCATATACCATCGGCGCCAGATTGTCCGCAGACATATCAACCCGGCGATAGACAACATTGACAACTGGTTGCGCGCATACGCCCTGAAAATATCTTTGAAATAATCCCCGTCTCTTCCATAGATGCGGCAATAACTTCCGCGTTCCACGGCGGATTCGGGGAAAAGCAACCGCCCGAAACAACAATGATTCTGCATAAATCACACCCTTCTTGCTAAAAAAGTACGCACGCGCTTGCACATATGAAAAAATTGTTGTATCTTTGTGCGCTTTTTCATAGTTTGCATGATTACGCACCGTTAATGACTAAATGGTAAATGATTAAATCGTAAATAATAATTATGGGACTTTTTTCTTTTACACAGGAGATTGCGATTGACTTGGGTACAGCCAATACCATCATCATGTGCGATGACAAAGTGGTGGTGGACGAACCCTCTGTAGTGGCAATCTCGATGGCAGACAACAAAATGGTTGCCGTTGGCCGAAAGGCGCAACAGATGATTGGTAAGGGCGGAAACATGATTCGCACCGTAAGACCGTTGCGCGATGGCGTTATCGCCGATTTCTATGCGTGCGAGATGATGATTCGCGGAATGATCAAGATGATTCCTAAGCAGGCACGACTGTTCACGCCTTCTATCCGTATGGTCGTTTGTATTCCTTCCGGTTCTACCGAAGTGGAGATACGTGCCGTGCGCGACTCGTCGGAGCATGCCGGTGGACGAGACATCTATATGATTTACGAACCGATGGCGGCGGCTATCGGTATCGGTATCGACGTGGAAAGCCCGGAGGGATGTATGATTGTGGATATCGGTGGTGGTACTACCGAGATTGCCGTTATCTCGCTGGGAGGTATCGTCAGCAACAAATCCATCAAGATTGCAGGAGATGACTTCAACCAGGATATTATCGAGTACATGGGCCGTATGCACAACCTGCGCATCGATGAACCGACGGCGGAACGCATTAAGATTCAGGTGGGCTCGGCGCTGCCCGAATTGGAGGACGCTCCGGAGGATTTCATTGTTGTCGGACCTAACAAGGTGACAGCCCTTCCTATGTCTGTACCGGTCAGCTACCAGGAGATTTCTCACTGCCTGGAGAAGAGTGTCAGCAAGATTGAGGGCGCTATCCTGCAGGCGCTGGAGGCTACTCCGCCTGAGTTGTACTCCGATATCGTGAAGCGCGGAATTTATCTGGCGGGTGGTGGCGCATTGCTGCACGGTCTGGCTAAACGACTCACGGACAAGATTACTATTCCGTTCCACGTGGCGGACGACCCTCTGCACTCTGTCGCACGCGGTACCGGCGTAGCACTGAAAAACGTGAATAACTTCGGCTTCCTGATTCGATAATCGGGAGCCGCGACATCGGCTATGCAGAACCTGTTGAAAATACTGCTGCGTTATAGCAACTTCCTTGTGTTCATAACCCTGGAAGTTGTTGCTTTTTTGCTGATAGGCTATAATAACCCTGCTCCGCGTAGCAGTATGCTGAGCAGTGCTAACACTTTTGTCGCATGGCAAAACGAACAAATCAGCAACACAAAGGGCTATTTCAGTCTGCGCAGCCAAAACGAATTGCTGGCACGCGAGAACGCGGAACTGCGCGACCGGCTGACATACCTGAACGGCTTGGCGGAGGATTCGCTGTTGGGCAATTACATGATTCCGGCGGACAAAAACATTCACTTTATCCCCGCCAAAGTGGTACAGATGACCACACACGAGGTCCACAACTATATCACTATCAACCGCGGGCGTAAAGACGGTCTGTTGAAAGGACAGGGAGTGCTCAATAGCGAGGGCGTGGTAGGTATCGTCAAGACAGTCGGTACGCACTATAGTATCGTGCTGCCGGTTATCAACACCCGCACGAATCTGAGCTGCCGGTTCAGCAAGAACGACTATATCGGCACCCTGCAATGGGATGGAAAAGACAGTCGCTTCGCCTTGCTGACCGATGTCGCCTCTCATATGGTTGTCAACCCTGGAGACACGATTGTTACCAGCGGTCTGAGCCCTGTCTTTCCCGAAGGAATACCCGTTGGAATCGTGGAAAACAGCACTCTGAAGGAGGGCGAGTCGTACTATACGATTCGCATACGGCTGCATACCAACTTCAAGCGGTTGAAATATGTGGAAGTAGTCAACAACGCCCATCAGGCGGAATTGGAGGAACTGGAAGATGGATTGGACTAAACAAATCGGCCGATATGTACTGGTAATGGTGTTGCAGGTGCTGCTCTTCAACCAACTGCAACTGCTCGGTGTGTGCCACCCCTATATCTACATCCTCTGCCTCCTGATGATGCCTATCACACTGCCTCATAGCGCCGATATGTTCATCGGGGCGGCAGTGGGACTGGTCATGGACGTCTTCTGCAATACGCCCGGTATTCATATGGCGGCATGTATTCTGGTTATGTTCATCCGGCCGTATTTATTGGGGGTTATCGTCAACGACAAGGACCGACTGAACGAACAAATCAGCATACATAGTCTGGGACTGGAGGCGATGGTGAAATATACAGCGGTTTTGGTGGTCGTACACCATCTGATGGTGTTTATGATTGCCTCCTGGGGATGGACTCATCTGGGATTTGTTTTGCTGGAAACAGCCGTAAGCAGCATTTTGACGATTGGTATCATTCTTGGATATAACATGCTGACTAACAGATGATTAATGACCAATACTATAGACGACGTTTCGTAATCAGTGGAATAGCCATTGGTGTTGTCTTGGTATATATCATCCGGTTGTTTTACCTGCAAGTCATCGACCAATCCACACGCGACCAGGCGGACAACAACGCGCTGGTAAAGCAGACTATTTATCCCTCGCGCGGACTCATCTACGACCGCAACGGCAAACTGCTGGTCTTCAATCAGCCTATATACGAAATCACAATGGTGATGCGCGATATGGATGCGGATTGGGACACCGCGCATTTCTGCGAGTGTCTGCAGATAAGCCGTCAGGAATTCGACGAACGCATCAGCGAGATAAAAGACAAACGCAAAAACCGCGGCTACTCGCGGTGGACGCCGCAGGTGTTCATGAGCCAGCTGAAAAAAGAGGATATAGCTACGCTCCAGGAGTCAATGTTCATGTTCCCCGGAGTGCATATCCAGAAACGCACTTTGCGTGACTATACCTACAACGCTGCCGCACATGTCCTGGGCTCGGTGGGAGAGGTCAACCAAAACGACCTGGACAGGGATAGCTATTATTCCCGCGGAGACTATTCCGGACGCGATGGACTGGAGCGAACCTACGAGAAGCAGTTGCGCGGAGAAAAAGGCGTGGAAATCCTCATGCGCGACTCGCGCGGACGTATGCAAGGCAGTTATCAGGACGGCGAACTGGACAGAACAGCAGTGGCGGGAACGGATTTGTACACCACACTGGACATACAGCTTCAGATACTGGCGGAACAGCTCTTGGCAGGCAAGATTGGCAGCGCTGTGGCCATTGAACCTAAGACCGGTGAGATTCTGGCACTCGTTTCCAACCCCTCGTGGAATCCGAAAGTGCTGGTCGGCAAAGAACGCAGCAAGAACTACAACACACTGCTGCAGGACCCTACCAAACCATTGCTCAACCGCGCTACGCAAGCCACTTATCCGCCGGGCTCCACCTTCAAAACCATCCAGGCCTTGGTATGCCTGCAACAAGGAGCGATTACGCCTAACACGCTCTATCCCTGCTCCGGACCGGGCAGCACTCCTATCAAGTGTACCCACCATCACGGCTCTCCTGTCGCTTTGGAGAAAGCCATTGAGCAGAGTTGCAACCCCTATTTCTGGTGCGCCTTCCGCGATGTGCTCCAGCTGGATGGCTATGGCAAGGACAACGAGGACTTCCGGCATCGCTACGAACTGTGGAGAAATGATGTGATGAGCTTTGGCTTCGGACAGAAATTCACGGACACAGACCTGAACGAACAATCCTCCGGAAGCATCCCGAGCATCAAGTATTTCGACCGTTATTATGGCAAGACGGGCTGGAAAGCCATTACCATCCGCTCGCTGAGTATCGGTCAGGGAGAGATTTTGGTGACGCCGCTCCAACTGGCAAACCAGGCGGCCACGATTGCCAATGAGGGGTATTACATTACACCCCACCTGAACAAAAACGACTCGATGTTGCAGCATGTACACAGACTAAATATTGCGCAGAAGCATTACGCAGTCGTCAAAGAGGGGATGCACCGTGTGATGGTTTATGGTACCGGACGCCACTATCCGATAGAGGGCATAGAAACAGCGGGAAAGACCGGCACGGCTCAAAACTCACATGGTAGAGACCACGCTATTTTTATTGGTTTTGCACCGGTGGATGACCCGCAGATAGCGGTTGCTGTCATCGTTGAGAACGCGGGATTCGGAGCCACTTGGGCGTGCCCGATTGCCAGTATGATGTTCGAGCAATACCTGACCGGAACAGTGAAACGCAAAGATTTAAAGAACCGCATAGCAGGAGCAGTATTAAATGAGAGCGTCAAGAAATGGTAACATATTACAGCATGTAGATTGGCAGACCATCGGCATTTTTCTTGTGCTGGTGCTGTTCGGGTGGCTGAATATCTACGGAGCCAGCTATACGTTCGACCAGACCAGTATCTTCGATTTCTCCAACCGCGCCGGTAAACAGTTTGCATGGATTTTGGGTTCGCTCGTCTTGGGCGGCGTACTGCTCATGATTGACTACAAGACCTACGACGTGCTCGCCTATATCGCTTATGGGGCGATGCTCCTTCTGTTGCTGGTTACGCCCTTCCTCGCGCGGGATATCAAGGGTTCGCTCAGTTGGATTTCCCTCGGACCCGTCAGTCTGCAACCCGCGGAGTTTGCCAAATGTATTGTGGCGCTGACGATAGCCAAATACATGAGCAGATATGAATACAAAGTACGGACTTGGCGCGATTTAATCGTACCTTTCCTGATTATAGGCGTACCGTGTCTGATTATCATGATACTGCAAAAAGAGACCGGCTCGGCACTGGTGTTTGCCGCTTTCTTGCTGGTCTTCTACCGCCAGGGCATGAGCGGATATATCTTATGGTGCGGAGTGGCGGCCGTGGCGCTGTTTATCATCAGTATCCGGTTCGGCACTATTGCATTGCCTTTGGGCAGCGGCAGTGTAGGTATACTCAGCTGTATGCTGCTGCTGACCGCCGTAGAGATATATTTTGTCTGCAAAGAGCATTATATGCGGTACCAGGCACTGATCCTGTCCGGCAGCGTAGCTGTCATTTATGGGATATGCCTGCTGATCAACATCTGGTGGAGCGTGCCTTTCAACTGGGTGGCTACCGCTATTGTGGTCGGATTAGCCGTTTATACGGCGGTCGTCAGCGTCTATTTCCGCAAATACCGGCTGCTGCTGGTGACGGCATTCAGCATTGTGTGTATCGGGTATACGCAGGCGTGTGATTTTGTCTTCACCCGTGTACTCCAACCCCACCAGCGCATCCGTATCGAAGTGCTGCTGGGTATGAAAGAGGACCCTGCCGGAGCCGGATACAATGTGAACCAGGCACGTATTGCCATCGGTTCGGGACGGTTCTTCGGAAAAGGGTATCTCAAGGGGACGCAAACCAAACTGCAGTTTGTCCCCGAACAGGACACAGACTTCATTTTCTGCACCGTAGGCGAGGAATGGGGATTCGTAGGCTCGGTAGCCGTCCTGCTGGTGTACCTGTATTTTATACTGAGACTGATACTGATTGCGGAACGGCAGCGCAGCACGTTCACGCAGATATACGCGTATGCGGTAGCAGGCATATTCCTGTTCCACCTCACTATCAATGTAGGTATGGTGCTCGGCCTGCTGCCGGTTATCGGCATCCCGCTTCCGTTCTTCAGCTACGGCGGTAGTTCGCTCTGGGGATTTACGCTGCTGTTGTTTATCCTGCTGCGACTGGATGCGGCACGAATGGAGCAATTGAGATAAGGCATGTTTGTAACAAATCCGATTGGTATATTAGGCGAGACGGAAGCCGCACGGATGCTGGAGAAAAAGGGGTTGCGTGTCGTTGAGCACAACTGGCGGCTGGGACACCTGGAAATAGACCTGATTGCGGAGAACAGGAAAGAAATAGTCTTTGTCGAGGTCAAGGCGCGCACGTCCGCATTCGGAGAACGGATGCCGGAAGAGTATGTAGATGAGAACAAGAGACGCAGAATCATCTCTGCCGCCAACGCATATATCCGCCACGCACACACGGACAAACAACCGCGATTTGATATTATAGGCCTGATTATCAACCCTGTGAACAACGAGGTTGTGTATCGCAACCATATGGAGAACGCCTATACGCCTCATATGCGGACTATCAGCCAAGGCAGCCATACTGCCTCTTGGCTATGGAAACGCAGCACTGGGGTAAACGGAAAAAAGAAATAAACCAATAATAGTCGATTTCATCGAATGAATTTCAAATACGACGTCATAGTAGTAGGAGCCGGACATGCCGGATGTGAAGCAGCGAGCGCTGCAGCCCGAATGGGCAGCCGCACACTGCTCATCACCATGGATATGAACAAGATTGCACAGATGAGTTGCAACCCGGCAGTTGGCGGAATAGCCAAAGGACAGATTGTGCGTGAGATAGATGCGCTCGGCGGACAAATGGGTATCGTTACGGACAGAAGCGCTATCCAGTTCCGCTTGCTCAATCAAAGCAAGGGACCGGCTATGTGGTCTCCGCGCAGCCAGAGCGACCGCAAACGGTTTATCGAGGAGTGGATACATGTACTCTCCCACACCGAGAACCTCTACCTATGGCAAGACACGGTA
Organism: Bacteroidales bacterium UBA3843; assembly: GCA_002392745.1. GTDB lineage: Bacteria > Bacteroidota > Bacteroidia > Bacteroidales > Paludibacteraceae > Colicola. The sequence goes on along the minus strand of DGHR01000014.1, from coordinate 101,400 downwards.
ACAGGTCTTATTATCAAAGATAATAAGGTATGCGGTGTCAAGACAGCCTTAGGCATCGAGATGCAAGCCGAAGCAGTGGTGCTGACCAACGGCACATTCCTGAACGGACTGATGCATTGCGGCAAGACACAGATAGCCGGAGGACGCACATCCGAGCCCGCCTCATACGGTATAACCGAACAACTGATAGCACTCGGTTTCCGTGCTGACCGGATGAAGACAGGCACTCCTGCGCGCATAGACGCACGCTCTATCCATTTCGACGAGTTGGTGCGGCAGGACGGAGACAACGACTGGCATCAGTTCTCCTATCTCGACACAGTGAAACGCGGACTGAAACAGATGCCTTGCTGGATTACCTACACCAACCCGCAGACTCACGAAGCACTGCGTGCCGGACTGGCAGATTCTCCCCTTTTCAACGGACAAATCAAGAGCATCGGACCGCGGTATTGCCCGAGCATAGAAACCAAGATTGTTACCTTTGCCGACAAAGAAGCACACCAGATTTTCCTGGAACCCGAGGGCGTGGACAGCAATGAATACTACGCAAACGGATTCTCCAGCAGCCTGCCATGGCAAGTACAACTGGCGGGACTGAAGACTATCAAAGGTCTGGAGGATGTCGTCATGTACCGTCCAGGCTATGCTATCGAATATGACTTCTTCGACCCCACCCAACTGCATCATACCTTGGAGACAAAACAGATTAAAAATCTGTTTTTTGCCGGACAGATCAATGGCACAACGGGGTATGAAGAAGCCGCAGGCCAGGGAATAGTAGCCGGTATGAACGCCCACCTGAATGTACACGGAGGCGATGCGTTCACCATGGGCAGGGACGAGAGTTATATAGGTGTACTCATCGATGATTTGGTCAACAAGGGTGTGGACGAACCCTACCGGATGTTCACCTCGCGCGCAGAATACCGCATCCTGTTGCGCCAGGACAACGCAGACGAACGACTGACCGAAAAGAGTTACGGATTGGGATTAGCCGATAGTCACAGGTATCATCTGCTGAAGGAGAAACAGGCTACTTGCGCCGATTTCATCGAGTATATACAGCAAACAACCGTCCGCAAAGGAGAGATAGACAGCTGGCTGGAGCAACACGGCAGCACAGCCATGCACGAGGGATGCAAGATTAGCGACCTGGTGCTGCGTCCCCAAGTCAGCATCAAGGGGCTGTCCGAAGTGCTGCCGGAATTGAAAGCCAGAATGGAGAAAATCTCCGATGAATGCATAGAAAGTTGCGAGATTCAAGTCAAGTACGCCGGCTATATCAAACGCGAACGACAGGAAGCGCAGAAACTGCAACGCCTGGAGCAGATACGCATACCCGATACGTTTGACTATGACAGCATACAGAGTCTGAGCACCGAGGCACGCCAGAAACTGAACCGCATCCGCCCCAAATCCATCGGAGAAGCACAACGCATACCCGGCGTCAGCCCCAATGATATCAGCGTCCTGCTTGTACTGATGGGACGATAAAAATACAGAAATAGTTTACATATGTAAACTAAATTAAATGTTTCACGTGGAACACTAATCACAGAAAACTATTATAATACATTCTATTATGACTGCTGAAGAAGTAAAAAGAAGCATCCGTAATGTGCCCGACTATCCTATCAAGGGTATTCAGTTCAAGGACATTACCACCGCTTTGTCCAAGCCGGATTGTCTGCGCTGGATGAGAGACGAAATGGTCAAGCGCTATAAAGGACTCGGTATAACCCAGGTAGTGGGTATTGAGTCCAGAGGATTTATCATAGCGCCGGCTGTAGCCATGGAGATTGGCGCAGGATTTGTGCCCATCCGCAAACCGGGCAAACTGCCGGGAGAGAAAATCAAGGTGGAGTATACCAAAGAGTATGGCACTGACTCTATCGAGATGCACAAGGGCGCGTTGAACGAAAACGACGTCGTGCTCATCCACGATGATATCCTGGCTACCGGCGGTTCGCTGATGGCGGCTGTCGAACTGGTCCGTAAGGCAGGAGTGAAGAAAATCTATGCCAACTGTCTAATCGAACTGGAGGGACTGAACGGAAAGAAATACCTGGCCGACAGAGGGGTGGATGTGGACTGCCTCTTCGGTATCGAAGTGAATGAGTAAAACCGACGAACATATTGCACTGCTGTTGAAACGCATACCCGAAAACCCGGGCGTGTACCAGTATTTCAACCGCGACGGTCAGATTATCTATGTGGGGAAAGCCAAGAATCTGCACCGGCGTGTCAATAGCTATTTCAACAAAGAGCACCAGTCCAGCAAGACACGCCAACTGGTAAGCCATATAGCAGACATACGGTATGTGGTGGTCGATTCCGAACAAGACGCTTTCCTGCTCGAAAACAACCTCATCAAACAGTATCAACCGCACTATAATATACTGCTCAAGGACGGAAAATCATATCCGAGCATCTGTATTACGCGCGAGGAATTTCCCCGTATATTCAAAACACGCAATATCCAGAAGGGAAAAGCGGAATACTACGGACCATACAGTTTCGGATATACCGTGGACCTGGTATTGGAACTCATCCACAAACTCTTCCCTATCCGTACGTGCAATATCCCGTTAACCCGCGATTCCATCGAGAAAAAAAAGATTCGCGTATGCCTGAAATACCATTTGCATAACTGCTGCGGTATTTGCGAGAACAAACCGGGCAGCGAGCAATACCGGGAATGGATAGATCAGGCGCGCCGGATTATCAAGGGTGATGCGCACGATATCAGCGTTCAGCTGGAGAAGGAGATGATGCAATATGCCGAAGAGATGCGGTATGAAGAAGCCGCAGCCATCAAACGCAAGATAGAGTTGCTGGAGCAGTTCCGGAGCAAGACCATCATCACCAATTCCCATGCCGGCGATACGGACGTATTCGGCTATGACCAACAGGACGACCGCGTCTATATCTCCATGCTGCATGTGCATAACGGCAGTATTGTACAAGGCCAAACGATTGAATACAAGCGCAAGATGGACGAAGAGAAAGAGGAGATTCTGGCGCTGGGTATGATGGAACTCCGCGAGCGTCTGGGCAGCCGGACCAAAGAGGTGATTGTGCCGTTCATACCGGATGTTTTTGATGATTCGCTGCATATGCATATCGCCCTGAGCGGAGACAAAAAGAAGCTGCTGGACCTGGCGATGCAGAATGTCCGCCAATACAAGATGGACCGGCTCAAACAGGACGACAAACTCAATCCGGAGCAGCGCGGCGTACGCATACTGACGGAGTTGCAGCAGATGATGGGCCTGCCTACCCTGCCCCGATGGATTGACTGCTTCGACAACTCGAATATCCAGGGCACGAATGCAGTAGCCGGTTGCGTGGTCTATCGCATGGCGCGGCCGAGCAAGAGCGATTACAAACGCTTTGAGATCAAGACGGTGGACGGCGCGGACGACTACGCCTCGATGCGCGAGGTGGTGCGGCGGCGTTACCAACGGCTCATGGACGAAGGAGGCCAGATGCCGGACCTCATCATCGCCGATGGAGGTATCGGTCAGATGCACGCCATACGCGAGGCCGTCGAGGACCAACTCGGACTATCCATCCCGATTGCCGGACTGAAGAAAAACGACAAACACCGCACCCAGACACTCCTCTATGGTTTTCCGCCGGCGGAGATTAGCATGCCCGTCACGAGCGAAGTGTTCCGATTGCTGACCAATATCCAGGACGAGGTGCACAGATTTGCCATTACCTTCCATAAAAAGAAGCGCAGCAAGGCCCAAATTCATAGTCAACTCGATGATATTCAGGGAGTTGGGCCTGCTACCAAGCAAAAAATACTACAACATTTCGGTTCCGTCAAGCGCGCTAGTTTGGCTGAAAAACAAGAATGGATTGATTTGCTCGGAAATGCCAGAGGCTCAGCACTTTACGAGTATTTTCAGACCAAAATAACCCTCTGAGAATCAAATATTTTTCACGACCATGAGTATTTATACGATAAAAATCAAGAGTCAAAAGGCGAAAGTCGAAAGTCAAAAAGCGGAGGACACCGAAAGTCAGCCATCACTCCTTCTTCTCAACGAGCGGGGGGAAGAAGTAAGTCCGCTGGAGATTCTGAAGGAGTGCGAGCCGCACCGGGTCTTTGCTTTCGACGGACAGATGGGTGCCGGCAAGACCACTTTCATCAAATCGCTCTGCGAGGCGATGGGCACCGTCGATGTCGTCAACTCTCCCACTTTCGCCATCGTCAATGTGTACGACGTGGAACAACCCTACCGGGGCGAGGTCTATCATTTCGACTGCTATCGGCTCAAGGACATCCGCGAGGCTATCGATTTCGGAGCCGAGGACTATCTCTATTCCGGCAACTACTGTTTCATTGAGTGGCCCGAACTGATTGAGCCGCTGCTGCCGGACGACACCGTCTATATCCAAATCACTCCGCAGGAGAACGGCGACAGAACATTGGTGATTAAAAACGTGAAACAATGATACAAGTACAAAATATCTGCAAATCCTTCGGTTCGCTGCAGGTGCTGAAGGGCGTCAACCTCACTGTCAACCAAGGTGAGATAGTGGCTATCATCGGCAAATCCGGTGCGGGCAAGACCACTCTGCTTCAGATTATCGGCACGCTGGACCGCCCGACGAAAGGAAACGTCCTGATTGACGGGCAGGATGTTTTTGCGCTGAATGACAGCCGGTTAGCGGCTTTCCGAAACCATCATATCGGTTTTATCTTCCAGTTCCACCAGCTCTTGCCGGAGTTCACGGCGCTGGAGAACGTCTGTATCCCTGCGATGATTGCCCACGAGAGTGAAAAGGAATACAAGCCCCGTGCGCAGAAACTGCTTGCAGACTTGGGACTCGCGGACCGCATGAACCACAAGCCCAACGAACTATCCGGAGGCGAGAAACAGCGTGTTGCCGCAGCGCGCGCGCTGATGATGAAGCCGGATATTATCCTGGCGGACGAACCGACAGGCAGTCTGGACGAGAAGAACAAAAAGGAGCTGAGCGAACTATTGCTGCACCTGCGCAAGGAGTACGGCCAGACCATTCTGCTGGTGACGCACGACAAGGAACTCGCCGGCATTGCCGACCGCATCATCGAAATCAAAGACGGTGTGATAGCCCAATAGGCAACACAGATGAAATAGATATTCATAGCCCAATAGGTAACACAGATGAAAAAGATATTCTCAGCCCGCACAGGGCACAACCGTTTCGTTATTCTCTATGCCTTATTCCTTCTCCTCGCTATGTCCTCGTGCCATCGCGGGCGGACCTATTTCCCGAGCGATATGGCGCCGCAGCAGGTCGAGATAGTGCGTTTTGACAATGCGCTGCTGAACGTCCACGACTCCACCGTGGCGCAGGATATACGTGTCCTCTACGACGAGTTCCCGCTCTTCATGCCCATGTGGGTGGAGGATATACTCGGTATTCCTACTGCCGACACGGCGTTTTTGGAGCAGGCGTTGCCGCAGTTTCTGAACGACACCACGTATGGTTTCCGCCGGACCAACCAACGCGAACAGGAGATGTTTGCAGACATCAGCGACTTGCAAGAGTCTGTCAATCAAGCCTTTACGAGGATTAAATACTTGTATCCGGAGACGGACATCCCTACCCTCTATCTCTTCATCTCGGGCTTCAACGCCCCTGTCTATTTCAACGAGGATATCATCGGTGTGGGAGCGGACATGTACCTGGGCAGCGACTATGAGTATTACAACCGCGTGGTGTATGAATACCAGAAGCAGACCATGCGTCCGGAGTGTATTCCCGTGGATATAGTCAGCGCCTGGCTGTTCCGCACCCTGCCCTATACGTCCACCCAGAGCCGATTGCTGGAGCAGATGATCTATCGCGGCAAAATCATGTTCCTGACAGCGCAGATTTTTGACACGCTGGAGGGCTTTGAGATCATGGGCTGGACCAAGGAGCAGTGGGAGTGGTGCGAACGCAACGAGGAGGCTATTTGGCACCTTGTAATGGACAAAAGGGACCTCTTCAAGACCGAGAGTGTCGTGCTGACCAGTTATCTGAACGACGGTCCCTTCACCGCCGAGATTTCCCAGGACTCGCCCGGCCGAGTAGGGATATGGCTGGGATGGCGCATTGCGGAGAGTTATATGGAGCATAACGAGGCCGTTACGCTTCAGCAACTGATGGCGGAACCGGACGCGCAGAAGATACTGGAGGAGAGTTATTACAAGCCGTGAGAAGAAGCATGCACATAGTTCTTATCCTCCTCTCCCTGCTGTTGGTCTGCGGGCTGGCGCTGTGGCTTCTCTTCCGCTTCCACCCTGCTTTCGGACCGCATGCGCTCGGCCATTACCACTCCGAGCGGTTCCATAGCCCTAACTACCGCGACGGACAGTTCCGCAACGAGCACCCTACTCCGCAGTTCACCGGCGAACGCTCGTCCGGAGCAGCGGCGATGTGGCGGTTTCTCACGGACAGGACCAACCAACGCGTCCCGAAAACACCCGTTCCGATTGTCCGGACGGACATCCGACAGGTCGTGCAGTCCTATCGCGACAGCATTCTGTCCGCCGATGCCGGTCCGGTCAACGATTTGTTCATCTGGTTCGGCCATTCGTCGTATCTCTTCACGCTCGGCGGACAAACGGTACTCGTGGACCCTGTGCTACGCATGGAGTTCCCTGCATCGCTGATGATGAAGCCTTTTCCCGGCACGGAGTACTACACGCCGGAGATGATGCCTGAGATTGATTTGCTGGTGATTACGCACGAGCATTGGGACCATCTGGATTATGCTACGCTGCGGGACCTGCGCGGCAAGGTCAAACAGGTTGTCTGCCCGCTCGGAATAGCGGATTATCTGCGGTATTGGGGCTATGCACCCGACATCATCACCGAAATGGACTGGTTCGACCAATCCCCCTTCACCAATCACCAATCATCAATCACCAATCACCAATCACCAATCACCTGCCTCCCTACCCGCCATTTCTCCAACCGGCTGTTGGGCGGAGCCAACCGGACTCTCTGGGCATCGTTTCTGCTCGATTGCAATGGCAAGAAGGTGTATATAGGCGGTGACGGAGGCTACGACGACCGCTTCCGGCGTATTCATGACACCTACGGTGAGATAGACTTGGCGGTCATGGAGAACGGCCAATACAACACCAACTGGGCGTATATCCATATGCTGCCGGAGGACTTGGAGCAGGCTATGCTGGACCTGCAGGCGAAACAGTATATCACGGTGCATCATGACAAGTTCTCACTGGCGCCGCACGCATGGACGGAACCCGACTCCGTGGCGCAGTCTATTGCCGCCAGAGACCGGCTGACGCTGCTCGACCGACCTATCGGCACGGTCATCCGATGGTAGAAAACCCGCCTCCGTCCGGGAGGCATTGTGATGAGAAAACATATGACTACTGACACGAATATACCGATGCGAACGATTGAGGTGGTGGCGGCTGTTATCTTCGATGCCGAAGGACGGATTTTCGCCACCCAACGAGGCTATGGCGAATGGAAAGACTGGTGGGAGTTCCCGGGAGGGAAGATAGAGGCCGGAGAAACGCCCGAAGAGGCACTGCGACGCGAGATTCACGAAGAACTGGACGCTGCTATCCGGGTGGGCGAACGGCTCAGGACTATTGATTATGACTACCCGCAGTTCCACCTGACGATGCATTGTTACCGTTGCGCGCTTGCCGACCCACATATGCAACTGTTGGAACACGAAGCCGCCCAATGGCTGGCACCGCAAGACCTCGGTTCCGTCCGGTGGCTCCCTGCCGACGAAGCCATCATCCGTGACCTGACACACCCCTCCGCATAAGACCTGCAAAACCCCTCCGCATAAGACCGCAAAAACCTCCGCATCAGACCTGCCACCCCTCCGCATCGACCGTCTGCGCCTAACTGAGTACGGCCTAATGATAGGTGATTTGCGGGCGGTTATACATAGGAAAGCGACCCTCGCGGGCCGCTTTCACCTTTCACCTTTCCCCTTTAACCTCTAAACTGTAGCTCGCCCCGCGAGCGTCCTCTAAACTATAACCTTTAACCTATAACCTTTAACCTTTACCAATAAATAAAGCACCTTTGATTCCCTCTCTCTCTTGCATATGTCATAAAAATTTGGTAATTTTGCACAACTTTTCTACGAATGGTGCTTTCTGCTGCACCTCACCCGTTTTTTTACCATTTTTTTACTACAATTAGTGCGTCGTTAGTGCGTGATAAGTGCGCGATAAGTGCGCGATAAGTGTGTGATTTTTTGACTCATTACCTATGCAAGCACTTACCGCCACCTATTGAGCATCCTTTTCTTTCGCCACTTTGCATGATTCACCATGCCCCACCCCGCCGGCGAACAGAAAATCCCATCCCTAAATGCAAATACATTTCTTATTTCGCTACGCTCAAACGATTATTTTTGTAATTTTACAAAAATCTTGCATATATCAAAAAATTATTGTACCTTTGCAGGCGAAATTGTAAAATAGGGAATTGTGTCAACATTGTTGTCAAAATTACCACCCTCCGTGACACGATCAACCGACAATAAAAACCATGGCAGATATAGAGCAAATAAGTACTCAACAATTAGACACGCCGTTCAAATCAGACGAGTATAAGGAATTACTGCTACAAGCCGTAGCAGTAATTGAAAGTGCTCGGTTTCGTTTGGCTCGTCAGGTGGCGGCTACCTCAAATGATACATATTGGGAGATAGGAAAATTGCTCTATGATAGAAAATTAGAAAGCAAGCACGGCAGCCAAATTGTTAAGAAACTATCTGCCGATTTGAAGGAACGCTATCCCCAAATGGGTATGTCGCCTCGTCAATTATGGAACATGAAGGCCTTCTATACCCGATATAAAGATAGCGACTCTAAACTGCTACAGACCGTAGCACTTTTGCCATGGTCACATAACTTATTGATTCTTAATAAAGATTTAAGCGATAGTGCCACGTTGTTTTATGCTCAAGAATCTGTAGCAAAAGGATGGAGCCGCGAATTGCTGCTGAATGCTCTCAAATTAAAAATGCACGAGAGTCAGCCGTTGGTCTCAATGGAGAACAACTTTGCCTCAACTCTACCGGCAGAACAAGCCAAATACGCCAACGAGGTTTTCCGCGGCACATACAACCTTGGGTTCTTAGGGGTGACTTCTCCTATATTGGAGTTGGAATTGGAAGCACGTTTGGTTGAGAAGATCAAACTCTTCCTTCTGGAACTGGGGGATGGATTTACATTCATCGGCAATCAGCATATGCTGGAATATAATGGCAAGGAATACAAGGTGGATATGCTCTTTTTCCATCGCAAGTTGCGATGTTTGGTGGCTATCGATTTGAAGATCGGTGAGTTCCTTCCGGAATATGCCGGTAAGATGAATGCTTATCTGTCGCTTCTTGACCGTTTAGAGAAAGGAGAAGACGAGAACCGCTCAATCGGTATTATTCTGTGCGCGGAGAAGGACAATGTAGAGGTATCTCTAACATTGGAAGATATGGGTAAACCTATTGGTGTCGCGGACTACCAGTTAATCATCCCGAAGCAAGAATTGCAAGAAGCGATTGCTGCTGAGATTGCTACATTCAAAGAGGAACACAGACAATATCCTGAATAATTAAGCGTGGCTACTTGGTAAGGTTGCTATGCCACCTTCCACCGACCGATGAGCAAGAGATGACCGAGAGAAGACCGAGACACGAAACCCCCATCCGAGCGATTGAAAGCCCCTTTCGCAAGGTTGTACACACAAAAAAGAGCATTTGTTATTACAAAAATATATGCATATGCGCAAAAGAGATTTTGACAAAATAAAAGTTAGTCCGTCATGGGCGTTTAACCAAGACCGTTCCACAAATAAATGGACACACGGTTACCATCGCTACCCAGCCAAATTTCTTCCTAATGTAGTGGAGAAATTAATTGATTTATACCCCCCAGAAGAAGGTGGTATGATTGCCGATTTGTTTGCAGGTTGTGGAACTACATTAGTAGAGGCTAAAGCACATGGCTACGCGTCTATCGGCACGGACATAAATCCTGTAGCCACTTTGATTACTCGTGTCAAAACCACCCCTATTGATCCAATTAAATTGGAAACTGAATATAATGCTTTTATCGCAAAATTCGCAAACTACGATTCCAAGGCATTTATCGACATGCCGACACACAAACGGATTGATTATTGGTTTAAGCCTGAACAGAAATACAAAGTAGCTTTTCTATATCAATGTGCAAATGAGGAAACCGATGATAAAATAAGAGAGTTCTTCCTTGTAGCCATCTCGCATATCCTGAAGAACTGCTCAAGATGGCTACAATCCAGCACAAAACCTCAAGTTGACAAGATAAAACCCGATGTGGAGCCTTTTGGAGCTTTTGAGCAACACTGCCAACAAATGATGCAGAGTAACAAACTGTTCTACGAGCATCTGCAAACGCACAATTTCTTTGATGTACCGTGTAGAATTATCGAGGGCGATGCGCGTCGCACAGGAATTGAAGATGCCTCTATTGATACAATCATCACATCTCCGCCTTATGTAACATCTTATGAGTACGCAGATATTCACCAACTAACCGGCTATTGGATGGAGCTTTTTGATGACTTGGCAAAATTCCGCCAGAAATTCATAGGCACTTCCTACTCAGGTAAGACCTCATTGGAGGTGTCTGGCAGCAAACTGGCTACAGAAATCATCAAAGCTCTTGACGAAAAAAGCCATCTTATAGCTCGAAATGTAGCGACATATTTCAACGACTTGAATCAAGTTGCAGAAGAAATGGCACGTATCTTAAAAGATGGCGGTTACGCTTGTGTCGTTATCGGAAATACTACGATCAAAGAAGTGCAGATTAAATCCGCCCAAGTGTTTTTCGACTTCCTCCGAGGCGCAGGGCTTAAAGAGGAAAAAATAATCAAACGCAATATCCCTTATAAACTCATGCCCACTCTGCGGGACAAAAACACGGGACGTTTTACAACTCTTGACAACAAAGATTGTAAAAAAGTGTACCCGAATGAATATATCATTATCATGCAAAAATAATTAACATGGAACACTCATTTAATATACGTCCTTATGCGCGTTTGCTTACTATGTTAGGCGAACAATTAATAACTAATGAGCAGATTGCATTAGCGGAGTTAATAAAAAATGCGTATGATGCGGATGCGGATTGGGTAAAGATAAGTTTTGAGAACTTTGAAATTGATAAAGACCAAGACGAATTCAAGTTAACTTCATTGTCTAAAATCATCATCGAGGACAATGGTTGCGGAATGGATTTGAATACAATCGAACATAGCTGGATGAATCCTGCAACTCCTAACAAAAAATCGAAAGACAATGAGATCCGTAGAACTCCTAAAAAGAAGAGAATAATTCAAGGGGAAAAGGGTATTGGACGTTTTGCTATATTAAAATTAGGCAGGGATATTAAAATAATAACTCGTCCAGAAGGAAGCGACAAAGAGTACTTTGTAAATTATGATTTATCGTTGTATGACGATGATTTTCTTACAAAAGAAGGAAAACAAGAAGAATTGTATATTGACGATATAAAAATTACTGTAACAGAAAGAGAGCCTCAATCAATAATTGACAGAACCGTTATAGTAAACAGCCAACAATTCGATAATGACAATAATCATGGCACAAGAATAGAGATAACCAATTTGAAAGGTTCTTGGTCTGAGAAGAAAATAGACGAAGTTGGAGAAGAATCACAAAAATTAGAGTCTATATTTGATAAAATCATACAGAAAAAAAGCCAGGCCCCAATAGAGGTCGGTTTTGAATTTAATGGAGAACGACGGATTTTTTCCAAAACAGCGATTGAAAAATTAGCAGACTTATTGAAATATTCAGCTGTATTCAAAATTACTGATGGTTATTACAATGAAAAAGAAGGTGTATTTTCTTATAAACTAAATGACATACCGTACCGTTTATCATTACATGACTCACAAATAGCCGGATTAGGTTATTTCAAAAAGAGGTTTATGGGTAATACGGACTTATTTGGCAATCCTATCATAAAAAAGACTACGTGTGGAGATTTTAAATTTAATTTTTTTGTATTTGATTTCGTAGCGGACAAAGAAACGCCTTACTATTTAGATAAAACAGAAAAAGAACGAATTAAAAAACATAGAATATATTTGTACAGAGATGGTATCCGTGTGGCACCGTATGGCAATCCAGACAACGATTGGTTACAAATCGACAAACAACGTGGTATCGGTCGTACAGGAGATTATTTAAGCAATGATCAAGTAGTCGGTTTTGTTGATATTTCGAAACACGGCAACCCAAGATTAAAAGACAAAACGAATCGAGAAGGTCTTATAGAAGAAGGAAAAGCCACTCAGGAATTTATAGATTTGATACACTCTTTCTTGCTATTTATACGACAACATCCGTATAAACAATATCAAGAAAGAGTCAAACAGCAAAAAGAACAAAAAAATGCAAAACTCCGCGTTGTTGAAAATAAGTTTGTTTCTCTACAGGAAGCAATCAAGGGAAATAGCGCCGCTGAAGCCATCTGTAAGGAATTAATGGCATCATATAAAACCGAGCAAGCATTCTACGAAAACAGATTGGACAGTACCGAAGATTTGGCAGCTGTCGGTTTATCCGTCGAAACAGCCTCTCATGATATGTCTATGATGTTAAACAAAGGCATTGATGCTATAGACCAACTCGTAGAAGATATTGATGGAGGGATTTTATCAGACGAACAAATAGAAAGCGAGTTACACTCTATTCGTGGCATTTTCTCGTTTGTTAGAGACCGAATGGGAGACATTCAACTACTATTTAAGTCGTCCAAACAAAGGCGGCGCAACATTCGCTTTACCGACTTATTGGAAAAAGTTGAGAAAATATATAGTCGCACATTAAAACGAGAAAACATCAATTATAATGTTGTTAAGATAGGCTCCCCAATCATCGCAAAATGTACTGATGCGGTAATATTACAGTTGCTGATAAACTTGTTTGACAATGCTATCTATTGGTTGGGAATGCCTGATATGGCAGAAAAGAAAATTACTATTACTTTGGACGGAAACAATCAGCAAGTAATATTTTCAGATAACGGTCCTGGCATTAGAGATGACGATAAACCATTTATTTTTGAGGCTTTCTATTCCGGCAAAGAAGACGGACGTGGTTTAGGATTATATATTGCACGCCAATTGTTGCAAAGAATGGGGTATTCTATCTCTCTGGCTGAAATAGATTCAGAGAAAGTACTTCCCGGAGCAAATTTTGTTATTAACTTTGTAAAATCTGACGAAAATGACTAATATAAAAGAACTGTTTTCTGGAATAGGAGTAGTCATTGATGAGAAAATCAATGAAGAGACAAGAACGCCAAATGGTATTCAAAAGATAATAGCATCACTAAAGGAAAATCATATCCCTTTGTTGGAATATCAGGAATTACCAGATGAACTAATAAAGCAATTTCATTCTATTAGTTTTCTTATATTAGATTGGAATTTAAGCGGGACAGATATTATACCTGAAGCCACAATAAATGACAACATTGCATTTTTGAAAGAATTGCGTAATGTTTGCTATGTTCCTGTTTTTATTTTTAGTGATGAAAATATTCATGATATTGAAGTCGCCCTTGAAACTCATAACATTAACATAGCGAAAGATCCTATTTTTATCAAAAAGAAAAACGAAGTAGATACTGCAGATAAGTTGTTTGCTGAAATAACTGATTGGTTAAAGAAAACACCACCTGCATATCTATTGAAGGAATGGGAAAAAGTTAACCGCGAAGCAAAAACAGAAATGATCTGGTCCTTGACTGATGCTCATCCTGCTTGGCCTCAAATTCTAAAAGAGAACATCGACAACGACGGAGGAGATAAAGATTATGACTTGTTAAATTTATTACAAAACAATTTGTCTTACCGCATAAATCTAATCAAACTAGATGATGATATATTATCTCAAGAAACTATAGGAAAAATAACAAAAGAAGATTTACGTAATATACTAGAATGTGAACGTTTTATTTCTAATGACAAGTTACCTGATTATCCTTTCGCCGGTGACGTATATCTAAAAGAAAATACATATTATATAAATATTCGTCCTGATTGTGATATCATACGTGAACAAAAAGATTTATATTTATTGAAAGGAGCATTCATTGATGAAAGTAACATTAACAAACAAGAAAGTGACGAAAACATACCATTTGTAAATGGAGAATTCATAGAAAAGAAAAATTGCAGTTATGTTGCATTCATTCAAGGGAAGATAATGAAGATTAGTTATCGCAAATTAAGCATTGATAAATGGAATAATATAAAAATATATCGTATTGGACGCCTACTTCCTCCATATATTAGTAAAATTCAGCAACAATATGCAGCATATCTGCAAAGACAGGGGATCCCAAGTATTCCTAATGAAGCTATTTTTAGATAAATTAATAAAATAAGTACCTCTAATAAGTACCTCCGAGATAACAAAAAACATATACTATGACAAACCGTTATTTCTACCAAGCAAACATAGCAACATTCGTTGCGGAAGATACTAACTCCATCTTCGGCAAAATGTCGCGCGCGGATGAGATGGACACCGCCTCTACGCAGAAGTTCGCTTGGGAGCAAGAAATAACCATTATGAAGAACTTGCTTGCGCCCTATTCCAACGAGCCCGCACAAATCATCTTCGAATATACCATTCCGCGTTTAGGCAAACGCATTGATGTGGTGGTTCTTCTTCGTGAACGTGTTTTCGTAGTGGAATTCAAAGCCGGTGAAGAAGAATTCAAGCACCAAGACGTAGATCAGGTGCTCGACTATGCCTTAGACCTAAAGAATTTCCACCAAGGAAGCGCCGACAGATGTATCATCCCTATTTTGGTTGCAACCGAAGAAACAGCCTTTTCTACTCTCTGCCAACCCTCGCACTACGACGATGGTATCTACGAGCCTCTGCTAACCAATGCGGCACACTTGAAGGATGTCTTTGAGTTGGTATTATCGCAATCATTAGAACCGAAACACTATGCCGTTTCCTTGGAAGATTGGTCTCGTAGCCGTTATGCCCCGACACCCACTATCATAGAGGCCGCACGGTCGCTTTATCTCAATCATAGCGTAGAGAACATCACCAAAAGCGAAGCGGAAGGCGCCCAGTTAGAGACCACCACGCGCTATGTACGCCAAGTCATCCGCGACACCAAAGCCCGCGGAGGTAAGAGTATCTGTTTCGTCACAGGCGTTCCGGGTGCAGGTAAGACTTTAGTGGGGTTGAATGTAGCCGTACAACAGGAGAAACAAGACTTAGCTGTTTATCTCTCAGGGAACGGACCTTTAGTGCAAGTGCTGACAGAAGCCCTGACGCGTGACAAACAAGCGCAGGAGAAAGAGAAAGGCAATAAAATCACAAAGAAAGAGGCGGAGCGCGAAGTAAAGCGTTTCATCCAAATCATCCACCGCTACCGCGATAATATGCTCAACAAAGTAAAGGTGGTGAATGGCACTCTGGAGATTGACCCTACAAAGGAATTAAAAGACCAAGAAGCCGGTTACGGAGAGGTGGAAAATATCGCTATTTTCGATGAAGCACAACGTTCATGGGATAAAGAACACATCGCGAATTGGCTGAGCCGTAAGAAAGGTTTCGCAAACTTCCCCATGTCGGAAGGTGAGTTCCTCATTTGGTCTTTGGATCAGAGACCCGATTGGGCGGTTATTGTTTGCCTCGTTGGTGGCGGTCAGGAAATCAACACAGGTGAAGCCGGTATAGGTGAATGGATACGTGCGCTCAATGAGACCTTCCCCAATTGGAAAGTTTATATATCCTCGCAACTCACCGCTAAAGAATACGCAGAGGGAAAGGTATCTGAACTTCTGGAGAATAACCCCAATAAGACTTTTTCTGACGACCTGCATCTGGCGGTTTCGATGCGTTCGTTCCGTGCAGAGAGTTTGTCCAATATGGTGCATTACCTGCTCGACGGAGACGCAGAAAACGTCCGCAAGATATATGCAGACATCGCTGACCGCTACCCGATTGCCTTAACGCGTGATCTGAACAAGGCCAAAGAATGGCTGCGTACCCACGCACGAGGAAACGAGCGTTACGGGCTGTTGGTTTCCTCTAAAGCCTATCGCCTTAAACCGCTGGCGATTGATGTCCGCTGCAAGCCAGACACGGTGCATTGGTTCTTGGATGATATCAACGACGTGCGTTCGTCACTTTTCTTGGAAGATGCTGCCTCAGAGTTTGATGTGCAGGGTTTAGAGTTGGATTGGACTTGCGTGGTTTGGGATGGTGATTTGCGCTATACGCCAAACGGATGGAATTTCTTCGAATTCAACGGTGGTAATAAGTGGAATAATATCAAGAAATCAGACCGCCAAGCATATCTTATTAACGCCTACCGCGTCCTTCTTACACGTGCACGCCAAGGCATGATAATCTGTGTCCCCAAAGGCTCACCCGACGACCACACCCGATTGCCAGAATATTATGATAGCACATACAACTATTTGAAAAGTTTGGGTATAGAAGAAGAAAATTGAAAAAAAGTTGCTTTTAAGGTGATAGATTTCAGGTCTTTTTTGACTTATATATGGAGGGGTAAAAAAACACAAATCCTTCAACGTTAAACACAACGAATAACACATGGCTAAGAAAAAATCATCAAAGGAAATAACCATTCGCAGTTCGGCTGCTGAATATCTCACTTTTGTTAGTGCCATCGGCGACCAACCGCAAAGCGTAGAATTGCGCTACGAAGACGAAAACATCTGGCTGACCCAACGCCTGATGGCGGAATTATATGGTGTTGATGTGCGCACAATAAATGACCATATTCAAAAGGTATATAACGACCACGAATTGGAAGAGGGGGCAACTATCCGTAATTTTCGGATAGTTCAAACCGAAGGCACCCGACAAGTGACGCGTGAGGTGAAACATTATAGCCTGCAAATGATTATAGCCGTAGGCTTTAAGGTAAATAACGAGCGTGCTGTGCAGTTCCGCAAATGGGCCAATGCCATAGTGAAAGACTATACGATTCAAGGGTGGGTGATGGATTCCGAGCGATTGAAAAATGGCGGTACTATTCTCACCAAAGATTACTTTGAGAAACAATTGGAGAAAGTGCGTGAGATACGCCTCTCCGAACGTCGTTTCTATCAGAAAATAACTGACATATACGCCACCAGTATTGACTATGACCCGACGGCTGCTGCTACCCAGCGCTTCTTTGCTGCCGTACAGAACAAGATGCACTATTCGGTTCATCAGCACACTGCGGCAGAACTGATTTATGAGCGTGCCGATGCCGAGAAAGAGCACATGGGGCTGACATCATGGGAAGGTGCACCGAACGGGAAAATACATCGTTATGACGTGGTTGTCGCGAAAAACTATCTCACGGAAGACGAATTGCAGCAATTGGCGCGTATCGTGTCTGCCTATCTTGACTTTGCCGAAATGCAGGCAATCCGGCATATCCCAATGACGATGGCGGATTGGGAAGACAGATTAAACCGTTTCCTCAAACTATGGGACAAAGACATATTGCAGGATAACGGAAAAATCTCCGCTGAATTGGCACAGATTAAAGCCGAAACGGAGTTTGAGAAATACCGCGTTGTGCAAGACCAACTTTACCAATCCGACTTTGATAAGTTCACTTTGCCGACATTACCTTTTGACGGGTCAGAAGATTAACCTATCTGCCCACATAAGTAATGGAGCCGGAATTGATGGACAAGTTTTCCAAACTAAGTATATATGACCAAATACAACTAAAACACCTGATACAATGAAACGATTATTCTTTCTTTTGGCCGTTGCGATAGTGGCGGCAGGGGCGATGGCACAAGGTCCACAAGGTCCGCGTGGGCATCATAACGACCGGCACGGACATGGCGACTCGCACCGCCGTCCGCCGATGGAACAACGGTATTACGAGTGCGCATCGGCCGAACAGATGCAAGCGGTCATGGACGCACTGAACGGACAATCGTTTGACGACAAGAAATTAGAAATAGCCAAACTATGCGTCACCATCGGCTATTTCTGCACGGCAGACATGGCACAGATGGCTACGGTGTTCTCCTTCGACGACAAACGGCTGGAGTTCCTCAAATACGCCTATCCGTATTGCCTGGACAAAGAGAACTACCCGTCGCTGCGCGAGAGTTTCTCCTTCCGGTCGAACTACGACGCCCTGCTGGACTATATCTACCCCCATATGCGGAAATAAGGCTTAACAATCTACCTTTTCGCAAGAATTGCAGATTTTTCTTGCGTATGTGCAATTTTTATTGTACCTTTGCAGCGGAATTAAGTGTTCGCAATTCGCGAACAGCGAACAAAACAATGTAACCTGCTTAATTTCAGAGATATGAAAGAGCAAGATATTGTTATATTATTAAAGAAATTAACGAATAAAGGCCGCAACCTTTCCATTCGTAAATTGGCTGATGAACTCGGCATGAGCGCATCGAGTGTAAGCGAGAGTTTGGAACGCTGCAAAAAGGCACAATTGGTAGATCGTAATAAAAAACGCGTGAACACACTGGCGCTGCAGGAGTTTATGATTCATGGTCTCAGCTATGTCTTTCCGGCGGAGACAGGACGCGTCATCCGTGGAATTCCGGCATATGTAAGCGCTTCGCCGATAAAGGAACAAGTGGCAAATACCGCCGAGCAATTTGTCTGGCGCTATGCAAAAGGAGAAGCACGCGGACAGCAAATAAACCCGCTGTATCCTTCTGTGCCGGAAGCCGCCCTGCGTGATGAAGAATTATATCAATTGCTGGTCATAGCAGACACCCTGCGCATGGGTCGTTCGCGCGAGAAAGAGATTGCGGTTGCGGAACTGAACAAACATATCCGGCGCTATGTCGAGGAACAATAACGAGCGGCTGCAAACAATTGCAGAAGGAATGCAAGACCTGAACGAGCGGCTTGTCTATGTAGGAGGAGCATTAGCCGGTTCGTATGCCACCGACCCTGCGGCATTAGAACCCAGACCCACTACGGATGTAGACTGCGTGGTCAATTCTGCCAACTATACCGAACATACTGCTTTTGAGGAACAACTCCGCAGACAGCATTTTCAGAACGATACCGAGTCGGAGCCACCGGTCATTTGCCGATGGGTATATAATGGTGAACTGGTGGACGTGATGTCGTATGAAGAAAAGAGTCTAAGTTTTGGCAACCGATGGTACAGACCCGGTTTTGAGCATCGCGAACAATACCAACTGCCATCCGGAAAGATGATTTATCGTCTGCCCGCGCCCTATTATATCGCTACGAAAATAGAGGCTTTGCTTTCGCGCGGAGGAAATGATTGGCGAGGTGCAAAGGACTTCGAGGATATCATCTATGTGCTCAATTACTGCACGGATTTCATGGCGCGTTTTAGCGCAACGGAGACGGACGTACAACAATATATGTCGGAGCAGTTTGCTCAAATGCTGCAGCGTCCTAACTTCAATGAAGAGATAGAATGTGCTATTTCCGCAGATGAGGTAGAGCGCACAGATATGCTGATACAGATAATATCTGACATTGCTCTGTATAAGCCGGAGAAAGGCATGCGGATTCAATATGTGAGTGACTTGCATCTGGAGTTTCCGGACAACCGTGCATGGTTGGCGGCGCATCCGTTGGAGGTAACGGGTGATATATTGCTCATCGCAGGCGATAGCGCTTACCTCGATTTGCCGGAATCCGGACACGAGACCTACAAGGCATACGATTTCTGGGACTGGGCTTCACGCAACTACAAGCAGGTCATCGTGTGTCTCGGCAATCATGATTTCTACGGCTATTATGACTTGGCGACCATGACGGACGGCTACTGCATGGACATCCGCCCGAACGTAAAAGCGTACTATAACAGCGTGGTACATCTGCCGGATGTGGACATCATCGTCTCTACCCTTTGGTCGAAGATTGAGCCGGAGAATGAGTATCTCGTTGAGCGCGGAGTGAGTGATTTCTACCGCATCAAATATGAAGGTCACCGCTTGAATGCACAGAATTTCAATGCCGAGCATGAACGTTGTCTCGCCTTTGTCAAACAGGCAGTTGCGGACAGCCATGCCAAGACAAAGATTGTTCTGACCCACCATGTACCGACGCAGTTATGTACCGCGCCGGAGTTCAAAGGTAGCACTATCAATGGTGCCTTTACGGTTGAGTTGGGAGACTATATTGCTGATTCGGGAATTGATTATTGGATCTATGGTCACTCGCATCGTAATATGGATGCGCAGATAGGTAAGACGCATATTCTCTCCAATCAGTTTGGCTACCTCTCCCACGGCGAACCACAAAACAACGGTTTTGACCCCAAACGGTATCTGGAACTTCCATCTTTGCACTCGAATTGAAGTAACATACAACAACTATAACCCAATAATATGAAAAAAATATGTATCTTTTTAGCCCTTGCCGCTATGGCAATGGGCATCGAAGCCAAGACGATGGTCGTCTATTTCTCGGCTACGGGCACCACGAAAGCGGCTGCCCAGAAAATCGCGAAAGCAGAGAAAGCGACCCTATGGGAGATTGAGGCTGCCGAACCATACAGCGCAACGGACCTGGACTGGCGCAACAAACAGTCGCGTTCGTCGCTGGAGATGAACGACCCCGAAGCCCGGCCGATGATTAAACAATGCACCAACATCATGCCGTACGACACCATTTATGTAGGTTACCCCATCTGGTGGGGCATCTGTCCGCGTATCATCAACTCGTGGCTGGATAACAACCTGCCGCAGCTGGAGGGCAAGACGCTTATCCCGTTCGCCACGAGCGGCAGCAGCGGCATAGAGCAGTCGGTGGAATACCTGCGGAAGACCTATCCGTCCCTGAAATGGCAGGACGGCCAACTGAAGAACAAGTGATACTCCGAGAGGGTGGACGATTGTCGAAGAGGAACTATTTTATTTGTTAGATTATGATGATGAGTTGTCGTATCCGAAAAACGGTTATTCTCCTGATGCTGCTATGCGGCATAGGAGGCATCATGGCTTCAGAACCAAGGCAAGCAGAACCGATAGACACGCTGTTGGCTCAGTTTGACCAGAAGCCGAGTCTGCGTAGTGCCCGGGAGTTTTTTGCCTACATGGACAAGGAAGAGTTCATGGACGAACCGGTAGTGTTTACGTCCACCACGCCGTTGGATACGATGAAAGCGCTGGTATGGTATTGGGCGGGAGAATGGTATTATGCAGAGCAGGACTATGCGCGTGCGGAGAAGAACCTGCTGCGTGCGCTGGAGTTGATGGAGTATGCGGACGAGAAATCCATCTCGGACAACCTGGCGATGTTAGGCCTGACCTACATGCGTCAATCCAAATACGAAGAGGCGCTTCATTACATGCACCGCTGCTACCAGTTGGACAGCAAGAGCGGAGACCCGGACCGTATCAGTTCGTCTCTGAACACCATTGCCGGTACGCTGCTCGCTGCCGGTAATCCGGAAGAAGCGGAGGGGTATATCCTGCGGGCTATCACCTATGCCAAGCAGGCGAACAATCCCTCTCGCACGGCTGTTATCTACGGCATGGCCAGCGAGATAGAGAACCGTCTGGAGCATAACCAGCGCGCGTTGCTATACGCCGACAGCGCCTGCATGGTGGAGTCCACAACCGGCAACCAATACAAGATGGCGGTGCGTCAGACCCAGAAAGCATCCATCCTGGTGGGACTGGGTCGATACAGCGAGGCGGAAGAGATATTGAGCGAAGTGGTGCCCTATTTCCGCAGTACGGGCGACCAGTTGTCACTGGCAATAGCCCTGAACAAGCGCGGTCAGTCTGCCGCCGGTTTGGGTCGTCAGGCCGAGGCAGTGGAGTATCTCAGCGAGGCTATCGCCATATGTCAGCGCATCCGTAATCCCTATAATGAAGCATACGCCCAGCGCGCTATATACGAAATCCTGTACAAATCCAATCCGGACGCGGCGCGCGTGCATCTGGAGCGTTACCATCTGCTCAAAGACTCGCTTTATTCGCACGCCACGGCGGAACAGTTGGCCCGTTTCAACGCTGCGTTCAGCCGAGACGAACTGGAGAAGGAGAAAGAGGAGTTGACGCGTCGCAACCACCGGCTGGTAGATATCAGCGTGATAGCAGGCATAGGTGTGCTCCTCTGTATTGTAGTGGCTATCCTATGGTTCCGCAAGCGTCAGAGCCAGATAAATGAGCTGTTAGACAACATGATGACAGAATTGAACGAGGCGCGCCACTCCACCCATACGGATCCGGAGACATCTGCCGCCGAAGAGCAGGACAAATACCTGACCAAAGAGGACAAGCAGTTCCTGAAAAAACTGATTTATTCGGTCACTGAATTGATGAACCACCAGACGGTAACGGTGACTCAAATAGCGGACAAGATGTGCATGTCGCCCAAGACGCTGAACCGCAGAGTGCAGCATCTGACAGGCGAAGGAGCAAAACGCTATATCATCCGCATCCAGTTGGAGCAAGCGCGGATAATGCTGCTGCAGGACCTGGATATTCCTATCGTAGAAATAGGCAACTGCTGCGGATTTGAGGACCATAGTTCATTCACCCGCACGTTCACTCAGAACGTAGGAATGTCCCCCTCGGACTACCGTTTGACCCGCGGAAAGGGGTGAAAAATAGCAGTTTGTCCGATTTTGTAAAATTAATGTCCGCTTTTGCAAAAGCGATTTCACGAATTTCCATTACCTTTGCACCCGAAAACAAACGGGTGCTTTTTTTATGCATCCCGACAGGTAAGTGATTAGCCCCATATACGGTCATCAAAACCGGTTCGGGTCAGGTATGGAAAACCAGAAAAACAACAATCCGTCCGCACAGGAATCCTCCTCTGTATCGCAGCTTCGTCACGAGGCGGCGAAAGACTACACGCGGGAGTTGGTGGAAGAAATCGTCTCTTCCACTCATTCGTCATCCGACAAGAAAAACAAACAATAACTCTACCTATTTATTCACCACAAAAATACATCCACATTATGAAAAAAACATTTACTTTATTCAGCCGCTTGGCAGCATTCCTGCTGACGGCAATGCTGATTCTTCCGTGGCAAGCCTTTGCGGAAGACATCAATGTTTCTATCAACCTAAAAAGGGGAGAGATCTACAAGGGCGAATGGGCTACTCATGTCTTCAAGGTGGAAAGTCAAAACACCGGACCAATGCTTATTAGTGGTAACGTTGACATTTTCCCCATCCAATTAGAAAATGATGAGCATGGTAACAAGCAGTTTCAGATAGGAAACATCTACTGCCCTTTGAGTATGTCGGAAGGCGAATCCGTCATTAAAGTTCAACCGGCGATGGATTACGATGAATGGGATAACGTTTCGTACAACGTATACACCATTACCGTGAATGTGAGTGGTATTTATGTGGCAGTCGTACCAGTCGGAGACAACGTTGAACCGTCGTATCCTGATTTTTATGAACCGGATCCTAATGCGCTGAACAACCTCACCATCCCTCAGGGTGCTACGCGTGATAACATGGTGAAATTAGCCTATGTTTGGAGTACGGGATATATGGGTGGACAAGCTGCGGAGAATTTTATTCGTGAGTGGCATGAAGTTCCTGCAGAGTGTGTTACTCTTACCTCCAGCGACCCGAGCATTGTAGCTATTTCTGACGGTAAGTTTGTTGCCCAAAGTGGAAAGGCGGGTCAGTCGGTAACGATTACTATGAGTTGCGCGCCGAACGCTAATTACGGAGATGTGCCTACCGGTAGTGCTTCGTTTACGCTGAATGTGGTAGAGGCTGGCGAAAAGGACAATATCAACCTTTTCCTGACTAAAGATTACGACCGGATTTATAATGGAGACGGTTATATTGTATACATAGATGAACTCGGCTATTATGAGGGTATAAGCAACACCATCCGTGTAATGCATGATTTGGGTGGTGGAAATGAAGAGAACTTCACCGGTTCATTACGTGTTGTGTCTTCGAATGAAGATATAGCAACGGCCTCTGTTGAACAGGTAGAAGGTTATAATGGTCTTGAAACTCAAATTGAGGTATATTATTATCCTGTATTTAGTACGGCTACTATATCTGTCATTTATGACGGTGATGCACAATACGCGGATACTACGCTGACTTTCACTGTGACCACGGAAGAAGTCCGTTATTCGGCGCACCGTATGGAATTAAGAGACAAAAATGGCAACCCGCTTACCGAGTTGAACGTGACAGAAGGCGACTCTTTGTGGGATGACGATGCGTTCCGATTCTACGATCTTGATAGAGCGTCTTACTACTGTTATCCTTTCAATCGTTTGCGTGAAGAGGCTACTATATGTCATCACTTCTATTGGCCTATGCATGGTGAGAATGTAGTTGACTCTATGTACTTCTGCGCTCCGGGAGAAGATACACTTCGGCTCAGATACCGCCACTATGATGATGATGCTTGGAATGAATTCAAAGTGCCGGTCCACATCGCTCCGCTTGTAACTCCTGTTTCGGCATCGGCTTCTACTGCTGTCAATTTCGCTACTACAGATCCGACCTCAGAAGGAAGCAGTGTAGTATTTGCAGATTCAGAATTCGACAAATATAAAAACGGTCAATTAGAGATTAACACAGCAATGACACAAACCCAAGTTAAAAATGCACTCGATAGTATTGCTTTCGGTTGTGCTACTTGGTTGAACAAACTGCCGGGTACAGTAGCATTTAATCTGTCGCAAGGAACCGGTAAGATTGACATCTATGCAACCGTTTCTTCGGGTTACTCTCTCTTTGTTCGCCTCAGAAGTAACAGGGAAAATACCGTATCTCTTAGCTACACACCGGCAGAGGAAAAGTATGAATTAACCTATAATGTCGTAGAACCGACAGCGGTAATTATCTATGTTGCAGAAGTTGGAGGTGGTTCACCTGCGCCCAAACGCGCTCCGAAGGCTAAACTCGATGAGCCGAAGGCTATCATTAAGAGCATTGGTGTAGCTCCGAACTTTGCTATTGCAGCTAAACCAGACCCGGATGATGCAGATCTATACTATTCTACCTTCTTTAATAGCACGCAGAAATATGCCCTGCCGAACAATGGTACAAAGGCGTTTGTAGCTAAGGTTGATGGCACAGATATGATTATGACCCAGATTGCCAAAAACGATGAGGTAATACCTGCCGGTACAGCTGTTATTCTTCAGTCTCCGACAGCTTCGTTCTCGCTTACTCCGTCTGACGGAAGTACAGTAACGTTTACTGCGAGCGATAACCAACTGCACGGAACAGATTCTGAAATGGCAGCTCCGGAGAACTGCTACGTACTCTCCGGTCACTCGACCGACTATTCCGTAACCGGTGTGGGCTTCTACCAGTTCAGCGGTACACTCCCTGCCCACAAAGCATACCTCACCGTCAGCGGTGGAGCTGCTTATGCACCGAAGAGACTGCGCTTCGTCTTCAACCAGGGACAGACAGCTACAGGCGTAGAGAATGTACAGGGCGACAATGTACAGAGTACAAAAGTGCTGCGGGACGGTCAGTTGATAATCCGGCGTGGCGACAAAGAGTACAATGCACAAGGGCAGATTGTAAAGTGATGTGAAATGTGAAATGTTTAATGTGTAAGGAGAATTATTATGAAAAAGCTTTATAATCAACCTGAAGTCAGCGTAGTACAAATCAATACGATGTCCATTATCTGCGCGAGTGGGAGCACCGGAAGTGGTGCCGGTAAGATCAACACGGGTATTCCTACAGACGACCCATGGTAAACAAAAAGAAAATCGTCCTTCGGGGCGATTTTTTTTTGCATATGTGATAAAAAATACGTACCTTTGCAGCCTCAAAGGAGAATTAATTTAAGTACATAAACGCAAATAAACCCTTTTGAATGCTTTATCTTGGTTTATTTACTTTTAAAATGGAGAATGGATGAACAGAAGTGATTTTCCCATATTGAACGAGAAGGTACACGGACGGGCGCTGGTGTATCTGGATAATGCCGCCACGAGCCAGAAGCCGCAGGCAGTGATAGATGCCATTGCTGAGGCTTACAGCCGGTGGAACAGTAATATCCACCGCGGCGTGCATCATCTGAGCCAGGTAGCGACGCAGCACCACGAGGCAGCGCGACGGGCTGTAGCGGAGTGGATAAACGCGAAAAGTTCCGATGAAATCGTGTTTACCAAGGGTACGACGGACAGTATCAACGCGCTGGCATTCGCCCTTGGGGAATTAAAAATTAAAAATTACGAATTACAGGAGGAACCGTACATTCACGAGGGCGACGAGATTATCGTTTCGGCAATGGAGCACCATTCGAATATCGTGCCATGGCAAATGCTCTGTGCGCGCAAGAAAGCCGTGCTGCGGCATATTCCCTTGCGAGAGGACCAAACGCTCGACATAGAGGCTTTTAAGGGCATGCTGAACGACAAGACGAAGTTCGTCTCCGTAGCGCATGTGAGCAACGTGCTCGGAATCATCAATCCTGTCGATGAAATCGTGCGAATTGCACATTCGCGAGGTGTGCCTGTGTGCATCGACGGTGCGCAGTCGGTTCCGCACATGCAGGTGGATGTGCAGGCGATGGATTGCGATTTCCTGGCGTTCTCGGGACATAAGATGTACGGTCCGACGGGTATAGGCGTGCTGTACGGCAAACGGGAGTGGCTGGAGAAACTGCCTCCGCATGAGGGTGGGGGAGAGATGATTAACCATGTTCGTTGGAGCGGCACAACCTATAACGACCTGCCGTATAAGTTCGAGGCCGGGACACCCAATTTTGTGGGTTCGTACGCGCTGCGCAAGGCAATAGAGTACATGCAGTCCATCGGTTGGGAAGCAATAGAGGCGCACGAGCGCGAGTTGACGGAATACTGCGAGGCGCAGTTAGCGCCCATCGAAGGTGTGAATATCTACGCCGCCGGACTACCCAAAGCCGGAGTTATCAGTTTCAATGTGTATAATAGTCAAAAGTCGAAAGTCGAAAGTCAAAAGTCGAAAGTCGAAAGTCAAAAGCCGAAAGTCGAAAGTCAAAAGTCGAAAGTCGAAAGTCAAAAGCCAACTGAGGGATTGATTCACCCTTTCGAT
Source organism: Bacteroidales bacterium UBA3843 (assembly GCA_002392745.1). Classification (GTDB taxonomy): domain Bacteria; phylum Bacteroidota; class Bacteroidia; order Bacteroidales; family Paludibacteraceae; genus Colicola. Next base: position 74,310 of record DGHR01000014.1, on the reverse strand, counting down.
ATAGGAACTCTATTAGACCAGCAGGGAGTGGCGGTGCGCACAGGCCACCACTGCGCCGAACCGCTGATAGACGAACTGGGTGTACCGGGCACGGTGCGTGTGTCGTTCGGCTTGTACAATGACCGAACCGACGTGGATGCGTTCATCGCAGCGCTGAAAAGGACTATTGGAATGCTTGAGTGAGTTTAGACTCGCGGAGCGAGCTACTGTTTAGAGATGAAAGAGCATAAAAAAACGGCAGCCTTGCGGATGCCGTTTTTGATGCTTTCAAGTTGGGAAGTTGAAAGTTGGAAAGTTCAGGAGTGTAAATCTGTAGGAGTTTGAAACTCTGACACTTTAGAACTTCTCTCCATTCTCCACATTATTTGATTTCAATCTGTTTGGTGGTCTTGCCGACTACTTTTTTGAGTTTCGGCAGTTCGATAGTCAGGATACCATCTTCCACCTTGGCGTTGATGTTCTCTTCATCCACATCTTCCGGCAACGTGTAGCGTTGTTCGAAATTGGTGTAACTGAACTCGCGGCGCAGATAATGCGAGTGTTTGTCTTCCTCTTTGTGTTCGTACTTGTTTTCGATAGCGACGCAGAGGTTGTGGTCCTCGTCGATATGTACTCGGCAGTACTCTTTCTTTACGCCCGGCGCAGCCATTTCAACGGTATAGGCTTTTTCAGTTTCCTTGACGTTGACCGACGGAGCGGTGTTGCTGGCGCTATTCATCAGGTCCGAATTGAAGAACTCATCAAATACTGTTGGGAACCAACCATTTCTACGATACATTGCAGGTGTCATAATAAAATCTCCTAATTTTGCGGGTTTCTGTGTCCGAATGGGATTCAGAGAACCCAGGTTAAACAATCTTGCGTTGTTTGCATGAGGTGTAGGAGTAGTTGACGGGCTTGCTGCTATGCAGTAGTGCTGCTTGCTTTTGCAGCCTCACGTGCTTTAAACGTTTTCACCCTACAAGTTGCAATCTCTGTGCCAGTACGAGAAATCTGTCAATTTGTCCACCCGGGTGTGCCAATTTGTCTGCCGGATGGTGTCAATTTGTCCACTTTGCGTAAATTGGAAGGCCATTTTCTCCGCAATTCGTAATTTTTTTTGTTTCAATTTGGTAAAGATACCAAATAGATGATACTTAAATTTGCGTATCTCGATAAGTATGCCAAAGGCGGATTTTACTCCGAGTTGCCTCCGAATTGCCTCCGATACGCCTCCGAATTGCCTCCGATAACTACTTTATAAATCACAGTAAATCAGAAGATTGTCTGTTGGCATGAACTGATGGATTTGTATGGATGAAATGGCAATTTTGGGGTATTTTAACAACAAAAACGTCATATCTCGCTCCGCTTGAACGATTAATTTAATAAATTTTAGTAAATTCTTGCATATGTGCAAAAAAAACAGTACATTTGCAGCGAAAAAACGAAAGAATAAGACTATGCTACAGATTGGAGACACTATGCCTGCCTTCAACGTCCAGGACGAGAAAGGCGAAGAATGGACCGAGAAAAAACTGGTCGGACACAAGACAGTCATCTACTTCTACCCGAAAGACTCCACCCCCGGTTGCACGTCCGAAGCATGCAATATACGCGACAACTACCATGCTTTTCTGGCGCAGGGATATACAGTGCTCGGTGTGAGCAAAGACTCTTTGGCATCACACATCCGGTTCAAAGAGAAATACAACCTGCCCTTCCCGCTACTGAGCGACCCTACAACGGAGATGATGCAGGCCTTCGGCGCATGGGGAGAAAAGAAGCGTTTTAGCACCGGAGCCGGCAAAACCACCATGGGCACGCTGAGAAAGACATTTATCTTCGATGAAACCGGCGTTTTAGTGCGTATCATAGAGAAAGTGGATACTAAAAATCATGCAGCGCAAGTGCTGTAATATCATCATTGCCTTGATAGCGGCAACAGGTTTTCTGTCGGCAGAACCGATACGTATCGTCAGTTACAACGTAGAGAACCTGTTCCACCCGAAGCACGACAGCATCATGGTTGATAGCGCGTGGGTGGAAAAAGACGATTGGGAATGGACGCCGGAAGGGGAGAGAAACTGGAGCTATACACGCTATTACCGCAAGGTAGAGAACATCGCGCGCGTGCTCACCCACATCGGCGAATGGGACGGAGTGGATATAGCCGGACTGCAGGAAGTGGAGAATGCTACATGCCTGAAACGACTCTGCTATATCCTGCGGCGCGGAGAATACGATTTCGTGCACTACGAGAGTCCGGACCCGCGAGGAATAGATGTGGCGCTCGTCTATAAAAAGACACGGGTGGATACTATTAGCAGCAGAGCTATCAGAGTACAGAGTACAAAATACAGAGTACAGAATACAGACCCGGCCGCGGACAGATTACAGACCCGCGATATACTCTATGTCTGCGCGAGAGTGGACAAGCGAGATACACTGCACCTCTTTGTCTGCCATCTGCCAAGCCAACGCGGCGGTACGGCTGAGAGTGAATGGAAAAGAAAAGCCGTCAAAGAGGTGCTGCAACATGCCGTAGACAGTGTGTACAGGACAGATGCGCATGCCAAAATCATTGTCATGGGAGACATGAACAGCGAACCTAAGGACGACCTAACCGGTTTGAGGAACAGGATGATAGTCGAAAGTCAAAAGTCGAAAGTCGAAAGCAGAAAGTCAAAAGTCGAAAGCTATGGCACGCATAAGTACCAGGGGCGTTGGAGTTGTCTGGACCAGTTCTATGTATCGCCAGCCCTGGACAGCCTCAGCACTACGCAGATATACAACGCCGAATGGATACAAGAACCCGATGAGAAATACCTGGGCCTGAGACCCAAACGGACCTATAATGGTTTTCACTACCAAAACGGATTTTCAGACCATCTTCCAATTGTGCTAAAGGTGGAAAGTGAAAGGTGAAAGGTTATAGGTTATTGGTTATAGGTTATTGGTCATAGGTTATTGGTTATAGTTGAAAGGGGAATATACAATGAATATCTCGATAACGGAACATATCAGTCTGAACCGCGAGGAACGACTCGTGCGCGTGGATGAGAAAGAGGTGCGGCTTACCGCACTGGAATTCGGATTGTTTGACTATCTATGCAAACACCCCAACCGTATCTGCAACCGCGAGGAACTCATTGACAACGTATGGGGCAACCGTTTCCAATACGACTCCGGCACTATTGACGTTCACCTGAACGCACTGAGACGCAAACTCGGGTTCTCGAAGGACCGTCCCATCGAAACCATCCGCGGCGCGGGATTGGTTTTCCGTATCGAGCACCCGCAGACACGCTACACCATCGACCTGCATTCGTTTGTAAGAGATTGGCTTCAAAGCCATGAACCTGAACTGCAAGCCCATGGACTGACACCCAGTATGCACCTCACACCGTTTGTCAACGAGATAACTATCGAGCCTACAGCCCTGCGACGTATGCTTGACGCTATACTCGCGGCGCTGCTGCCTTCTGCACAACCCGGATATCTGAAACTGAATAGCAAACTGACAATGCAGTATTTCGTTTTTTCGCTCGATCTCAATGGTACGACCAACGAACTCAGGATAATGGTGAGAGGGTAAAGGTTAGAGGGTAAAGGTGAAAGGTTATAGGTTATTGGTTATAGGTGAAAGGTTAAAGGTGAAAGGTTATTGGTGAAAGGTTATTGGTTAAATATATGAAACATATTCTTTGGGCGGCGATGGGAGCCGTTATCATCATGACAAGTTGCACAACAAGTACGAAAGACCAAAGTACGCTGTACGAAGGGATGACGTTTGCGGACGAGCGGATGGAACGCGGAGTGAAGCAAGCCGCAGCATTATGGACAGAACAGGACGGCAGTCCGGAAGAGTTCCGCGCGTTCGTAACGGAACATTACGCCCGTACCGACGAGGAACGCAATGCACTCTTCGAGAGCCTCAGCCGAGTCATGGAACGGATGAATGAGAGTGCAGACATGCTTACCGTTGAGTTGTTGAAACCCACACAACTGACTAATGCCGGCGAACCGACCGACATTGACTGGATCATGTCCGGCTACGATGCGCGTGCACACCTGTCAGACGACCTTTTTGCCAATAAAATAGCGTTCATCACTATATTGAATTTCCCCTTTTACAGTCTGGAGGAGAAAAACACTCTCGGACCACAATGGACCCGCCGCCAATGGGCCGAAGCGCGTCTCGGAGATGTGTTTACCAGCCGTGTGCCCGCACACGTACAAGCCAGACTATCGGAAACAATGGCTGCCGCAGAAAACTATATTGCCGGATATAATATACATATGGATCGCCTGCGCACGCAAGACGGCCGGCAACTCTTTCCGGACGGCATGAAACTGCTGAGCCATTGGAACCTGCGTGACGAATTGAAAGTAGATTACGACAATCAGGAAAAGCAGGAGATGATTTACGAGGTCATGCGGCGTATCGTACGGCAGGAGATACCTCAGGAAGTCATCAACAACCCGGAACCGGTTTGGTATCCGTATAGCAATCGAGTCGAAAGTCAAAAGTCAAAAGTAGAAAGCAATGAGCCGGACACACGGTATCAGAAGATATTGGATGTATTTCACGCCATGCAAGGCGTGGATGCCTACAGCCCGAACATGCCTACGGCTATCATCCGCAATTTTGAAGGCGATATAGAGATACCCGCTTCCGAAGTGGACAGCCTTTTCCGTCAATTACTGAGTTCACCGCAGGTCCAGACCGTTGCCGCAGAGATAAAAACCCGTTTGGGACGCGAGCTACGGCCATACGACATATGGTACGACGGTTTCAAAGCACGTAGCGGAATGAACGAAGAACTCCTCTCTGCCGAAACTCGCAAACGCTACCCGGACCCCATCTCCTATCAGAAAAAAATTGCTTCTATGCTGATAACACTCGGCTTCCAGAAAGAGAACGCCGAAGACATAGCAGGGCATATTGTTGTAGAACCTGCACGCGGTTCCGGTCACGCCTGGCCGTGCGTGGGACGCAACGAACCCGCCAGACTGCGTACGCGCATCGCTCCGGAAGGAATGGACTACAAGGGATACAACATCGCCGTACATGAGATGGGACACAACGTAGAGGAAGTAATCAGCCTCTACAGGATGGATGAATATATGCTCCGCGGTATTCCCAATACAGGCTTTACCGAGACCAGCGCTTTCCTTTTTCAGGCACGGGACCTGCAGTTGCTCGGATACGGGCCACAGACCATGAACCGGGAAACTATTCTTGACCAGTTCTGGGGTATGTACGAGATTATGGGCGTCAGTCTGGTGGATATGCAAATGTGGCAATGGCTGTACGCCCATCCGAAAGCTACAGCCAAAGAACTCAAAGAAGCCGTACTGACTATTGCAGCCAATGTATGGAACCAATACTACGAACCGGTGCTCGGAGAACACGACTGCGTGCTTCTGGCTATCTATTCGCACATGGTCAACAGCCCGATGTATCTGCCCAATTATCCTATCGGACATATCGTACAGTTCCAATTGGAACAGGCGCTGTCCGCCAAACACGGACATGAATGGGCAGATACCTACGAACGATGGTACAGACTGGGCCGGCTCACTCCGCAACAATGGATGCAACAAGCTGTCAACGGCTCGCTCTCCGTACAACCGGTCTTGCAACAAATACAATAAATATATATCCCTATTTATAGGGATTTAAGCGTCTTTTAAGCATTTCTTAAGGAATATTCCAAAAATTATTCGTATCTTTGCCGCCGATATAATCAAAGGTACGAATGAACAAGCTATTTCTATATTTGGTAGCAGCGCTTCTATGGGGTATTCCGGGAGTGATGATTACTATAAAAGGTATCAAGGCATACACCCTTATGCCTGTCGATGAATTGTGGTGGCTGCTGCTCATCACAGCGGCCGTACTGACCGGATTTATACTGATGTTCCGGCGGATAGTGGCGCGTTATTGCGGTTTGATTGCCGCCGAACCGGACCAAACGACCGTCTGGCATACATTTCCGCTACGGGGATGGATACTTATCGTCTGCATGTCCTGCCTCGGTATCGCATTGAAATTCATGCCTTTCATACCGGCAGAGTTCACCGCTTCTTTCTATTCCGGTCTCGGTCCGGCACTCGTAATAGCGGCTTGTTTGTTTATTAAGAGAATATAATATGCACAGTAAGATATTACTTATATTTTTGTTATGTGCATGCGGTATGGCTGCTCAAGTAAGCGACGGAATAGAGAAAAAAAAAGTCTATCAAGGTTATTCCGGAGGAATGATGCTTCATACCGGCTATATGTTCGGTCAAGACAAGAATGCACCTATTACATCCGATGGACGCTCCACCAGTCCGCAAGGGGCACTTTTCGGTATTGGCGGTGCCTTGCGAGTGCATCTGTGGAAATACCTGCGTACCGGATTGGAAGGCTTCGTCTCTACTATGCCAAGTGCTACAACGGATTGCCATGAGATACTTAAACCGGGTAGTTATGTACGCGTAGGATGTGGAGGAATATTAGCAGACTGCTGTTGGAGACTGGATAAAGCATGGCCATACATAGGGGGCACTATAGGTGGCGGATCAATGAAAGGATTGTATGTATTAGAAGGTGACCAGGATAGCTGGACAAAAGATGCCAACAGTACTTTTCATAAACAGAGTTTCTTCTATATCACGCCTTATGTGGGTTGCGATTATTGCCTCACAAGAAAGGTGCATATCACGTTCCGGCTTGATTGGATGCTCGCTATTCATAAAAGTGAGTTAGTACTGCCTACCGGTCCGCGCATTTACTTTGGATTTATGTTCACGCACTAAATCGTTAATATCAATATTATAAATATATTTATGAATTTCACAGGAATTATCATAGGTGCAGCCGTGTTTTTGAGCATCGGAATCTGCCATCCTATCACGATCAAACTGGAGTATTATTTCGGCCGGAAAGGCTGGTGGGGATTCTTTATCCCGGGAGTAATATGCACAGTTATTTCCCTATTGATGGATAATTATATTGCTTCCACTATCATTGCCGCGTTCGCTTTCTCATGTTTCTGGGGTATCCACGAGGTAATGCAGCAGGAGATGCGTGTGCTGCGCGGCTGGTTTCCCGAAAACCCGAAACGGCATGATTACTACGAACGCAGACGCAAAGAACTGGGAGACATTCTAAAAGAAGGTCCCAGCCATAAACATCTGAAAGAAAAAATGGGTTAATAAGCGTTAGCTCATCTCAAGCATACGTTGGATAGAAGAGACGGCTTTTTCGGCTGTCTCTTTTTTTACCTGCATCTCCGGTTGCTCGTTGCACAGACATGCATACACTTTCTCGAGCGTATTCATGCGCATATACTCGCACTCGTTGCAACTGCATCCTACACCTTCTGTTACCTCCGGCGGTACAGGAATAAACTCTTTGTCCGGACAAGCACGTTGCATTTCAAACAATATACCGCTTTCTGTGGCAATTATAAAGCGTTTGGAAACAGATTGTTTGGTATGTTCAAGCAAAGCCTTGGTTGAACCGATTACATCGCTGTGGGCCAATATTGCAGCTTTACATTCCGGATGGGCCAATACCTCCACACCGGGATTCTCTTTTTTTAATTGCAATAAAGCTTCCAACGAGAAACGGCTGTGCACATGGCATGCACCATTCCAAAGAAGCATATTACGACCCGTTACAGAATTTATATATGAACCGAGATTATAATCCGGACCGAATATTATCTTGGCATCATGGGGCAATTGGTCCACTATTTTCTTTGCATTCGAACTCGTTACTACAACATCCGTCAACGCTTTAACGTCAGCCGAGGTATTGACATAACTCACTACCATATGATCGGGATGTTCTGCCTTGAATGCAGCGAGGTCTTCTGCTTTGCAACTATCCGCCAGCGAACAGCCTGCCGCCATATCCGGTACAAGCACTTTCTTTTCAGGACACAGGATTTTCATCGTTTCGCCCATAAAATGTACGCCGCACATTATTAATATGTCCGCCTGCACGCGCGTAGCCTGCTGAGCTAATGCTAAGCTATCACCGATAAAATCAGCTATCTCTTGTATTTCCGGACGGGTGTAATAATGTGCGAAGATGACTGCATTCTTCTTTTTAGCCAATTCGCGTATTTTTTGCTGTAAACGCTCCTGCTCCTCTGTTTTCATATATAGAAAAATATATATTTAATTTTAAAATCCTATGGATATAATTAGATGTTGAAATTGTAGATAAAGTGTTAATTATGCTCGATTTCAACGAGTTATATAGATTTAATTTTGTAGTAGAAAAGTTAATGGTTTTGACAATTGCAACGTGGAACATGTTATAAACTGTGTAGTAGTCAAGTTGTCAACAATATGTTTATAACCATTTTTTTAGTTTGAAAATCAGTAAGATAAGTGCCACGGATAATAACATTAACCCGATTGCCCACAAATATCCGAACTGCCAATGTAATTCCGGCATGAAGTCAAAGTTCATTCCATACAGACTACCAATCAATGTAGGCGGCAGGAAAATGATATTGATTACGGTAAATATTTTGATTATTTTGTTTTGTTCGATGTTTACCAAACCAAGGAAAGTATCCTGCAGGTAGTCGAGACGGTCAAAACCAAATCGTGTATAATCAAACAATGAGTTGATATCCTTAATAATCATTGTCAAGCGCGGACCTAACTCTTCAGGAAAGAAATCACATTTCAAGAGATTGCTTATTACTCGCTGTTTATCCAAAATATTCTGACGAATGATAGTTACTTTTTCTTGCAAGTCCTTGATTTGAACAAGCAAATCTTCATCCACGTGTTCCGAATTGGCGTTAATACGTTGCGAAAGTTCGGTAATCATATCGGTGGTATCCTCAATCAAGTCGGCATCCTTTTCCACACGAGTCTCCATCAACGCTACTAACACATGGTAGCCACTCGGGAAATTGCGAGTATTGACAAACATCTTCTTTACCGTCTCGTTAAAACTATCTAACTCCACATCGCGGATAGAGACCAGTATGGAATTCTTTACTATGAAGTTCACCGGCTCCATTTCAAAGTTAGATTTCAGAAAGTTACTATTGGCAACAATCGAGTCATCCGTCTGAATATAACGGCTGGAGAGCTCGATTTCCTCCATCTCCTCGTCTTCCTGAATCTCTATTTTTAGAAATCCCTCCAATGTATCCTCTGTCTTGTCACTCACATCCAACAAGTCAATCCAGATAATATCTTTCTTGTCAAGTTCTTTTAATGCGGAGATAGAGCGGGCTACTTTGATTTTCTCCTTATCTTTATAGAATATTTTGATTTCAGACATAGTGCAGTTTACGATTTAGTGATTTACGATCAGGTCATTTATTTGACCATTTTATCATTTATTAATTTAGTCAGTTCGACGAACTGTTCGACTGTCAGCTGTTCGGGGCGCATTGTAAATATTTTCTCTTCGAGGATTGGATTACCCTTTCCTACCAGCTGTTGAAGAGAATTGCGCATTTGTTTTCGTCGCTGATTAAAGGCTGTTTTAACGACTGTTTTGAAGAGTTCTTCATCACAGTCCAGCTGTCTTCGTCGGTTACGAGTCATACGTATGACGGCTGACTTCACTTTTGGCGGAGGATTAAATACATATTCATCCACCGTAAAAAGATATTCTATATCGTAATAAGCTTGTAATAAGACAGATAATATCCCATAAGTTTTCTTGCCCGGTTTGGAAGCAATACGCTCGGCTACTTCTTTTTGTATCATTCCCGAGCATACAGGAATACGGTCTTTGTATTCCAATACCTTGAAGAAAATCTGGCTACTGATATTATACGGATAATTCCCGATGACATTAAATTCGCCTTCGGGATAAACACTATTTAAGTCAAGTTTAAGAAAATCTCCTTCTATCAGATGCAGTTCCGGATACCACTCTTTGAGATATGCCACAGACTCGCGGTCTATTTCGATGGCCGTGAGTTGAATATCAGGATTTTTAAGGAGATATTGGGTTAGCACACCCATACCCGGACCTATTTCAATAGTGGGTCCGGATTTAACAGTTGAGGCAATTCTCTGGGCGACGTTCAGGTCCGTCAAGAAGTGCTGCCCCAGAAATTTCTTTGCTCGTACTGTATACTCGTACGATTGTTTCTTGGCATGTACTTGTTGCATTGTCCGTGTGATAATCGTCCATATATTATTAAATTTAGTTAAAAAAATTTGCGTGCATAAAAAATTTTTATTAACTTTGTGCCCGATTTAAATCGGTTACACGCAAATCATAAAAAAGCTTGTTTGCCTTTTGCGGCTGCAAAAGTACTACTTTTTTTTGAATTGAGCAAATAAAAATGTAAAAATGAGGCATTTGGCGCAAATAATTACACGAATAATCGATTTTTTCTATCGTCCGTTTTCAAAATGGATGCCCGAACAATTGTTTCGTTATGCCGCATGCGGAGGAGGAAACATGGTGTTGGATTGGGTACTTTATTTCCTGGTCTATAATTTCGTTATCGGACATGATTTGGTATATGTGACATTTCCTTACGGTGAAGAGATAAACCTATGTCTCACACCCCATATAGCCTCACTATGTATCGTTTTTCCTATCACGCTGTTGACCGGTTTTTGGCTCCAAAAATATGTTACGTTTACGCAATCCAACCTGCATGGCGCACGCCAGCTTATGCGTTACATACTCATTGTAGCCGTTAATCTGGCTATCAATTATTTTGGCCTCAAACTATGTGTGGATATAATGGGATGGTATCCCACTCCAAGCAAGATGCTTATTACACTCATCACTGTTGCCGTGAGTTATTTGGGCCAAAAATATTACACCTTCATCCACCGATAAAAAACAATTATATTAACCCTTAAAAACACAAAAACCATGCTATTCACACTTTGTTCAAACCTCCACACCGAGGTATCTGATCTTCCGTTCAAATTATCGGAATCATTCATTGATGATCACCAAGTAGTAGCTGTACTGTCCGGAGGTACAGAAGCACAGTTCGTACAACTCGTGCGTGACAAAAAAATAGACTTGAAACGGCCTATTTATCTGATGGTAAGTGGTTATAGCAACTCACTCGCTGCTTCACTTGAGATACTCAGTTTCATCCGTCAGCGAAATGGTATTGGCAAGGTAATGCAGCATCCAAAAGATGTGAATTTTCCGGATATTAACGAGTCTTTGTCACTGACTCGCAAACCCCTGGAAAAAGTGGTGCACAATGACCGTACACAGCGTTTGGGTGTAATAGGTCTCCCTTCTGATTGGCTCATCGCTTCACGCGTGGACTACAAACTCGCGCTTGAAACAATGAATGTCGAACTGGTAGATATACCTATCCAGGAGGTTACCAGTCTTGGTGAAGTGGACCCGGGTATGAAGGGTTCGGAGGCTATCTACGAACGACTCAAAGAAATCATAGCCAAATACAAACTGGATGGTATTACTCTCCGATGCTTTGACCTGCTGACCACTGTCAAAAATACAGGATGTATTGCACTGAGCAAACTGAATGACGAGGGAATCCCTGCTTCTTGCGAAGGTGACATACCCGTATTGCTGACCATGATGGCCTGCAAACGCCTGACCGGCGAACCCGGTTTTATGGTCAATCCGGCGCGTATCCAGCAGGACGGACAAATCCTGTTGGCTCACTGTACTATTCCGTTGCGCATGACTGAGAAACACGAATACACCACGCATTTTGAGTCCGGTATCGGCGTCGCCATCCATGGTGATCTCCCTGCCGGTGACTATACCTTGGTCAAACTCAGCAACGACATGAAACGTCTGCTGGCGGTCAATGTTGAACTCACCCGTTGCCAGTACGAGCAGAACCTTTGCCGTACACAGGTTTGGATCAAGACCACACCCGTAGTAAGCAATTATTTCATGACGGACCCCATAGCAAACCACCACTTGCTCATCCACGGGCATCATGCTGCTAAATTCTGGCGTGAGTGACAAACGCACTTTGCGAAATGTTAAAAATATTTGCATAAATGCAAAAAAAACAGTAACTTTGCGGCCGATTTTTTCTTTCAAATCGTACATCGTAAAATAGTTTAATCGTCAATCCTATGGCTCATCTACCAGAGAATGCCGCGCGGCCATTGAAGTCCGGTGAGAAATACCAACCTCTTTTGAAACCAGAAAACAACTATCCTGAGGTAACGCCTTATAGCGTTTCGATGGGTGTGTTGATGGCAGTTATTTTCTCCGCTGCAGCAGCCTATCTGGGACTGAAGGTAGGGCAAGTCTTTGAGGCAGCTATACCTATTGCAATCATTGCAGTCAGTCTGTCGTCTATCCTTAAACGCAAGAATGCCTTAGGAGAGAATGTGATGATTCAGTCTATCGGTGCCAGTTCGGGAGTGATTGTGGCCGGCGCCATATTTACTCTTCCCGCTCTGTATATCCTGCAGGCGAAATATCCCGAGATGACCGTTACGTTTACCCAGATATTCCTCTCATCGCTTTTGGGTGGATGTCTGGGTATCCTGTTTCTGATTCCATTCCGTCGCTATTTTGTCAAAGAGAAACACGGAGAGTATCCTTTCCCGGAAGCTACTGCCACTACGCAAGTTCTTATCTCAAACAGCGAATCTCAAACTGCCTCAAACAGCGAAGCACAAACTTCTTCTGCCAAGCCGTTGTTATGGGCCGCAGCTATCGGTGGATTGTATGATTTTGTGGTGAGCACGTTCGGTTTATGGACAGAGCAGTTGAGCACCCGTATGATGGGATGGGGAGAAACACTGGCTGCAAAGACCAAACTCGTTTTCTCTATCAATACTTCTGCTGCCGTACTTGGTCTGGGATATATCATCGGACTCAAATATGCGGCTATCATATGTGCCGGTTCGTTCTTCGTATGGTGGGTACTGCTCCCGATGATAGGTGCGATGCCCGGTATGGAAGCAACCGATCCGCAAGTGTTGTTTACAACATATGGCCGTAATATAGGCATCGGCGCTATTGCGATGGCCGGGCTGATTGGTATAGTCCGCTCATGGGGAGTCATCAAATCCGCTGTAGGATTGGCAGGAAAAGAATTGTCCGGCAAATCCGGCAAATCCGGAGAAACAGGAAATACCCCGAGAACCGACCGCGACTTGTCCATGAAGTTCCTGCTGTTGGCTATTACAGTGGCATTGGTATGTACGCTTGTCTTTTTCTGGGTAGGTGTGCTTCATAACTTCTGGCAGGCACTGGTAGCATTCCTTGTTGTAGTGGTTATTTCCTTCCTTTTTACCACTGTAGCAGCCAACGCGATTGCTATTGTGGGGTCTAATCCTGTTTCGGGCATGACGCTGATGACGCTCATTATCGCATCGGTTATTTTTGTGGCTGTGGGTATGAAAGGAGCAAGCGGTATGGTTGGAGCAATGGTCATTGGCGGAGTTGTTTGCACGGCACTCTCTATGGCAGGAGGATTTATTACGGACCTCAAGATTGGTTATTGGATTGGTTCATCACCCTATAAACAGCAGACTTGGAAATTCCTCGGTACACTCGTCTCGGCAGCTACAGTCGGTGGCGTGATGATTGTGCTGAATAAAACGTATGGTTTTGTGGGTGATAATGCACTTGTAGCGCCGCAAGCGAATGCCATGGCAGCAGTGATTGAACCGCTCATGTCCGGCCAGGGTGCTCCGTGGATGCTGTATCTTGCCGGAGCTGTATTGGCACTCATACTCGCATTGCTGGGAGTTCCTGTTCTGCCGTTTGCGTTGGGTATGTTCATTCCGCTGAGTTTGAACACTCCTCTCCTTGTCGGTGGAGCCATCTCCTGGCTCGTAAGCCGCCAAAAAGAGAGTGATGGAGCAGAGGCGGAACAAAAAGCGCAGGAACGTCAGGAGAAAGGTACTCTCATCGCTTCCGGTTTTATAGCCGGCGGTGCATTGATGGGCGTTGTTTCTGCTATCGTCAAGTTCTGCGGTGCCGATTGGTATATGACAGACTGGGCAAACTCCGGAGCGGCTGAACTGGTGGGAGTGGGAGCGTATATCGCCCTTGTTGCCTATTTCATATGGGCAGCAAAAAGAAAATCATAGAAATCTGCGCAATTGAAAAAAGTTACAAATCAACAACAACAAATATTAAATCAAAAATCTAATTATTATGGTAAGTTTCAAGGAATTAGGTCTTGTCAACACACGTGAGATGTTTGCCAAGGCAATCAAGGGAGGTTATGCTATCCCTGCATTCAACTTTAACAACATGGAGCAACTCCAGGCTATCATCAAAGCTTCTGCTGAGACCAAGAGCCCGGTTATCCTCCAGGTTTCCAAAGGTGCGCGTAACTACGCTAACCAGACCCTGCTTCGTTATATGGCACAAGGTGCTGTAGAGTACGCTAAAGAGCTCGGTTGGGAGCATCCGCAAATCTGTCTGCACCTCGACCACGGAGACAGTTTCGAACTCTGCAAATCATGCGTGGACTTCGGTTTCTCCAGCGTTATGATCGACGCTTCGTCGCTGCCCTACGAGGAGAATATCGCCCTCACCAAGAAAGTCGTTGACTATGCGCATCAGTTCGACGTAACCGTTGAGGCTGAGCTCGGCGTACTCGCAGGTGTTGAGGATGAGGTGGCTTCTGAGGTTAGCCACTATACCAAACCCGAAGAGGTAGTTGATTTCGCTACCCGCACGGGCTGCGACAGCTTGGCAATCTCCATCGGTACCAGCCACGGTGCATACAAGTTCACACCGGAGCAGTGTACCCGCGACCCGAAGACCGGACGTCTCGTTCCGCCGCCATTGGCTTTCGATGTATTGGATGCAGTGATGGAGCAGCTTCCGGGATTCCCCATCGTTCTCCACGGTTCGTCTTCCGTTCCGCAGGAGTATGTAGATATGATCAACAAATACGGAGGCAAACTGCCTGACGCAGTAGGTATTCCTGAGGAGCAACTGCGCAAGGCTGCTAAGTCCGCTGTCTGCAAGATTAACATCGACTCCGACAGCCGTCTGGCGTTCACCGCTGCTGTCCGCAAAGTGTTAGCAGAGAAGCCGGGTGAGTTCGATCCGCGTAAGTACTGCGGTCCTGCACGCGACCTGATGACAGAGCTCTACAAGCACAAAATCATTAACGTCCTCGGTTCGGACGGCAAAGCGGAATAATTATGGCTCTTCCATTTATGACAGCCGAAGAGGCTGCCGAATTGATACAGAATGGTGATGTCTTGGGCATGGGTGGTTTTACCGCCACCGGTGTGCCCAAGGCGGTTCCTTTCGCTTTGGCTCAACGCGCAGAGCGTCTGCATGCCGAGGGTGTGCCTTTCCGCGTAGGACTGGAGACCGGTGCGTCTATGGGCGACAGTTGTGACGGTGCTTTAGCACGTGCCCACGCCGTCGAGTTCCGTACGCCGTATCAGTCCAACAAGTCCATGCGCGAGGAGATTAATGCCGAGGGTACCCACTATTTCGATATGCACCTGAGCCACATGGCGCAGGACCTGCGTTACGGTTTCCTGCCGAAGCCCAAGTTCGCTATCATCGAGGCTTCGTATGTAGGTGAGGACGGTACCATCGTGCCGGCTGCCGGAGTAGGTATCATGCCTACTATCTGCCGCATGGCGGATAAGATCATCGTTGAGCTTAATGAGATGTTCCCTGCTACCATGCGCGGTATGCACGACCTCTATGAGCCCCTCGATCCTCCCTGCCGTCGCGAGATACCTATCTACAAACCCTCTGACCGCTGCGGCTCGGACCATATCAAGGTTGATCCGTCGAAGATTGCGGCTGTCGTGAAGACCAACCGTCCGAACGAGATCGCCGCTTTCACGCCTGTGGATGCTACTACCGCCAAGATAGGTGAGAACGTAGCCCTCTTCCTGGAGGCAGAGATGAAAGCCGGACGCATCCCTGCGTCTTTCCTGCCCATCCAGAGCGGTGTAGGCAACGTAGCTAACGCCGTGCTCGGCGAGCTCGGCAAGAACCCGCATATACCGCCGTTCGAGATGTACTCGGAAGTCATTCAGGACTCCGTGGTGGACCTCATCAAAGCCGGTCACTGCAAGTTCGCTTCCGGTTGCTCGCTGCGGCTCGTAGAGAGCAAGATGGCGGAGGTACTCGCCGACCTTGATTTTTACCGCGACAAGCTGTTGCTGCGTCCTCAGGAGACATCTAACAGTCCGGAGGTGGCACGCCGTTTGGGTATCATCGCCATCAACACGGCGTTAGAGGCGGATATCTATGGAAATATCAACTCCACCCACGTCACGGGAACAAAGATGATGAACGGTATCGGCGGTTCGGGCGACTTCGCGCGCAACGCGTACCTTTCTATCTTTACTACCGCTTCGACGGCGAAGAACGGAGCTATCTCGTCCATCGTGCCGATGGTGACCCACCTCGACCACTCAGAGCACTCCGTCAAGGTTATCGTGACCGAGCAGGGTGTAGCTGACCTCCGTGGCAAGAGTCCGCGTCAGCGTGCTGAAGAGGTAATCAATAACTGCGTGGCACCCGAGTATCGTGAGATGCTGCGTGACTACCTCAAGTACGCAAAGCACGGCCAGACGCCGCATAACCTCTCGCTCGCTTTTGCGATGCATGAAGAGTTCTTGAAATCCGGCGATATGCGCAATACGAAATGGGAAAACTATCTTCGGTAGTTGGATGTTGTAAACGACAAGAAATTATTTTGTTAAATTAAATAAATCAATCAGTATGATTGGAACAATTATTTATATTCTGGGTATCATATGCGCTGTTTGGTGCGTATTGGATATCTTCAAGACCGCTAAGTGCGGTCTGATTGGCAAGATTATTTATAGCGTTTTGGTACTTGCTTTCAGCTGGATTGGTTTTGCGGTGTATTATTTCCTGCTTCGCGGCAAGATTTGATTGCTGACAGAGAATAATGCATATCTTTGCAATTCACAAAAAAGCGGCTCTTCGGGGTCGCTTTTTTTTTGTGTATGTCAAAAAAGTTTTGTACCTTTGCACGCTTTTTTGCCGAAGGCATATTGACCGGAGGCTGAAAAACTGTTTTTTATGTTCAAACTATTTTTTCTTAAACGAGGAATCCGTTTCCGTCGGTTTTGTCACAAAGCCTACGCTGCGTTCTGTTCCCTCCATCGCGAGGTGACTATCGGGCGTGTGGCGGGGTACATGACCGATTTGGAAATGCTCAAACAGGGAAAGAGCATTGCTGTTTCGGCATTGTTGCTTTTCTCCGCTGTTGGAGCAGTTGACGCCGACGAGGGCGTACCTGACGATTCCATTCCTTTGAACAGCCGGCAACTTAGTCTTCAGGAGGTGCTGGTCGTTTCTCACAAAGCTGAAGTTCATTCGGAAGCTTATCGCTTGATTTCCACGGTTACGCACGCCGATATCGAGGCGTTGCCCATCCAGACTGTAGCGGATATTTTGCAATATCTGCCGGGTATTGATGTGCGTACGCGAGGAGCAAACGGCGCACAGGCGGATATCAGTATGCGTGGAGGCACCTTTGACCAGGTTTTAGTCATGCTCAACGGAGTCAGCCTCAGCGATTTCCATACCGGTCATTATGCGCTGAATATCCCCGTTTCTACCGAACTAATCGAGCGTGTGGAGGTGCTGCAAGGTACATCCGCAGGGCTCCACGGCGCTTTCTCCGGTGCGATAAACATCGTCACCAGAGATTTACCCTATACAGAGAAAAATCACCCCTCTTCTAAAGGAGGGGACGGAGATAGGCTTCTTTCCCTCAAACTGACCGCCGGCATGAACGGACTGGTCAATCCCGAAATAGCGGCTACTGTCCGTCCCTCTGAACAACTCGCATTCAATCTCTCCGCCGAATACAGCCGTTCTGATGGCTATTATGCACCTGCGCCGTCGGAGAAAGAGGCTACGGCGTGCCGCAATTCGGACTTCAAACTGGCGAATATCTATTTCCAGACCCGTTGGCGCGGACTGGATGTACAGGCCGGAGCACAATGGAAGGATGCTGGCCTTGGTATGGGCTATGGCTTTGGCTCGCAGGACCAGTTCGATGCTACACGCACTGCATTTGCTTCCGCCCGTTATGAACATCGCTGGGGAGCATGGAGGCTTGACGTACAGGCTGCTTATCGCGCCAACTACGACCGCTATGAATGGCATCGCGGGCAACGCCTCTATGGCAATTTCCATTTCGCACAGACGGCTTCAGCGGCTCTCGCGGCGCATTATGCCTCGCGGGTTGGTACTACTTCTTTGGGCGTCAGCCTGCGCAACGAGAACATGCACTCCACCAATCTTGGGGACACAATCAATCCGGACGGACAAGTGCCGAACGTAACGGATTTCCCCTTGTCGGAAGTGCGCGTATTGGACTTGGTCAAAGGGGGCAACCGTTTCCATGCGAACTATTATGCGGAGCAGACGTTCTATTATGCAGGTTTGTCCGCATCCATCGGTATAAATGGCACCTACAACACCCGTTTCGGTCATCATCTGGGCGGGGGAGCGAATATCGGTTATACGTTCCGTCGCGGAGGTACACTCTATGCCAATGCCAACCGCTCGTTGCGTATGCCTACCTTCACCGACCTCTATTACAATGCCGGCAACCAACTCGGCAACCGAAACCTTAAACCCGAAGAGGCATGGTTGTTATCCATCGGCTACAAAGGCGAATGGAAATTCGCCGATAGGGGCGCGCTGTCTGTTGCGGCAGACTGGTACTACCGTTGGGGACGGAATATCATCGATTGGGTCTATGTGCCCGAAGATACCAAACGGCCCTATCATGCGGAAAACCAGCAGCAGGTCAACGCTACCGGTCTCGAACTCAGTGTGGCTTATCGCCTCAATCAGTGGCTCAGGTGCATATCGGTTGACTATGCTTACACCTATCTGGACCTGGACCTCAAGCAGTCCGGCTCGCGCTATCTCGACTATCTGAGCCATAAACTCACACTCCATCTCGAACATGGTATCTACAAGGGCTTTGGTGCCTCATGGACCATGCGTTTCCAGAAACGCGAAGGACAGTATAATAATGCCGATGGAATCGTACAAGATTACAAACCCGTTTGGCTGCTCGATGGCTCGGTCTATTGGCAAAACCGCTATCTGAGAGTCAGTGCCGACTGCACCAATATGACCAATCGTCATTATTATGACTACGGAGGTATCCTGCAGCCCGGTGCTTGGGCCAAAGTGACTATCAAAGCAATATTATGACAGTAACATCCACTAAAAACAACCTGCCCCTCTAAACTCTAAACCCTAAACTTATTATGGAAAAATCGCTCGTGAGGGCGATTTTTCTTGCATATGTCATAAAATAATCGTATTTTTGCAGTCGCAAATCTAAATATCTGCTTGTTATGAAACACTCTGTTTTACTCCTTTTCTCGCTGGTCCTGTTGGCCGGCTGTTCGCGCACCGCCTCTCAATCACCGGTTGTGGGCAATGTCTCGCGCGACACGATTTTGGGTGTGCCCTGTTGTGTCTATCTGCCGAATGACTATGCCGCCCGTTCGCGTACCGAACGCTTCCCAGTGCTCTATCTCCTGCACGGCATGTACGGCTCCGAGGACGACTGGACCGTCCAGGGTAACTTGCTCCATTGGATGGACTCGCTTCTCACTGCCCAATCCGTCGGAGAGATGGTGGTGGTAATGCCGGATAATTTCCTGGGAAGTATTCCTCCGGACGAGCGGCAGGCACTGATGGCATCGCCCGATATAACGCCCGATGGCGAATCTTTCAGCACCTCCTCCGGCTCGGCTCATTGGCGCAAACTCACTTCCGAACAGGAACGTACATACGAGATGTCCGGCTATTGGGAGACACATTTCCCGCTTTTCATGGCCGAGACAGAGAAGCGCTATAGTATAGCCCGCGAACCGTCAGGCAGGGCTATCGCAGGACTCTCTATGGGAGGCTTCCACACGATGCATATCTCGCACTATATGCCTGCCACCTTTGCCTATATCGGTCTTTTCTCGCCTGCTGTCATTCCTGCTGACTCAATAGAACCCTATATCGATTGGCAAACCCAAGTCATCCGGATGATGGATGCGCATCCTCTCTATTGGATAGCTATCGGACGCGAAGACCACCTCTTCGACTTCGTACAAAACTATCGCTTATGGCTCGAGGATAACCATCTGGAATACACCTATTATCAGAGCGCAGGAGGACACACTTGGCCCAACTGGCAGGATTATCTCGTGCGTTTCCTTACTCTGACAGACTGGAAATAAACTATTTTTCCATTTATCTTTTCTACTCCCCTCCCTATAAGAAAGGGGGCGGGGGAAGCAGAGGCTTCCTCCTGTTTTTTTCGGACTTTTATGCTGCCAATCACGAACTATACACGAACTATAGACGAACTATAGACGAATTATTACAATAACCAAAGAATAACCTCAGAGGTATCTCAGGGGCTTCTCTCATTCTTCCTCTGGGATAGCGCAGCGGTCCGGAAATTCTAGACTTTCCGGTACTGTAAATTTTAATTCTTTATCCGCTTTATTTTCAGCGATTTACAAAACAGATATCGGAGGCATTTCGAAGGCGCATCGGAGTAATCTCGAAGGCAATTCGGACTTAATCCTTCTTTCTTGGTTGTTTCAGGGCAATTTGATTGCCCCCAATCTTCTATTCTTGCGCATATTTGCGCGAACCATTTCACATCTCACTTCTTACCTACACCCTGACAAAATGCCATAAAATGCAAAGTATGGTTTGCAAAAAGAAGAAAAATTGAACTTTTTGTGTCTTTTTGTTGCTAATCTTAAAGATTTTTAATAACTTTGTGTCCGATTTTTCTTTTTTTATACACGTATGAGTTGTAAATATATACATACTAATTGGGTGAAGCGTCTGCTGTTGTTGCAGCTGTTGGCGTTACCTGCTTTTTTTGTTACGCGTGCGCAAAGCGCGACGGAAACAACAGTGCCGTATAGCTTTAGTTTTGAGGAAGATGAGTCGGCTGAACTATCGAAATGGGTGCTTAATCCCGGTGCAAATACTGCGGATTTAAAGGATCAGTGGGTTATTGGAAAAACTGTTCATAGTGATGGACGTAGGGCGGCATATATATCCAATAACGGAGGAGCGGATGCCTCGTATGATGTGACGACAAATACCCAATACATGTATAGGGATTTTGTGCTTCCTGTCGGACAATATGACTGTACCTTTGATTACCGCTGTATCGGAGCGCCGGATGCTTTGTTTTCCGCGGGTATAGGACCGGCTTCTTCTTTGTCCTTGGAGGGAGGTACTTTTTCGTCTGTTCCCGAGAATATGATTACATATATGCAAAATGGCATATATCGGGTTAACAACGTCTCCAAATGGAAGAATGTGTCTTTCCAATTCTCTTCGAACGGTAGCCGCGTACTTCGTTTGTTTTTCGTTTGGCAAAATGCCAATCGCGACAGTACAATGTCTGCCATCGGCGCTTGTGTAGATAATATACAAATCACGACACGCGAGTGCAGCAAGCCACGAACCATAACGGCGGAATCAAAAAATGATTCTGTGATTGTAAGTTGGGAGGGGAGTAGCGAAGAGTATGTCTTGGAATACCGCAAATATGGCCGGGACAAATGGCAGGTACAATCGGGCATCACAACAAAACGATTTGTCTTGGAGGGATTGGAAGAAGGAGCCTACGACATCCGTGTGCGCGGAGTCTGCAACGGAGTGAACTACAGCGCCTATACATACTTGAATACATTCGCAGTTTATTATCCGGACAGACATTGTATCGATTATGTACACCTGGCCGGAAATCCGAATGTGACAGCCACTTATGGCACATTCTCTAATCCCTATGCGAATATCGGAGTGGAGGATTACGGGGTGGACGACAAACTGTCACGCCATGTGGTGAACTGGGAAACGGATATATACGACCCGCGTACGCGAGGAAAGTTGCAAATCGTACCCGAGGGAGCTTTGGCTTCTGTTAGACTGGGTAACTGGGGAGTCGGGGCACAAGCGGAGAGCCTCTCTTTTGAATACATCGTCGATGCGGAAAATGCGGCTATTTTGTTGGTGCGCTATGCCGTGGTGATGGAAGATCCTCAGCATAACCATGACCAGCAACCGCGTTTTACTTTAGAGATAATCGGCGAAGACGGTGAACTGATTAGCCCGACATGCGGTTATGCGGATTTCTATGCAGATGCTACTCGTGAGGGGTGGCACACCGAAGGCTCGGGGTATAATATGGTAACGTGGAAAGACTGGACGACTATTGGTTTGAATCTGGAAGACCGTGACGGAGAGAAACTGACTGTCCGTCTCACTACATATGACTGTGCCGCATCGGGCCATTATGGCTATGCCTATTTCACGCTGGACTGCGCGGCCGCACGTATAACCGGCACCAGTTGCGGCGATGACGCACAGATGTCTATATCGGCTCCCGTCGGTTTCGACTACGAATGGTTCGATAAATACGATAATCCGGTCCAGGATGACCATCTCTCCGCAAATGGTATGACGCTGTTGGTAGATGCATCGGATACTACCACCTATAGGTGTCATCTGAGCTACAAAGAGGAATCGTCTTGTGGTTTTGACCTCTATTCTTCTGCACGTCCGCGTTTTCCGGTCGCTGATTTCGAGTGGGAATATAGTCCTGCAGAATGTCGAAACAGGGTTAAATTCAAAAACAAAAGTCATATTTTGACCAAATATAACAATGTGGTAGAGCATCATTATGACCAACCATGTGATGAGTATGAATGGGATTTCGGTAATGGACAAGTCGGAGCTGACCGCAACCCGATAGTCACTTATCCAAGTGAGGGAGGTACATTCCCTGTCACATTGATATCTTCCATTGCGGAAGGAAGATGCTTGGAAGATACCACGTTGTATATCACGATACCCGCTATCGGCGATGTGGAACAAGTAGTCGATTCTGCTATCTGCGAAGGTAGTTATGTGGTTTTCGGACGGTACTATGCCGGATTACCGGGCATGTACACCGATAGCCTCAAGACATTTGCCGGTTGTGACAGTATTGTTTCTCTGAATCTGTCTGTCAATCCTGTAACGAATGATTACGTGGGAGATACTACAATCTGTGCTGAAGTGCCCTTGACGGTTGACGGACAGACCTACAAGTCTGCTGAATCTGGTAAGTTCTACAGGTTCTACAAGAACCGGTTTGGCTGTGATTCCACATTGTGGATGAATGTAACGGTGCTGGATTCCATTCTGCCGGATGTTACTGTGCGCGAAATGAGCGATGCACCCAATTCCGGAGCACTCTTTATTGGCGGTACAGGCTATGACTATTATACGGTCAACGGGGGAGCACCCCAAACCCTCGACTCTATCGTGGGGCTCAACGGTGGTTCCTATACGCTGGAGTTCTTCAATGATTTCGGCTGTTCTGTCGTTCGCGAGGCGGCTGTTAGCGTTTGTATGCCGGGGTGGGTCTACCAGCGCTGGGGAGATGTATTGTCTCTCAAGAATGCCGATGCTGTGAAGGCGGATTCTGCCGAGCACATGTTCACGGGATTCCAATGGTATAAGGACAATGAGCCTATCGCTGGAGCAAACATGTCTTACCTCTATGTGGAAGGCGGACTGGATACCGACGCTGCATATCATCTCGAGATGACCCGTCTGAGCAACGGAGAGCAGGTGGTGACTTGTCCCTTCCGACCGGAGAAGGTGGAGAATCCGGGTATCGTTTATGTCTATCCGTCGCCTATCCGCACGGGAGGAACGCTTACCATCAAGGTGTCGGCTGCGGCTACGGCTACTATCGTCAATATGTTCGGCGATGTGGTGCTCACCCAGTCCCTGACTGAGGGCGAGAACAGCCTTACCCTCAATGCGCCGGCAGGCGTCTATGTGGTACAAGTCAAAATCGGAGGCGAGACACGTGTCTGCCGGATTAGTGTAATCGAATAAGGAGGGAGGAACCAGTGATGAGAAAGATTGCATATTACATACTGATGATAGCCCTCGTAGCCTCACAAACCTTGACGGCTGCACCGGCCAAGAAGAAATCCAATTCCAAGCAAAAAACGCAGTCCGGCAAGGTCTGGAAAGGCGCCACACGCAATATCCACCATGTGGCTATGTGGGGCGGTGTCGGATATAGCGGACTGGTCAATCACTACGACTATAACCGTTTTGTCGGAGGCGGAGGAGGTATGCTCGGAGTCGGCTATGAATACCGATACGACCATTTTATCCTCAATATGGGACCGGAGTTCCGTATCTTCAGTTCGATGGACAAAATCAATTTCCCGTCCTCTTATGATGTCGCTATTATGGCGCCCGGCTACAACCAGACCAAGCATTATACTTTCTCCTCCGCGCTGCGCGAGAACCATGCGGTAGGCCAGGTGATGTTGCCTGTTATGCTGGGTGGACGCTGGGATAAGTGGTATTTCCTGGCCGGAGCCAAAGTGGGGTACACTGTTTTGGGAACCTACAGCCAGCGCGGACCGCTCACCACGTCTATCACCGACGAGATGGCCTATGACGACAATTGGATAAACATGCCGGACCATGGAGCCGTTACCGATATGTCTTATCGCGCCAAAGGTAAGATACCCTACGGACTGGATGTGGCGGTTACAGCGGAGGCCGGTATCAACCTCAATGCCTTCCTGGGCAAGGAGTGGAACGACCGCAATAACGAACGTACGCATCCCTGGCATATGCGTCTGGCAGCGTTCATCGACTATGGTGTGATGAACCTGGCGCAACCTAAGGAAGGACCGATTGCCATAGCTGACGAGCAACAGATACAAACCCGCTCGCTGCATACATCCGATTGGGCGAGCGGACGGCTCAATAGTCTGCTCGTGGGTGTTAAGTTCACCGCTTTGCTGCAGATGAACAAGCCGCAACCGCCTAAACCGCAGAAACCGGCCATGGTGCTCTATGTGTCGGATAAACAAACCGACAGCGCTATCGCTTCTGCCACGGTGGAAATTACCCCGCGGGCAACAGCCAAAAAACCGCGTACCACCAAACGTACTACCAACAAGAAAGGTATGGCGGTCAGCAAACTGGCGGCCGGACCTTATCATCTGCGCCTTACCCATCCGGATTATCAGGTGTTGGAGCATGATTACAGCCATGGCGAATGGGGGGACACACTCTCGCTGGCTATGATGCCGCGGCCTGATTTCCGATTCTATGTGCGTGATGCGAAATCCGACTCACTGTTGGCGGCAGAGGTTAGCTTTATCAATGCCTCCAACGAAGCAGTCATCGCTACTGCCAATACTGACTCACTCAGTGGATATGCTGCACTTCGATTGCCGCTCAACACCCAGATACGTATCCATATCGAGGCTGCCAACCACTTGGCACTTACTGCCTCTGTGGGAGATGTTGGCGCCGAGGAGACTTTCCGCCTCGAACCGATTGTCAAGAAGCGTGTTATCATCCTCCATAACCTCTTCTTCGCTACCAACAAGACCACTATTCTGCCGGAGTCCGAACCTTCGCTCCAGGATTTGTATGACTTGATGGCCGAGAACCCCGATATACGCATACGTATCACAGGACATACCGACAATGTAGGTTCCGACCGTGCTAACCAGCGACTCTCCGAGGGACGTGCCAATAGCGTACGCGACAACCTGATCAAACGTGGTATTGACGCCGGCCGCATTGAGGCGGAAGGCAAGGGTGAGTCGCAACCGATTACAACTAACGATACCGAAGAAGGTCGCGCACAAAACCGTCGCGTAGAATTTGTAATACTATAATGAGTAAAAATCATTACATACTAATCGCTGTACTCTGTATTCTGTACTCTGTACTCTCCTCTTCCGCCCTTTCCCAAGTGGTATACCAGTGTGATTTTGAGGATGAGAACGAGCGCGCGCAGTGGGTCCTGAACACAGGAAACCAAGGTCCCAGGTGTGCCAACAAATGGTATATAGGGGAGGCCGGAAATCATGCTCCGGATGCGCAATATGGTTTGTTCATTTCTTCGGATGGAACGCAGCCGGTTTACGATGCTTCGCGTACGATGTTCGTGGTCGCATATCGTGAACTGACCATCCCAGCCGGAGAGTATGATATCTTTTTCGATTGGAGATGTAGTGGCAAGCGCACCGGCGAAGAAGGATTCTATATGTGCTGGATACCCGATTCGGTGGCTACCAACTCCAATATGGCGACTGCAGATTTACCGGCATGGGCCAAGAACGAGGATTATTTGCTGGCTCCCTGTTTCTATGGAGCCACTTCATGGGATATAGGTCATATTGAATGGAGTCTGCCCGAAGAACAGACTTGCAAACTGGTGCTGATATGGTATAACACACGCGGAGGAGCTGCCAACCCCTCAGCATGTATAGACAACATAGAGATAGTGCACAAAGACAGTTGTCCTCTTCCTTCCGGTTTCAAGAGTAAGATTAATAATGACGCCAGTGCCACTGTCGAATGGAATAGGAATGGAGCCACAGTATTTGATATCAGAACCTACGATTACCAGACCGGCGAATGGCAAATGTACAGCGATGTACGCGACTGGCGCATAACGCTTTATGGTTTGTCCGAGGGATACCACGATGTCTATGTTCGCGCCCATTGTTCGGATGGAGAGGGGGTGGGACAATTCGTCAAATACGGATTCTTCATGTATCACAAAGGCGTGCGTTGTATCGACTATCTGGATTTGAGTACTGCCACATGTCGCGTTGGAGACAAAAACAACCCGTTAGGCTCACCGAAAGTGGAGAACTATGGATATGCGGATTATGCGAATTCCCTCCATACGATACATTATGTACCGGGAGAGCGCGATCCTTATACCGACGGTACACTGCTTACCAAACCGGAAGGCGCGATAGCGTCCGTGCGGTTGGGACGGTATGCACCTACCTTCGGCGCTGCTTGCGAATACAAATACAAGGTGCCGGAGGAAGACAAGGCCATCCTCAAGGTTCGCTATGCGGTGGTGCTTCCTGCCCCGCATGACCCGCAGGACAATCCTACTTTCAAACTGCAGATCCTGGCGAACGGACGTGACTTGGAATACGGCTGCGGCTTGGCGGATTTTGTGGCGGGAGCTACGGCTACCGGCTGGAAGACGACGCAGTATGGCAGCGAAACAATCACGTGGAAAGATTGGACAGAGGTGGCGGTTAATCTCCGTGATTATGTAGGCCAAACGATTACCATCCGCCTTATGGTAACGGGTTGTAAGATGGAGGCCCACGGCGCGTATGCGTATTTCACGCTGGATTGCGAGTCGGGCGAGATGTCCGGACTCAACTGCGGCGAGGACAATCCTACTACTTCTTTCTCGGCGCCATCCGGCTTCAACTATGCATGGTATCTGCCTACTGACCCGGGAAATATACTTTCTCGAAACCAAACCTTTACCTTGAATCCGTTGGATACGCTGACCTATAATGTGGATGTCATCTCCAAAACCAACGGCAAGTGTTATTATACCTTGGAGGCTTGCGGTATCCCGCGTTTCCCTGTGGCGATTGCCGATGCTTCCGTCAAGGTGGAGAAATGCCAAAACCAAGTGACGTTCCATAATCAGTCTTGTGTGTATTATAAGAACCAAATCTCTGAAAAAGAATTTACCCGCCAGGAGGGAGTAGACCATGTCTACTGGGATTTTGGAGATGGGACGTTCTCCACTCTTAACGATGAATACGTCACCCATACATATCCTGACACCGGCGGAACCTATACGGCTACTCTGTTTGCATATCTGAACGGCAGCGACACAGTTTGCCGTGCAGAAAAACAGATTACTGTCACTTTGGGTAATGTCAAGACGCCGGAACGGGATGTGCATCTGTCAGTCGGTTCGATGTATGAAGGAAAAGTGTACTGGAATCCCTATGAGTTTGACACGGTATATATTGTCAGCACCGGTTGTGAGGAGCGCGTGCATGTATATATCCACGAACGCTATTTTGAGCAGTCCGATTCATTATGCCAGGGAGGCGTATATGAGGTGGGCGGCCAGAAGTTTACCCAATCGGGTACATATACCGTTAATCTGCTTAATCAATGGGGATTGGATAGTATCGTTACGCTCCATTTGAAGGTTGAACCTACCTTGATTGTCAATGTGGCGGATACGGTGTCCGCATGTGGGGATGAACCGTCCGTTAATCTTCCGGTTCAGGTGACTCAAGGACGTCTGGACAGCGTATATCTCGTCTTCGGACAATCGGCTGTGTCGGCCGGTTTTGAGCCGATGTACACCTTCGGCAACGATGAGGAGATACAATTCCAGATGCCTGACTCCGTGCTGCCCGGCAACTATCCGGCTACGCTCAAACTGGGTACCCCGCGGTGCCCTGCTCCGGATGTACCGGTAGTTATCCAAATCAGTTATCCGTCATCCATTATCGCCCAGAAGGAAGGTATCATCGCCCTGCTCAATGATAGTCTGAATGGAGGTTATGTCTTCAGCTCCTATACATGGTATCGCAATGGCGAGCGTATCACGGGAGCCGACCAATCGTACATTATCGTAGGTAGCAACGATATCGGTGCGCAGTATACGGCAGTACTGACGCGGGTTTCGGATGGCGTGGCTGTTGCCGTTTGCCCGATTACCTATGATGCGGCGCAAGGGATTGGCGAGGTGCACACCGCAATAACCGGACCATGGATGTTGATGGATGTGATGGGACGCATCGTACGTCCGCTCGCCGAGGGTGACTATCCGCCTGCAATCACTACCCCCGGAGTGTACCTGCTGGTATGTCCCTCGTCCGGTTTCACTACTAAAATTATCGTCCAATGAATAAGCGCGCATACATCATATCCCTGTTGCTGTTGACGGCTGTGACGCTGTCGGCTGCGCCGCGTTATTCCACCGGACGCGTCACCCATTGGCTGGGCATATCGCTTGCGGGCTTTGAGGCCAATCCTATCCTTGGCGGCAACACATCCGTGAAAGCGCTTGCCGGAGGAGGCGGACAGGCGGCATTGCTCTACGAAATCCACCGCGGTCATTTCTTCTTCAATATCGGCGTGGGAGCGGATTATACGCTTACGGCTACGGCGCTGAACAGCTATGCCGATGAGTTCCCCCGTGTGGATTATACCGGAGAAGAGGTACTTTACCGCTATATCTATTCGTCTTTCCGCGAGCAGCAGACCCAACTGCGTGTAGTGGTGCCTTTCCAGTTCGGTTACCGTTTTGGAGACTGGTTCTATGCCGCCATGGGAGCGGCTTTCCGCACAGAGCCGCTGCTCAATGGCTTCTCTTCCACCACGCGTATGCTGGCGGAGGGGGAATACGGCCGTTTCATACAGCCTATCCGCAATACCGAGGCTTATGGCTATTGGCCGGAGGCGGATTATAGCGGCAAAGGCAAAGTGCAGTCGGCTACGCATGAGATGGCCGTTGAGGTTGAATTGGGTGCGCGCATACCTCTCTATTATGGCGTGCAGATGCGCGTGGGAGCCTATCTGGGGTACGATATCCCGCTGTTGCAATACGGCCGGCGCTCCGATACACCGCTTGTCGATTACACGGCTGTGGATAGCAACCCGACGACCTGGACACAGGCCAATCTGGCGGAGAATATCCGGTTCAACAGTATGCTGGACGCGCACGTGATTAATAGGAACGCGCAACGTATACGCGCGGGAATCAAACTGACGTTTGTCTTCAATGTGACACAGCAGAAGCAACCCTGTATGTGTACCGATGACTGACTCAACCGAAAACAACAATAAAACAAATACTGTTTGTTTATTTATCTAAATTATTCACAAAATTATTAACCATTATGAGAAGAACTTTACTCTCGACGTTATTACTGGTGTTATTCACAGTAATGTCGTTTGCAGCCAAAGAGGATCTCTATGTGCTGCATGCCGACTTCGAGGATGGTCAGCTTCCCGAAGGATGGACAACCGAGTACCTGTTTGGACAACAGGACTGGGTGGTCGAGTCCGAAGGGTTGTCTTATCCTGACGGAGCGGCAGTCGGTAATGGACGTGTGGCCTTGCGCAACACGACGACGCAGACCCAAGGGTTTGTGACCCGTCTTGTTTCGCCCGCCATGGATCTTACGGTCCTCACGGTCCAGCCAATGTTGATTTTCTCACATGCGCAAGCGCAGCGCCTGGGCGATGTGGACCAATTGCGTGTCTATTATCGTACCTCGCCGGAAGGCAGATGGGTGCAGTTAGCCGAGTATGTCGAGAAAATTACTCAATGGCAATCAGATACGATTTATCTGGATGCCTACAACTCAAAGACCTATCAGATAGCCTTTGAGGGAACAGACCGTTTCGGACGCGGTATTGTCTTGGATGACATTATTGTGCGCCCGGATATTGTATGTGAAGATGCACGTGACATCCGTACCAGCTCGCTTGCCGGTACCGAAGCCGTTATCGAGTGGGGTGGTAGCTTGGATACCGACTCGTTCGAGGTGGTGGTGTCTAAGAAACTCTACGAGAAAGTGGAGGATGTGGATTGGACGGACGATGCGATTATCAGCCACGATTTCGTGTATGACTTCAACTACACGCTGAAGGGATTGGATATCAACACCAAGTATTATATCTATATCAAGGCCTACTGCCCGACCCTGGAAGGTCAATGGGTTGGAGCTGAGATTAAGACTCTAA
Organism: Bacteroidales bacterium UBA3843; assembly: GCA_002392745.1. Classification (GTDB taxonomy): domain Bacteria; phylum Bacteroidota; class Bacteroidia; order Bacteroidales; family Paludibacteraceae; genus Colicola. The sequence continues at coordinate 43,766 of DGHR01000014.1, read as the reverse complement.
ACAAAGTGCAACTGCCGTTCGTAGAGCATTTTGAAGGTGTTTACGACAAGGATAATCCGGCTCAAGCGCCCAACTGGACCTATGGCACCAGCTTGCGTGAGGACGATGGCGTGACGATGCGCAAAGTACCTTACCTCACCAACTATCGTACGGAGAGTATGTGGAAGAACTATTCACCGAACGGTACGCCGGCTCTGGAGTTTGCGGCGGCTATCAATGCAAATGAAATTCCTGCCGGTGAGTATGCTTATGCGGCTACGCCCGAGATTGACATTGAGCGTATTCAGGATGCGTATGTGGATTTCTGGGGAACCTCATATCTTTATGATAAAGAGTATAGTGCTACAGAGCATTATGCTTCAGGTATCATTGTCGGTGTGATGGATAATCCCGCTGATTATTCTACCTTCGTGCCGGTGGATACATGCTATGCCATCAACAAATACAAGTTTGATTTCTTCCGTGTGAAGTTTGACAAATATACCGGTAATGGCAAGTATATCGCTTTTGCTGCCGACTTTGACGAACAACTTCTCTTCTTTGTGGATGAGGTGACTGTAGGTTCGCTCAAAGAACTTCCGCGTCCGGTAGATATCAAGGTGAAGGATTTCACGCCGACAACGGTGGTGGTAGAGCCTGCGCTCGTCAATGCTACCGCATGGAATCTGGTTGTTGCCGACAAGTTCGTCAATATATTGTCAGAGAATGTGGACAAACTTGCTCAGGCGAATATCTTGGCTAAGTTTGAGAACCTCACCGAGGCGGAGAAACAAATCGAGATTAAGAACAGGCAGGCCAAATGGGTATGGTTCTATGTACAGGCTGTAAATGGCGACAAGAAGAGCGAATGGTCTGTCGCGCAGAAATATATGATGCCGAACTCATTGGCATCGACGGCACTGCCTAAAACCTATGATTTTGAGTCCCATAGTACTTATTCCTATACGGATATCTGGGATTATATCAGTACAAGCTCTACGGCCGGCTATCTGCCGGAAGGTATTATCTCGCATGCAGCCCACTACGCAGATGCATATGTCAGTGGTAGCTCCACTGCAGAGACATATGCGCATGGCGGTAAGTATGGTTACCATCTCAATAAACGCAATAGTTTCAGTCCTTATGCAGTATTCCCGCAGATGGACAAATTGCAAAACAAACTATTTACGTTCTATTATTCGGATGGGATGGGAACCAGCGGTTCACAGCCCTATTATCAGGTTGGTGTGATGACCGACCCGCAGGATACCGCTACCTTCGAGCCTCTTTATTCGTATAACGATGCCGAGTACAAAGTATGGCAGAAAGCGGAAGCTACCTTCTTTGATTACAAAGGGGAGGCACGCTATATAGCTATCCGTCTGGTGGATGGGGAGAATACCATCTCCGGCAAAACGGCGTACGGATATATTGACGATGTCACTATCAGCCAGTTTGACGACTGTATCAAGCCGCTGAACGTAATTGCAACTGCGGCAGACAGCAGTATTACTATCAAGTGGGATGCCAATGGTATGTCCAAGTGGGCTGTCGCTATCTCGGAAGACTGGTCTGTGGATTCGCTTATGATGCGTGATACGGTGGAGATCAACCAGATTACCATCAAGAATCTTAAACCGCATACGCCTTATGAGTTCCAGATTACGACGCTCGTAGGAACCAAATCCAGTGCATCTGACCGCTTTATCATCAAGACGGAGTGCGCAGCATATGAGCTGGTTCCGTATTTCGAGAGTTTTGAGTATCCGGAGAATTCTTATTCGAATCCGAACCCGAACGGACCATACTGCTGGACTATTCCTTTGCATAAAGATATATCAAGCAGCAGTACCTACTATTTCCCGTATGTTACTACCTCCAATGCTGTAACCGGCAATCAGAAACTGAACTTCGGTCGTCATTTCGGCACCACCGGTTCGTCTTTGGATTCGTGCTATGCAGCCCTTCCGCTGTTCAACAAGGATCTTAAGGAACTGCAACTCTCTTTCTATATCCGCGGACTCAGTAGTTATGTAAATGATACGCTGTATGTAGGTGTGATGAGTGACCCGAATGACATCAACACCTTTGATACCGTTTACACCTTCACGGTTACCGGTATGGATTACAAGGAGCATATTGTCAACTTCTCCAACTACGCAGGTAGCGGTAAATACATAGCCTTCTACAAGCCTGTCACCAGTCACTACTACATGATTGATGATGTAGAAGTAAAAGAGTTGCCCGCATGCGAGAAAGTATTTGATATCAAGGTAAAGAATATCAACGACAATGGTGCTACCTTCTCTTGGTATAAGAAAGATGCTACTAAATGGCAGTTCATTGTGGCAACCAAGAATAAGTTGTCTGACAAGCAATTGCAAACCGCCGGCGCGGATACGATTGTAATAGACAGCATTATTACCGTCAATCCGTTCGTGCTGGCAGATGCTACGATTGAGGCGAACAAGCAGTACTATGTGTATATCCGTGCCGTGTGCGACGGTGATAACTATGGCGATTGGTCGTCTTCTGTAAGTCTCAAGACCATCTGTACTCCTCGTCCTGTTGAAGATTTCGGAGGGGAAAATAAAGCGGTGGCAGACCTGAATGCGGCGGATGCTTGCTGGACCTTTGGTACACGCGTAGGCTCCGGCACGGCGAATATCGTCACACCGAACAAGTGGATTCAGCTGATTAACTCCACCGCAGCTTCGGATGGTGCATACGCTATCACGCCGAAGATTGCTATTGACAGCATCAACCGCTTACAGGTCAACTTCGATGCTTGGCATAGTACCACCTATGTCATGAGCGAAGTGACAGTAGGTATAATTACCAATATCGAAGATTTGTCAACCTTCGTGCCGGTGAAGACGGTGAAGTTCAAGAAGGAGCCGGATAACGAGAATCACGAGCGCTACACTGTTCGCTTCGATGAGTATTTCGGCGATTACAACGATGATTACGGCAAGTTCGTGATGTTCATCTCCGAGTCCGGTGAGAGCACTAACAAGGTACAATTGGATAATGTCAGCTTTGATACAATCTCTGCTTACCTTGAGCCGTTGAACATCTGGGCAGACTCAATTGGCTCCAACGGTATGAAACTGCACTGGGAGAACACCCAGGCGGATAGTTATGAGTATGCATATGCTGACAAACTATCCGATTTGGACGCTGCGGCTCCTGTAGCAGTTGCTGCCGATTCTGTTGAACTGTCTGAATTAGGTATGCTCAAGACCTATTATATTAAGGTACGTGCGAAATACGGCGACAACTATAGTGCATGGTCCAACTGGCGCAAGTTCACTACCGAGTGCCCCGCCTCCCGTCCTATTCCGTACAGCGAGAACTTCGATAACGGAGGTGTCGTGAGTGCTTCGGCTTCATCCAAGAACCCGCCTGAGTGCTGGGGCGCATTTGGCAGCGACGGTACCGAAGGGGCTAACTGCTATTCGCCTGCTGTTTATAACAGTGCTAAGAAAGACGGTGTCGGAGGTCTCTGTCTGAGAGGTACCAAGACGAATGCTTTCTATGCTGTATTGCCGCGTCTGGATGCAAATCTCTCGAATGCAATCTTGGCATTTGATTACAAACACCAGTCCACAACCTATGCAGATTCGCTCTGGATTGGTGTGGCTGCGAATGCAGAGAGTCTGGAATCCTTGCTCAATACCGTAGTTTGGGTTGACTCTATCTTAGGCAAACCGACTGCTACTACATGGAATGAATACAAACGCAAACTGACGGAAGCGGTTAACGGTGAGCAATATGTGGTGTTCAAGAGCAAGGTTAACTACTCCTCCAACTCAACAAGCTACGGCTTCTACATCGACAACCTCTCTGTTGAGCCGGATGCTACCTGTAAGAAACCGGAGGCTCCCGAAGCGGCCACCCGCGAACTGAACGCGTTGGGCTTCACCTGGACGGATACGGTTGCTTCCCAATGGGATGTGATTGCTGTAGAGAAGGGAGATGCAGTTCCGGCTATGGATGCTACTCCTGCTGCTACCGTGGATACCACGTTTGCTCTCATCAGCAATCTGCAACCGGCTACGGAATATGACCTCTACGTACGCGCCAACTGCGGCGGCGGAGATGTCAGCTTCTGGGTAGGTCCGGTGACGATGAAGACACTCCAGTCGGCTCAGTATCCGTATTTCACGGACTTTGAGAACCCCACGGAGACAACCGCAGCCGGCAATGCTACCTACAAGGTAGATGCAGGTTGGATTACCGGTCATGGTAAGGGTACAGGTACCACTTATTCGGCTTACCCGTATGTGCGTGCAAACAGCACATCCAGCAACTATTCTTATGGAGATGGTACAACGAAGAAACAATCCTTGTATTTTGCTAGTGGTACAAGCTATGACAGTACCTACGTTGTGATGCCGGTATTGGTAGATGCTGACAACAAAGAGGTGAGTCTCGATTCCTTGCAGGTTCGCTTCCAGGCTCGTCAGATGACTTCCGGTCTGGGTACGACAAACAAGGATATGCTGCTTAACTTCCTGCCTACAAGCATGGGTATTGTCACCGGTGATCCTTCTACGCGTCACCAGAAAGCAAACAGCGTCCGCACTATCTTGGTAGGTACGGTAACCAACCCGTTGGATATCAAGACCTTCCAGATGCTGGATTCGTTTGTGCTGGCTCCGGTTCTTTCTCCGAAAGACACCTTCAAACTGGCAGACGACCCGCGTGAGAACGACTGGTGGGAGGAAATATCTGTTCCTTTGAAGGGTGCCGCAGGCAAGTATATTGCGCTCCTGTTCGATGGTAAGGGTAGTTCCTACAATATGAATGTGGATAACCTCTATGTGGAGAAGGCTGTCGGTCTCTATGCCCCGAATGATATCAAGGGCGTTGCCGCGTCGGCGAACTCGCTTACTATTACATGGACCAACCGCTTCAATGCGCCGAAGACCGATGTCGGCTATGTGGTTGCCGGTGGCAAACTGGCGGATCTTACCGTCGTTACTACCGACAAGGATACCTTCGAGATTACCGGTCTGGAGCCGAACAAGCAGTATGACGTCTATGTACGTGCCAATGACGGTGCAGGCAATGTATCGAACTGGTCGGCAGGCATGCCGTTGGCTACCTACTATGCCGTTGAACTGACTGAGGCTTCGTGGGATTTCAGTCGTGCTGACAACTACGTATCTCCTGTTTCGGGTAACCTTCTGCCACTCGGCTGGATTGTAGGCAGCAAGTATGCTACTTCTTCGTCCTATATGCCGAAACTGCAGTTCAATGCTTATAATGCAACTACCAAAGCAGTGACTACCGCATATGGTCGTCAGAAAGTGGCTGGCAATGGTGCATTGTATATCCAGTCGTTTGTATCTTCTACCAACAACAGCGATGGTGCTTACGCTATCATGCCGTTGGTTAAAGGCAATCTGGATAATAAGGAACTCCATTTCTGGGCACGCTTGTGCGGACTGACCGTTTCTTCTTCTGCTGCTGCAAGCGGCACCTATGCTACGGCTACTTATCCGCGTGCTATCAAGGTGGGTTATGTCACTGACCCGAATAACATTGAATCCTTCGTTGAACTGGCTGATTTCCAACTGCCCGCTTTGAGCAGTTCGACTGCCAAGGCTACAGAAGACGCTTCCGGCAACGAGTTCTGGAACGAACTGACGGTACCGCTCAAGGGTATCGGTGAAGGCAAATATATTGTCTTCCTCTCAGAGTACGGTGAGGCAAATGCCGTTTATCTGGACCAGATCAGTCTCCGTGAGGCAGGTAGCACCTGCTATACGCCGAACCGTCCTATGCTGGATTCGATTGGTGCACATGCTGCTAAATTCTCATGGCAACTGGGTGAAGGCGAATGGGCAGTGCTCGTTTCTACTTCCAAGAACGAAGCGCAAGTCATCCGCGACACCGTTACTGAGCGCAGCTACATGGTAGATACGCTTCTTGCCAATACCCCGTATATCTTCAAGGTGAAGAAACTTTGTGATGGCGGCGTAGAGAGCAATGAGGTTTCGATTGAGTTCACTACCAACTGTGATCCTGTCAACAAGGAAATGGCGACATGGTCCTTCTCCGACAAACTGGTGGATATGAAGATAGGTACGACCACCAACAGGGTGCCGGAGTGCTGGACGATGGAACTGGGTGTTGCTTCCTCTGCTTCGTATGCAAGTTATTGCCCGAAGTCGATAGCTAATACCGCTTCGAATATTTATGCGAAAGACGAGACGAAAGCAACTTCCGACCATGCATTGCAGTTCTACACGACTACATCGAACTATAATGCGTATGCAGTGCTGCCGCCGCTGGATATCAACCGTGACAGTACAGTGCTCCACTTCTTCGGTCGTGCAGCATATTTCACAAAGACCTACAATGCAAGCCAGAAGACATTCTTGTATGCTGCAAACAGTGGCTACTTGCGTAAACTGGTGGTAGGTACGATGTCCGACCCGACGGATCTGGAGACCTTCGTGGCAATAGATACCATTACCTATGATTGGGAGTGGGCGGTTCGCAACCAGAGCAATATCAATCAGGATTCGCTGGATGCCAACAACTATTACTGGCAGGAGTACAGCCTCGAGCTGAAGAATTACAAGGGCGGCGAGTATATTGCTCTCTTGGCTCCGAAACCCGCTGCAACAAGTTACTTCTTCATCGATGAAATGGCAATTATTGATGCCGAGACCTGCACGGAAATCAGTGCTATCACGGCTAATAACATGACCAAGACTTCGGCTACTATCAACTGGAGCATTCCGAAGGGCGTGGAGAACTTCTATCTGGAGGTTAGCACCGATGATAACTTTGCTGATTCGTCGAAACTGGTATTCAACGATACGGTTAAGGCTATGTCTTATACCCTGACCGGTCTGAAACCCGCTACGCAGTATTTCGCACGCGTTAAACACGTTTGCTCGGAGCTGCAGCAGTCTGAATTCAGCCGCACGGTGGCATTCACGACCCTCTATGCTGTTCGTTTCAACGAGCAGTTTGAGGAGGCACGTACTCTTCCGGCTAACTGGGCTATCTATAACTATGCGGACATTAAACCGGCTACCAGCGGCAGTTGGGAGCGCAAGAGCGGTGACGGCGACATGAACAACATGTACGGCGGATATATGTCCTCGTACCTCATGGGTAGCTGGAAACGCTGGTTGGAGACGCCGCAGATTGACATGACTGATATTGCTTCGGCTGACAGTCTGGCACTCTCGTTCGACCTGACTATGACCAACGCCGCGTTGGCACAGCAGGACAGCGTATTCTTCCTCGTGATGGTTTCCACCGACGGCGGAGCAACATATCCGCAGGAGAACCGCACCGTTTGGGGCACAACCAACGATTGCGATTATCCGCTCAGCGCTATCTCCACCAAGAAGAAAGGCACACGCTGGTATCTGGATATGTCCAAGTATGCCGGCCAGGTTGTCCGGATTATGTTCGGTACGGACGTACAGAAGATTTCCGGCACCGGATACCTCTATATGGATAATGTACAGCTCAACTACTACACCAAGGATGAGTATGCTGAGTCTGTATGCGAGTGGACCGAATATGCGGACGACAACTTCGTGATCGATGCCAACAAGCTGAAGGTGAACCAAACGACCCGTTACGAGAAGTTCACCCAGGCTGAAAAGGACGGCGAGAAAGACAAACTCGCTATCATGGATTTGACCGTCACCGGCATGGCTGAATCTATCCTCGAAGAGACGCTCTGCGAAGGCGAGGCCTACATGCAGAACAACTTCGAGATTGCGCAGCCCAAGTCGGGTACATACCGCCAGAAACTGCAAGGCGTCAATGCGTGCGACTCGGTAGTAACCCTCAACCTGACTGTTCTCAGCAAGCAATACGAGATTGTTGAGAAGACTATCTGCCAGGGTGCATACTTCGAGTTCAATGGCGAGAAGTATTACACGAATACCATCAAGTCGGATACGCTCATCGGAGCGGCATCGAACGGTTGCGACAGCATCGTTTCGCTTTACCTGACCGTAGCGCCGATACTGCAGGGCGTGACCGAAGAGGTATTCCTCTGCCCGGGTGCCACCTATCACTTCTCGGATAAATATCCGGCATTGGCTGAGGCGGGTATCTATCAGGATACTATCCAGAACGCCAACGGATGTGACAGTGTGATAACCGTGGATATCAAGCAAGTGCCGAACGAGCAGACGCTCATCCGTGCTGCTATCTGCCAGGGCGAGGTATACAACGAAGGCGTCTTCGGCGGTATCTCCAAGGCGGGTGATTATCCATCGCCGCAGAAGTCCGTTTACGGTTGCGACAGTGTGGTAACCTTGCACCTGTTGGTAGCACAGCCTACTGCAGAGCAGACCTTCGAGCTCTTTGATACCGTATCGGTAGAGAATCTGCCGTACGTATTGAACGGTGTAGAACTGCTGCCGGTTGGTACTGCCGAAGGTGTTTACACCGAGACGGTTACTCTGGGCTGCGGCGAGGCTACGTTGGTAGTCACCGTGGGTAAGGGCCAAGGTATCAACAACACCTTCGTCAATACTCTGGCGCTCACTCCGAGTCCGGCATCCGTAGGACAGCCGGTACGCGTTCTGGGCAACTTCGACAACGCGTCGGTAGAAGTACTCTCCGCTACAGGTGCTGTGGTTTACAAGTCGCAGAACCTGCAGAACCCGATTACCATTCCGGGCATGCCGGCGGCCGGTGTTTATCTGGTACGTCTGCGTGAGGGTGAGAAGGTTTACCAGGCTAAGCTGATGGTACAATAACGCATCCTAACCATCTCTGCGGACATTGAGCCCGCAGAGATGTACATAGAGAAATCCGTCGGACCTTTCCGGCGGATTTTTTTGTTTGTCTTCTAGTCGGCTAATCAGCTAGTTGTTTAGGGGGATGGAGAATGCGATTGCAAAGTAGATTTAGCAAAAACGGCAATATTTTCGCATTTTTTGGTAAAAATTACACATTTATTTGGCATAAAAGCAGTAATTTTGCACCCGAAATCAAACATACACACGTACTGAAAAACATTCTCCTGTTACTGAGGAGGCAAAAACACCCTGTCAAAGGGTGCTTTTTGGCGTCTTTTCGCAACGCCCACGCACGCGTATGTGCGGAATAAATGAGCAGAAAATAACAACAGAAAATCTATGAGTCAAGAAACAAGCATACAACTATTCGAGAACGCCAAGATACGAGTGGTGTGGGATGATGAGCAGGAAAAATACTTCTTCTCTGTAGTGGATGTAGTTGGAGTATTGACAGAACAAACCACCCCTCGTGGTGCCAGTACCTATTGGGCGGTGGTAAAAAAACGCCTATTAGAGGAGGGAGCAAGCGAGTTGATTACAAATTGTAAGCAACTGAAGTTACCTGCCGCTGATGGTAAGAAATATATGACAGATGCTGCTGACCTGGAGCAGATATTGCGTATTGTGCAATCTATTCCAAGTAAAAAAGCAGAGCCGTTGAAAAGGTGGTTGGCAGAAGTGGGGAGCGAACGTATTCAGCAGATGATAGACCCCGAATTGGCTATCCAGCAGGCTGTGGCGGATTATAAGAAGCAAGGTTATTCGGACAAGTGGATAGCAAACCGCGTTAAATCGATAGATGCCCGAAATGAGTTGACGACCGAGTGGAAACGTTCGGGAATGAAAGAAGGACGTGACTTTGCTATACTGACAGATTTGCTGACGAAGGCATGGAGTGGAAAAACGACCAAGGAATATAAACTGTTCAAAGGTCTGACAAAAGAGAACCTCCGCGATAATATGTCCACGATAGAGTTGGCGTTGAATACGCTGGCCGAAGCCTCCACAACGGAAATATCAAAGCGCAAGAATCCGAAGACAATGCTGCAGAACATGCAGATAGCCAAAGAGGGAGGAGATGTGGCAAAAGCAGCGCGCAATCAATTGGAAGCGACCATCGGGGAAAGTGTGGTATCTCCCATTAAAGCAAGCGACTACATTCGTCCTATAGAAGATGGAAAAGCACAGGAGTTGCCATTAGAAGGAGAATCCAACTAACCAACTAGACGGCTAGTGAACCGGAGATAATAACCACGAATAATATAAAACCAAAACATACAATGAGAAACTTTTTACAAGTTATTCGAGCCCTTGCGGCGGAGAAAAACTTCCGATTAGTTAATCGAGCCCTTGCGGCGGAGAAGAACGTATTTACCCTTAATTCTTTATCCAATCCCGACGGTCAGCCGACGGTGAACCGACAGTCGGCTGTTGCGTTGCAATCGGGTAAAAGGAGTGAAAAAGCGCCATTGAGTCCGAGTTGCCTCAAATGCGCCTCCTACTTGCCTCCTACTTGCCCCCGACTCGATTCTCTCTCGTTAGTGTCTCGCCAGTCTGATTTGGATCAGGTACGTGCTGTCTCTGTCGGTTTATCTGCGCGCGTATGGAAGCACGTTGCCATGATTTTTGCTGTACTCGTGATGAGTATCGGAAATATCGGTATGGCGTGGGGAGCGAATGGAGATGTGCTGTTTAACCAAGGTTTTGGTAGTGCCACGGCAGTTGCTTATGCAGTAAGTACTGCAAGAGAGTATAGCACTTCTTCTACATTGTCTGGTCTGGTAGGAACTGGCGACAATCTTTTTCAGGGTGCTCAATGTAATAGCAAAGATAAGTGTGGTATAGCTATCAATACTACTTCTGGCGCAAATTCATATACTACGGCAGGAACTTTCCAAGCCTATGCAAACAACACAAGCTTTAAATGGGCATTATATAAAACAACCAATTTTGCAACTACAGCCCCTACCGCCATTAAATTTGAGATGGATGTCACGCCGAAATATATTGATAATAAACAAGCATTAGCGGTTGTTGTTGGTAGCGGATTTTCGGTAGGGACATCAAAGCCGGAATGGACAGCAGGTTATACCGGCTTCAATATTATTACAAACTCCACCAAAACAGGGAAAATATATATAGGTAAAGTAGGTGGTACTACGTCAATACAAGAAACAACAGGAATGACCTCTGGTACCAATTATCACATTACATGGGTTATTAACGCAACGGGTGACGATTTGACATATACAGGTCCAGACAGTAAATCATATACACTTGCTACTGCGAAATGGGATATGTGGGTTGGCACAACTCGCATCATAACAGGGCAAGATCGTGCAAAAACAGGTAGTTCTGACTTTTCTGGTACAACGATGCAAAACCTTTATATCGGAAATGATGTATCTGGAAAGCACGAGGTAATTATAGATAATGTCAAAGTTACCGATTTAACTCCGGATCCTTGTGCGGCAGCAGATCTGACCGCTTCTAACATCACCAGCAATGGGGATCAAGAGGCCGGTACAGGAATTACTTTCTCGAAAGTGGGTTCTCCGGCTTCTGGCGATACATGGTACTGGCAGACATCTGCTACAGGGACGGACAAAACATATAATGCTACTTCTCCTTATACCACTGCTACTACAGAGGGTAGTTATACTGTCTATCTTCGTGCCTTCAATACAGATTGTTGGGGGAAGGCTGCAAGTATGACGAATACTATTTATCCTGCTCCGTCAGCGATGATACACAACACGTTTGCGGTGAATGATGCTTGGGGTTCTACAATTGCCACACAAGACAAGACAAATATCACCAGCCTGAATGCTATGGCCGCTGTTGGAGAGTCTGTGGGAACAGGCAGCAATAAGAGCGGTTTGACTCAAAAGATACCTTCCCAGTCATCTGAGGATGCTTCCAAATATATGTCTCTAAGTTTCAATGTGGCATCTGGCAAGCAATTGAATGTAACAAGCGTTGTGTTTGATGAACAACCTGTTACTGGTACAGGAACCTTTAAGGTTAGCATTTCTGATAATCAAGGTTCAACCACGAAGACTCAAACAATAGCCAGTGATGCTGCCGGTTCGAAACACACACTCACGTTGAATGGTGATATTGTTGGTTCTTTCAAAGGCACAGTTACCGTCAAAGTATGGGCTTACGGCTGGGGTGATGGTTATCGCTTCGGTAATTATTTCTATATACATGGTACGGTGACGGACGCTACCGCTTGCGTGGCGCCGAGTAGTGTGAGTGTGACGGGTACATGGAATCCGTTTGTGGGAGAAACAATTACTTTGACAGCTACGCCAAGCGGCGGAACGGGAACTCCGTCCTACCAGTGGTACAAAGGCGGGACGGCGGAAGGAAATAAGATTGCAGGTGCTACATCTGCCACCTATACCAAAGCTAATTGTACCTTCGAGGATGCAGGACAGTATTATTGCAAGGTTTCTACGGGCGCAGATTGCTCAAAATTCAGTGATGCTTATGATGTAAAAATGCTGCGCTTGTATCTCTTTACCGGAGATACGCAGGACGGCTATTTTGACTTATCAAAGACAGGCACGAACACAGCCTCTGTTTCCATTTCTCTGGGTTCTAATTGGGATTATAAATACTATATTACGGATGGATGTGGTCATAATTACGGCAATACGGGCACAATGACAAGCTCTAATTGCACCAATTGGACCATGGATAACACGACAAACAAATGTGGAATTACCACCACAAAGGGCGCAAGTTATGTCTTCAATGTCAATTGTGCTGATTATACGGCTTTACAGGTATCCGTTGTTTATCCATCTACGGTACAGACAGGAGGCTATGATTTGTACTTTGCTAACGACGAACGCAATTGGTCAAATATTCACTATCGTATAGGTCGCAACAATTGGAACAGCAAGGCAGCAATGACTAAAGTGAGTGGAACCGCCAATTTGTATCATACGACAACTATTCACTATGAGAGTGACGGCGGTTTTGAAGCTTGGCATATAGCTAATAATGGAGGTTGGAGTGATGGGAATTCTATCTACAAAACAAAAACCGGAGACGGAAATGCCATCACGAATGCTACCAGTTTTGAGGGATCCCCTGTTCCCTCTACCGGATTAACGGTCATCCCCGGCTCATCCCACTCAACGGGTGGCGATGACCAGAATAACAACTGCGAGTTCTATGGTTTTACAACCGTGCCCGGCATGTGGACGCATAACGTGTCGATCACAGCACCAACCCATGGAACACTGACCATTAATTACGTGGATATTAACGGTGCTGCACAGGCATTCTCTTCCGGCGACCGTGATTTGGCGCATACATGTATAATTACAGTCACAGCAGTCCCGGGCACGGGATATGCAGAACCAACTAACATTTCCATCAATGGTTCGCCGCACGGTAACCGTGACCCGTACACTTTAACGGACGACATAGTAGTGTCTGTAGAATTCGCTCCGTCCACCTATACCGTTACACTGAATACCAATGGCGGAACAATTAATGCCGGCAATGTGGCGAGTTATACCTATGGCACGGGTGCCACGCTGCCGACCAACGTAACAAAGAGCGGTTTTACGTTCGCCGGATGGTATGACAACAGCGGCTTGACGGGTTCTGCCGTAACAACTATCTCAACAACCGCAACCGGCAATAAAGAGTACTGGGCAAAATGGACAGAGGCAGCTAGTCTGACAGCATTGGAGTGCAATACATTGTATAAAGTGGATGCAATGGTTCCTGCTTCGATAACCTTGTCCGGAACGGGTCAATATGGTGCAGGTCTGTCTTCCAATAACAAGTTTGAGGTTTTAGGAGATCCCTCTAAAACGGACCAAGCAGGTGGAACACCTGAAATGAAGACTATAGATGCCGTGACAATAGACGGTACGAGTTTTCCTGCTGCCATGTACCTCAAGCGTGCAGCTCAAATAACCAGTTCCCTACCGACATCTAATGCTGTCAAGTTTATCGTAGGAACAGCAGGCACATTGACGATGTATGTGAGACGTAGTGACCGTTTATATTTAATTAAAGAAGGAGGCTCAGATGTTAGTCTTGGCTCCAGTGATAAAGATGTCAAGGTAGAAAAGCCAGTAACCGCAGGAACATATTATATATTTGCTAAAAATACGAGTACAGCGGTATATGGTATCCAACTTAATTGTTGCACCACTCCGGCTGCGCCGACGGCATTTAGTGCCGGAAGTATCACAAGCGATGGAGTGACATTCTCTATCACCGATGCAGGCGATGCAGCAAGTTACGATATTTTCTACTCAACAAGCAATACTGCTCCGACGTCAAGCACCGCAGCAACAACAACCTCTACCAGCAAGACCAAAGATGTAACCGGCCTTACCGCCAGTACCACCTATTACGCATGGGTTCGTTCCGTCTGCGATGCCGACCATAAATCTGCTTGGTTTGCTTTGGACGGAAGCTCGTTTACTACAAGTGCTCCGGCAGCAACTTACAGCGTAACGCATAGTTTGACCAATGTGACGGCTACAAGTGGTGCGACGGGTGCAGGCGCGGCAACAGAAGGTGTGGCATATAACGCTGTCTTCGCTGCAAATTCAGGTTATGTATTGCCTTCAACGATTACTGTTACTATCGGCGGTTCGCCAGCAACAGCCGGCACAGGCTATACATGGAACGCATCCACCGGTGCCTTCCAAGTGCCAGCCGCACAAGTGACAGGTGACATTGTAGTGACAATAGCAGCAGCCGCCGCACCGGCAACCAAGGATATCTACTATGGTGCTATCACCATTACGGCCGGTGCGTTAACCAAAGGTAGTACAGGAACAGTACAGTTCTTTACCAATACCGGCGGAACGATTGCTAATAACACGGAGATTTCTCTAAGTACTACTTTAGGAGCAGGTAGCGAATATTATTTGTCGAATGACCTGACAGGCGCTGAATTGTCCAAATCAAGTAACTGGACTACTTCTTCAAGTTCAAATAGATATGTTCAAGGTGTTAAGTTTGGTAGTGGTAAATCCTATACATTAGCACTTGGCTCCAAAGTTGCTTCTTCTATTACCTTCTACGGTATAAATGGTAGCGCAAGTAAAACCATGACTATCGGAGGACAAGCATGGACATCCAGTTCAACAAAGAATACTTTTGCCAAGCATGAGTTTATCAAGACAGGTGGCTTCACCGGCGATGTAACTATCGCGCAAGATGGTGACTTCTACGGAATATTAGTCATCACCATCCAGACGGCTACACCGTGTACAACGCCGGAATTGTCGGGCTTGAGCGATAAGAACCAATGTCCGGGAGATAATCCGACGGCATGGACAGTGACGGTTGACAACGCTGCGACTATCACCGCTGCTGGAGAGTCGATTGCTTACTCATGGAAGAAGAAAGGAAATGACACCGAATTGGCAACAACGGCATCGTTCGATGTGAGCGATGATGTGACGGAAGGACAAGCCGGAACATATGTTGTAACCGTAACAGTCAGCAAAGCCGGTAAAGCTTCCGCAACCGCTACCAAGGAAGTGACGCTGACCGTAACGGCTGCGGTGGAGGAGCCGGTTATTACAGCCAATAAGGCTACTGTATATCCGGGCAACAGTGTAACACTAACAGCTACTTGCGGTACAGACGGCGTAACATGGAACTGGTACTTGTGCGCTAATGCAGATGGTACGGGCGCAGGATCAAGTCTTGGCACAAGTTCAAGTTACACTATCGCGAGCGCGGGCGCAGCGGGTACCTATTATTATAAAGCCGAAGCAACCGGCTCTTGCGGCACCGCTGAACGCGTTTATACATTGATAGTAAGTGCAGCCAGCGAGTGCGAGAAATACTTCTGGTTCGTTTATGCCGATGATGCAACCACCAATGGTGTGGTAAATAACAGAGACGGCTTCTTTACCGGCGCACCTACAGGTTCTTCTAACTCAAGCACATACAAGTTTACCTTAGATGGTACGGAATATAAGGCTACAAAAAATACCGGTAGCGGTTCGTTCTCAATATCGTTTACCATACCGGCAGGCTCGACAGCCACGATGGGAATTAACTGTAAAGGAAGCAGCAGCAAACCGCTGTACCTGACACATTCCTCCGGCACCCCGCAAAAACTGGTAAGCAATTCTTCCTCTAATGCTTCATGTACTGTAGAGGACATAACTGAAGGAACATGGACCTTAACGTCCGCCGGCAGTTGGACACTTGCAGCTTTAGGTGTACAGGTGTGCACTACCTCCACTTGTACGGACGCAACGCCGACTATCACAGCCGCTAACACAACCGTCTGCGTAGGCAGCGAGTTGAGCATTTCTTCTACGGGTTATGAGACGGGAGCTACGTTCCAATGGCAGAAACTGAACAGCAGCACTTCCACATGGGATAATATCTCCGGTGCGACAAGCGCAACTTATACAGTGGCTACCGCCGCTGCAGAGCATGCAGGTTCGTATCGTTTGGTGGCTACCAAGGGATGTGCGCGTACTTCCAATACGGTGACTATCGCAGTTCCTGTGGCTCCGGTCTTCGGCTCGTTCACGGCTACGCGTAGCGTCATGGCCACACTGGCACTCTCCATCACCGATGTAGAGGCAAGTGACGCTACTTCCTACGCATGGTACAAGAGTGCCGACGCTACTTATAACGCCGGCACGGATACGAAGGTAGGCACATCGAAAGAGCTCCTGCTCGCTGCGGGCGGCGAGGCTGCAGGTGCTACCTACTACCTCTTCTGCGTGGCATCCAACGCCTGCGGCTCAACCACTTCCGGTGCTATCACCGTCAATGTGACAGCATATGTAGAACAGGATTGTGCTGTTGCCGGTAGTAGTGGTGAGCATAATACGTTTGGTAAGACCGGAAGCGTCAGCAGTGGTACGTATGGCGGTGTAACGGAATTGCATACGAATTCTAACAATAAGTATATCTACTATACTGCAGAAGATGGTTATTACTTCTCAAAAGCGATAGTGAACGCGTGCGTAGGTAATGCTTCTGACTTGCCAACAGCCTCATATAGTTATTCTACTGATGGTGGTGAAAACTGGACAGATGTCAACCTGACAGGCATGACAACTGATTATCAAAATCATATTATCAATCTGCCGGCAAGCGTCAATGCATTCCGCGTAGGCCGTCGTTTGGGCGATACAGGAACAAGCAGCAGTACGATTTATATTCATGAAGTCTGCTTCGAATATACGGAGAGATGTACGACCACAACGATAACGGTAAGTTCTTCAAGCGTGGACTACGAGATAGGCGATTCATGGAGCAATCCAACGTTCACTGTAAAACATGGAGGAACGCCATTTGATCCACAACCGACGTTGACCTACAGCTCTTCCGACGAAGAAATCGCTTCGGTCGATGAGAGCGGCAACGTGACCTTCAACGACAAAGCCGGTACAGTAACCATCACCGCCGCTTATGCAGGCGCGACGATAGCAGACGTGGACTACTGCGCAAGCGAAGGCAGCTATACCATCACGGTCAGCTGCTCCGGCGGCGCACCGAAAGTGGTAGCCGACGGCAGTGTGAACATGAGCGGCTGCAACAACTCCGTGACCCTCAATGCCAAGACGCAAGCCGGAGCAGACTTTGCAGGCGGCAGCTACCAGTGGTTCCACAACGGCGTGGAGATAGAAGGCGCTACAAGCAGTTCATATACAGCTAGGCAGGCTGGTGTCTATACCGTAGCCTATACGAGCGCAGGCGGATGTACCTCTCTTTCGACCAACAGTGTTACGGTTACCAGTGAGAGTGCAGAACCGGAGGTGACGAAGCTCGTTCCGTTCCAGTATTACCATGTCGATAAGACCTACACCGCCCAGATGAAAGACCGTCACCTCTTCGCTGTGAAAAACAGTTCTGAATACGGCTCTACAGGAAAGAATTTCAAACTGGAACTCTCGCGTAACGGCGGTGCTGCAACGGACATCACCACGACTGCGTCTATCAGTGTAATCAAGAGTGCAGATAACACGGTTGATACTGTGATGATTGACTTGAACAAGCTGAGCGGCAAGTACAGCGAGGGAGACGAGCTCGTGCTGACCTGCGCGGCAGTCGATTGTTCGGAGAACGTGAGTGCGGTGTACAAGGACGAGATCACTATCCATGTCATCGGTGCTACGCCGACGCTGGCGCTCATCTGCTCCGGTACGGACAAAGCAGCCGGTACGCGTAAGACAAGCGAACTGACGGTAGGCGGTGACTTCCTCACCGGCTATAACAAAGCCGACCTTTGCGAACAAACGGGTAATACTTCGTTTGATGCCAACACCGAGTGGGGACTCTATACGGAACTGAAAGCGCACTATATCGTTACGCCGGTGAACGGCTATGCGGTCTTCAACAAACTGAACTACGAGCCCTTCGATATATTGCTGCTGACCGACTATCCGAAGGCATCGAAGAGTGATGCCGCCGCTACTGTGCTGGACGACATGGCAGACCTGTGCGACTACCGCCCGATGCTGTCCTTCAAGGCGCACATGGTAGCCAAGAGCCCGTCCAAATGGGCGGCCAAGGGCTTCACCACCTCTCCGGTCGTGCCGAAGAACACCCGCACGAGGCTGAATATCGTCTGCTATGCGCACCCGATGTTCGCTGATATGAAGACGACGGCAACGCATATCCAGAAGGATAATGACGATCCTACGCAGATTGTCTATACGATGCTGACGGGCGCAGGCTATGAGGGCAGCAAGGGCTTGCAGGGCTTCGAGCTGGAAGCGGCGGAGAACTTCGTCACCATCGGTCTGGTGCACTATAACGCCACGCCGACTGACGGATCGCCGAGCGCGGGTCTGGTAACCTGGGCTCCGGGAACGGGAGACCGTATGTTGGTAACCGCCGTGGAGCGTCAGGAGAACATTGAAGCACGAATGATCATGTTTGCCGTCAACTGCGGTGCGCAGTCGAAGTTCACCGAGACGGGTCGCAACGTCGTTCTCAAGTGTCTGGAATACCTGCTGGATGATAACCCGCTGCACGTGGCGGACTGCTCCTTCACCTTTGATAACGGTGCCGGCAACAGCATGACTGCCGAAGAGCAAGCGGAGGCCTGCGAGTCCTGTACGGGAACGAAGGGTGACGGCAAATGGAGTACCGCCGCCAACTGGGGACCGGACTACGTACTCCGCCCGGGTAAAGATACGGAGGTGAAGATAGCCGCTCATGTAACCGTCGATCCGGCAGTTGGCGCAGGAGCCGCAACCAACTTCACGCCGAAAGTGCGCAGCGTGCGTATTCTGGAAGGCGGACAGGTGGAGATACCGGCCGGTTCGTATCTGGAAGTGGTATCTACTATACGTCATCAGGATGGCAATGATATTTACCCGACCGAGGCAAACGATATCGTAATCGGTTCGAGTGCCGATGGCAACGGAACGCTGATTTTCAATAACAATGCCGGTGATACGAAAGCGCGCGTAGCCCTGTATAGCACCGCTCTGGCGGATGTAGCTACTATGAGTGCCGCTACTTCGACATGGCAGTATATAGGTACACCCCATTCGGACGTAGTGAGCGCTACAAGCAACTATTATGGCAGCTGGCTCTATCAGTATGATACAGGCAGCCAAGGCTGGGTGGTTATCCCTAACGGCGGTCCGCTGCAAACGTTCCGCGGGTATTGCGTAACGCACCCGTCTGCTCCTGTGGTATTCGACATGAGCGGAACACTGGCCGCCACTACTTCAGCGGATATCGATGTTCCGGCGAACAAGTACGTAGTAGCAGCCAACAGTTGGGTAGCGCCGATTGATATCAATGCTATTACGGATGATGATATGGAAAACATTTCGGATAAAGCCATTTATTTCTTCAATACAGGAAGTGATGTCAATGGTACCGGAACAATTAATGGAGGTGACCGTTGGGCCGCAGGTACGTATGTCTCTGTGCCTATCCACTCTGCTCCATATACAGGAGATGACCATATTCCTTCGATGCAAGGATTCTATGTATGGTCCACGACAGCCGGCACGCTGCATTTGGATTACGACCGTCATGTGCGCGGTACATCCCGCACCAACAAGATCAGCGGGCGTATGCATGCACCGAAGCGTGTACAGACAGGTGACAACGAACCGGAGGTATTGAAAATCATAGCCCGCGGCAACCGCTATGACGACCGTCTGGTAGTCTTGGAGCGTGAAGACTTTACACGCCGCTACGAAAGCGGTTGGGACGGCGAAGCATGGGGCGGAAGCGACCTCTCGCCGATGGTGTATATTACCAACGAAGCAGGTGTGGACGAGGCAGTGAGTGCAATACCGGAGTTCGAAGGAACACAGATAACCTTCCGCGCAGGCGAAGACAGCGAATACCGCTTCGAATTCACCTACAGCGAGGAGGCAGAGCCGCTCTACTTGCTGGATACGGACAATAACACCTATACGCAAGTGGTAACCGGCAACGAGTACTATTTCACCACGTACGACAAATCGCCTCACAAACGCTTCGTGCTGACGCGCAAGGCACCTCAGATTGCCACAGGCGTAGACCAAGTATCAAGCGACCAAGTATCAAGTACCAAGGCGAGAAAATTGCTAATCGAGGATAAGATGTATATCCTGCTCAACGGAATGTTGTATGACGCAACCGGAAAAGTTGTCAAATAATAGTTTAGTGTGGAATATTTAGAGTTTAGAGAAAGGAGAAACTATTATGAAAGACACAAAGATATTGGTAATTGCTAATTGCTTATTGGTTATCGGGTTGCTTTGGACGCTTGGCGTAGCGCAGACATGGGCAGTGGGATACCAAACGAAGTACAAAGGGATGATGAATAATGTACAAAGTACTACTTCTTATGGTGTAGCTGCCCCGGCTGCCGCATTCTATTCCACCAGCTCGCTGGCTCCCCATTCATGGGCTGAAGAGTCTGCCACGCCGATGCTGAATGCCGACGGCTCGGTGGACGGCAGCGCCTATATGGGCGGTGCATCCAACGCCCCATCCGGTCCGCGGCGTGCGCCGGGTGGAGCACCCGGCGGTCCGGGAACGCCAGGTGAGCAATTGGACCCGCAGACACAACAGCCTCTCGGCGATGTGTTGCTGCCGCTGA
The DNA here is from genome assembly GCA_002392745.1 of Bacteroidales bacterium UBA3843. Classification (GTDB taxonomy): domain Bacteria; phylum Bacteroidota; class Bacteroidia; order Bacteroidales; family Paludibacteraceae; genus Colicola. The sequence goes on along the minus strand of DGHR01000014.1, from coordinate 22,916 downwards.
CGCTCCTTGCATGCGCGTACGCGATATATAAGGTATCGCGCAGGCGCAAGGAAGCGTAAAGCGATCCTATTAAGACGTTCACGAGATGGTCGCAAGAATGATTGCGAACAACTGCAAAATACACAATCAATGAAAAAGAATCTAATCATCACAGGCCTTTTGGTATTAGTCGCCTGTGTGCCGGAGGTAAGAGCCGCGCAAAACCACATTGAGTTTGACCCAACGGTATATTACTCGCAGTTGATTATCAACAGCAACCTATACCATTTCCACTGCAACACCGGCAAGGTGGGCGGTCTGGGACGGTATGATGCCTCAACAGGCACAGTAAGCACCGGCGAATATGTCAGTAGCCGCGGATTTGACTATGTGAACGGTCTGGTTTTCAAGGCCACACTGGAGGCTATTCAGCAGCATTATAATACCGAAGGGCTGAGAGAAGATGCTTATTCATGGTTCAAGAGTGTGGAGGAGTTCGGAAACAGGTATTATAATGGTGACCGTGATGGCAAGTCGCTGGACGACCTGAACGCCTGCAAACTCTATTTCGGGCTGTATGATATTACCAAAGCAGGAGGCTTGGGAGAGGTGGACGGCAGGAATTATGAGAATAGTACCACCGCCAGCAATTGCCAGACAGCCAAGACCAAAGCACTTGCAGGATTGAGTAAGCACAACAGTACTTGTTCTATATCTTCGTCAACCTCCAATACTTTCTGCGGAAACAGCAGTACCTATGAAGGCGGTTGGTGGCATAAAGACAATTATGAGAACCAATTATGGTTGGACGGCCAGTATATGGGACCTGCATTGTTAGCGATGATGGTAGCTGACGGACGCTATATTTCCGGTTCAGCGGCAGGCGACTGGGCGATTATCCGCAAGCAGTTTGACATGTGCTGGAACAGGCTTTGGGATAGCGAAAAGAAACTGCTCTACCATGCCTTTTCTGCTAATCCGACGAGCAGCCAGACAACCAATTGGGCTGATCATACGGGAGATTATTCCACTAATCCTCACTATGGAGTAAGTTCGGAATATTGGGGGCGTGCCGCCGGTTGGTATTTCTTTGCATTGGTGGATATATTGGAACAGATGGACAAAGCAGGTAAACATGATGCCGATTATGATGAGTTTCTCCGCCAGCTGGAGGCTGTAGCAGATGGGCTTTTGGATAAGCAGGATCCTACCACAGGCTGCTGGTGCCAGTTGCTGCAATACAAAAACGGCAAAGTGCCCGATGGCTGCTCCACTGCCAACTACTTGGAGTCTTCCGCTTCGGCTATTTTTACGGCCACCTTCCTCAAAGGTATGCGCTTGGGTTATCTCAGTAAGTCTAAATACGAAGCTAAGGCAAAGAAAGCCTACAAAGGTTTTGTAGAGCAGTTTATAGTAAAGAATACCGGCGGAGAGGATGACGGTAATGCGTATTCCATTATCAAGTGTTGCGCTTCTGCCGGGTTGAGCAGTGACCGCGACGGTTCGGCTAAGTATTATTTGGCGGAAAACAGCAACAATGACACGAAAGTAATTAATACCTATACAGAAGGCAAGGTTTTAGGCGCCTTTATCCTCGCTGCCGTAGAGTACGAGCGGGCATATCCGCCGGCTGCGGCAGAGCCCTGCGGATGTATCAAAATAACCGTTGAATAATTAAATCCTGAATCCATATGAAAAACCATAGCCTTCTTACTTTACTTTGTTCACTGCTTTTCGCAAGAAAAAAATCAAGTGCAAATGTAGGCTCGATAGTACGCAACTCGGTGAGTTTGCTGGTTTTGCTGTGCCTGAGTGTCGGAAATGTGTGGGGAACGAGTTATATCCCAGGTTCGCAGAAAACAGTTACTGCAAATGAGACGATTGATTATTCTACGATATCAGGAGCAAATGCAACTACTACAGGAATGTGGATCGTTAATCCAAGAGGCAGTTCTACAAGTGGTAGGAAATATACAAACGTGAATGGTGATTCTAACGGCAATCCCAATGAGATTACTGATAATATTGCTACAATTAGTAGTAATGTGAATATGCAAACCATTCAGGTCCCTTCTACGGCGAAATACGACCAAAATGGGAAGTATGTAATTCATATGCGTATTACTGGCATTACGGGAATAATTGCACATGGTGTAACAGGTAGTTCTGGTAGGGGATGTGCCATTTATGGTCAAGAATATTCTACTTCTTTAAATGAAAATACTGAATACGGAGCGCCTCTGGCTTCTATGACTCGTAGCAGTAATAGTGGTAGTTTCATTTTGCAGTATACGGGATTTACAGCGAGTACAGAATATTTGATTACGATTGCTGCCACTGGAGGTGATGTTCAATTGTATGCGATAGAATTAATTGCAGGTAGCATAACTTCCATTTGTCCGAGTGGATTGAGCATAAGTGGAACACAAGCCTATACGGAAGGACAGTCGATTGAATTGTCGGCAGCACTGGAAGCCGGAAACGGAACGATTACTTATAACTGGTACAAGGGTGCAGATTTGGCAACGGCTAAGTCCGCCGGTTCAATTGGAACAGGTTCTAGTTTCAGCAAGGCTTCTTGTACGACCGCCGATGCAGGAAACTATTGGTGTGAGGCGACAAAGTCAGATTGTTCTGCTGCAAGCAACGAAAGCGCTTATGTTGTTACTGTTTCCGAAGCTACTAAATATAATGTTGAATTTGCTGCCGGTACCGGAGCGACCGGCACAATGACCACTTTGCAGAAAGTCGAAGGCGCAACGGTCACTATTCCGGCTCCGGCGTTTACAGCTCCTTCCGGTAAGTATTTCTCTAATTGGATAATTGCCGGAGTTGGTGGCAAGACGAGTGGACAGCCTGGCGAGACCTTCGAAATGCCTGCCGGAACTGTTACACTGACTGCAAATTGGGTGGCAGGGTTGACTGGAGATGTCGTTTTCAACGTGGAAGTCAAGAATACCCCTGCAACCCAGACAACTACGATGCCATTCTATATCTCCGGACTTGTAGGAGAAACTTCCGATGGCGCAGGTACAGTAAGCGATATATCGAAAACAGATCGTTCCGGTAAGTATGCAACCAACTGTACAGCAGGCAAAGGGGTGAAGTTTGTATTTGAGGTAAAAGATGGATATGAGTTTACACCTACAGCTATTTCTATTCAATTGGCATCTGTAAGCACTAGTGATTTTACTTTTACGGCAACTTTATCGGATGAGTATGGTAATGTTTTGAATAGTCATGATGTTGTGCCTACCAGTGATGGTACGTTGACAGCTATCACGTTCCCTGCATATAATATGAGCTTCAAGGGAACAACTACGTTATTACTGAGCGCTTGTAGGTCTGGAGGTGCTGGAACTTATCGAATTGGAAAACCAATTACTATCACCGGAACGGTGGCTGCAGCAATACCCTGCACTGACCCCGCTGCTCCAACGGCGTTTGCCACTACAACCGTAGCAGGCTCAACGGCTACTTTCTCCATAACGGATGACGCAGATGCTGCATCATACGACTTATACTATTCAATGAGCAGCAGTGCGCCTACAGCCGGAACGGCCGCTACGGAGACGGTAACAACCAAAACTCCGACTATTTCCGGCCTGACAGCATCTACTACCTATTATGCATGGGTACGTGCCGTATGTGATGCAGACCATAAATCCGAATGGATACCATTGACAGGCTCGTCCTTCACCACTACCAAACTGACGCCGAACAGTTACAATGTGGGCGCAGTGGCTGAAGGTGAATGTGTAGGTTCCATGACCGCTAAAATAACCCTCTCCGGCAGTCAAGTCGGCGTGGATTATCAGCTCAAGAACAACGGCGTGAATGACGGTTCAGCCCTGCCGGGTACGGGGAGCGCGCTCGAATGGACAGGCAAGGGCTCCGGTGTATATACCGTTTGGGCGGTTGAGAATGCAACGTACACCGAACTCCAGATGAATAAAACCGCCACGGTAGTGGTATATCCCACAACGGCGATTACCACCCAACCGGCTTTGGCTGTTGCCGCAGAGATAAATGTATCGTTTACCGTAGGTACGGGAATGGTTGCAGCGGGCAATGAGTTGGCATATCGTTGGTACACATGCGGCAGCACCGGCACCGACACCGTGTTTATCGCCGGCGCAACGAGTGCTACCTATTCGGACTCGAAAGCTGCGCTTGGCACCTATTATTATCGCGTACGCGTGGAAGGTACGTGCGGCGAACCGATACTATCGAGTATCATCACAGTAACGGTAACATCAGAAGTGCCGCCATCCGAAATACCCACTATCTCCGTACAACCCGCAGGTAAGACTTATTGCGCCGGAGATGTAGTGAGTGCATTGAGCGTCACGGCATCCGGTTCAGGAACGCTGACCTATCAATGGAGAAAAGACGGCGTAGATATATCGGGTGCTACCTCGGCTACATATCTGCCGTCTGAAGCCGGCACCTATGCTTGTAAGGTAACCAATACAGAGGATGGAAAGATTGCCATGTCCCTTGTTTCTAATGATGCTGTGGTAACAATCAATCCGGCTGTCGCAGCGCCGGTTATCACGCAAACGGATAATACGGTCAATTTGGCAACGGCAACCGCCGGAGCAACCATCTATTATACAACGGACGGGTCTGACCCGACGACCGGCAGTGCGTCTGGCACAAGTGTGTCAATCGTGGCAGATTGCACCGTAAAGGCCTATGCCGTCAAAGATGGTTGTGAATCCGCAATAGCGAGTTTTGCGGCTACCTTTGATCCTACGGTCAAGGAGTGCGTCACGCTGATTTCCTATACAATGAGCAGCGTGACTGCAGGCAAGGATATAACTGTAGCCATTCCGGCAGACGAGACTAATCTGGTGGGCGGAAATGTGTACTATAATGTTTCCAGTTCTCCGGTTGATGGCGGATATAAATTGGGCGGAAACGGCCAGTATGTAGGTGTGGCTTTGGCTACCGGGCAATTCAAGACCGGAGACAAAGTGACAGTTACCATTACTAAAAAGAGCGACCAAGGCGATAAAGGCCTGCACCTATCTGCATCCCAAACTGGTGCCGCAGTAGCTTCTATAGCCGTCGGAGACGTGGTGGTAGGGGACAATGTGTTTACGCTGACCTCCGATTGCGATGCCATCTATGTGGCCCGTAATAGTAATGTGAACCAGAATCCGTATGTGAAATCCATCTCCGTCTGCCGTACATTGACCAAATACACAGTCACGTTCGACAAGAACAATGCTTCGGCAACCGGCACGATGGAGCCCCAGTCGTTCTATGACGGCTTTGCGGCTAAGCTGACGGCAAACAGTTTCTCGCTGACTGATTATGAGTTTGCAGGTTGGGCGACAGACCCGAGCGGCAGCAAGGTGTATGACGACCAAGAGAGCGTCACCATGACCGGAAATAGCACACTTTATGCCATCTGGGAGCCTGCCAAATATACACTGACCAATACGGTCAATCCGGCAGGGTACGGTATAGTGGATGTAGCGAGTGTGGATGATATAACGCCGGGAACCGCGACAATCAGCAGTGCAAACACCTATACCGTCAACGGTACAACCGTGACAGCTACTCCAGCCGCCACTACGGCAGAATATACATACGCGTTTGACAGTTGGAGCGGTCTGCCTGCCACAGTAACGGCGGATGCCATCGTAACGGCAAACTTCACGCGTACCGCACGGACATACAGCGTAACACTGAATACCAACGGCGGTACCGTCAACGCAGGCAATGTGACGAGTTATACCTATGGCGCAGGCGCCACGCTGCCGACCGATGTAAGCAAGTCCGGTGCGGACTTCGGCGGATGGTACGACAACAGCAGTCTGAGCGGTTCGGCAGTGACAGAAGTGTCCGGCACGGACACCGGCGACAAAGAGTACTGGGCGAAGTGGATTATATGTCCGGCCCCGAACAGCGGTGTGACACTCTACCGGTTTGATGTCAATAGCAGTGTTTCGGACGGCTCCATCTGTTCTTCGGGCAACAACCCGGTACAAATAGTGTCCCCGGCGCAACTGAGTACGCTGATTGGCGGTACGCTGGAGGGCTATATTACCAACAATTCCTCTTGGACCAATTTGGCATTCACCGGAGGCCGAATAACCTATAATAATGGAGATAGAGGCGTACTTGTCATTACACTTGATTGTCCGATACATGAAGGCGACTTGATTCGCTTCAACAACTATTCTTCAAGCAACAGCAAGTACAATTATCTGCGTCATACTTCTTATAATACCTCTGACGACCAGTTAACATTGAATGCAAGCAGGTCGGAGACCGAAATACAGCAAGTGGTTGCTACCGCTGCATTTGACGGGAAAACAGAACTGTTTATCGTACCGGGTGCACGTACGACAGGAATCTCCTATTTCGAGATTATTCGTCCTATTGTGATCACGCTGGATGCACAAACCAACGGAGGCAAAGTGGGCGGCGAAAATACGCAACTGCTGTATTCCGTTTCCGGCGGGACGCTTGCACTGCCACATGCCACGAAAGACGGTTTCCGTTTCAAAGGCTGGTACGACGCACCGAGCGGAGGCAACGCAGCAGCCAATCCATATACCGTATCTACAGCTGCAACGCTATATGCCCAATTTGAAGATTGTCCTACAGACGGTTTGCTCTATAAGTTTGAAGTGGGAACCGGACTGACCAATGGTTCGGTGACGGAGAACAATGTAACATTTGAATTCACGGAAGCCAACTATCTGACTACACTCATAGGCGGAACACTGACAACAGGCGGAAGTGCTGCATCGAATGTCAAGATTGCCAATAATAATGCTATCTCAATAGAGAGCAGTTCGTCTGCATATATACGTGTCGATATGGATTGTCCGCTGAAGGAAGGGGATATATTCAAATCTACTGTCAGCAATAATGCCAGTTGGGTAACATCAACTCCATCGAGTGGAAGTACAGCCGTGTTGCCGAATGGCACGCTGACCCAGACACCTGTACCCGCAGCTTTGGCAGGCGCAAAGACCCTGTATATATGGCGCGGAGGCGGCAACACACGGATTCAGTATTTCGAGATAACTCGTCCCAAACTGACACAAATCACCTTGTCCGCCACAGAAGCGTTCAACAAATACACGACATCCGTTGTGGCAACTTACGGCGAAGCGATGCCTGAGATAGCCACCCTGCCTGTCCGTACCGGCTATATCTTCGGCGGTTACTATACCGGCACAGGCGGTACCGGCACACAGTATTATGACGGCATGGGATATAGCGTGCGCAATTGGGATATAGACGCCCAAGAGACAACACTCTATGCATATTGGATAACCCCCTGTGAAGCCACTCCTACCCTGGAAAAAATAGTGCCGGAAGTCACAATTTGGGATGGCAAAGAGACAGATTTGTCGCTGGTGAAGCTGTCGTGCAACTACGACACCACGGATATCCATTATTCGCTGCAATCGGCATCGGAGAACATCCCCGGTTGTACGTATTTCTATGTAGACGAGCGTATTTACATAAAGGGCGTTCCGGATTTGGACAATACCTCCACAGAGATAAAGACCATCACCTTCACGATGACCAATGATTGCGCGACACCGTCTACGTATACAGTGGATGCTACTATCCGTATCTATCCGGCAAGTCAGAAACCGAAAATTGCTTTTATCATTACTGGAACGAAGGGTGGAACGTTTGATGCATATAACAGCGATAATGCTTCATCATGCAGCGATTTAGTAACGTATTTAAGCAGTTATTATAACATTACGTATGTCAATGGCTATGCGACGAAAGATGCGACGGTTATTGAAAATTACTATAAGGATTATGACCTTATGGTAGTAACAGACTTCTTGGACACAGGAGAAGGTTATACAAATGCTCTAGGAGCGATGATTGATAAAAAACCGATACTGAGTTTTGAGGCTTTTGTGGCTGATCAATCGAACTGGCATATCGGTTCTAACCCGAAGGATCCGAGTCCGAAAGTACAGGATATGAAGATTCTTTGTGCCGGACACGCTATCTTTGAGAATGCCAAATATGATCCGGGCGATGCAGCGGAGACGGTTGTTGTCCGTGCGGATACAACCGTCAATGTGTTGAGCAGTTTGAGTAGCGCGGGAAAAGCCAAAGGTCTACAGGGCTTCACTATCAATGAGGCGCCGGACTTTATCTTCTTGGCAACAGTACGTGATGCAGACAATAATCGCGATTTGATAGTCTGCTGCGAGCGGCAAGTAGTGTTCCCGGCTCGATTGCTGCTATACGGTATCAATTTCTATGAGATGGGCAATCTCTCTAATCCGGGAAAGATCATCATGAAACAGATGATTGACTACCTGTTGATGACAGATGAATCCAAAGTAGCAGACTGCTCGCTGGTATTTGATAATAAGGACGGAAACAAGCGATGGGACAACCCGAAGAACTGGGCTCCGGGGTATAATATAGTGCCGACGCCTTATCACCCGACGCGTATCATCGCCGAGTGCCATGTGTATACAGAGGACGCACACGCCGGCAGCGTGAAAGTGAATACGGGTAGAGACGGGTCCGGCCATCCGGTAGACGGCAAGCTGATTATCGAACCTACCGGAGGTCTGACAGTCGCCGGACTGGTGATGAAAGTGAACGATACCCGCTATGCGTCGCCGATAACCATCAAAGCCGAAGACTTGCTGATTAAGGCAGATGCCAACCATAACGGTGCATTCGTCTACGGCAACAAAGAGTCGGACGTGCGCGCAACGGTGGAGTACTATAGTCGCGGCAGCGCATCCAACACCGCCCATCCCGTATGGCAATATATGGGTGTACCTTTCCAGGCCGGCCAGACTGCCATCCGGATGTATTACGAGGCATGGATGTGCCGCTGGGTAGAAGGGTCGTCTGACGGATTAGGCGGTCTATGGCAATGGGTGGACATCAATGATGTGCTGGTGCCCTTTGAGGGATACTGTATCACCCAGGAAGCGGCCAAGACCTATACCAATGCCGGCAAACTGAATCCTCCGGTGACTCAAACGATAGCGCTGGACAACCGCGATGGAGACGGTTTCGCTTTTGCAGCCAATAGCTGGACTGCCCCCATCAAGATCCAAGAGATGCAGGATGCGGACTTTACGAATGCGGAGAAAGCAATCTATATCTACCATTCCGGCACATACGCCTCGTGGGAAACCAACAAGGAGACGATAATCAATACCACGGAAGTCGGTGCTACTCCGGTTCCCGGACAGTATGCCGTGATACCTATCCACTCCTCGCCGTATATAGGCGTAGATTCGGTAATTCCGGCGATGCAGGGCTTCTTTGTGAAGACAACGGCCGCGGATGCCCAGTTGAGTCTGGTCTATAACCGCGTGGTCTATGACGCCAAGTATTTCAAGACCTCCACCCAACCGATGCGCGCACCGCGGCGTGAGGCGGATGACCGTCCCGACGTGATGGTGTTGAGAGTGGCAGGCGATACATACAGCGACCGCGTACATATCCTGTCGCAAGCCGGATTTACAGACGAATATGAAGACGGTTGGGACGGCCGTAAGATAGCGGGCGATGATGCAGCGCCGATGCTGGCTGTGGTGAAAGGAGAAGATATCATGGCAGTAGCTGCTGTAGCGGATGCTGACGAACACTATCTGTCTTTCCGCGCAGGCGAGGACAGTGTCTATACCTTCGCATTCGATTACCAAGGCGAGACTATCTATCTGTACGACCTGCTGACCGCTGAGGCCACAGAGATAAAAACAGGCAACACCTATACGTTCGAAGCTACTAACCGCACGCCGGAGCAACGGTTCCTGATAACGAAGAACCCGCCGCGTATGCCGACCGGAACAGAGAACACAGAGGTATCCGGCGAAACGGACGGCTCGGTACGCAAGATACTGCTCAACGACCGGATTTATATCATCCGTGGCAACGAGATACACGATGTGACCGGCAAAAAAGTGTCGCAACCGCAACGAAAGGAGGGCCGGCAATGAGAAAGTATCGTGTCCATATAGTAATAGTGCTGGTAGTAGTACTATGCAGCCTCTCACTGGTAGGGGTAGTACGCCGATTGTTCAATCCGCAGACAGAGACCGTTAACTCGGCTATCGTGGTGTCGTCTCCGGCACCTGTGGCAGTGCCGATGCTGCCCGCCCGTCAATGGCGTGAAGGAGGCAAGCATGTATCATCGGGTTCGTCTCTCCGCCGCCAGAGCGTCATAGCAGCTCCGTCTTCGTCATCGCCCATGGGTCCGTTAGCGCACGGGATATATAAAACCGGCAGCGCTCAGGTGCAGTCTATAGGCGGAGGCAATATGGCGGGCATCGCTGTGTCTCATACCTCCGGCCGGAACACCCCGCAGAATCCTGCGCCCGCTAACAGCCAGGCAGCAGTCATGACTTCCTTTATCGCCATGGCATCCGCCCGCACCATCGCGCAACCGGAAGCAGGAGAAGCACCCCAGATGGCGCAAATAGCAAGTGCTCCGCGCCGTGCGCCCGGACCTCCGGATATATCCAATCCTCCTGTGGACAAACAATTGGTGGAACCACCGGTGGGCGATGCGGTGCTGCCGTTGATGCTGCTCCTATGCGCATACGCGATATATAAGGTTTCGCGCAGGCGCGTAGAAGAATAAAGAATAAGAGGCTATAAGTCGCTGACCCGCGACAACAGATTCCAAAGAGAAAGACTCGCTAATCGGCGAGTCTTTCGTATTCTACAGCAGCCATGAGGAAGGCGCCGAGGACTTTTCCTTCTGTATTATCCTGGATGGGTACATCCTTGCCGATCAGGTAGTAGGCGGCAGTGCCGTTGCGGTCATGGCTGAGGCCTGCGGATTGGCAGGAACTAATAATATTAGCCTCTCCCCAGCCCTCCCCTGAAAGGGAGGGAGTTGTTTTTACGAACTGCTTTAGTATTCCCTCGAAGCCTCGCTTGCCGGCGGCGGCATGGTTGATCAAGCCGAGGCGCGAGCCTTTGAGCAGTGCCGCGGTGATGAGACATGAGGCGGAGGACTCCAGATAGTTGCATTGCGTGCCTCCTGCCTCCACATTGGTGTATTTGGCAGAGCCGGTGGTGTCTATACCTTGTGTGGCGCATTTCTCCGGTCCATACTGCAGGAGTTGGTACCAGCAGCCGGTCTCCGGGTCCTGACGTGCCACGAGTCCATCCGCCAACAATATGAGGTATTCGTGCAGGATTTCGAAGTTCTGCGCTTGCGGCAGCTCCTTCGTACATTGTCCTTCGTCACTTAGTCCTTTCATATATGCCTCCAGCACATCTACGAGCGCCAGGATATACCATCCTGCCGCGCGGCCCCAGTATTCCTCCGAGTGGTAAACCGCAGAGTCGACCGCGCAGGGGTATGCGTGTCCGGCTTCGCAGATAGTGCGCGCATTGCGGTTGACGGTCACATCGGTGAAGAGAACGTGGTAGGGCAGTTTCTGCTGTTCGTCCCATAGGTAGGGCCATGAGGCTGTGAACTGGGTGTATACATCGTTCCAACCGAGTCCTGTATCCTCGCAAGCGCCATAGGCGAGGAGCTGTGCCAGCAGTGCCGGTCCCATGTAGGCGCCGTCGCACCACATCTGGCCCCAATAGCTCTTTTCCGGGTTGTCGGTAGCCTTGTGCATCCATCCGCCGTTGACAGGCGCATCCGGATTGCTGACAGCGATGGAATATTTCTCCTTGTGCTCGGCCAATCCGCGTGCGGCGCGGCGCATCTGCTCCATATAGAAAGCTGCTTTCTCGGGGTTCTCGAACTTACCGCCGGGTTTGGCTCCTTCGTAGAGGCCCATGAAGACTTTGGCGCAGTTGAGGTCGTCCAGAATACCGCCCCTGACCAACTCATTCAGTTCATCCTTGTCCAAACTGTCGGCCCATTGTGCGAGTCCCAGATACCAGGCGTCGGCCCATGCGGAGTCCTGATAGTACTGCCATACGTCCAAGATTCCCTTGGCCACCACTCCCGGTACGTAGTCCCATGAGGCGGCATTCTCCGGCATGGTTGCTCCGTTGGTGGAATTGGCATTGGGAAACCCGACGCAGCGGTCCTTGTTGTACCAGGCGGTCATACGTGCGTCAATCACAGCGCGGCTATACCGCACCGGCTGCGGCCGTGTGCAGCCTGCCAAGGCGAGGGCTGTCATCAGAACGATGAATAGCGTGTGTCTCATACCACGAGCTTTTTTTAGTCCGACGGATCAGAAACGGAAGGTGGCACCCATCAGGAAGTTGATACCCTCGGAGTTATAGCCGTAATAGATATCATTCTTGCGATGGATGAAGTTGTTCAGCTGCAGGAACAAAACCAGGTTCGGCTTTTGCTCGGGACTCATAGGCAGACCATTCACGGATTGCGTTTCGGCCTTGGTGTTCTTCGATTTGCCTACCCACATCTCGTATTGCACTCCCAGGTCCATCTCAATCGTCGGACGCAGGATATGCTCTCCGTCAGTAGCCAGAGCCATGCGGCTGCCGGCAAAATAGTTGTCGGAATAGAGCGACCAATGGCGGTCGATACGTCCGTCGATACGCAATCCCAATTCCCATTTGGCCCGGTCATACACATTATGCACGCTGTCGTTGAGAACCGCCTGCACGGCGGGACTGCACGAAGCGGGATAGCCATAAGCGTTGTGCTCATGGTTGTAAGCCCGCCAGAAATAATAGTCTCCGTGGAGGTTGATACGCACGATATCCTGATAGTGGTAATTGATTTGTCCGCCAATCTTACCGCGCCCGTAGTCGCTGTAGGTATAGCTGAAATCACCGGCCTGCAGGGGTATTTGCAGCGAGTGGGGTGCATAACATGCACTGTCGGTAGTGGCAATCAATGTCGTCTGGTCCAGCATGTGTGCATAGCCTCCATGTATCTCAATCAGCAGGTCGCGGTAGGGGCGGATATGCAGACCCAGTTCCGCATCTATCGGAGTGTAGGGCGCAGGGTGGTGTGAGATGATACCGGCATGTATGACGCGGTAGCGGTTGGATTCCATAAAGGATTGCAGTGTCCCCATCCCATGCGACCCGCGTGCATCGGCATAGACAGTAAGCCATTGTTTGGCCACCTGTGCTTCCAGATGAACGTGCGGCGAAGGAGCGAATGTCAGGTTTTCTACACCGGACAGGCTGTTGCGTCCGCGGCCCACATTCATATCCAAGTTGATACCTACGTGCAGTTGCACACGGCGTCCGTTGTAGGCATAATAAGGCTCTATACGGAAATTATGGCGGCTGTTATACATCGTGTTTGTAATCGCATCCGCCAGCGAATTGAGCTGCAGGAAGTTGTTTTGCATATAGAACTTCATACCTACATGGTGTACATCGCTGTGCCAGTCGAACGAAGCACGGGTACGCAACTGGTGTTCGGCCACTGCGCCGGGTTTGGCAAAGAGCATGTAACCCGTCTGTGCCAGGTATTGGAAATCCTGTTTGGCATTGGCTTTGACACCGATGAATGCTTCGGCCGTCCAGAGCGATGTTTTGTCTTTGTCCTGAAAATCGCGTGTAGGGTACGCAGTGCGGTCCTTAATCCATGCTCCCGGGTCAGCCAGTGTATAGTCGTACATGCGGCCGTATTTATGGTAGAAGATGTTTCCTCCGTTCAGTCCGAAATAGAGGTTGCATGTACTGTACCGATGGGTGAAGTCAATGCCCAGTTTGGTGCGGCTGAGTGCGCGCAGGCCCCATTGGCCGCGATGGTGTGCATAAACGTCCAGCACAGAGTTCTTGCCGTCATCCAAGTGGTAACCGAAATCCAGCAGGGTGTTCTTGTGCCCCAAAGCGCCGCGTATATAGCCGTGGTATTGTTTGCCCGGGCTGAAACGGCTGGGTTGGGACAAGAGCGGGTTGAACGTAGTGCCGGGTGTCACGTCGGCTGTAAAATCGGAGTATTCCGCCTTTGCCGGCTCGATAGCCGTCTCTACCACAGCAGGCTTGGTAGCAATCTTGCCGGCCGCCTGGATAACAGGTTGGAAATCACGCTCGACCGTCACACTGCGGTTGAGCGCAGAGTCCTGCTGTGCGTACAGGGCCAAGGGGCAAAGTACCAAGTACAAAGCACCTAATACCAGCATACCGCTGTATCGGTATATCGAAAAATCGAAACTAATCTTCTTCATAATCAATCCTCCTCTTCTTTTTCAACGGTAACAACCGGTTTTTCCAATTCGTCCAATTGTGCCAGACGTTTGCTGATCAGTGTGTGTATATCGTCGTTGGTTGCCATATAGTTCTGCTGCAGAACGAGCAGGTATTGGCGTGCCTGGAACAGTTCGTTGCGGGTGCGGTTGATATCGCTCAACAGGATAAGCGCGCGTGCGAGCCAATATTGCTGCTGTGTGTTCATCTGTGTGAAGCTCATTACCTCCTCTTCCGCTTCGTTCACCATTCCGGTGTCGAAATAGCTCTGTGCCAGCAGGTATTTGGCCTCTGCGCCCTGTGCGGTACGAACCTCCGCGGCGAGTGTCTTGAGGTCGGGTTGCGCCTTTGCCGTCTGTCCTACAGCCAAGTAGGCCTTTGCCCGGTTGTACAATGCCTCATTGCGTGTGTCGTCGCTGACAGGTTTGTCTCCGAGTATCTGGTCGGCAATATCGATAGTGGCTTGGTGGCGTCCGAGCAAGTAAGAGCACCGCAGGATACCCAGCCTGGCTATATCCGTTTTTTCCCGGCTCGAAGCGAGTGCATTCATCCGGTAGAACGCCTCCAAAGCGGCGGCCCATTCCCCCTTGTCGTAACATATCTCCGCCACGCGGGTTGCCGCCTCCTCCTGATAGGGGTTGGCTGACATCTCCGCCAGTTGTGCATATTGTCCGAGAGCCTCGGTGGTCTTGCCCAAACGGTAATAAGAGTCTGCCAAGTAATAGCGTGCAGTGGTGCAATACCTTCCTCCGGCGCAGTACTGAGAGATATAATTGGTCAGCGAGACCGTGGCTTTCTGGTAGGCCGCCTGCATATACTGCATCTCTGCGGAGGCGAACAAGAGGCTGTCTTCCTGGGTAGAGACGTTCATATTGATCTTAGCCAGGTTCTTGGTGTATGCCAGATATTCGTCCACACGTCCCTGTTCCACATACAGGGCCTGCAGGGCGTCCAGTGCCGAGTAGGCTTCTTCGGTAGCGGGATATTTCTCGATAGTCTGCCTGTAAGCAGCTATAGCCTGGTCGTTCTGACCGAGGTTCCGATAGAGCATCGCCCGCTCGAGTGCGGCTTTGCGTGCCAACAGCGAGTGAGGATAGGTGCTGAGCAACTGCTCATATGTGATGATAGCTCCGCGTTCGTCTTCCAGTTGCAGTTGTGCGCGTGCAATCTCGTAAACACCATCGTCCGCGTAGTCCGATTTCGGATACCGGGTGACGAGGGTTCGCAGAACGTCTATTTTCTCGGAATACTTGCGCAGAAGTCCGAGGGCATAACCGCGCTGGAAGAGTGCATAATCGGCTCCAGAGGCCTGAAGATTGCTGACCTGGGTGTAGTAGCTGACAGCCTGGTTGAACTGGCGGGCATTGAAATAGCAGTCGCCGATACGATTGAGCGCATCCGCATATGTGGGTTCCGTGGCCATCGTGCCATCAATGAAGACCGAGAAGGCATCTCGTGCCTTGTCGTACTGCGATTGCGAGAAATAGCAGTATCCCAGCAAATACCGTGCGATGATGTAGTTGTCCGACCGTTTGGCATTGGGTTGCGCAAAGAACAGCTGCAGGTCTTTTTCGCACGCCTTGTAATTGCGCAGGCGGTATTGGGCTTCCGCACGTACGTAATATGCCTCGGTGGTGTATTTGGCCGACTCGGCGTTATGATTGATGACTTCGGTCATCCATTCCACCGACTTAGGCATCTTGCTTTGCAAGAAGCAGTCGGCACCCAACTGGTAACGCAAGTATTGCTTGGTCTCCAGCATTTTAGGCGTGGGGTTGGGAATCGAGTCCAGTGTAGCAATTGCAGCGGCATAGTTCTTGCTCTGCATCAGTGCATCGCTCAGCAAGCGGTATATTTGCGACTCGTATTTCGAGTCCGGGAAGGTGTGCAGGAAGTCGTTGAAGGCGCGCACCGACTCACCGAGTGCACTGGATGACTGGTAGGTGCAGAGGGTGTAGTTGTACGATGCCTCTTCGGTGACAGCGGGTGTGATGCCATATCCGGCAGCGGCCTGATAAGACAGTTTCGCCTGTTCGAATTGTCCCAATTGGACATAGGCATTTCCCAGCGTGAGGCATGCCGCCTCCGAGAGGCTGTCCGGTTCCTGTTTCATCTGTTTGAGGTACAGCACGGCCTGGTCATACTCGCCCAGTTTGTATTCGGCAGTGCCGAGCATGTACAAGTCCTCGCGCACGAGCGCCAATTCCTGTTCCGCAGCCGCTTTTTGGTAGAGTTTCAAATGCTCTGCGGCTTCACGATACGCACCATTGCGGTATTTGATTTCGCCGAGCAGCCGGTGCAGTTCATTATTATTGAGGCTCTCCGGGTGTTCGCGAAGCAGGGTGGTGGCGCGGGTCTCTACCTCTTCGTAGTTGCCTTGCGCGTAATAAATCTGTGTCAGGTAATAGGGAATGGTAGCTTGGTACTCGGGTTGGTTCTCCAATTGTTTGAGAGCAGGCAGTGCCTTGTCGTATTTCTGCATCTTGTACATGCAGTAGGCGTAGTAGTATGCCCCGCGGGAGGCGTACCGGCTGTCGGATTTGGCGAGGTTGTGGAAATAGATAGACGCCCGCTGGTATTCCTGCTGCATCAGATAGGCGTATCCGCGGTAGAAGGAGTAGTCCAGCTGGTGGTCGCGTGCGAGGGCTTTCATTTCCACCTGCTCTAATATTTTGAGTCCTTGTTTGTAGTGTCCGCGCTCGACTTGCAGCACACCCTGCATAAACTTGACCTCGTCCTGGAACGTGGTGTAGGGGAAAGCTTGCAGGTATGCTTTGAGGTCGCGTTGCAACTGTTTGTCGCGTCCGTCAAACCTGGCGGCCAAGGCATTGTACCGCTTCTCCATTTCCGTTGTTTGGGCGGAAAGGGAGAGAGCGGGACAGAGTACAAAGTACAGCGTACCAATAATCGCAATAACGTAATGTCGTAATGACGTCATGACGAGAAAAAGTTTTTTTTATCGGGCTAATTTGATTTCATTCCACATTTCGAGCAGCATCTCCTGTGCCTCTCCTGCATCGTGCATCAGTGCGCAGCGGTCAATGACAGTCTTGTCGGGATAGTACACCGGATTGAGGTGCAGCGCATGCGGGTCAAGGAGTTCATCCTCTACGTTGATGTACTCATCTCCGAAGAAATAGCTGGCGTCAACCGCATCCGGCCATTCCTCGTCGTCGTTCTGCTCCTCCAGAATAGCAGCGGCCGCGTTGACACCACCGGCGCATGAAACATATCCGATTTCCTCCATGTTGGCGAGTGCATTGTCTGCGCGGCACATGTAGTCGATGAAATAGGTAGCGGCCTTTACGTTCTTGGCATATTTCGGGATGACCCATCCGTCGAACCACACGTTGGAACCCTCCTCGGGCACGATATAATCGAGCATTACCCCCATCTCGGCAGCCTCTTCGATTGCAAACTGTGCATCGCCGGACCAGCTCAGATTCATCCATGCTTTGCCTTTGGTCATCTCCTCCTTGCCGAAATCGACTTCCCATCCGCAGATTTGTTTTTTAGCCTGCAGCAGTACTTGTTTGACGGCCTCGACGCGCTCCGGTGTGATGTTATGCACCAGTTCGTCGCGAGTCACTTCTCCGGATGCAATCTGGTCCTTGAAGGCATAGAGAACCAGCACGGAGTACACATCGCGGAATGCATCCTTCATCAGGATGCGGTTTTCGAATTTCGGATTGAGTACTGCTCCCCATGATTTGAGGTCCTCGCTCTCTACAAACTGCGGGTTGTAGATAAAGCCGGTAGTTCCCCACATATATCCGACGGTGTAGTCGCTGACTTTGATGTCCGGCGTAGGAGCCATCTGCTGGAATTTCTCGGTAACAAACGGGGATATATTGTCGAAATACCAGATAGAGTCGGCGATGAGGTCTTTCTGAATAGGCTGAATCAGTCCTTTTTTGAGCATGCGCTCGATGATATACTCCGACGGGCAGAAGACATCGTAGTCCTCGTGACCGACTTCAATCTTGGTGAGTGCGGTCTCGTTGATATCAAAGGTCTCGTACACGATTTCAACCTTCTCTCCGGTCTGCTGGTAATACCAGGTCTCGAAGCCGGATTTGACATCTTCGTCAATGTAGTCCGCCCAGTTGAGCACTTTCAGTTGGTGTGCACGGTTGGAACCGCCACAGGAAACCATGATAAGGGACAAGGCGACAAAGTACAATGTACCAAGGAATTTCTTTTTCATTTTTCTTCTTTTTTATTTTTGAAATTAATATAAATTAATACACTCAGCATTACGAGCAGAATGATTGTAAACAAGGGGCGCAACTCCGGCGTCAAACCGCCCTTCCGTGCGTCGGAATAGATGAATGTGGATAGTGTTTCCAGTCCACCGGATCCTTTGGTAAAGAACGTCACGCCGAAATCATCGACGGAAAGAGTGAGTGCGAGAATGAATCCGGAGAGCATTCCCGGCCATAGTTCGGGCAGCATGACCATCCGCAGCGCCTGCGCAGGTGTGGCTCCCAGGTCGAGCGCCGCCTCGTAGGTGTTGGGGTTCATCCGGCTCAGTCGCGGCAGGACGCTCAACACCACATACGGCGTACAAAAGACGACATGCGCGATACAGACGGTAGCGAGTCCCTGGCTGAAGCCGAGTGCCACGAAGAGCAGGAAGAGCGATATACCCGTAATGATATCCGGGTTGATCATCGGTACCGAATTGAGGAACGAGACCACTTTTCGCTGGCGCGAGCGCATGTTGTATATACCGATAGCAGCGAGCGTGCCGAGCACCGTTGAACTGACGGCCGCCACCACCGCGATAATCAGGGTGTAGGCAATCGCGCTATTGAGTCCGGCATCGGCTTTTCCGGTAAAGAGATTGGCATAGAGGTCCAGAGAAAATCCGGTCCAGTTGCCAAGGACTTTGCTTTCGGTAAAGGAGAATACGGCGATGAGCGCAATAGGTGCATATAGTACAACCAGCAAGAGCCACAGATAGAGCTGCGAACCATAGTGCCGTCTGTTTCCGGCTCTGCGGCGCCGCAGCATCTCCTGCTGCACGGCGGGCAACTGTTTCTCGGCTCTGCGACGGGCAATGACCACCCCGGCATAGACGATGCCGGCAATGAGCAGCAGTGCGGCAAAGACAAACCAAATCCATCCGTGGCTGTGAACCGGGTCAAGCGTTTGGTGGAGGTACGTCTCAAAAGCGTTTCTGCCGTTGACGGTCAATACGCGGAGGTTTCGGTTTTTGGGTTCTTTGCGGCTTCTCCAGACTGTCCAGACGACCTCATCGCTCTCGCTGTAGCAGAAGACGCTGTCGCCCCATGCGCTGAGGTTCTCTTCGCCCGGGTGGGCAAAGATGAAGTCCACGGTATCGCGTCCCTCATCCTCTCGCAGAGGTTCGTATTTGCCGCCGTCGTATAGGGCAATATTCACTTTCTCGCCGGCAAAGGATGCAGGGAAATTGTCCAGCACCTCTACCTCTCCCGTTGCCGCCATACGGAGTTCGTATGTCAGGTTGGACTGGGCGGAAAGCGGAGTCAGGAATAAGGAATAAAGAATAAGGACAAATATGTATCGGCCGATAGTAACTTGTCTTTGTTCCTTTAGCACGGAGGACTGCCGGTGGCCGTCCGAACCGAGCAAGGTCTTTACTCTTTTAGCGAAGCGGTCTATCATATCATACCTCCTTTCTGGCTGTCATCATCCTGGTCTCCGAAGAAGGATGTAACCCCGATGATAAGGAGCAAAACGAGCGAGAGCACCGCTCCGTAGTTGAGCAAGTCGGTCGTGGTGATATAGTCCTGGATGAGCGAACCGAACAGTTTGATGTTGTTATGCGTGAGCAGTTCGGCGATTGCGAAGGTGCTGACGGTAGGCATAAAGACCATGACAATACCGCTATAGACTCCCGGCATAGAGAGAGGTACGATGACCTTCCAGAAGCATTTCCAGCGGTTGGCGCCGAGGTCCTGCGCCGCCTCCACGAGCGAGTAGTCCATCTTCTGGAGCGTATTGTAGATAGGGTAAATCATGAACGGCAGGTAGTCGTAGCACAAACCGAAGAGCAACGCTCCTTCGCCTAACGGAAGACCGCACATGTTGAATAACTCTACGGTCGCTACCGTACGCAAAAGGAAGTTTATCCACATCGGCAGTATAAAGAGCATCGCCATGACTTTAGGCGTCCGGAAATCCGCGGTTGCCATGATATAAGCAGCCGGGTACCCGATCAGGAGACAGATGAGGGTATTGAAAACCGCAATCATCAGCGAGTAGAGGAACGTGCTGATGGCTTCGCTATGGGTAAAGAATTTGGCGAAATTGCGCAGTGTGAAGTGGCCGTCAATATCCGTAAAGGCATAGACGGCGACGAGCACCAGCGGCAAAATGACAAACAGTACCATAAAGAGCACATAGGGCCATGCCCACGTGCGCCGCGAAGAAACGAGTTGAAGAACTTTACTCATAATTATCAATTCTCAATTCTCAATTCTCAATTCATCAGCTTTGCTGATCAGTATCTCTTTGGGCGGAATCACTATTCCCACGCGGTCGCCGTCGTCCCATACGTCGTTGGTGTTCACATACAGGTCGTGTCCCCGGTCCGTGCGGATGGTCAGGTGGTAGTGGTTGCCTTTGTAGAGAATGAAGTGCACCTCTCCGGCGAGTTTGCCTTCCTCCTCATAGTCCTGCAGGTCGATCGAGCGGAAGGGCACCCTGACCTGTACTTTCTCTCCGGGTTCGAATCCTTCGATTTGTTTGGGGCTGACTTCCCAGTCCGCATCGATGAAGCGCACTTTGCCGTTCTTCGTCACTTCGCCGTCGAAATAGTTGTAGAGGTAGTGTTCCTTCTTCACGATTTGTATGTCCTCCGGACGCACGAGCATGCCAACCTCCGTACCCGGAACGAACTCATGGTAGTCTTGGATAAGGAATTCGTAGCCGTCCGGCGTGAGGACACGCATTTCGTAGTGCACACCCTTGAAGATACAGGACTGCACCTCGCCATACCACCGTGTGAATTTGCCTTTTGGCACGCGGTCTTCCTCGTCCAGGTCGGCTTGTGAGGTGGCATCGGGACCTTTGTCTCTTTGTACCTTGTCACTTTGTACCTTCCAGAGGTAGATGTCTTCCGGTCGGATGACCACATCGACGGGGTTGTTCTCTCCGAATCCGGTGTCGATACAGTCGAATTCTTTTCCGCAGAACATCACTTTCCGGTCGCGGATCATGGTGCCCGAGAGGATATTGCTTTCTCCGATAAAGTCCGCCACAAAGCAGTTTTGCGGCTCGTTGTAGATATCGGTCGGAGTACCGATTTGTTGTATCTTGCCTTCGTTCATGACGACGACGCGGTCGGAGAGCGTCAGCGCTTCCTCCTGGTCGTGCGTGACATAAATGAATGTTATACCGAGTTTCTCATGCAGCTCCTTCAGCTCGATTTGCATGTCGTGCCTCATCTTCAGGTCGAGCGCAGAGAGCGGTTCGTCCAGCAGCAGCACTTCCGGTTCGTTGACGATGGCTCTCGCGATAGCCACGCGTTGTTGCTGTCCGCCCGACAGCGTGTCCACTTTGCGTTCCTCGTAGCCCGTCATGTTGGCCATTTTCAGTGCTCTGCGCACTTTCTTTTTGATGACTTCGGGCGCCACTTTTTTCAGTTTCAGTCCGAAGGCGACGTTGTTGAATACATTCAGGTGCGGAAACAGGGCGTATTTCTGGAATACGGTGTTCACCGGCCTTTTGTAAGGGGGTGTTTTGGTGACATCTTCTCCTTTCAGTAGAATGTCGCCCATGCTTGCCACCTGAAATCCTGCAATGCACCGCAGCAGCGTGGTCTTGCCGCACCCCGAAGGGCCTAAGATAGTGACGAACTCGCCTTTCTTGACATCCAGGCTGACGTCGTTCAGGGCAAACTTGCCATCCTCGAATTGTTTCGAGACATGGCGAACCTCAATGATAAACTCTGGTTTTTGCATTTTCGTAAAAACAGCTAAATGGGATTTCGGTAAACCTCAATCATAAAGAATAAATTTGGTTATACAATTTATATGCGCGCACTGCGCATAGGTGCACATCCGTGCAAAATCGCCTGCAAAGGTACGACAAAAATTGCACATACGCAAATAAACGGGAAACTTTTTTTGAGAAAGGACCACTTTTAAGTGCTGTATAGAGCCACGGAGCATCAATATCCGTCTGCCCAATGGGCAGTGTCGTACCTTCGGCCCCTCCCCTAAAGGGACCCTCCGTAGCTACTTCTTAGCCGCAAGGGCACGATTATTTCCGCGTCTTGCGGGGCGTATGAATTTTTCGGCACGCCCCTTCCCCTGTGGGGTGGGACCCTCCGAAAAAGGGAAGGTATATGCGACCAAATTTTCCGACAAAAAAAATAAAGCAGGATACATCCTTCGCTATAGAGATGTCCGATGGCCCTATGTGCAAGCACCTAAGACCACCTGACCTCTCTATAGCATAGAATAAAAATTCTATATACTTCATTTTTTTTGCCAGAAAATTTGCATATATGAAATTTTTGTTGTACATTTGTATCGGATTTTGGGAAGTTCTTCAAAAAGCCCGAAATTCGGCGTCAATCGTTCTGTGACGCAAGAGAAATCTCCCCCTTATCACCCCCTAATCACGCCGAAATCACCCGGAAATCACCCCCTTTACCACAAACAAAAGTGCGTATTTGTGTCGGCAAAGGGTCAAGAAAACCCCACCCAAGATTTGTTCTATGAATGTCCGGCGGACATTCAATCGGGCAAAGCCCTTCACCCCTCAAGGGAAGAGGGAGACCTCTCCCCACCCCTCTCCTCAAGGGAGGGAGAAAGGGGGAT
>DGHR01000016.1:62908-63152 GCA_002392745.1 Bacteroidales bacterium UBA3843 | reverse complement strand
GCAGCACCGGTAACCATGTTCTTTACATAGTCAGCGTGCCCCGGGCAGTCTACGTGTGCGTAGTGGCGGTTAGCGGTCTGATACTCTACGTGAGCGGTGTTGATTGTGATACCACGCTCTTTCTCCTCGGGAGCGTTATCGATTGAATCGAAAGAACGCTGCTCCGAAAGACCCTTCTTTGCCAATACGGTGGTAATAGCTGCGGTCAGAGTCGTTTTTCCGTGGTCAACGTGACCGATGGTAC
>DGHR01000016.1:62664-62822 GCA_002392745.1 Bacteroidales bacterium UBA3843 | reverse complement strand
TTTCTTTTGCCATAGTAATTCTTTAGTTTTTATTAACGTTAATAAACAATAAAATTGTTTGTTTTCTTGTTTTCGAAAAAAGGCAGGTCAGCTTTGACCCTTGACCCACCTTTTAGTAATTACGCCTAAGCGAGAGCTGATGGCGGGAGTTGAACCCG
>DGHR01000016.1:0-62501 GCA_002392745.1 Bacteroidales bacterium UBA3843 | reverse complement strand
TAGTGCTCTATCGACTGAGCTACTTTCGCGACGCATTGCGCGCCGCTCAAAACACCGCCAGATTTCTTCTGGGGCCCCCGATGCAAAACAGCGTAGCGTTTGCAGTGGGGAGAGCGGAGGCACAAGTTGCTTGTCCATTTAGCGGAGCGGTATGGACCGCCGCAATCTTGTTGCCGAACGCGAAGTGGGTGCGGATGGATTCGAACCACCGAAGCTGAAAAGCAGCAGATTTACAGTCTGCCCCATTTGGCCACTCTGGAACACACCCGTTGTCAATGATCACGCGCTGTTTTTTTTCTTGGGGTCCCCGATGCAAACCAGCGCAGCGTTTGCAGTGGGGAGAGCGGAGGCACAAGTTGTTCCCGTTGATTTAGCGAAGCGGTATCAACATCACAATCTTGTTGCCGAACGCGAGAGCCTCTAGTCGGACTCGAACCAACGACCGCTGGATTACAAATCTAGTGCTCTACCAACTGAGCTATAGAGGCGAAGCCGTTTACGATTTGACGATTTACGATTTACGATTCAAACTCCACTGAGTTACGCCCTTGTAATCCGTTCCATCGAAAAGCGGGTGCAAAAGTACTGCTTTTTTTTGACATGACAAAATATTTTTGCAAAAAAATGCATTTTTTAGTCTTTTTTCTCATTTTCCCCGCTTTCTTTTTGCCTTGCACGGGGATGAGTGGCCATATAGACGCGTTTGATTTGTTCGAAGGTGGTGTGGGTGTAAACCTGGGTGGTAGAGAGCGAGGCATGCCCCAGCAGTGTCTGTATGGTTCGGATGTCGGCGCCGTTGTCGAGCATCGTGGTGGCAAAGGTATGACGCAGCACGTGCGGCGAGTGCTTCTTGAGCGTACTGACCTCTCCCATACGCGTGCGCACTATATTGTATAAGGTGTTTTTGGTCATGGGAACGATCTCGCCCTGCTTGTTTTTCTTGACGAAGAAGGTCTGCGGTCTTCCGGGATTCCGGGATTCCGATATTTCGGCATTCCGTGCCTCAAGATAGTTCTTAATCTGTTTGACCAGCGCGTCGCCTATCGGCACTATCCGTTCCTTGCGCCTTTTACCGAACACACGCACCTGCCCTTGGTCCAAGTCCCAGTCCGCATCGTTCAGTCCCAGCAATTCCGCCTGGCGCATTCCCGTCTGGTACAGCACCTCGATGATAAGGGCATCGCGGAGGGTATCGAAATCCAGTTCTCCCTCTCCCCGGGCGGAAGTCTGGACCATGTTTCTCTCCGCGGCTTCCATCTCCGCCTCGCGGAAGAACACGGGTAGCGGTTTGTCGGCCTTCGGAGGGATGACACGGGCGGTGACATCGCGCGGCACGGCTCCCAGGCGCAGCAGGAACTTATAGAAACTGCGCAGCGCCGACAGTTTGCGTTTGACCGACCGCGGCGACTGCTTCCGCTGCTCCAGCAGGTCCAGCATCCATGCTTTCACGTCGTCCTCGCCCACCTTCCGTATCTGTTCGTCGGTGACGGAGGTGCCGAACCCCATGAACGTGCAGAACTCCTGCAGGTCGTCGCGGTACGCCTCCACCGTTCGTGGCGAGTACTTCCGCTCTATCGATATGTAATCCAAGA
Source organism: Bacteroidales bacterium UBA3843 (assembly GCA_002392745.1). Taxonomy (GTDB): domain Bacteria; phylum Bacteroidota; class Bacteroidia; order Bacteroidales; family Paludibacteraceae; genus Colicola. The sequence continues at coordinate 60,909 of DGHR01000016.1, read as the reverse complement.
AATGCTGAATCACGGTGCAAAGGTACAAAAATTTTCAGATATACGCAAGAAAAATCAGAGATTTTTAGGGCTATGAATTGTGTAAATAGAAAAAAGTGCTCGCGGGAGCACTTTTTCCTATTCTACGCAAACGATGTATCCTTATTCGAAACGTATGTTGGCGCGGCGGTTGAGTGCGCGGTTGGCGCGCGTGTCGTTCGGAGCAACCGGCTCGGTCTGTCCCTTGGACTCGCAGCGGATCTGGTCTGCGGATACGCCTTGCTTAACCATGTAATCGCGTAACGACTCGGCACGTTTCATACCGAAATAACGGAGGTTCTGCTCGGGATCGCCGTAGTTATCCGTATGACCGGTGATGACAATCTTGATGGACGGATCCGCTTTCATCTTCTCGCAGAGTTGATCCACAAGAGTTTGCTCAGCCTCCGGCATCTTGAGTTTAGCTCCCTCTACATTGAAATGAACGGAGAAGGACTCTATCTCTTGCCTGAAGGCCTGCTCGGCGGCTAGACGCTCAGCTTCGGCTTTCTCACGTGCAGCCTGCTCTTCAGCCAGACGTTTGGCTTCCGCCTCGGCTTTTGCACGAGCTGCCTGCTCAGCGGCCAGACGCTCTGCCTCAGCTCGCTCACGTGCAGCTTGCTCACGTGCAGCCTGCTCGGCGGCCAGACGCGCCGCTTCCTCATCTACCGTCGGTAACTGCTCCTCTTCAGGAACCTCTTTGGCAACCTTGCACCAGCCGAAGTCGATAGCGATCTTCACACCGGCACGGATGAAGTTGGCTTTACCGGTCTCGTTGGAATCGAAGGTTCCGCGGTAGTCGATAATAGAAGGATCGTTAGCATTGATCATGATCATCTCTTCCGTCTTCGTTTCCTTGAGTAAGTTGGTAAATCCGTAGCCGGCATAAAGACCGAAATACATTCCCCAGTTATCATTGAGTGCAACCCGGAAACCGAGATCGGCGATGACCGAACCGCCTACCTTCGCGCGATTGTTGATCTTGGCGTTCTGAGTAGTGGTGTACGTGCTGAAGCCGTGCTCCGGCATGTCGCTCACGGTGTAGGATCCCAGTTCGGGGAAGACACCGGTCGTGCTGTACGAACCGCTCTTGGCAATGTACTTGCCGTGGATCGGCAGATCGAGGCTGAGTCCCACCCCAGCGATGAATGCTGCACGGTCGTTGAGAGCCTTTCGGAAGAGCACCTCTACCGGGATGGAGAGATACCCTACGTTCTGACGCTCCACGAAGTTCGTGAAGCCGGTCGTGAGGTCATACGGCGTATTAGGGTTGGATGGGTGCGTGAGTCCTGTAGTCACTTCACTCCAGTTATAGGTCGCGTAAGCGTTTGCCCATGAGTACTGGAGACCTACGCCAAGACCGACGGTCCGGTTGAAGAAACGACCATAATGGATTCCTGCATCGAAACCGAATCCCAAGCCCTGCGTACCGTTAGCCGGCTTATAGAGCATCGAGTTGAGGCCGCCGCCGAAGTTAACACCGATGTAGTTATCGTGCACGCTCTGCTGCGCACTGACCGAGATAGTCAGTGCCGTAGCAGCGATGATTGCTATAATTTTATTTGTTTTCATAATTGTGCCTCCTTATTTCTTCAATACGTTAACAGTGACACCATCTACCGAGATCAGGTAGTTGCCTTGGCTGAAGGTTCCCATCTCGACCGTTGTCTCGGGTCCCTCGAACGACGTGTTCATCACCTCGACGCCTACGAGATTGACGATACGGAGATTATGTTTCCACGCCTCGCTATTCTCGATGGTTACGGTCGTAGAACTCTCAACCGGGTTCGGGTAAGCACGTACGTCCGGAGCCTGTGCTTTTTGACCGGCACCATAGAGGGTCTCCATGTCGGATTGACCGCAGGTATAGGTCGGTTCGCCGTTCATGTTCGCTTTAACGAAGTATTCACCGGTCAGTTTACCATCCACGTGGTAGTAGTATCCGTTAGCCCCATCAATCGGTTGCCACGGTTCGGAGCTGTTAGCACGCCAGTACCACTGGATATCGGTCAGACAGTGGCAGGTATCAACGAGTGCAATCACGTTGTCAAACAGCGGACGAACATAGGTCTCCGGCAAGTTGACATGGAACGTTACGTTGAGCTGACGGCTCTCGAGCCAGTCGAAGCGGCTGTCACGGAAGTAAACGGTCATCGAGTAGTCACCCGTCGGCAGATCTACCGGAATCTCAATATCAATCGTTCCGTCCTTACCGGTAATCTCGAGGTTGGTCCAATCGACGTCGGTGAAGCGACTGTCGGCGAAGTCAATCTTGTATTGATCCGGGTTACCGCTCTCGAGATGATACTTGAGGCTGTAGCCGCTACCGTCACAATAACCGTACGCATAGATCTCGATACCCTCATTGACTGTAGCCTCTTCATCTTCCGGTTTTTCTTCGTTGTCCGGGATGAACGGTTCGATGATCACACCTTCAGTTGTGAAGACTTCGGATGTCGGGATGAGGTCGTAGTTCGTGAGGAGTGCATCGTCACCTGTCAGTTCGTAGAACAGCGTGATCGTCAGGTGCTCTGCTACGTCTGCACTGCTGAAGGCAGCGGTGGTGACGTGGGCTATCGGATCATTCAGCTTGATACCGTTGAGGATACCTTGCTCGAGTACCACTGCGTTAGCGTGTCCGTCCGCGAACTTAGCTATCTGAGCCTCTGCGTCGGATACATAGACGTGTGCTTTGTTAACCGTCAGTGTACCATCGACGAAGGTAATTGCATAGTTGAGTGCGGTAGCGCTATTCGGGTTGATCGCATAGGTACCGATATAACTACCCGGAGCGTACGGTGTGCTGAACTGCAGACCGCTGACTACCGACTCGTCGTCGCTGTTCTTCCAGCCGCTATAGGTTACAGTGAACTCAGGATGCTCATCGCCGTAAATCATCACTTTGTCCTCTGCGGTAATGGTCAGCGCTGCCTGGGCTACGGTCACCTTACCGTTGGTGTAACTGATCGCGTAGTTCTGAGCCGTGGCGCTGTTCGGAGTAATGGTGTACTCGCCTACGTTGCTCGTCGGAGCGTACTCGCAGGTATATGCCAGACCACTGACTACCGAAGCATCATCGCTGTTCTTCCAGCCGCTATAGGTAGCGGTGTACTCAGGTACAGCGTCGCCGTAGATGACGTTCTTGTTCTCAGCGGTGATCATCAGGTCTGCCTTGCCTACTATTACCTTACCGTTGGTGTAACTGATCGTATAGTTGGTTGCCGCTGCGCCGCTCGGAGTAATGGTGTACTCGCCTACGTTGCTTGTCGGAGCGTACTCGCAGGTGTAAACCAAACCGGTTACTACCGACTCGTCGTCGCTGTTCTTCCAGCCGCTATAGGTAGCGGTGTACTCAGGAATAGCGTCGCCGTAGGTAACCTCTTTGTTCTCTGCAGTGATCATCAACGCAGCCTGGTTAACGGTCAGTGTTCCGTTGACATAGACGAATGCGTAGTTGAGCGCCGTGGCGCTGTGCGGAGTGATAGTGTAGTTACCTACGTTGCTGGTAACCAAATAATCGCAGGTGTAAGCCAGGTTGCTTACTACCGATGCATCATCGCTGTTCTTCCAGCCCTCGTAGGTAACGGTGAATTCCGGAGCTGCATCGCCGTAGGTGACAGTCTTGTTCTCAGCCGTAACGGTCAGGGTTGCCTGAGCTACGGTTACCTTACCGTTGGTGTAGCTGATAGCGTAGTTCTGAGCCGTGGCGCTGTTCGGAGTAATGGTGTACTCGCCTACGTTGCTTGTCGGAGCGTACTCGCAGGTGTAAGCCAGGTTGCTTACTACCGATGCATCGTCGCTGTTCTTCCAGCCGCTATAGGTAGCGGTGTACTCAGGAATAGCGTCGCCGTAGATGACGTTCTTGTTCTCAGCGGTGATCATCAGGTCTGCCTTGCCTACTATTACCTTACCGTTGGTGTAACTGATCGTATAGTTGGTTGCCGCTGCGCCGCTCGGAGTAATGGTGTACTCGCCTACGTTGCTTGTCGGAGCATATTCGCAGGTATAAACCAAACCGGTTACTACCGACTCGTCGTCGCTGTTCTTCCAACCGCTATAGGTAGCGGTGTACTCAAGTACAGCGTCACCGTAGGTAACCTCTTTGTTCTCTGCAGTGATCATCAGGGCAGCCTGGTTAACGGTCAGTGTTCCGTTGACATAGACGAATGCGTAGTTAAGCGCCGTAGCACTATGCGGAGTGATCGTGTAGTTGCCTACGTTGCTGGTAACCAAATAATCGCAGGTGTAAGCCAGGTTGCTTACTACCGATGCATCATCGCTGTTCTTCCAGCCCTCGTAGGTAACGGTGAACTCCGGAGCTGCATCACCATAGGTGACAGTCTTGTTCTCTGCCGTAACGGTCAGGGTTGCCTGAGCTACGGTTACCTTACCGTTCACGAAGGTAATGTCATAGTTAGCAGCACTTACACCACTCGGAGTGATAGTATATTCGCCTACGTTGCTCGTCGGAGCGTACGTGCAAGCGAATGCCAATTCACCGGTCAGCATGGTCTCATCGTCATCGCCTTGCCATCCGGTATAGGTGATGGAGTATTCCGGTACCGCGTCGCCGTAGGTCACATTCTTATCATCCGCAGTAGCGGTCAACTCAGCCTTGGCGATTGTCACAGCAACGGGAGTAGCCGCTACAGAATCGAGGTGGTTGAGGTCACCCTTTACGCGGTAGTAAACACTATACGTACCGGCATCTTTTGCCTGCGGCAGTTCAGCCTTCCAGTTATCCAACAGGGTCGGATCGAGACTGTACTCGAAGGTACCGTCGTTGGTCTGACCGGCTGCGATGAGGGTCTGGTTTGCTGCGGTATAAACGAGGTTTTCAACAGCTGTCGGAGCGGTGTAAGCAACCGGAGCCTTGGCGATCGTCACATTGATCGGATCCGCAATGTAGTCGGCATGTCCTTCGCGTACGAGCTTATAATATACTGCGTAAACAGCAGCCATGTCAGCCTTCGGCAGTTCAGCACTCCATTCACCGTCATTGATACGATACTCGATATGACCTTCCTTGGCCACACCGGCGGTGATCAGGGTCTGAGCCGTGCCGTTATAAACGAGGTTCTCAATAGCCTCCGGATCGGTGGTAATAATCGGCGTATAGATAGCCTTGATGCGGAGACCCTCCTCAAGGAAGTCGCCTGCTTTGACATCCCAGCGAACGAACTCGTAGCCGTTGAACTCAGGAGCCGGATCGGGGATATGGAGCAATGCTACTTTCTCGTTCTTGAGCTCGCCATCCTTACCCATATAGCTTACGTTGTGCTCAATCAGCGCTACGAGATCTGCCCAAGCCTGCTCGGCGTTAGTGAGTTTTGCTACTACTTCGTCATCTACCAGTGCTTTCGAAGGATCGCTCAGTGCGTCGTATTTGTCGCGAGCGGTCTCGATAGCAGCTTTGACAGCCGGGTCATAAACAATCTCAGCCGGGATATTCTCAATCGCTGCGATAGCCTCCAGCGCTGCATATTGGGTGGCAACGTCGTTCAGTTTCTGTACATCAGCGTCATCCAGTGCACCCTTGGCTGCATCACTCAATTGGTTGAATGCGTTGAGAGCGGCTGCGACAGCAGGACCGCTGGTCGGATACTCAACCGGAGTCGGGATTGCATCAATCAGGTCTTTTACAGCCTGAGCCGAATCCAGCGGAGTAGAAAAAGCGTTAACGGTGAACACGATAGAATCTACATCCACCCATGCGGTCGCAGAGGCTCCGTCCCAAATCTTAACAGTATCTGCATCTCCAATCCATGTAGCCTTTTTATAATCATCACTGACTACCCAATCGGTACCGATACGAGAAGGCTCTCTCAACCACTCACCCATTGCAACAGAGGAGATAAGGGCTACTTTCGTGAAATGAGTGCCGTCTTCTTGTGCAAAGGCATACCTGCCGGCACCTCCGCTAAAGAAGAAACGCAGCCTATTCGGATCAGTTGTTGCTTGATAGAACCTGTTTCCCTTTCCGGTAGTAACGGTAATTCCTTTATAAGCCGGACTGGTAGTATTGATGGCAACTTCATTAATTCCTGTGTTGATATCCCAAACGATGTCCACTGATGCTGAGCCGCCCTTATTCAGTTCAGCAAGAGCCGCCTCGGCATCGAGCAGGGTCTGATAGTTGCTTACCAGCAGTTTCTGGTCATCAGTCAGAGCGTCGTACGCAGCGCGTGCGTTATTAATAGAATCGCGCGTAGCGAGCTTGAGTTCTACCGGCGTCGGGATGTTGTTAATCTTAGCAACTACCTTGTCAGCCTCGGCTTGGTTGAGAGCAGTCAGAGCTGCCTCAGCGTCAGTCAGTTTCTTTACGTCTGCGGGATCGAGTGCACCCTTGACCTCGTCGCTCAGTGCGTTGTAAGCGTCGCGTGCTGCCTGAACAGCGTTCACACAAGCAGCATCCAAGGTTACAGGCATCGGAATAGCATCAATCAGGTCTTTCACTACCTGTGCCGAATCCAGCGGAGTAGCACCTCCACCTTCAGTTACCAGACGGACCATGCAACCATACGCGCGATTAGTGCCGGTACAAGCGCTTTGAGACTGATTGTAGTAAATTGTGAATACATACGAACTATCATTATTCAACGAGGTGGAACTGTAATATTTAACATCCATTGCTACCAATGCAGAGTTGCGATTGCGAGCAGGGCCACAAGGCAGGAACACCGCACCGGCGTTCTCCATTGCGGTCCAGTCGTCGCCGGAATAAACATTCGTTGTAAAGTTGTTCGGATCAGGGGTAAAGGCCGGGCCGCTCCAATCGTTCGGAAGGAAGATATAACCGTTCTTGTCGTTTACGGTAGCCCTACCCTTGGTATTATTTTCAATCAGATAATTCCATTCATCTTTCGTGAGTGTACGCCAACCGGCACCCATGTTGGGTCCCCAATCTACGAAATCTCCGGGATAATCGACGAACTTATCGCTATTATTGATACCATAGTAGGTAGCGGCCGTACTCCAACCGAACAGATCCACCGTACCATTCTCAGAAACGGTTCCGTTGCCGTTAATCTTGCTATTCGCTACGGCAATACCAAGGTAATCCCATTGGTTGGCAGCAAAGCCCCAAGTCCAGTGTGCACCGAGGTCGGTAGTTGTAGCCTGCAGGTTACCGTTCGAGAATGCGATTTGGTCACCGCCGGCATTAATAGTGAACTTACCGTTCAGAGCACCGGCAGGAGCTCCGCCGCCCGGGTTGAGTGCTGCAAGAGCAGCCTCAGCAGCGGTCAGCACATCATAGTTGCTTACCAATGCTTGCTGGTCAGCGGTAAGGGCATCGTATGCCGCGCGTGCGTTATTAATAGAATCGCGCGTAGCGAGTTTGAGCGTAACCGGCTGCGGGATGTTGTTGATCTTAGCGATTACCTCGTCAGCCACTGCTTGGTTGAGAGCAGTCAGAGCTGCCTCAGCGTCAGTCAGTTTCTGCAGGTCGGCATCGTCAATAAGACTGGCGTTTGCGCCCAGGGCATCTACTGCCTCACGCGCTGCCTTGATAGCGGCATTGCACTCGTCACTCAGCACTACCGGTTGCGGGATAGCGTTGATCTTATCCAATGCAGCCTGTGCGGCTTCTGTAGCACTAACAGTTGCGCCAAGCGTGAATTGAATCGTATTAACATCCCAATAAGAGGTTGCAGTAAGACCGTCCCAAATCTTAACGGTTGCTGCATCACCTGTCCATGTAGCTATCTTGTTACCGCTGCTTGCAGTCCAACCTTCACCCATACCGCCGAGAGGTGTAGAAGGCATTGCATTGGTAGAAGAGATTACTATCTTTTGGAAGTTCCCTCCAAGAGTATTGGCAAACTCAAATGAGAGTCCTAATCCTGCTATGTTGAAACGCAGCATTTCATCTTGTGGACCAAACCCGCCACCTTTGATGCTAATAGTTATACCTTCGTATGCAGGACTGGTGGTGGTTCCGGAAATCTTTTCAATACCGGTGTTCTTGTCCCATGTGATTACGGTTTCACTTCCAACCGGAGGAATCGCTGCGAAGGCTGCTTCGGCATCGGTCAGGCGACTATAGTTGGATACCAGTGCTTGCTGGTCAGCAGTGAGGGCATCGTACGCAGCGCGCGCGTCCTGTACCTTTTGATATACAGAGAGTTTGGTATTCTCTGCGGTCATCGGGCTCGGGATCTCATTGATCTTAGCGATTACCTTGTCAGCGCCGGCTTGGATCAATGCCGTGTAATCAGCGATAGCCTGATTCAGTTTCTGTGCCGTAGCATCATCGAGTGCACCCTTGACCTCGTCGCTCAGTGCGTTGTAAGCGTCGCGTGCTGCCTGAACAGCGTTCACACATGCGGCATCGAGCGTTACAGGAACAGGGATTGCATCAATCAGGTCTTTTACAGCCTGTGCGGAATCCAGCGGAGCAGGACTTCCTGCATTTTCTGTTACCAGACGGACAGGGAAACCGCGGCCGCAAGGGTACTGGTCTTGCGTATAAACATAGCCCGCTTCGATGCCGAGGTCGTACGCATTACCATCCATGTAAAACGTAGACGACCAGTAGTTAGCGCGCGCGTCAACACCGTTCACAGTCGTACCGTAGCGGTAGCCTGTAGTAGGCAAAAAGACTGCGCCTTTCGCTTCATAGGCGGCCCAATCTTCAGCACTGATGGTATTCTTGTCCCATGAACCGGAACCCGTACTGATAGCTGTTCCTGCATAATCATCAGGCAAGATGATAAGACCATGTACATCGGCAACCGTTGCAATACCATACTTGCTGGCGGCGTCGGTACGTGTCTGGAACAGATATTTCCATTCGTTATTAGTCAGCGTACGCCACAAATTAGCTTCATTGCCGCCGTTGCTGATGGCATTATCGCCCCAATCAACAAATATGGTGTAATCATCGTTATTTGTGCTTGTAATAGTCGGGTTGCTACCCGTACCCCAACCGAAGAGGTCAATCCAACCGGTGTACGTGGGAGAGATATTGGAGTTATCGTCACCTATTGCATCGTATTGGTTAGCGGCAAACCGCCAAGTGCCGGTTGATGCTTGGTACTGCAAGTTACCCTTCGAGAAGGCAATCTGGTTGCCGTTACTAATCGAGAACTTACCATTCACTGCGCCTGTCTGTGCACCGCCCGGGTTGAGTGCTGCAAGAGCAGCCTCAGCAGCGGTCAGCACATCATAGTTGGTTACCAATGCTTTCTGGTCAGCAGTAAGGGCATCGTATGCCGCGCGTGCGCTTTCTATGGAATCGCGCGTAGCGAGCTTCAGCGTAACCGGCTGCGGGATGGCATTGATCTTAGCGGTTACCGGATCAGCCGCAGCTTGATCAGCCGCCTGTTTAGCATTTGCATAATCGGTCTCAGCCTGCGTGAGTTTATTCATATCCGCATCATCGATGAGGTTGGCGTTTGCACCCAGAGCGTCCACCGCTGCGCGGGCTGCATCAATAGCATCCTTGCAAGCATCGTCGAGCGTTACCGGCGTCGGAATAGCGTTGATAAGTGCTACTGCTGCCAGAGCGTATTCCAGCGGAGTAGAGACTACGGGAGCATTGTTGCTGACGAGACGAACAGATAAGCCGTGAGAACGATAGCGGTCGTTATTCGGAACCACATTCGAACCCATGAATCCCATGAAATAGGATGCTTGATAACTCATGGGGGTACTCGACCAATAGAAGCCGGTGCCTTCGTTGACAGTCATCGTAGTACCGTATCGTCTGCCTGCGGCGGGCATGAATACCGCGCCTGCGGCTTCCATCGCCTCCCAGTCGCCACCGGTGGTATAGACATTGGTAGAGTATCCTTTGTCTACATTTTGCGGTCTAAATGCTAAGTTGCCTTTATTCTTCATTGGGTCGGTAAATGCATCCGGAATGATGATAACACCGTTCACACCACCAACTGTCGCATATCCATATTTAGATGCGGCATCTGTTCTTGTTTTAAACAAATATACCCATTCATCATTAGACAATATGCGCCAGTCGTTATAGCCGCCGATGTTCGCATCGTTGGCTGCAACACCCCAGTCTCCCTTCAGGGTTTCGGTTGTACCGAGGCCGTAATCGCCGACATTTGTACTATTGCTGACACCGTATTTGGCGACGCCGCTTGTCAAAACAGTACTCGAGTTGGCTACCCAGCCAAAGAGATCCACTGTACCAGCGCCGGAAAGCGTACCGTTGCCATTGATGATGATGTTGCCGGAAGCATCTCCTATATAGTCATATTGATGCGCAGCAAATGCCCAACTCCAATTGGAGCCGTTGTAAGTAGCCTGCAAATTACCATGTGAGAAATAAACCACTTGACCTTCTCCTACCGAGAACGGCTTGGAGAGTTTCTCGTTCACACCACCGATAGCAGCGAAAGCGGCCTCAAGGTTGGTGAGTTTGGACAAGTTGGTTACGGCTGCTTGTACCTCTGCAGAGAGGGCGTTGTAAGCAGCGCGTGCAGCTACCATTAAATCATAAGTAGAGAAATAGGTAGAGAGCTTGATAGTCGTCGGCAGCGCTTCAATTTGCGCAATTACCGGAGCAGCTGCTGCTGCTGCCAATGCCGCGTAATCCGTCTCAGCAGTCGTCAGCGTAGCGATATTGGTTACTTGTGCTTTGTCACCGTCGCTCATCGCGTCGTATGCCGCACGGGCAGCATCAATCTTCGCTTTGCACTCTGCGGTGAGTTCAACTGTACCGATTGCGTTAATCAGATTCATAACCGTCTCATAAGCCGGAGCGGCAGGGATGTCAAATGCGAGACAGGCACGAACATAGCAAGGGTTATCCACATACCCGTCAACCCACATGCCGTAGTTGAAGTAGTAACACCATGCATTAGTGTTCTCGGGCGTGGATGACCAGTATTTGTCCTCATTCATATTCGTACCGCCAACGCTACTGAAGCCGTCGCGCAGAGCTTCGTAGCCTCCTGCCGCGGTGATCATATTGTCCCAGTCATCCTTGGAGGCCAGTGTCCATGTGCCGTTGCTGACGGCAGGCGTATGAGCAGGTGCGGTTGTTTTTGCCGTTTCCCATTGCATATCACCACTTTCATCTGCCAGCGCGAGTGCGAGAGCCTTGCCGTTCTCGGTATCGACGTAAGCAATCATGGCTACAGCCGTCTTGCCTGCAGCAGTAGCTTCGCTTACTGTGGCATAGATACTACCGTCGGTGCAGAGCACCTTGCCAAGATCTGCTGCGGTGCAGGGGATTGGTTCTGCCGGAGCAGGAGCTTCGTAAACGAGACGGACGAACATCCCACCATACCGAGCGTACCAGCTGCTTGGATCCATATCACTACTTTTGAAATTCAGGCGATAGATTTGGTCGTCTCCATAAGGTGTACTTGACCAGTAAAAGCCATTGGTGCTCTGAAACATGAATGACGTGCCAAAGCGGCAACCTGCCATAGGTAAGAATACGGCACCTGCAGTTTCCATGTTAGTCCAATCGTCACCAGACCATGAGTTGGTAGCAAAGTCCGCATTCTTTGTATTGGCACTTGCAACGTCAGTAACACCCGCCGGATGCGAATAGTTGTCCGGGAAAATAACCAAGCCGGTCTTACTGTTCACTGTAGCCTTGCAATAACGGGTACCAGCGCGTTGTTCCAAAAGGTACCTCCACTCAGCAAAAGTAAGCGTACGCCATCCGTCATCTATGGTTTCTCCCCAATCCTTAAAGTTACCAGCATAATCAGTTCCTTCCTGACTATTATTGATACCATAATAGTTAGCAGAGGTGCTCCAACCGAACATGTCTACGGTTCCGTTAGCAGATACCGTTCCGTTTCCATTGATAGAATTGTTAGCAGCAGCGTTACCGATGATATCCCACTGATGCTCTGCAAAGTCCCAGCTCCAATGCTCACCGAGGTCGGTAGTGGTTGCCTGTAAGTTTCCTTTCGAGAAATACACTTGGTCGCCACCGCTGTTGACAGTAAACGCACCCGGTAACTCCGCCGGAGTGGCGTTCATCATCCCTACGCTTGCTACTATAGCAAGAAGTAGGATAAAAAATCTCTTTATCATAGTATAATTCATTTAGCAGTTTGAAGAATATACTCGTTCTTATCGCCCTTGCGGATAAGCGTGAACTTGCCTACCTGTTTCTTGGGCGCACCCGAAGGTTTGTTCTCGGCATAGACAGCCTGGAGCTTGATACCTTCGCTCAGCGGGCCTTCCACTACATCCCAGCGGACAAAGGTGAAGCCTGCTACCTCCGGTGCCTCAGGACGGTTGAAAGCAACGGTCTCTTGAGCTGCCACTGTATTGAGGCTATCCAGATAAGCCACCGTTGTACTCGGGTTGATTGCCCAATTAGCCGTATAGTTGCGATCGCCCGTAGAGCCGGTAGCAATAGAGACGATGAGTTGAGGAACATTGCCGTTCGAGCCCGTCCAGCCAAGGAAATTATAGCCCGGGCGTTGCGGAGCTGCCAGTTGGAAGGTTTCCGATATCTGGCTATAAGTAGCCGGGTTAGAGCCCTTACCTCCCGCTAAGTCGTAGGTGATGTTATAAATCGGTCCCCAATTGGCGGTATAAGATTTATTACCCGTCGAGCCCTGGTCAATCGTGACAGTCATCTGCGGAGTTGTTCCGTTCGAGCCTGTCCAGCCGAGGAAAACATAGCCCGTACGGGTCGGGTTCTTCAGGGTGATGGTATTGGTTGTTACATCGTAACTTGCCGGGTTGCCGGTCACCGTTCCGTCCTTGAGGTCGTAGCTGATGGTATAAGTCACTATGCTCCATTGTGCATAGAGCGCAGCCGCTGCGGTCTTGTCCCAGTTCTTGGCAGAAGAACCGTTGGCGTTGTAGTACTTCGTACCACCGGAGGCTGCATCGAAGTAGCCGTTGAAGGTATAACCCGTGCGGGTCGGCATCGTAGCCGAAGGCATTGCCGAACCGTAAGTAGCCTGCACAGAAGACGAACCGCCCGAACCGCTCTGTTGATTGAGCGTTACGGTGTACTTGTTCGCGGTCCATTTCGCATAAAGGGTCACATTGGCATTGGCGGTGTAATTGGCTCCGGCTGCATAGTTGGTACCTGTTCCGCTATTATTCGTGTTCCAACCGTTGAAGGTATAACCCGTGCGGGTCGGCGTGGTAGTGCTCAGTTTGAGCGTAATATCCTGCGCCTTTTTTTGACTACCCGGAGCACCGCTACCACCGTTGGCGTTGTAGCTAACGGTGTACGGAGAGCCGATAGCAGCCCCCTGCACATACACGTCACCTGAGTATGCCAACGCCGAGTTGCTAATGCCTTGTTTGTCCAACGCATAAACACGGACATAATACGTACCCGGGTTGAGGTCGGTCAAGCTCAGGTTAAAATCGTAACCGTGCATCGTGCCGTGACCCAACGACGCCAAATCAGGACGACTGATGTTGGCAGATCCGGCGTTGATACCCTTTTTCGCTTTGCCTAAATCGGTCTCCGTGGCATTGTCGAACACATACACGTGGATGGTCACAGCATAACTGTCTTCAGCATCCGGGTCATAAGACCATCCCCAGACACGGAACGAACCGTTCTTTCCGGTGAGACCGTCAATCGCACCAACCGGAACTTCAACCTTGTAGTTCACCTCTATCCGTTCAATCCTGTACTCACCCTCGGTGCTCAATGTGACAGAAGTGCTGTTGACATTTTCGACGTAAGAGTTAGCATCAGTTTGAGGCCTGTTGTTACTTAACGTTCCTTTCGTAGTACTGATGGTCACTCTATCGACAGCTTTAGCTACAACAAACCTTATAGAGGTAATCGAATATCCCTCCGATACGGAAATAGTCAAATTTTTACCACCATACCTCAAGAGGGCATATTCATTGTAAACTGCCCCGCAATTCACCGTAACCTGATTCTTGACATTATTGCCTTGATTGAAGTAGGTGAAATACTGGGAATCCGCCCATGCTGTTGCGCTAAAGACTATTAACGCAAACCAGCTTAACAACTTTAGTTTGTTCATAAATTTGATTTGTTTTGATTAATATTATTTTGTTAATTTTGTCAACTTTACTTTACAAAATTCAATATTGTGCACAAAATTATAAAAGGAAATGCACGTACGCAATACGCACGCGCATGTTTTTACGCAAAGTACCCTTTTAAGGTCATTTTTTTACGCAAACTACCCTCAGGGTGTCAATTTTTACACATAAATAAAAAAACGCACCTCAAAGATGCGTTTTTTACGAATTGTCCCTATAGGGTGTCAATTTTACAAATATCACATATTCTCTATTGATAAGCCTTTTAGTTCGAAATGGTATTTCCCAAATGAACCGGCAGGAAGTCGGGCGACTTTTTCTTCTAACTTAGACATGCTTAGCTTGCGTTCATTACGTTTCACCTCAGCGATCAATCCCGTATGGCTAAACTCATCCAACGCTACCACATCGATCTCGTTACCTCCTTGCTTATCCCACCAATTACCGACCAGCGTGTAATTGCCTGTTTCCATGAGTTGTGCCTGGAAATAGCGCTCCAGCGTTCGCCCGGTAAACTGCTCATAGTGCGTATTGATGTTCTCGCGCAGCAGGCGTAATTGTCCGCTCTCTATCAATGCCTGATAAGGACAGATGAAGCGGAACCAGAAACGTAGGAACGGATCGGTGATTTCATAGGAAGATATCTTCGAATTCGGAGAAGCAAGGATCGGTCGGATACGCGATGCCATGCCAAAGTTATTCTCCAGATTAGGTTCTGAAACTCATCGATGATGAGCGTGAAATGCCGCGAAACGGACTCACGCATAGAATTTCATAATGTTAATATGTATTAATATTAATCGCTATTTACAAATCCGCTGCAAAGGTACAATATTTTTTTGATTTGGAAGATAAAAAAAACGCACCCGAAGATGCGTTTCTTCCTACTCGTGTATCAGTACTGCGCGGACGAAGTTGCCGAACTGACAGATACGTTTCTTGCCGAGGACGGGATCGGGTTTGCCGCGGAGTTGGGCAGCATGACGTTCCACCATCTCCCGGTACCGCGGATGGTTCGGATCTTTCGCGATACGCGATGCCTCTTGGCAAACGGCTTTCCAGCGTTCGTACTGGGCCTGTTCGGCAGGCGTTCGCGGATCCCGTTTATAATCCCGTTTTTCATACGCATACACTTCCTTCGGACCGCATCCGAAGACACGTCCATCCGGATAATGCCATTCTTTCTGTCGCATCACCAGACGCGAGTGTTTTGAAAACTGGCCGGTCAATCCATCAATTCCGGCTTCTGTAGTAAATTGTGCCACAATGATTCTTAGGTAATAATTAGGGTAATAATTAACGAATATTTAACTTATGATTAATTTATCTCTAACGAGTGGAAGTTATTTGATACGGTATAGAGATAAGATTTGAGGGTGCCGGAATATAATTCCGACGGAATGAACATACGAAAATTTGCATGGCAAAGTTGGCAAACTTGACAAACTTAGCGTTGACTTTGCCAACCTTGCCAAGTTTGTCATGCGATTTTTTTATACACGCCATACCGAATCTTTTGTACTAATCCATGCGCCATCCATTCTTCGTTCCAACGCGCGGAAGTTCGAGGAGAGATTCCTTGAGCCTGCGCTTCAGCGACGAGGGTTTTGGATTCAAACTCATCGGGAAGGAGGGATAGGAGGATCTGCTTTTGGTCAAGGGGTTTGACGGTAGGAAGCGAGACTTTCTCAGTTCCTTTTACCAACTGATACGCCTGTGCCATGTGGAGGATGAGTTTGTTGCCGATGAGTTCGGCGGTAGCGTAGTCCTCATCAGCACAAACAATATTCTCGGGTCTAACGCCCCGAGCACCCGACAAAGAGGAAGTGTCCGAATCCAATTCGAACGTAATAGAAGAAAGTCTCAGGGCGGAGAGGATGAGGGCGATGCGTTCGATATGGACCGCCATTCTTAGTACCACGGAGTGGAAGTCTTCGCCGAGCATTCGGATGAGGGTCGGATAGGCGGTCTCGAGATGGTGGCCGAGACGGGTACGCTGGTCGGGCGTGAGGCGGAACTCGCGGGGTTTGGAGAAGAGCAGTTTCTCATAGAGATGATAGAGCTGTTCAGCACAAGTTTTCATGGTTTCATCGGAACTTTCCGAGGGTTCTACATATTGGCTGTTAAAGGCTTGGTGTTCATCGACGATGAGGGTGAGCAAGCGCGAGAAGTAACCGTTTTCGATAGAGGGCACGAGCGCCTTGTACTGGCTGAATGTACCGGTGAGGACCATGGAGAGTTGGGGGTTCTCGATGACGGACGCTTCGCGACAGCGGGCACGGGAGATAGTCTCGTGCTCAGCCGCTTTACGAAGGGCGGTGTTGTAGTTCGCGGTAGAGGAACGCCAGATGTCGGTGATGACCGAACCTTCGGACTCATGGATATAGCCGCGGCCGTGCTGTTTGGCGAGCGTCCGGTAGAAAGCCGGGTACGTCGCATCGCCCGGGATGATGAGGGGATTCGCCTCGTGAATGGGTTTGACGAGTTCCAGGGCAAGGTTGGCGATACCTTTTCCGCAAGCCGCCGAACCGACGATAAAGAGTTGCAGGTTCGGGTAATAGCGTTTGGCACCGATTCCGTACTTGAAATAAAGGTTCGGGAGCACGCCCGAGCACGCGGTAAGTGCGGACATTAATAACATGTCCTTCTCGGCAGGCGTGTGAGCGAGTGAAAGGACGGATTTCATTAGTTCAGGCAGGTTGTTTACATCCATGTTTTCCACGATGTGGAGGTTCGCCTGCTCCTCCGAAGAATTTAGGTTCTGAATTTCATTCATAATAATTAATTTTTTTGTTTAATAATAATCATGACGTGAACCAACGAAGTGTTCGCGGCATGAAGAGGAGGAGACGCAACAACTATACGAACTACAGCGTAGTGAAGTCGTTGATTGCCGTTTCCGACGACAAAGTTACTACAAAAAACGTCCTTTTGAAAGGACACATAAAAAAAAAGAACGTCACGTGACGTCACTTTTTCGCTTTACTTTTCATTCGTTTGCCGAGGGCGTTAGGATCTATAAACCAACCAAATAGAAGTGTTAATTGGTTGCAGAAATCTGTCCTTTTATGTGCTTCGTATCGGTTCTTCCTTCTCCGAATAGGTATATATCAGCCTATGCGCGTCATAGCGGAGAGCCGGAGAGAAAGGATAGTTGTCTAATAAATGAATCACATATTACTTCCACTCGGTAGGTGTGGTACCTGTTTCGCGTGTGAAGATTTGGGAGAAGACGCGACGGGATGAGAAGCCGCAACGGTCGGCGATGTCTTGAATCTTGAGATCCGGCTGCTCGGTCATAAGGCGCTTCGCTTCGGCGATACGATAGCGGTTAACCAGCATATAGAACGAGCATCCATACTCGCTATTGACGAACTGCGAGAGGTAGGTTCTGTTCATCGGCAGCACAGCGCGCAAGTCATTGAGTTGAAAATCGGGATTGAGGTAAGGCTTTTTCTCGTTCATCCATTGCTCAAACAACTGTCTGTTTGCCGGAGACGCCTCATCAGAGGAAGAGGTATTGTCAAATTTTCCATCCTCCTTCAACAACTCCTCCCATGGATCCTTACGGAAGAGTATCTGCTCCGTACTATACCCAAGAATGAGCAGAAACACCCATTGCTGAGTGAACATCCGGTTCGGCACATACCTGAACACAATGAAATAGAAAGACAGCCCCAACAACGCCAGCATAATCAGATACCGTACGATCCATTGCACGTCGATATTATCCATAGAAGAGAAGTTATCCTCGCACCAACGGCGATACTTACGGATATGACGGCATAAGAGATAGAAAATCGCTATCGGATAAAGCATGATGATATAAATCAAATTGGCTGGCACGAAATAGTCTATCACCCCGACAATAATCATGGGCAGAACAACAATAAGCGCTTTTTCCCAATTGAGCCATCCCGGTCGCAAGACCTGTGAGGGGTAGATAAAAAGCAACCATGCTAACATATTTCCTATCGTAAGCGAAGTGTTATAAAGCGGATCGTCAGGTGTACCACCTACCGCCATATATCCAAACCCGTACCGAAGAATCAGCAGGACTATATCCGTCAATGCCCATATGAGTAGCACCGTTCCCCACGAACGCCGCATTTCTATCCCCTCATGGTGGCGGTACATCAGAAAAGCGCCGAAAAGACACACCATGATCAGGGCGACGTACTGCACGGGGTTGATAAATGTCTCAAAGAAATCTTCCGGTATATACGAGGCCGCCCAATAACTAAAAACGACCAGTACACCGAGCACGGCGCCAAAGAAAAACTCAGACCGATAATCCAGCCAGAGACGACGCCATTTCTCTTTTACTCCGATAGTCTTACTCACCCTGCTATCTCTTTTCCGGTGGTTGCTTCGCTTTCAAACGGGAAGAGACCGAAGAGCTCGGCATCAATATGGTCGGTGACCCAGCGGAAGTCCTCGGGGTTGTCTCCGAACTTGCAGGTATCGCCCTCGATAATGAGCAGTTTGCCCTTGTAGTCCTTAATCCAGTTCTCGTACTTGTCGTTGAGTCCCTGGAGGTAGTCGAGTTTGATCTGCTGTTCGTATCCGCGTGCGCGTTTTTGGATTTGCGCGACGAGTGTAGGGACGGATGCGCGGACATAGATGAGCAGGTCCGGCATCTTGACCAGCGTAGTCATGAGGTCGAAGAGGTCCTGATAGTTGTCAAAATCGCGGTCAGACATCAGTCCCTGGTCGTGCAGGTTAGGCGCGAAGATACGCGCGTCCTCGTAAATCGTACGGTCCTGAATGATATACTTGTCCGACTTGCCGATTTCGACTATATCCTTGAAGCGTTTGTTGAGGAAATAGACCTGCAGATTGAACGACCACCGCGCCATATCGGCATAGAAATCCGCCAGATAGGGGTTGTACTCCACGCTCTCGAAGCGCGGTTCCCAGCCATAATGTTTGGCTAACATGTTGGTCAGCGTGGTCTTGCCACAGCCGATGTTTCCTGCTACTGCAATATGCATGTCGCGCGAGCTAAGGCTCAGAATGATTCGCGACCTTGTCGCTCATATAATCTTTCGCCTTGCTCTCGCTCTTCGGTCCGTGTGCACGTTGTTAGCGCACGTCCCGAGGGGAGAGCACTCCTAGCCCAAGGAGTTGTTATAGTGGTTAAACATTGTGTTCGTTTCTGTCATTTGACCAATTATGTTCGCTGAAGAGTCCGAAGAGCTCTGCATCGACGCGGTCAATCACCGTGCGGAAATCCGAGGGGTTGTTCTCAAAATCCATTCCGTCCGACTCGATGACCAGCACCCGCCCCTCGTATTTATGGAAGATAAAGTCCTCGTATTTTTCGTTAAGCCCCCTGAGATAGTCAATCTCCATCTGCTGTTCATAGTCCCTACCGCGTTTTTGGATCTGCGCGACGAGTGCAGGTACGGACTTGCGGAGATAAATCATCAGGTCAGGCATTTTCATCTGCGACTTCATCAGTTCGAAGAGCTCCATGAAGGTCTGGAAATCGCGTTCGGAGAGGTCTCCGCGTTCGTAGTTATTGCGGACGAAGACATAGACGCCCTCGAAGATGGAGCGGTCCTGCACGATAGTGTGCCCGGCCTGCTGGACCGCCAGCATGTCCTTGAAGCGCTCTTTGAGGAAATAGGTCTCCAGACAGAAAGCCCATCGCTTGATATCGCCGTAGTAGTCCTCCAGATAGGGGTTGAAGCTCACGCTCTCGAAGCGCGGCTCCCATCCGTAGTACCGCGCCAACATCTTGGTCAGCGTGGTCTTACCGGCACCTATATTTCCTGCTATGGCGATGTACATAATGTTAAAGGTTAAAGGTTATTGGTGTATGATTATTACCTTTCTCGGCGGAGGCCGCTCCTTCCGATAAGCGGAAGGACGCTCCGGGTTATTGGTTATTGGTGATTGGTGATTGGTGATTGGTGATTGGTAATTGATTAAGGAGTCAGGAATATGGAATAAAGACTAAAATGTGTCGTCTATAGTAACTTGTCCTAACTCTTGACTCTTGACTCTTGACTCTTGATTCCTATAACCTATAAGCTTTACCCAATTCTGCGTGCAAAGGTACTAAAAAAATCCGGTTTATGCAAGAGCAGCAGCAATTTTTTCCAAATAATATCTGTCGGTCTCGTCAAAAGTGTTCCTTTCGCGGCTGTCTATATCCAGTACGGCAATGACCTGTCCGTCGCGCAGGAGGGGTACAACAATCTCGCTTTGCGAGAGCGAGGAACAGGCTATATGTCCAGGAAAGAGATGTACGTCCGGCACAATGACCGTCTCTGCGCGTTGCCACGCCGTGCCGCAGACGCCTTTGCCGAACGGGATGCGCGTGCAAGCCACCGGTCCCTGGAAAGGTCCCAACACCAGAACGCGTTCCTCCTCCGCAGGTAGGACGCGATAAAAGCCCGTCCACCAGAAGCCGAACGCCTCGTGCAGTACAGCCGCCGCGTTTGCCATGTTGGCGGTCCGGTCCGTCTCGCCTGCCACCAGCGCCTCTATCTGCGGCAGTAGCGCCTCATATTGTTCTTGTTTAGTCATCTGTCTTTGATTTTTTGCCCTTGCAGGGTGTATGTCTCGTTTCCTATGATTATGAAGACATGTCCGTTGCGCAGGATTTTGCGCGCACAGCGCGGGTCATCCGGAGTTTCGGTAATTCCAAGTCCCGGCACCGGTTCGCTTTGCGTTGTGAAGCTTCCCTCTTCATGATAAACAGACATGTTTTGTGCATTGGTGCCATCAATGGTGTAGTTATAATCCGTACCGGCAGAGAGTCCGCCAAGCGAAATGACAAAATAGTCGGTGGAACTGGTTGTTGTATCCATCTTCTGATGGTATATGGAAGGCAAACCGCTTGGTCCGGATATGACATGTCCGTTGCCGTCCACCTCATAATGCGCAATATGGGTCGTGTTTTGGTATACATCAATCTTATACTGCGTGACTGCCGTATCGGGACGCCAATATAGTTTGGCGGAAGTCTCTGTGATGTCCGACACATTGGAAAAACTGATTATATCTGCAAAAGCACTCGCATAACCGCTGATTGCCTTATATGCATTTAACGAAGCGAAAGGCACACGCAGAACGGTAGTCATCGTCATTGCATGAAAGGCATTGGTCTCTAAAGTCGGCGGTACCGGGATATCACAATCGATAGTATCTATCAATCCGCAGCCAATGAACGCACGCCTGCCAATGTATTTAACGCTTTGAGGGATGGCATAATTACCCACTCTGCCTCCCGGAAAAGCATACAATGTATCCATCGCCTTATCAAACAAAACACCATCTAAAGAACGGAAAGTAGCGTTAGCCGGCGACACGTTGATTGAGTCCAGCCATGCACAATACTGGAAAGGAGGATTCAGCCTGGATATATAATACACGCTATCCGGAATAGTAATGGATGTCAGTGATGAACCGTAAAAAGCAGAGTTCTCTATGCTTTTGAGCGTCTTGGGAAGAGTAATATGCGTAATAGGCACACCATTGTACGCGTTGCCGGATATATTAGTTACTCTGTAAACTATATTCGTTTCACTGTTTTTAACGTATGACGGGATATAAGTAGTATCCGGGATATTAGGCTGTGACCAACCATTATAACGTTCTATTCCTACGATAGCCACACTGTCTCCCCCTTTGAGCGTGCAGAACAGTGTATCCTCAGAAACATTCGGATAGTGGCCAATCGTTATAAAATCGTAAAAACTATAGTCTGATATTCCTCCTATACCGCCAAGCGTATCCGGCCTTGGGGCATTCAGTCGTTCGTCCATTGTAATCTCGGCTCTTGCAGATAATACACCGGCGAAGAAACAAAAGATTACAATTATTAATTCCGATAGTCTTTTCATAGCTTGATACTCCTTAGTCTTCAATCCGTGTTCCTTGCAGGGTATATGTCTTGCCGTCACGCACAATGAAAACATGTCCGTTGCGCAGGATTTTGCGCGCACGCCGCGGGTCATCCGGTGTTTCGGTAATTCCAAGTCCCGGCACCGGTTCGCTTTGCGTTGTGAAGCTTCCCTCTTCATGATAAACAGACATGTTTTGTGCATTGGTGCCATCAATGGTGTAGTTATAATCCGTACCGGCAGAGAGTCCGCCAAGCGAAATGACAAAATAGTCGGTGGAACTGGTTGTTGTATCCATCTTCTGATGGTATATGGAAGGCAAACCGTTTGGTCCGGATATGACATGTCCGTTGCCGTCCACCTCATAATGCGCAATATGGGTCGTGTTTTGGTATACATCAATCTTATACTGCGTGACTGCCGTATCGGGAATCCATTTGAGCACCGCGGACTCCTCAGTGATATCTTCTACGAACGAGAAACCCTCGATGACATAGAACTTGCTGACATATTCCGAGATAGCTTTGTACGCGTCTATAGATTCGTAGGGGACAAACAAAACGGCAGTCGGGGATATACTTCCAAAAGGCAGTGTTCCTGGCATCGGAGGTACAATGGCTTTGCATATAACAGTGTCTAAAGCACTACACCCATTGAAAGCATTGTCTCCAATGCTTGTGACGCTATTAGGAATTATCACAGAGGTCAAACCAGTGCAATAAAAGAAAGCCTCATTTCCAATACTTGTGATGCTATTGGGGATAGTTGTGTTCTTACAACCCTCTATCAGTGTATTTGAAGCAGTTTCTACCAAGGCGTTACAATGCTCTCTGCTATCATATTTTGCGTTGCCGACTTCGACGCATATAGAGGTTAGGTTGCTACAACTAGAAAAAACAGTATTTCCAATGCTTGCGACGCTTTTGGGAATAGTCACGGATGTCAGGCTGCTGCATACAAAGAAAGCATTCTCTCCGATACTTGTGACGCTATTGGGAATGTCAATAGAGGAAAGGCTCTCACAATGATAAAAAGCATTAGGCCCGATTTCAGTAACACTTTCAGGAATAACCACATCAGTTGCAGTGACGGAACAGGCCAATAATATCTGTTTGTTTTTGTCAGCATACACTAATGGCCCCTCTGCACAGCCGTTTATGCTTTTGGCACCCCAAGGAGAACCTGTTGCTTCTCCATTATAAACTATGTTCCGGACATATAAAAAGGCATTGTCTCCGATACTTGTTACGGAGTTAGGAACGACAATAGAGTCCAGATGGAAACAACTTTCAAAGGCATATTCTCCTATGTCGGAGACATTACCAGGAACGGAAAGCGAGGATAGTTTATGGCATCCATCAAAAGCGGAAATACCAATACTAATGACGCTATTAGGAATCGTCACAGAGGTCAAACCAGTACAATTCAAAAAAGTATATTTTGCAATGTTCGTGATGCTATTGGGCAAATCTATAGATGTAAGACTTCTGCAATAACCAAAAGCAGTCTCTCCAATACTAGTAACGCTTTCAGGAATTTCTATTGAAATCAGTTTATTGCACCCATAAAAAGCAGATTTCCCGATGTTTGTCACACTATTGGGGATAATTATAGATGTTAGAGCGCCTCCACAGAAAGCATAATTTCCAATGCTTGTAATCCGATACGTAGAAAGTTCTACAAATACATTGGAAGGGATAACTATATCTCCTGCATAAGAACTCTGAAGCATTTTATCGTATGTGATTGCAACGCTATCTCCACCGAGATAGTTATAATAGATGGCGTTTCCATTAACGTCATTGACCGTAAAATCATAAGCGAACAGTTGTTCTATTACAAATAGCAAAACAATCACAACATATAAGTAAATCTTTTTCATTTCTTGTTGATTTTGAATTCGTTTTCACCATTCAAACAGAAGTGTTTCTCTTGAATATATTCTTCTTTTCACGCTATGGCATAGATACATATGCTCCTGTGAGAGTATATGCCTTGCCATTACGCTCTATCCATAATTGTCCATCACGGAAAATTTTGCGTGTCTTGCGTTTGGAGTTGTCAGCCTCCACGGGTGATAGAGCCTCCTCACCGGTCTTAGTGGTGAAAGAGCCCTGTTCGTGATAAACCACTTCGTTAGAAGCGTTCATACCTTGGATGGTGTAGTTATAATCCGTACCGGCAGAGAGTCCGCCAAGCGAAATGACAAAATAGTCGGTGGAACTCTGAGTGCTGTCTTTCTTCTGGCGATAAACACCCTGCGCAAAGCGTTGTGACGAGATGACTTTTCCCTCTCCGTCCACCTCATAGTGGGCAAAAAGAGTCGTCTCTTGAAACACATCAATCTTATATAATTGGACAGTTGGGTCCGGTTGCCACATGATGGAGGCTGAGTTGGAGGTTATATTCGACACATCAGACTCACCATACATATATCCAATAATATTTTTGAACCTTTTTTTCCATGCGGAAGTTTTATACGCATCAACAAGACGGTATGGTACATACAACGTATCCACCATCGTTTCTCCTGATGCATCGGAAAAATAGAATGCTGTACTATCTTGTAATTTCGGTATAGTGGTAGCCGCACAATAGACAGCAGAAAGGTTATCACACATAAACGAAGAAGCACTGATATATGTCAGTTTCTCGGGTAGATACAGCGATTGGAGAGGACATTTCCGGAATGCAGCAGACCAAAGTTTAGTCAAACCTGCAGGTAGTTGCACCTGCGTCAACTTGGTGCAGTCTGTGAACGCGCCTACATAGATGTCAGATACTTTATCTGGGATAACAATAGTTTTCAGGCTAGAACAACTACTAAAAGCATAGTGTGATATTGTTGTCAGACTTTGCGGCAAAGTAATCTGTTTGAGCGAAGTACAATCGGAGAACGTACTTTGCATTATCATTCTTACTCCCTCTAACAAGGTTATATTCTTCAGCGCAGTGCATTGACTGAAGGCGTAGTTGGGGATAGTAACCAGAGTGCCCGGGATAATAACATTATCCAGAACTGAGCAAGCCAGGAAAGCCCGGTCCCCCATTGTTATCAGTTGGTCAGGAATAGATATCTCACGCAACACTTTGTAGCCTGCAAACGCGTAAGCCCCAATAGTATTGATGGTATTCGGCAGTATGATTTTTGTCAGCCGGGTACGCAAATACCCTACGTTATAGAAAGCGCTGTCTGCTATAGCCGTTACCCTGTACACGGTACCGGTAGAGGTTGCATAAGCGGGTATCTCCAGCGAATCCAGGTCCGTTCCCGCCGAGACGAGCGCCACACTGTCTCCGCCCAGGATTTTATAATACAACGAATCATTCATCTGCCTGCCCTGTTCCCAGAAATCCGCTTTGTCTCTCGCATCCGACATGTCATCCGCAAAGAGCGGCAGGGAACTCAGACAGATACATAAAAGAAAGAAATAGATTCTTTTCATGGTTTTCGGCTGTTTAATGTTCTGTTTTCTGTTTGCAAACTGCGCTGTTGTTCATGGCGTTGCGGGTCATAGGGTGCTGCGCCCCGAGGACCCGGGTGTATATCTCCACCGCCTGTTGGAAAAAAGCGGCGGCTTCCGCGTATTTCTCCTGCATGTATGCCACTCCGCCCAGGTTGTTGAACGCCGCAGCCATCTTGGTTTGCGGTGTCTTGCTGTTTGCCTGATAGACCTCCTTCACCTCCAGATAGAGCGCCTCGGCTTTCGCATATTGCTTCTGCTGGTAATACACACCCGCTATGTTGAACTTGCTCTCTGCGGCCTCAAGGCTGCGCTCTCCCAGTTGTTTCTCGCGTATCTTCAGCGCGCGCCGGTGGCAGTCCATAGTCTTTTTCAGGTCCTTCTGCGCGCGGTAGAGTTCGCCCATGTTGTTCAGCGCCTCAGCCACCGCTAATGAGTTCCTGCCGCGCAGTTTCTCGCGGATGGTCAGCGAGCGTTCGTACCATCCGGCGGCGGCTGTATAGTCGCGTTGCTGTTTCGCCAGCAGACCTAACTCGTTGCAGGCAGTAGCCATCTGACCGCTCTGTTCGCCGTACTGACTCTCCGCCAGACGGTATGCGCGGCGGAAATAGATGTCTGCGGACCGGTAATCCGCCATGATATCCTTGACAAACTGCCCTGCCTGCAGCTGGTAGTCCACATTCGTTGTGTCCAGCGCAGCACGTTTCCGGATATAACAGGCGGCGCTGTCGTTTTGGAAACGGGTCAGGAAGGAAGCATACAGACGGTAGCAGTCATCCTCCAGCACCCGTTTTTGGCGGAGATACTCCGAGCGGTTGTTGTCCACCTCTTGTTGCAAAGCCCGGATATTCTTTCCCCATTCGCGCAGGACAGCCTCTCGCTGCGCCATGCTTCCTTTCTCTCTCAGCAGCCGCTCCGCCTCCTCGGGATTGCCGTTCTCCACGGCCTGCTGAATCATGGCTGTCAGCGAATCCATGCGTGTGTAGTCTGTCCGCGCCAGCACATCGGACATGGCCTGCAGCAGCGGTTCGAAACTCTCGTACTGGTTCTCCAGCCTCTGTTTCTGCGCCGCCCATTCGGCCTGCGTCAGCCTGTGCTCCGCTACCATTCGTTCCAGGCTATCTATGCGCGCCCGGTAGTAGACCTCCACGTTCTCGCGCGCCTTGGTCTCTATCTCCTCTTTCTCCTGCATCAGGTCTATCCGGCTGACCAACAGCACCTCCAGCGGCACCAGGTCTGAGCAGGGAATGCGCCTGCCTATCAGTTCCTGTTCGGCGGGTTCGTAACCGGACTTGACGATACTGGCTATCGTGTACGGTTCTCCGTTGCGCAGGTCGTGCAGCAGCAGGCTGAAATCGCCGTTGGTGCGGCTTGCCACTTTGTTATGGGAGCCTTGCAGACGTATCACCACCCCCTCGACGGGTTTTCCCACCTTGTTTTTGCGGGCAATGGTGCGCACGTTCCCTTGCTGGGTGACCGCCCAGCAGCCGGCTGCACAGAGGCAAGCCGTTATCCAAACAAATAGTCGCTGTTTCATGGTTCCGGTACGATTACTGCGTCCTCGCCGCAGGGCATGTACAATATATCCGTATAGTCGTTGATTCGGACGGTATATTGCGTCCGCTGGGAGGCAATGGGAATAAGCGCATCCACCACTCCCTCCGGGTTAGCCTGCATCGTGCATTCTCCCACACGTATCACCGCCTTGTCCGGGCGTGGCAGTCCGACAATCCGGAAATGGACGTGTCCGTACACCTCCGCATCGCGGCTGAGGGAGAGAGTCTGTTCGCGTTGCAGTCTCAGCAGGGTGTCGCACGGACAATAGTCCGGAGCACTGAGCGTCAGCCGCACTTCACGGCCTATGTATTTCGGCGGGATATTGGAGAGCGAGAGGGTCTCGCCCATGGAGTGCAGCGTGTCCCGCTTCACTTCGTCGTCCAGATACATTGCCACAGCTATCTCCCGGCAGGGCGGCAGGGCATCGTTCTGCGGTGCTGCCTCTTCCACCTTCAGCGCGACAGTCACTGTCTGCGCCAGCAGCCAGACCAGCGTCAGCGCCACTGCGACAAACAGCGCCAGCAGCGACCATGCGACGGTGCGCCGGCGGCGGCGCTGTTTGTCACGGAGCAATAGTCCGTCAAAATCCAATTGCAGCATCCGCGCCACCACCATCAGCATAGCGCGGTCATAGGCTTTGCTGCGTGAGAGACCGGCTTCGCGTACGTTGATGCCCAGTATTGAGTGGTCCTGCAGAGGGTCGGAGTGTTTGGGGAAATGACGGCGCAGGGCCTCCGGGAAACACTCCGTGGCCTCGTCGCCGCTATAGGGCACACCATCCACTATCACAGGAATGATACTGTCCCTGCGACCCAAAGAGACGAAATAGTCGATTCCGCTATTGACATACACCGACCGCGCCGAATGCGGCGAACAGACAACTATCAGATAGCGCGACTGTTCCATTCTCGCTTTCAGCTCCTGCATCAACTCCTCGCCTGCATGCATGTCGTTCAGATAGCAGTAGAGCGGTTTGATACGCCGCGGCACGTTCGACTCCTTGCATAGCACAGCCGGCAGGCGATAGTTCTCTATCGCATGCTGCAACTTGACAGCGGCTTTGGCGTCAGCGCTCTGGAAACTAATGAATGCAAAATACTGATACATCAGATAATCGGTCGTTTAGCCAGGTGCTCCATGATAACAGGATAGTGCTCAAAATCAATATCCGAGACATTGTTGGGATGTACGCATATGCGCAGTGTGGCGCAGCATTTCTTCTCCCGAGCGGAGGAGAAGAAGGTCTGCAGCATCAGGTCTATCTTCTGTTCGGTGGAGAACTCGGGCGGGAGGTCCACAAAACTGTTTCCCATCACAGCCACATTGACGGTATCGTGCCGCAGGCGCGGGTCCGCCAGGTTGCGCCACATCCGTTTCATACACTTGATATATTCGTCCTTGGAAATCTCAATCGTCCCGTTCGGTTGCAGATGAGTGAACGCCACACAGCAGAAGGGTTCGTCCTGCACGTCCACGGGGCAGATGGTTCCCAGCGCGTACTGGTCTTTGCGGCCGGGCAGGTTCTTGTTGGTGCGCGTGGGTTTGTAGGCCCGGAGCGAACGGTCTATCTGTCCGTCCACATCGACATTGTTGGCTTCGCATATCTTGAGGAAAGCGCCGTGAAGCGAACGCGGACTGATGACAGTGCCCAGCGCCGTATCGAACGTGTCCACCGTGTGAATCACCTTCAGTCCGCCCTGGTGCAGCATGTCGCAGCACTCCACTATGACCCGTATACCCGTGTTGGCGTCCCTGTAAACGGCTTTGGTGCGCGGATAATTGACCATCATGGCTATTCCCACGAGCAGAAGCACTATCAGCAGCAGCGGCCATACGGACGAACAGCAGAAACGCACCGCCGCACGAAGGGTCTCCGCCTCTTGCTCCGGCAGAAAGGCAATAAGCGAGCCCACCAGAGTAACGGACAGGAAGAGCCATGAGAGCGCATCAGCCAGTGTCTTGCGGGCCAGGATACGCCAATGCATGCGCGCGTAGCGAAGAGAAGATTGTACGGAATTCATGGGTGATTGGTGATTGTGATACTACCAAAAATGACACACGCAGGTGCGCATGTCATTCTTGGGATATGCAGAGTTATCAGTCCTCTTCGGTCTGGGTAGCGGCATAGGCAGCAAGGAGTTTGTCCTGCACGTCAGCCGGAACCAATTGATAGCTATTGAAGCTCATAGTGAAGGTAGCGCGTCCGCCGGTCAGCGAAGACAACGTGGTCGAATAGCTGGAGAGCTCCTTGAGGGGCACTTGCGCTTTGAGGCGCGTGAAGGATTTCTCGGTTTCCATACCCATCACCATACCGCGACGGCCGTTGATATCGGACATGACATCGCCCATGATCTCGGACGGCACGAAGACCTCGAGGTCGTAGACCGGCTCGAGCACTTTCGGGTTTGCCTCTTTGAAGGCTTGTGCGAACGCGTTGCGTCCCGCGAGACGGAAGGATATTTCGTTGGAGTCAACCGGGTGCATCTTGCCATCATAAATAATGACGCGTACGTCGCGTGCATAAGAGCCTGTCAACGGTCCCTGCTCCATACGGTCCATGATACCCTTGACGATAGCGGGTATGAAGCGTGCGTCGATAGCGCCTCCGACGATAGAGTTGATAATAACGAGTTTGCCTCCCCACTCCAGGTTGATTTCCTGCTGGTCCTTGACGGAGACTTTGTATTCCTGGTTGCCGAACTTGTAAGTTTCCTTGACAGGCATGCCCTCCTCGTATGGCTCTACAATCAGGTGGACTTCGCCAAACTGACCGGCACCACCGGACTGTTTCTTATGGCGATAATCTGCCCGTGCGGCCTTGGTGATTGTCTCGCGGTAGGGGATCTTCGGTTCCTGGAACTCCACAGGCATCTTGTCGTTGTTTTCCAGACGCCATTTGAGCGTACGGAGGTGGAACTCACCCTGACCGCTGATAATCATCTGGCGCAGTTCTTTGGACTGCTCCACAATCCATGTCGGGTCTTCCTCGTGATAACGCGTGAGCAAGGCAGCCAGTTTCTCGGCGTCAGACTCGGTGACGGGTTTGATAGCACGGCGGTAGCGCGGCTGCGGATAGGTAATAGGCGCATATTGGTTTTCACACTCCTTGGCGTTCAGGGTGTTGCCGGTGCGTGTATCTTTCAGTTTGACGGTAGCGCCGATATCTCCAGCAGCCAGTTCGTCCACGGCAGTACGGATAGAGCCTGCTACGCTATAGAGCTGCGAGATACGCTCCTTCGAGCCGCGCTCCATGTTGAGAAGATCGTCACCGTTGCGGACGGTACCCTGCATTACGCGGAAATAGTTGACCTCGCCGATATGCGGTTCGACGGAAGTCTTGAAGACATACAGGCTGGTCGGAGCGGAAGCATCGGGACTGATTTTCTTGCCGTCAACGGTAGGATAGCTGAACTGTGACGGGCTGGGTGCCATACCATTGAGGAAGTCCATGAGCCGTCGCACGCCCATATCCTTGAGACCTGAGCAGCAGATAACGGGATACATTGAGCCGTCGGCATAGACGGATTTGAGTCCTTGCATGATTTCCTCGTCGGTCAGTCCTTCGCCCAGGAACTTATCCAGCAGTGTCTCGTCCGCCTCAGCGGCTGCTTCGGACAACTGCGAACGCATCTCCTCTACGCGGTCGGCGTATTCGGCAGGGATATCTTTCAGTTCGGGTGCACCGCCTTCGGCTTTCCATACAAGCATCTTGCCCTTCAGCACGTCAATCACGGCGTTGAAGCCTGCACCGGCGTTGACGGGGAACTGAATCAGCGTACACTTATTGCCAAAGTTCTCTTTGAGTTGGTTGAACGTGCGCTCGAAATCAGCGTCCTGATGGTCACATTTGTTGATGACGAAAGCCAGCGGTTTGTGTGCTTTCTCCACCAGTCGGAAGTTGTTCTGCGTGCCGACTTCCACACCGCCGTTGGCGCTGAGCAGAATCAGTGCCGATCCGCACATCTGCAAAGCGGCTACCGTGCCGCCGCAGAAGTCATCGCTTCCGGCGCAGTCGATAATGTTCAGTTTCTTGCCCTCAAACTCAATGTTACATACTGTCGAGAAAACGGAGTATCCGTACTCCTTCTCGACCGGGAAATAGTCGCACACAGTGGATTGCTGTTCAATCGTACCGCGGCGTTTGATCACCCCGCACTCATACAACATCGACTCCATCAGAGTCGTCTTACCTGAGCCCGAACCGCCCAACATGGCGACGTTCTTAATCTCGTTTGCCTGATAAACTTTAGCCATTTTGTTTTCGGCATTTTTTTTGCTGAACTTCTATGGGTTTGTTCGGCGACCCTCTATGCCGTAAGAGGAAAAAAAGTGTTTGTATTAGATAGTTTTTGCAAAGTCAAGTTAGCAAATCGGCGGCAAAGGTAGCAAAAAAAAATGACGTACGCAAGCGCGAGCGTCATTTTTTTTGTTTTTTTGTCCACAGGGACTTTGGAAAGGTGAAAAGTGAAAGGGGAAAGGTGAGAGGGGAAAGGTGATTGTATTATGATTAAGAAGTCTGGAATCAGACGGGTTGGGGTTCCTTATTTCATTTTTTTGCACTTATTTTTCCGTTTTCTTCAAAAAATATGCACGCGCGGTTGCGTATGTCGGAAAAAATCACTACCTTTGCACGGATTTTCCGAGAAAGCATTTTCATGGCAGACAACGGCAAGATAGAAGTGATAGGTGCGAGGGTTCATAACCTGAAGAACATCAGCGTATCCATACCGCGGAAGAAACTGACGGTCATCACCGGTTTGAGCGGCAGCGGCAAGTCGTCGCTGGCGTTCGATACTATTTTTGCCGAAGGTCAGCGGCGTTATATGGAGACTTTCTCCAGTTACGCCCGCGGCTTCATCGGTCAGATGCAACGCCCCGACGTAGACAAGATAAGCGGTTTGAGTCCCGTCATCTCGATAGACCAGAAGACCACCAGCCGCAATCCCCGTTCGACGGTAGGTACAGTAACCGAAGTGTATGATTTCCTGCGACTGCTATATGCCCGCGCAGGCGAAGCCTACTCCTATCTATCCGGACAGAAGATGGTGCATTATACGGACGACCAGATTATCGACCTGATAACGCACGAGTATGCCGGCCGCAAAGTGCAGTTGCTCGCCCCTCTGGTAAACGGCCGCAAGGGGCATTACAAAGAGCTCTTCGAGACCATACGGAAGAAAGGGTTTGTGTACGTGCGAGTGGACGGCGAGGTACAGGAACTGGTGCCGGGAATGAAAGTGGACCGATACAAGGTGCATAACATCGAAGTGGTTGTGGACCGATTGAAAATCAAAAACCTCTCTTCAATAGAGGGAGATGATAATGATTTGCGGCGTTTGCGTCAGTCGGTGGACAAAGCCATGACACAAGGCAACGGCGTGATGATGATTGCAACGGCCGATGCGTCCGGAAAATCGCAGGATGCGCCTGCCGTACGATTTCTGAGCCGCAACCTGATGTGTCCCGAGACGGGTTTGAGTTATCAGGACCCTGCTCCCCATACCTTCTCCTTCAACAGCCCGTCGGGATGGTGCCCGCGGTGCAAAGGACTGGGAAAAGTGAAACTATCCGCTGTCAGCGAGCAGCCGACCGCATACGGCGAAGAGATAGACGAGGCAATCCGGCAGGACAACTGGTACGAGCAGTTGCTCCAATACACTTCCACGGCAGACGAAGAGACCGAAGACAAAGACGAATGGTGCGAGTGTCCGGAATGTCACGGCAAGCGCCTGAACCGCATAGCGCTGAGTTATAAGATAGGCCCGTACAGTATCGCAGACATGGCGGACATGGATTTGGATGTGTTGCTCAAAGAGTTGTCATCCATCCCTCAAAAACTATCAGACAAACAGCGGGCGATAGCCGAACCTATACTGAAAGAGATTTGCGCCCGTCTGCGGTTCATGCAGTCGGTAGGACTGGGTTACCTGAGCCTCAGCCGCAGCAGCGAGAGTCTGTCGGGCGGAGAGAGCCAGCGCATACGTCTGGCCACACAAATTGGTTCGCGGCTGGTGAACGTGCTGTATATTCTGGATGAGCCGTCCATCGGTCTGCACCAACGGGACAACGAACGTCTGATTGCATCGCTCAAAGAGCTGCGCGACATGGGCAACTCGGTGATTGTGGTGGAGCACGACGAGGAGATGATGCGCGAGGCAGACTGGATAGTAGACATCGGTCCGAAAGCCGGACGTCTCGGCGGAAACGTGCTCTTCAGCGGCACACCGGCCGAACTGCTTCAAACCGACACACTAACCGCCCGGTATCTGAACGGACGTCTCTCCACTTCCCTTCCCCGTGAAGAGAGCGACAAGTCAACGGAGAAAGGTGAGAGGGCCGAGGAGAAATGGCTCAAGCTGACCGGCTGTACGGGCAACAATCTGAAAAATGTGACGGTGCAGATTCCGTTGGGCCGGATGGTATGCGTGACGGGCGTAAGCGGCAGTGGCAAGAGTTCGCTCATCAACCAGACACTATATCCGATTCTGAGCCAGCGTTTCTACCGTTCCAAGCAGTCCCCTCTGCCCTACCGCTCCATCGAAGGAATCGAGCATATCGACAAGGTCATCAACGTGGACCAGTCGCCTATCGGCCGCACACCTCGTTCCAACCCCGCCACCTACACCAACGTCTTCAACGACATCCGCGAACTGTTCGCCCAGTTGCCGGAAGCGAAGATACGCGGATGGAAAGCCGGACGGTTCTCGTTCAACGCCAAAGGCGGCCGATGTGAAGAGTGCGCAGGCAACGGGTACAAGACCATACAGATGCATTTCATGCCGGATGTCTATGTGCTGTGCGAAGTGTGCGGCGGACAACGCTACAACCGCGAGACGCTTGAGGTGCGATGGAAAGGCAAGACGATAGCCGACATACTGGACATGACGGTCAACCAGGCCGTGGAGTTTTTCGAGCCGCAACCCACTATCCTCCGCAAGATAAAAACCATCCAGGACGTCGGACTGGGCTATATCAAACTGGGTCAGTCGTCCACCTCGCTATCAGGTGGCGAAAGCCAGCGTATCAAACTGGCGACGGAACTCTCGCGCCCCTCGACAGGCAAGACGCTGTATATCCTGGATGAGCCCACCACAGGTCTCCATTTCGAGGACATACGCGTGCTGCTGGGCGTGCTGCGCAAACTGGTGGACAAAGGCAATACGGTGGTTATCATTGAACACAATAC
Source organism: Bacteroidales bacterium UBA3843 (assembly GCA_002392745.1). Classification (GTDB taxonomy): domain Bacteria; phylum Bacteroidota; class Bacteroidia; order Bacteroidales; family Paludibacteraceae; genus Colicola. The sequence continues at coordinate 26,845 of DGHR01000016.1, read as the reverse complement.
CGACGTTATCCGTGCATGCGACTACATCATCGACCTGGGACCCGAAGGTGGCAGAGGCGGAGGAAATATCGTAGCGGAAGGAACCATCGAACAAATCCGCAAGAGCAAACAGTCCATTACAGGAAAGTTTGTGTAGGGAAAGGGGAAAGGTTAATAGGTGAAAGGTTATAGGTGATTTGTAATTGGTGAAAGTTATAGTTATAGGTTATGGTTACTGACTCGTTAGCCATCATTTCTATTGTATTGGCGACCATTCTGCTGGTGCCCATGCTATGCCGCAAGATACACATCCCGAGTATCGTGGGCTTTATTCTGGTGGGTATTGCCATCGGTCCGTACGGTTTTGAGGTAATAAGCGGAGGTGCCACTATCCAGATGCTGGGGAAAATAGGCATGCTGTATATCATGCTCCAGGCAGGCATTGAAATCGACATGAACGATTTCAGCCAACAACGCAGCAAAGCGGTAGTGTTCGGTATCTATTCCTTCCTGTTTCCGTTTCTACTGGGTCTGCTTACCAGCAGGCTGTTAGGCTACGAGTGGGTGACGAGTGCGTTGCTGGGCGCCATGTATGGTTCGCACACACTGATGACCTACCCCATTGTCAGCCGTTACGGCGTGCAAAAAAACGCTGCAGCGAACATAGCCGTGGGCGGAACAATGCTGTCCATCACCCTCTCACTGCTGGTGCTGGCTATACTAAAGAGCAATTTTGTCTATACCGACCAGTTGACGACATGGTCGCTCATCGGGCGGATTGTACTAACGCTGGTGACCATCACAGTGGTCTTCCCATGGCTGGCACAACGTTTCTTCAAACGCTGGTCAGACGCCACCAGCGGTTTTCTGATTGTAATGACGCTGATGGTCATCTCGGCTTATATGGCCGACTGGGCAGGGCTGGAAGGGATCCTGGGTGCCTTTGTCTGCGGCGTGAGCCTGAACAGGCTGGTACCGAACCTGAGCCCCGTCATGCAGCGCATCAATTTTGTAGGAAACAACCTGTTCGTGCCGCTCTTCCTGATAGGCGTAGGTATGCTCATCAACGTGCAGGTGGTCTGGCAGGGTTGGGAGACCATCATTCTTGCGCTGGTGATGATTGCTACCAAACTGTTAGGAAAATGGCTGGCGGCATGGCTGGCACAGCGTCATTTCCATTTACAGGCCATGGAGCGGCAGTTGATGTTCGGTCTGAGTCACGCCACAGCCGCCGGAACACTGGCTATCGTGACAATCGGCTATGGAGCGGGTATCTTCACGCCGGAGATACTGAATGCCGCGGTCATCATGATTCTGGTACTATGCACCACCGCTTCGTTCGTGACCGAATACGCCGCCAAACGGCTGTCGTTGCAGGAAGAGGCACAGTTGGAGAGCGAGAAAGAGGATGACAGTTGGCACGTGCTCAGCGTAGGCGAGAACCGCCTGTATGACCTGCAGGAACTGGTGCAACTGAGCGAGTTGCACAAACCGGACTATTCGAGCGAAGAGGACTGGACAGAGGCGCAGCGGCTGGTGGACAGTACCAGTTCCGCAGCCATCATCTACCATCCCGTACAACCGCTGAACACGGTCTCCCGACTGCTGATAGCCGTGCCGCGCTATGCGGAGAAAGAGCACGATTTCATCTCGTGCTTCGGACTGATACGGCGGCTAAGCAGCCAGATTGGTGCGAAAGTGGTGTTCTACGCCAACACCGACACACAGCAATCGCTGCAGGCTTTCTGCCGGCGCAAAGGCAAGTTCCTGCGCGCCTCGTATCGTGAGATGGAGGACTGGGAAGACGTGCTGATGATAGCCAAACAGATGCGCCGGGATGACATGATTGTGATGATCAGCGCACGCCACAGCACCCCCAGTTACAACCCGCTGTTCGAACAGATACCGGATGTGCTAAGCCGTTTCTTCAGCGCGCACAGTTACATGGTCGTTTATCCCGAACAGGTAGTAGGCAGCGGAGCCGTTGCACAACTGCTCAACGACCAGGCACCGGCCAGCCTGACCTGGAGTCTGGTAAGCCACATCAAACGCCGGGTGATGGGTTGGTTGGAGAAGATACAGAGTCAGCCGAAGGAGTAGTACCGCGTATCCCCTCGACGAACCACACCCACAAGAGAAACAAAATCCCGTAGAACAGGTATTTGAAGATATAATCGTGCAGCAGATGGAAATATTCCGGATGATGCTCGATAACCAGTGCTATGAGGAAAATCCGCAGGATATTAAACAGATAGCACACCAGCCATCCCAAAGGGATGAACCATAGTTTATGGAGCCACAGGCGGCTGTTTCCTGCGCTGCGGACAGTCAGTATGAGCCAAAACCAGATAAATGACTGCTTCAGTGCGGTGCATCCCCAGATAATGGTGGTGGCGTTGCCCGATTGAAAGCGGATGGTATGCTCTCCGGTCATATAGGCCGTGTCCCGGAAGAGTGCCACCAGTTCATAGACCACCGCCGCCACATGGCATGCCATCCATTCGAACGGCGCAGTGATGTCCAGACCGAACCAAGTTACCGCAGAACCGTCCTCGTCGCCCATCACCGTATATTTCCACGCATAATTGACCACCAACAACGTCACCATAAAAATGATGACATCCGCGTATGGTCGCAAAGCGCTTTTGATATTTACCATTTGATCATTTTCCATTCGGGCATTCACCCTGTACCATTTGGTCATTGGGCATTTACCATGTACCATTTGGTCATTGGGTATTCAGATTTGGGTTTTGGCGTAAGGCACCTCGTCTATGGCGCAGAAATCGCCGTCCAGATATTTGAAGTATCCTGCCTGGCAAATCATAGCCGCATTGTCGGTAGTAAAGGAGAAAGGCGGTATGAACACTTTCGCCCGATAGCGTTTTCCGTAGTCAATGAATGCCTGACGCAAAGCGCTATTGGCACTCACGCCACCAGCCACTGCCACCTGATCTATTCCCAATTCCTTGGCCGCTTTGCGCAGTTTGCGCATCAGTATATCCACCACCGTTGCCTGAAGCGATGCGCACATGTCTTCACGCAGGTTGGGAACCTGTTCTGCCAATGCGTCTATCGTTTCAACGCCATACTCCTTGAGCATGTCGCGCAGCGTATAGAGGAACGAGGTCTTCAATCCCGAGAACGAATAGTCGTAGCCCGCGATATTCGGTTTGGCAAACGGATATTTGGCAGGATCACCCTGTTTGGCCAGTTTGTCGATCCAAGGCCCTCCGGGATACGGCAGCCCGAGCACTTTGGCACACTTGTCGAAAGCCTCGCCCGCCGCATCGTCTATCGTCTGACCTATAATCTGCATGTCGTTGTATGCCTTGACGAGCACAATCTGGCTGTTTCCACCGCTGACCAGCAGGCACAGGAAGGGGAAAGAGGGATGCGGGAGAGGTTCTCCCGCAAAAGGCTGAAGCGAGGGCGTAGCGGCTTTCAGTTCTTCGGATGGCTCCACGAAATGCGCCATGATATGTCCCTGAAGGTGGTTGACATCTATCAGCGGTATGGATTGCGCCAGCGCCAATCCCTTGGCAAAAGACGTACCTACCAACAACGAACCGAGCAGTCCCGGTCCGCGCGTAAAAGCAATGGCGGACAAGTCTGAAGCCGTCACTCCGGCACGCCTCAAAGCCGTATCCACCACCGGCACAATATTCTGCTGATGGGCGCGGCTGGCCAACTCCGGCACGACGCCTCCATATTCCTCATGCACTTTCTGACTCGCGATCACGTTGCTACGCAACACTCCGTCCACGATCACAGCCGCGGAGGTGTCGTCACAACTGGACTCTATCGCCAAAATAACTGTTTTTTCCATAATCGGCTGCAAAATTACAGTTTTTTTTGGACATACGCAAATTTTTATATATCTTTGCAGCCGAAATGCTCCATTCGCTAATCATAATACTGCCGATGCTTGTCTGCTGGTTTTGGCTGGCAGGTCTCTTGGGTGCGTGGCGCAGCAGTTATCCGGGGAAACGTATCCTGGGTCTGTTTTTCGGAGCTGCAGCGGTGTTGTACACGTGCCACTGGTTGTATTTTTCGGGCATTCGCTCTCCATGGTTGGAGACGCTGTATGGCGTGATGAACCTCTCTGTGTATCCGTTATTCCTCATCTATCTGACGGCGCTTCACCACACATCGCTCCGTACTGCACATTTACCCCTGCAGACACTTATCCCTGCCGGCATCATCGCCATCGCATACCCCGTTTGCTTCATCTGCGGTTGGGAAGAGGCGCAACACTATTTCTATCTGTTTGCACGCGTCTGTTTCATGCTGCAGGTCTTCTATGTGTGGTTTGCCGGGAGCCGTGTCATCCGCAGTCTGGTCAACCGTCTGGACGACTTCTTCACCGACGACCGCTCCGCACAATTGCAGACCCTGCGGGTGCTTCTCTGGCTATTCGGCTGCACGGCACTGTTCTCCGCCGTATGGAATCTGCTGGGCAGAGAGCGTTTTGCCGATACAGAGTGGGTGGCACTCCCCTCTGTACTGATGAGCGGATTATTATATGCGCTGGGCTATGCAGGGTTTGTACTTCCCGACCCCGTCAAGGGTTTGGAAGAGAGCGGCGATAGGGAACCGGAGAAGCCCCTTCCGCCTCAATCAGACGAGGCAGATGTTATTCTTGTAAAACTGGAGGAGAAGATGCGAGACGAGAAAATATACCTCCGCAGCGACCTGACCATTGCAGACGCATGCGCCTTGGTCGGCACCAACCGCTCGTACATCTCCGCAGCCATCAACAGAGCATACGGTATTAATTTTTCCACATACATCAACCGTCTGCGCATAACCGAGGCCAAACGCCTGCTTCTCTCGCCGGACCATCCCTCGGACAAGGCGGCGATAGCGGACACTATCGCCCAATGCGGGTTCAACAACACACAAACGTTCTACCGAGTCTTCAAAGAGCAGACGGGCATGACTCCATTGCAGTGGCGGAGTAGCAGCAGACACTGATTTCCCCTCTATTAAAGTCTAATAATGACGCACTTACCGCGCACTTATCGCGCACTAACGACGCACTAATTCTACGACATTAAAACGTTGGTATTATATACATAGTATATAATACTGATATATTGTGTGCTTGGAGCGAAAAAGAAAGGTATCCGGCTCTGATTGCAAGGAGACGGAGCAAGGCGGGAACAAAGATTTTTACGAATTGCGAATGCTTTTTTACGAATTGCGAATGCTTTTTACAAAAAAAGCAGTACTTTTGTACGCTGATTCAATTATTAACACAAAAATCATGAAGGTTCGTGCAAGTCGAGTGTAAGCGGGCTTACACTACTTGACAAAGCCGAAGCTCCAGAAATTTAATCTGTTCAATTTATGAAAAAGATTCTGACAATTTTAGTGGCTGCAATGGTAGCATCCGGCAGCATTTATGCTGCGAACAACAGTAAGCAAGCAGCGAAATCCGGGAAAGCCTACGACATGAGTATCGGTATGGTTGGCGGCTCGGGTATCGGCTTACAGTTCAAGAAAATGGTGACCGACCATTTTACGGTTATCGAGGAGTTCGGTTATCTGGGCAGCTGGGCAGCAGCCGGAGACGGTTTCAGTGTACCTACCATAGGTGCAGTGAACAATCTTGTACTGGCTTATCAGGCCCAGTGTGCCGAAGGTCAGGGCATCCGTCTGGATTATTTCGTAGGCGGTCAACTCAAAGGCGGCTATATTGATTTGGGTGCTGCAGGAGGTATCATAGGTTTCGGAGCCGCAGCGGGTATTGACGCCAAGATGAAGAATGCTCCTATCGCATTTTCGTTCGACTTCCGTCCCGGGTATGGCTGCGTTCTGGGCAATGCCGGCGCAGGAGTAGGCGCCTTCCATACGTTCGACTGGACTATCAACCTCGGCGTACGCTACACCATCCCGGACAAGAAAGCCGCAGCGCAACAAAAGAAGAAAAAATAACCAAGCGTATCAGCACACACGGTCCGACGGACCCAACAGCGCAAATGACAAGAAAAATGTCACTCAAACAGTTTGGGTGGCATTTTTTCTTTGTCGTACCTTCGGAGATCTGCCTTGGTGCTGTTTTATCTCGGCCGGCTTGGTCTCCGCAACCGCTTTCCCTTTTCGAGGCCAAAAGTCAATTGGCTTTTCCATCCCGTAGATACACTGCCGCATCTTGCGATACATACGCACTTATGCACGCATAGCACCTGCCATCTATTCCTAAAAAACGTAGAGTTTACTCTACTTTTTCTAAAATTCCGCATTAAATTCTTGCGTATGTGCAATTTTTGTTGTACCTTTGTAGCCGATTTACGCGCGAGTGCGCTTGCATAGACATGTACCTATATTTTTTGCTAATACGAATAGCCGCCCTTTTCGGTCACCGGAAAGCCCGTCTGCTTGTCAACGGTCAGAAGGCAAGTCTGCGGATGGGGCATGACGGCCAGTGGAGCGGGCTGAAAGGATGCGTGTGGATTCACGCCGCTTCGGTAGGCGAGTTTGAGCAGGCCCGTCCGCTCATAGAACGTCTCCGCCGCGAGCATCCGCACACCAAGATTGTTGTCACATTCTTCAGTCCCTCCGGATACGAACTGCGCAAGAACTACAGCCAAGTGGACGGTGTGTTCTACCTGCCGTTCGCCACACGCCGCAATGCACGTCTGTTTCTGGACGCGTTGCAGCCGGCAATGGCTATTTTCGTCAAATACGAGTTCTGGCCCGCCTATCTGCGCGAACTGAAGAAACGCGGAATCCCCACCTACTCCATCTCGGCTATTTTCCGTCCGACCCAGCGGTTTTTCCGTTGGTACGGCAAAGCAGCATTGAAGCTGCTGGACTGTTTCACGCATATCTACGTGCAGGACGAGGCTTCGCTCCAGTTGCTGCAGACCCATGGTATTGCGCAATGCAGTGTAGCAGGCGATACCCGTTTTGACCGCGTAGCGCAAGTAATGGAGAGTATCAGCGGCGACAGCGTGGCGGAGAAGCTGAGGCCCGTCGAGTGGTTCGTCAACGGCTGCCGGAACGTCATCGTTGCCGGTAGTACATGGCCGAAAGACGAGGAACTGCTCTGCCGAGCCATGACTGGCATCGAAGGCGCCAAACTCATTCTGGTCCCGCACGAGACCGACCCGGAGCACCTGCATTTTATATTCAACCTATTCAAAGGACGAATGGTGCGTTATTCCACACTGGCCTCCCAAGAACATCTCCCGCTCATCCAGCGCGAAGACAAACGGGAGTTCAGCCCTTCCGTCTTGCTGATAGACACCATCGGTCTCTTGTCTTCCGTTTACCGTTTCGGCCAGGTGAGCTACATCGGCGGAGGCTTCGGAGTCGGCATCCACAACACCATCGAGGCTGCCGTATACGGCATACCTGTGATTTTCGGGCCCAACTACCGGCATTTCCGCGAAGCGAAGGGACTGATTGACGCAGGAGCCGCACGCTCCATCAAGAACCAGCACGAACTGGAACTGGCACTGCAGACCGCGCTGACCCGACATCAGGAGATAGGAGAGAAAGCCGCCGAATATGTCCGCTCGGAGACCGGAGCAACAAGTATTATTTTCAAAGAACTGTTTAATCACTAACCACCGGATAGCCATTCGGCACCCTACCATAAACAACCATACGCTATGGCACAAAAACCAAATATCCCCAAAGGTACGCGCGATTTCGGACAAGTAGAAATGGCGCGCCGTAATTATATCTTCAACACCATCCGTTCTGTGTTCGCCCTCTACGGTTTCCAGCAAATAGAAACACCGGCGATGGAAAACATCAGCACGCTGATGGGCAAATACGGCGAAGAAGGCGACAAACTGCTTTTCCGCATTCAGAACAGCGGTGAGAAAGCCTCGCTCGCGCCGGAGAAAGGTCTGCGTTATGACCTGACAGTTCCTTTTGCCCGCTATGTGGTACAACACAGGGAGGAAATATCCTTCCCCTTCAAGCGATTCCAAATCCAGCCTGTATGGCGTGCCGACCGCCCGCAGAAAGGGCGTTACCGCGAGTTCTATCAATGCGATGTGGATGTAATAGGCAGTGACAGCCTGATTGGCGAACTGGAACTGATTCAAATAGTAGAGGAAGTGTACCGCCGTCTGGGCATACGCGTTTGCCTGCACATCAACAACCGCAAGATCCTGGCGGGTATTGCAGAAGTCATCTGTGCACCGGACAAAATCATCGACATCACCGTTGCCATCGACAAACTGGACAAGATAGGAGTGGAGGCCGTCAACGCGGAACTGAAAGAACGCGGACTCAGCGAAGAAGCGGTTCAAGCATTGCAGCCGATACTGAATCAAGAATCAGGAATCAAAAACCAGGACAAATTAGCCTCGTTAAAAGAATTTCTCTCTTCCAGCGCAATCGGACAGAAAGGCGTTGCGGAGATGGAGGAGGTCTTTGCGCTGATAGAAGCTGCCGGTGTACAACTGAATATCGAGTTGGACCTGTGCCTTGCGCGCGGACTCAATTACTACACCGGAGCCATCTTCGAGGTCAAAGCCTTGGACGCACAAATCGGTTCCATCACCGGAGGCGGACGCTACGACAACCTGACCGGCATATTCGGACTGCCGAACGTTTCCGGCGTAGGAATCTCGTTCGGAGCCGACCGTATCTATGACGTGCTGACCGAACTCGACCTGTTCCCGCATACGCTCCAGTCGTCCACACAACTCCTCTTCGCCACTTTCGGGCAAGACGAACTGCGCTATGCCCTCCGCTGGGCTAAAGAACTGCGGGCAAAAGGCTGTGCCGTTGAGGTCTATCCCGAGCCCACGAAGATGAAAAAACAAATGGCCTACGCCGACCAGAAACAAATCCCGTTTGTCGCCATCATAGGCGGAGACGAGATGGCGCAACAGAAAGCAATGCTCAAAAACATGGCATCAGGCGAACAGAAGTTAGTAGAGTTCTCCGAACTCGTTAAATCGTTAAACTGTTAAACCGTTATGGCAGATACGAATACACAATTTGACCAAGTCACCGCGCAATGCCGCGCCATCTTTGTGGACAAGATGCAGGATTACGGCCCCTCATGGAGGATTTTCCGTCTGCATGGAATTACGGACCAGTTGTACATCAAGGTGTGCAATATCCGCCAGGTCCAGACAACCGGCATCAGCCTGGTGGGGGATGACATACCCGGCAACCTGCGAGCTATCGTCAATTATGGCGTAACGGCTATCATTCAGTCGCGTCACGGCTACGCAGACTCTATTGACATGAGCAGCGAACAAGCCACTGCACTATACGACCAGATATTGGCTGAGGCCAAAGAACTGATGCTCCGCAAGAACCACGACTACGGAGAGGCATGGCGCGAGATGTCCAAAGAAGGTATTATAGATATGATACTGGCGAAGATCATTCGCATCAAGACGATCCTGGACCACGACGGAAAAACCATTGCATCCGAAGGTGTGGAGGGTAATTATTTCGATATTATCAACTACGCTATCTTTGACTTGATTCATTATGAAAGCTAAACATATCATAGGCTCCGTCAGCCGCACATTGCTGGCAATCACGTTCATTTTCTCGGGAACTGTCAAAGCCATCGACCCGCTGGGGACGGTGTACAAGATAGAAGATTATCTCAAGGCGTTCGGCGGTTTCTTTACCGACCTGCTGCCGTTGGCGGAGTTCGGTGCCGTCGCTCTGATAGCCGCCGAATGTGTGCTGGGCGTATGTCTCCTTTTCAACGTGCGTACGCAATGGACCAGTTGGCTCAGCCTGGCGTTCTACCTCTTCATGACGCCGCTGACGCTGTGGATTGCGCGGACGAACCCCGTGAGCGACTGCGGTTGTTTCGGCGATGCGCTGGTGCTCACCAACTGGCAGACGTTCTGGAAGAATATCATACTGCTGTCACTGGTAATCATCCTGCTTGTCTGCCGCAAAGCGATACCGCAGACCTTCAGCTGGCAGGCCGAACTATGTATTGCAATCGTCGGTGTTGGATTGAGTTTCGGGCTGATGGGATACACGTATCATCATTTGCCGCTGATAGATTTCCGGCCCTATAAAATCGGCAATCACATCCCCACCCTGATGGAAGTTCCCGAAGACGCGGAACCGGATGTGTATGAGACGACGCTGATTTACGAAAAAGACGGCGTGCAACAGGAGTTCACGCTGGAGAACTACCCCAAAGGCGACAGCACATGGCATTTTGTGGACCAACACTCTGTGCTCATCAAGAAAGGGTACGAAGCACCTATACATGATTTTGAAATCCTGACAAGGGATTTCGAGGACATCACATTCGACATACTGGAATCCGAAGAGCCGGTAACACTCATCACCATGTACGACCTGAAGAAAGCAGACATGAGCCAGATAGAGAAAGTCAGAATGCTACTGGAGGCAAACGACCCATGTTATATCCTGACCGGTTCGGGTGAGATGGAGATAGAAGAATTCTGCATAACCCACCACATAGATATGGATTACGTATGCACGATGGACCCCGTGACGCTCAAGACTATTGTCCGCGCCAATCCGGGTATGTTCGTCGTACAAAACGGCACAATCATGGAAAAGCATAACTTAAAACAATTATAATATATGGCAAGAATCAAAATGGTTGCAGGCAACTGGAAAATGAACAAGAACCTGCAGGAAGGTGTAGCACTGGCTACCGAGTTGAAAGAAGCAGTAAAGAACCCCTCGTGCGCCGTTGTTATCGGCACGCCGTTTATCCATCTGGCTACCGTGGCTGAGTTGCTCAAAGGCTCGCCTATCAAAGTAGCTGCAGAGAACTGCGCAGACCACGAGAAGGGTGCATATACCGGCGAGGTTTCCGCAGAGATGGTCAAATCCACCGGAGCAGAATATGTCATCCTCGGGCACTCCGAGCGCCGTCAGTACTACGCAGAGAGCTATGAGATGCTGGCTCAGAAAGTGCGTCTGGCGCTGGCTAACGGACTGAAAGTCATCTTCTGCATCGGCGAGGTGAAAGAGGAGCGTGAAGCAGGCAAGCAGAACGAGGTGGTAAAAGCACAACTCGAAGGCTCGGTATTCAACCTTACCGCCGAGGAGTGGAAAAACATTACCCTGGCTTACGAACCCGTTTGGGCTATCGGAACCGGCCTGACCGCTACTCCGGCACAGGCACAAGAGATGCACGCGTATCTGCGTTCGCTGGTCGCTAAGAACTACAATGCACAAGTAGCAGACGACACCACTATCCTCTACGGCGGAAGCTGCAACGAGAAAAATGCGGCAGAACTGTTCGCCAACCCTGATGTAGACGGCGGTCTGATTGGAGGCGCAGCTCTGGTAGCCGAGAAATTCCTGGCGATTATCGCTGCTAGATAACTAGTCGACTAGTCAACTAGTAAACTAGTAAAACTAGAATACTATGGCTTTAGTAAAGACCATCAATAGAAACGGTGAAATCCTCACCCCGCACATTGCTGACGATGTGTTTATGGCGGAGAACGCTACCGTCGTCGGCGATGTGACGGTGGGCGAGGGAACCAGCCTCTGGTTCAATGCCGTTCTGCGAGGGGATGTGAATACCATCACTATCGGCAAACACTGCAACATACAAGACGGAGCCGTGTTGCATACCCTGTATAAGAAATCCACCATCACCCTGGGCGACTATGTGTCCGTGGGGCATAACGTTACTATTCACGGAGCGGATGTGGACAACTACGCCCTGATAGGTATGGGTTCCACGCTGCTTGACGGCGCACATGTGGGAGAAGGAGCTATCGTGGCGGCAGGAGCGCTGGTGCTCAAGGGGACGCAAATCGGACCACACGAGATTTGGGGAGGCGTGCCGGCTAAGTTTATCAAGAAAGCAGACCCCGCCCAAACCGAAGAAATCAACAAAACCATCGCCAACAACTACGCTATGTATGCAAGTTGGTACAAGGAGTGACTTCGTCACGATAAAACGTTAAATAGTTAAACTGGTCGCTATGCGACGTTAAATTGTTATGTTTAAGCGAATATTACTGAAATTGTCGGGCGAGAGCCTGGCCGGCAAACAGGGGTACGGTATTGACACCGAACGCCTGCACGAGTACGCCGAGCAAATCCAAGCGATTGCTCGGAAAGGCGTGCAAGTGGCGATTGTCATCGGTGGAGGAAATATCTTCCGCGGCCTCAGCGGTTCCAAACAAGGTTACGACCGCGTCAAGGGAGACCAGATGGGTATGCTGGCTACTGTTATCAATGCCTTGGCGCTCAAGTCGGCTTTTGACACTATTGCGCAGCCTTCGCGCGTACTGACATCCATCAGTATGCAACCCATCGGAGAATATTATAGCCACGACAAGGCCATTCGCCTGTTGGAAGAGGGGACGGTAGTTATTCTCGCCGGAGGTACCGGCAGCCCCTATTTCACTACCGACACCGGCTCGTCTCTACGCGCGCTGGAGATACAAGCGGATGTGATGCTGAAGGGGACGCGTGTGGACGGAATATACACGGCCGACCCCGAGAAAGACCCAACGGCTACCAAGTTCACCGAAATAACCTATGACGAAGTCATCCGCCGCGGACTCAAAGTGATGGACCAAACGGCTACCGTCATGTGCAAGGAGAACGGTATGCCTATCTATGTCTTCAATATGGACACACCCGGCAATCTCGCACGCGTCATCAACGGCGAACAGATAGGTACGCTGGTCACTCCTTGAGATACTCAATATTAATCATTCATTATTCTTTAACATGGAAGACGAACTCGAATTATTTGAATCTGCCGCCGAAGAGCAGATGCAAAACGCAGTCGCTCACCTGGACGACACCCTTCAGCACATCCGTGCCGGAAAAGCCAACCCGCGTATTCTTGACCCAATCAAGATTGACTACTATGGCGTGATGTCTCCGCTCGCTTCTTGCGCCACCATTACCACACCCGATGCGCGTACCATCGCTATCCAGCCATGGGAGAAAAAACTCATCAGCGAGATTGAACGAGCTATCATCAACTCGAACATCGGGTTGGCGCCGTCCAACAACGGAGAGACCATCCGCCTGATTCTTCCTCCGCTCACCGAGGAGCGCCGACGCGAACTGTGCAAACAGTGTAAAGCCGAGACCGAAACTGCCAAGATGTCTATTCGGAATGCTCGCCGCGACGCCATTGAAGAGTTCAAGAAACTCGTCAAGAACGGACTGAGCGAAGATATCGAAAAGGATGCCGAAGAGGACATCCAGAAGGTACACGACAAATATGTCGCCAAGGTCGAGGCGCTGTATGCCGCCAAGGAAAAAGAAATCATGACGGTATAGTCGCGTTCGGCAAATGGATTGCAAGAGCCATACCGCTCCGCTAAATGGCAAGTGCGACCATTGCCTCCGCTCTCCCCACCGGGTGCACTACGTTAGCACCCGTCGGGGGCCCCAATTATGAGAGGATTAGTCATTAAGTCAACAGGCAGCAGTTACATCGTCCGCATGAACGATGGTTCGGATGTGGAATGCCATATCAAAGGCAATTTCCGCATCCGTGGTATTCGTACTACCAATCCTGTGGCGGTCGGAGACTTTGTAGAAGTCACTCTAACAGCCGAAGGCAATCAAACAGCGCAAGTGGTCAAACAGCAAAGCGGTCAAACAGGCGCAGCCAGTCCCATCGGTTGGATTTCCGATGTGGTAGAACGCCGTAATTACATCATCCGCCGGTCCACCAATCTGAGCAAAGAGAGCCATATCCTGGCGGCGAACATTGACCAGGTTGCACTCCTGGTCACCATCAACCATCCCGAGACTTCCACTACGTTCATTGACCGTTTTCTCGCAACTTGCGAAGCCTACCGCGTTCCTGCAATCCTTATCTTCAATAAGGTGGATTTGCTCAATGAGGAAGAGTTGGCGCGTCTCAATGAACTGCGCACGCTATACGAGTCTATCGGATACGAGACTCTGGCTATTAGCGCACTGGGGCTTACTACGGTCAACGGTCAAAACCAAAGCCCCAAGGACGGACTGCTTCGCCTGCTAAAAGGACGGGTAACCCTGCTGTCCGGCAACTCCGGAGTGGGTAAATCCACCCTCCTGAATGCGATTTTCGGACGCGAAGTCACACGTACGGGAAAGATATCCGATGCACACGACAAAGGTATGCATACCACCACCTTCTCCGAGATGTATGAGTTAGTCGAAAGTCGAAAGCCGAAAGCCGAAAGCAAAGGCTGGTTAATTGACACGCCGGGAATCAAAGGCTTCGGAACGATTGATTTTCAGCGGGAAGAGGTCAGTCATTTCTTCCGCGAGATTTTCCGTGTGGGGGCGGACTGCCGGTTCGGCAATTGCACACATACCAACGAACCCGGCTGCGCTGTTATCCAAGCCGTAGAACAAGACCGGATTGCCATCAGCCGCTACCAGTCCTATCTCTCTATCCTCGGCGACTGTACGGAAAACAAATACCGCTAACCTATGTTTGCACTACTGCTGACACTACTACTCGCTGTTACACCGGCTTCCGCTGGCGACACGCTGCCTACCTTCACTTTGGACGAGGTGGTCGCTACGGGTACACGCACCGTGGCGGACCAGAGGCTATTGCCTGTGACGGTCAGTGTAGTGAACGAGCAGACGCTTACCGAGAAAGCGGCTCCGAATATACTGCCGACACTGACAGAACAAGTGCCGGGGCTCTTTATCACCCAACGCGGAGTGATTGGTTATGGTGTCAGCACCGGAGGCTCCGGAGGAATCAAGGTGCGGGGCATCGGCGGACAGCCCAATACCGATGTGCTGGTGCTCATTGACGGACTGCCGCAGTATGCAGGGCTGTACGGACACCCTATTGCCGATAACTACCAGACCCAGATGGCGGAACGGGTAGAGGTCATACGCGGACCGGCGTCGCTCTATTACGGCTCCAACGCCATGGGAGGGGTGATTAATATCGTCACGCATCGCCCGACCACAGACACTATTATCACTTCGCTGCACGCACAGGGAGGTTCGTTCGGCTCCGTCGATGCCGGCATCGCGCACCAAATGCGCCGGGGACCATGGACCGAAGCGGTGGGATTCAATTATGTCCGCACGTCGGGACACCGGCCCAACACGGCCTTTGACCAATACAGCGGTTCGCTGCGACTGGGTTACGCCATCAACGAACACTGGTCGCTCTGCACAACCGGCAACATTGCCTATTTCAATACGGCCAACCCGGGAACGGTCAGCGCACCTATTCTGGAGAGCCACCAGCATGTACTGCGAGGAATGGCCACTCTCTCTGCGGAAAACCGGTACGAACGGACGGAAGGCGCCATACGCGCCTATTACTCCGGAGGCAGACATCGTATCAACGACGGACACAAAGAGACGGAGCCGGCGCCTACAAGCGAATACAACCATACCGACCTCATGCTCGGCGTCACGGCTTACCAGACCGTGCGGCTATTCCGGGGCAACCATACCACTTTCGGACTGGACTACCAACATTTCGGCGGACATGTGTGGAACCGCATTCTCACATACGATTCGTGCAAAGATATTGTCCGCAAGACACAATATGAACTGGCAGGGTATGTGGATTTCCGGCAGCAAGTGGTGGACTGGTTCTCGCTCGATGCGGGCGTGCGACTCGGATGGCACTCTGTGGCGGGTTTCTACTATGCACCGCAGGCGGGACTCTCTTTCCTCCTCCCGCATGACGCACAACTGAAAGCCATCGTCAGCCGAGGGTTCCGCAACCCCACCATCCGCGAACTCTATATGTATGCGCCGGCGAACGACAGTCTGCGCGCCGTCAGCCTGTGGAACTACGAGATTTCCTACAAACAATATTTCCTTGGCGGGCGCATACGCGTGGGCGCGAACATATTTTATATGCACGCGACGAACATGATTGAAACGCAAATGGTGGACGGCCGGCCGCGCAACATGAACACCGGCGAACTGAAAAACGCCGGAGCCGAAGCGGAGTTCTCCGCACGCGTCTGGAAGGGATTGATACTCGGTGCCAACTATAGCTACCTGTACATGGCCAACCCTATATTGGCAGCACCGGAGCACAAACTGAATATCTCTGCCGCTTACCACCACGACCGTTTCCGGATAGGCACATCCGTTCAATACATCCACGGCTTGTACACCGCTATCGGTGCCGCGCCGCAGAAACAGAACTTCTGTCTCTGGGACGCACACGCTGCCGGACGCATATGGCGGCAACTGTGGGTTACACTCACCGCGGACAACATACTCGGAACCGAATATGAGATTAACGCCGGATTCCCCATGCCGAAAACAACAGTCATGGCCGGGTTGCAGTTCTCCTTCTGACCGGAGCGTTTCCCGCCATAACGAGAACACGATAAAACTCCGACAAGAGTCCGATAAAACCTCGATGAGAGTCCGATAAAACCTCAATCACACTACTAAAAAACAACTATATAAATGAAACACACATCTCTAATCCTGTTAATCGCTATGACAATGATGAGTTGCACAACCAAAAAGGCCGTAGAGCCCCAAAACACCATTGACACACCGGTCGTATACATGACTCAGGAGATTTCTCCTGCCGCTCTGGTACGTATCTACGAGGCGCTCGGACGTCCGGCAGACGGACGTGTGGCCGTGAAGATTTCCACCGGAGAGGCCGGCGGACACAACTACCTGAAGCCGGAACTCATTCGCCAGTTGGTCAATATGGTCAACGGTACTATCGTGGAGTGCAATACAGCATACGCCGGCAAACGCAACACCACGGAAGCGCACTGGCAAACCATCCGGGAGCACGGTTTCATGGAGATTGCACCCGTCGATATTATGGACGAAGAAGGCGACTTCACGATTCCCGTTCAGGACACCACCTGGATTAAATACGACCGCGTGGGCACACACATGCGCAACTATGATTTCATGATTAACATGGCGCATTTCAAAGGCCATGCCATGGGCGGCTTCGGCGGCGTGCTCAAAAACCAGTCTATTGGCGTTGCCTCCTCGGCGGGAAAAGCCTATATCCATTCCGCAGGTATCACCGAGGATGTGGTGGAGACATGGAATCATACCGACAATCAGGACAGTTTTCTGGAATCCATGGCAGCCGCAGCACAAGCGGTGCACGACTATTTCGGACAAGGCGAGCGTATTCTGTACATTAACGTGGTCAACAACCTCTCGGTGGACTGCGACTGCGACAGCCATCCCGCAGCTCCCGAGATGAGCGATATAGGCATTCTGGCCTCGCTCGACCCGGTTGCGCTTGACCAGGCTTGCGTAGACCTCGTCTTCCGCTATCCGTCGCAAAAGGGGGATGATGCAGCAGCGCTCATCGAACGCATCAACTCGCGGCATGGCGTGCATATTCTGGAGCATGCCGCAAAAATAGGATTAGGAAGCCGTGCCTACAAAATTGTCAGCATCGACGGAGAGCAGATGCTCGAACAACTCAATGCGCAAGGTCTGAGCCTGCTGGTGCGCAACCACGGCGTGACCACTCGGCATGAGAACCGCGGCGTACAAGATTTGCTTTCCCTTATTGAGAGTCAGCCGGAACGACTCAAAGGAGCCGTCGTTGCCGACAAGATGGTAGGGAAAGCCGCTGCAGCACTGATGATTGCCGGCGGTGTCCGGGAGGTACATACCAACCTCATCTGCACCGAGGCACGCAAACTCTTCGAACAGGCCGGCGTGAGCGTTTTTGCCAAAGAAGAAGTGCCGATGATTCTCAACCGCGACCGCTCGGGACAATGCCCCATCGACAACCGGCTGAATGATGTCGTCACCGTAGAGGACTGCGTCCGCATACTGCAAGCAATGTAAATGTAAAAATAGTAACTGACAAAATGGTAAATAAATCGATGGTAAATGGTTTGTTGCGCAAGCTCCGCATTACACTTGCCACTGTCTCTTTTGTACTAATCAACCTGCTGTTCCTGGGTGTCAGTTGGGGCCTCAGCCAACACATCGCATGGGTGGCAAAGATTCAGTTCCTGCCTGCCTTATTGGCGCTGGACTATGCAATGCTGCTCATCCTCATCGCGGTCACGCTGATTTTCGGGCGGATATATTGCTCGGTCATCTGCCCGTTGGGAGTCATGCAGGATATTTTCGGATGGATGGGGAAGAAGTCCAAGAAGAACCGCTATGCCTACTCGCCGGAGAAAAGATGGCTGCGTTATGGTGTGCTGGCGGTCTTCATCATCTGTCTTATCGTCGGGTTTGCACCCGTGACAACTCTATTAGCCCCCTACTCCGCGTATGGCAGGATAGTGAACTCGCTTTTCCGTCCCTTGTATGACCTTCTCAACAACGGGCTGGCGGCCTTCGAGAGTCATTACGACAGTTATCTCTTCAGCGAGGTGCAGATATGGATGCGCAGTGTGACAACATTCGTAGTGGCGTTGCTGACGCTAGGACTGCTCGGAGTGTTGGCGTGGCGCAACGGACGCAGCTATTGTAACACCATATGCCCCGTGGGCACGATACTCTCTTTCTTCAGCCGTTTCTCGCTCATGAGAGTGCAGATGGACAAGACGAAATGCAAGAACTGCTCGCTGTGCGAAAAGAACTGCAAGGCTGCGGCGATTGATTTCAAGGCAGGTACGGTGGATGCAAGCCGCTGCGTGGTTTGCGGTGACTGTCTGGACGTTTGCCATTTCGACGCGCTGCATTACCACGTAGTCAAAAGTCAAGAGTCCAAAGCAGAAAGCCCGGACCTGAACAAACGTGCGTTTGTAACAAGCGCCGTATTAGCCACAGGCGCAGCGGCGATAGCGCAAACCAAAATCAAAGTGGACGGCGGTATGGCTGTGGTTGAAGACAAGCAGGTACCGCACCGCCAGACTCCTGTGACACCGCCGGGTTCTGTCTCCGCGTACAACATGAACCGCCATTGCACGGCATGCCAGTTATGTGTCAGCGCTTGCCCCAATAATGTCCTGCGACCATCTACCGACCCGATGAGACTGATGCAACCCGAGATGTCGTTCGAGCGTGGATACTGCCGCCCCGAATGTACACGGTGCAGCCGGGTATGCCCTACCGGAGCTATAAAAGCTATTACCAAAGAGGAGAAGACCGCCATCCATGTCGGACACGCCGTGTGGATTGAGCAGAACTGTATTCCCGTCACCAACGGCGACCATTGCGGAGCGTGTGCACGGCATTGTCCCACGTGGGCGATTCAGATGGTGGAGCGAGAAATCAACGGCAAGACGGTGGAAGTGCCGGTGGTGGATTCCGAGAAATGTATTGGATGCGGCAAATGCGAGAACTTATGCCCCGCACGGCCATTCAGCGCTATCTATGTAGAAGGAAACATCATGCACCACATCAATTGAGAATTGATAATTGATAATTATGGACAGAAGAGAATTTATCAAACATAGCGCAGCCGCAGTAGCCGCCACATCGGTGCTGGCCACCGCCTGCAAGAACGGCAAAAACGGTCCAATGAATGACCAAATGGCAAATGACCAAATGGTCAATGGCATGACCCTTCGCACCAACCCTAACTCCGGCGACCGGGTTTCGCTGCTGGGGTTCGGAATGATGCGTCTGCCGGTACAGGCAGGCGGCACAGCGCGTGAGAACCCCGACAGCCCGATTGACCAGCAGGCGGTTAACGAGATGGTGGACTATGCGCTCGAGCATGGCGTCAATTATTTCGATACATCGCCGGCGTATTGCCAGGGCCTCTCGGAACAGAGCACCGGTATCGCACTGGCACGGCATCCGAGAAACCGTTATTTCATCGCTACCAAACTGTCTAATTTCTCGCCCGACACTTGGACTGCCGCGGAATCCAAGGCGATGTTCGAGCGTTCGCTGCAATACCTCCAAACCGACTACGTGGACTACCTCTTGTTGCACGGCATAGGCATGAGCGGAGGTGGTAGAGATGGCATGGGTGCTTTCTACGGACGGTATATGGAGAACGGCATCCTCGATTGGCTCGTGGAACAGAAGAGGAAAGGGCGCATCCGTAACCTCGGTTTCTCGTACCACGGCGATGTGAAGGTCTTTGACACCCTCCTTCAGTGGCATGACGAGGGTAAGTATCATTGGGACTTCGTGCAGATAGAGTTGAACTATCTGGACTGGAACTACGCCAACGAGATCAACCCGCGCAACACCGACGCCGAATATCTCTATGCGGAGCTGCATAAACGCGGTATTCCGGCGGTGATCATGGAGCCGCTGTTGGGTGGCCGTCTGGCGAAGCAGCCGGACGCAATCACCGCCAAGATGCGCGAGAAAGACAGCCGCTATTCGCCTGCCGCGTGGGCGTTCCGCTTTGCGGGCAACCCCGAAGGCGTGCTGACCGTCCTCTCCGGGATGACCTATCTGGAGCACATGAAAGAAAATGTCACGACCTATTCACCTTTGTTTCCCCTCACAGCGGAAGAAGAGCAGTGGCTCCTGACACTCGCCAGAGATATCTACGAACTGAAAGCCATTCCTTGCACCGCCTGCAACTACTGCATGCCCTGCCCGTACGGACTGAACATCCCGGGTATCTTCGCGCATTACAACAAGTGTATTGCCGAAGGTCTGATGCCGGCGGCTGACGGACAGGACAACGAGTACCGGCGAAACAGACGTGCCTTCCTCGTCAGCTACGAACGGGCTGTGCCGACCGTACGCCAGGCGGACCATTGCATCGGATGCGACCATTGTGTCAGCCACTGCCCGCAACGCATCGACATCCCGAAGGAGATGCAGCGCATCGACCGATTCGTGGAAACGTTGAAACAAAATAACGAATAATAAATATTTATCCCTCTATGAGCTAAGAGGCGCTCTCTAACCTCGGGACGTAAAAACGTGTTTTTGCGGACCGAAGAGCGAGAGCATCCGAGCAACTACCCATAAAACGGAGTTTTGTGGCGCTTACGAGGATAGCTCGCGCGGTATGCATATCGGTATTACAGAAATCATCATTATCGCCCTCATCGTTTTGCTGCTCTTCGGCGGCAAGAAAATTCCTGAACTGATGAAGGGCCTCGGAAAAGGTGTCAAGTCCTTCAAGGACGGTATGAAAGAAGGCGATGAAGCGCCCAAAGACGAAGCGCCCAAAGACGAAAACCGTCAATCGTAAATCGTTAAATCGTACATTAGCTTGGCTAAATCATTTTGGGATCATCTGGACGAACTGCGCAGCGTTCTGATACGTTGCGTGGTGGCGTGGGCGGTGTGTGCGGTAGCGGCTTTCTGCTTCCGCGACACCCTCTTTGCCGTCCTCTTCGCACCCTCTCACCCGGATTTTATCACGTATCGCTTACTTCGCGCCCTTCCTTGTGTGGAAGGTGGGGAAGAGGTTTCTGTCTCCTTTATCAACACCCAACTCGCCGCGCAGTTCACCGTGCATATGCAGATGGCGGCACTGGTGGGACTGCTGCTGGCATTCCCTTTCCTGATTGGACAACTCTATGCGTTTACCGCACCGGCGCTCTACAGGAACGAGAAACGGGCGGCGAAGCGTATCATCACCTTCGGCTCGCTGATGTTCTTCTGCGGCATTGCGCTCAACTATTTCATTATCTTCCCCTTCGCGTTCCGATTCCTCGCTACCTACCAGGTGCAGCCAGAGGTGGTGAACCAAATAGCGCTGGACTCGTATATCTTTACCCTCGTGATGCTCTCGCTCATGATGGGTATCCTCTTCGAGATGCCGCTCGTCGCTTGGGCGCTCGCCAAAGCCGGACTGCTGGAGGCGGACTGGCTCAGACGATACAGACGACACGCACTCGTCGCACTCATGATTCTCGCGGCGGTCATCACTCCTACCGGAGACGCCTTCACACTCTTACTCGTCACGCTCCCGCTGTATATACTCTACGAAATCAGCATTCGCCTTGCCCGCCAATAACGGCTCCTCCCCCGCGCACGGCAAATTAGGCGGCTACGCATACGGAATAGAACTAAAAAGGCAATTATTGGAATGGGAGAAGAACCCTACAGAGACGTTCGCGATGCGAACTAATCGTGCCCTTCAGGGCTAAGAACGAGATGCGAACGTGAATGAATGCAAAATACCAGCAACCATGATTACTATTCAACACAACGAGACCGGGAAGAACGGCATTTTCGAGGCGTGGCTGCAAGCTACCGAAGAAGGAGCATGCACGGAACCGGTACAGGTCGGCGAGATGACCTACTCCCGTCCAACGCCCGAACGCATGATTATTGACCATACGCGGGTGTTTGAGGGCTTTGAGGGACGCGGCATCGCCCGTCAGATGGTTCTTGCCGCTGTGGACTTCGCACGCGCCAACAGCCGCAAGATCATCCCTGTCTGCTCCTACGCGCAGAAAGTGCTGACCCGCACTGACGAATACCAAGATATCTTGGCGTAAATGGGCAAATACCTCTATATGCAATAAAATGCTTTTGGAGGTGTAACCTTTTGACGATTTGTGTATCTTATCAGTAGGTGAACGACAATTTATCCGATATAGAACTGATCCGGCAAGTGCTGCGCGAGAACAATCCGCGGGCGTTTGAGATGCTGATGCAACGCTACTCTTTGCCGGTTTACAGTGCTGCCTTGCGTTTGATGCATGACGAAGAGGATGCCGCAGAAGTGACACAAACGGCGTTTATTCAAGCATACAAACAACTGGCTTCATGGCAAGGCGGCAATTTCGGCTCGTGGGTGACTGTCATTGCTAATCATATCGGGTTACGCCTGCTGGAAAAAGAAAAACGACGAGGGGAAGTACGATTTGGCGATGTACGATGTACAACGGATTTGGCGGATGTAGCGGATGAGACATACAACGAGCAGAAAGAACAACAACTCCAAGCCTTGGAGCAAGCAATAGCCCAACTGCCGGAACAAGAGCAACAGATTATCCGATGGCATTATTACGAAGGAGTGCCGCTACAGAAGATTGCCTGCCGGCTCGGACAAACAGAAAACAACATCAAGGTGCGGCTATTCCGCATCAGAGAAAGACTGAAGAAAAAGATAGAACATGGAAAGGATAACTGATCACGAATTAGACATGCTGTTTGAGCAGTCTGCACAGCAGCACAAAGCGGTCGAACAGATAAACCGTCAGGTCATGCGCACCGTACGCCGCGACATGCGCCTCAAGACCCTGCGCAAATGGGCAAAACTATTGGTGCTCTGTTTCGGTCTGCCGCTCGCTGTAGTAGTGTATATCTATGCGCTCTTTGTCTTTATGCCGGAAATGCCGGAGCAGCTGCAAACCGTTTGCATGGCTATCCCCGTTGCTACCGTCCTTGGTCTGGCAGCGCAACGGCTCCGTTATTTTTCGCCGGAAGTGTAACCTTTCTGCACTCCGCGTATCATACAAATAGAAGGGCAGACCGGTAGCCCGCAAAAATAACATTGTTAAACAATTAAAATTTATAGTATTATGGAAGATATTTTAGGAGTAATGATTCCATTAGCAGGAGTTATTTTATCGCTCGCAATCCCAATTGTGGCTATTATCATGGTTTTTGTGTCAGCAATGAATAAGAAGAAGCATGACAAAGAAGTCCGCCAACTCATCATTGAGAACCACACCGATCCGGAGACCGCCAAACTGCTGATTGACGAACCGAAGAAGCAACCGCGCAAGATGGGACCTTTCAATCTGGACACGCTCCGCGCAGCCTGTGTGTTACTAGGTATCGGCCTGGGCGCATGTATCGACTGGCTGGCGGGCGTAGCAACCAAGAGCATCTATTTCTGGCTCATCATCGCCTTCGGCATCGGCATCGGGCTGCTCTGCTCGTTCCTCGTAGAGATGCGTCTGTACAAGAAATACGGCAAGAAGGAAGAGAGCAACGAAATAAAAGAGTGATTATGACATATCACATAAAAATCTTCTTCAAAAGCGTCCTTCGGGACGTTTTTTTTGTATTGTTACGCTTCGCCATGCTTCATTCATGTAACAGTCTCCCGACCGACCGATGACCGACCGATGACCGAGACAAGACCGAGAGACAAAAAACTACCGCCCGAATCGAAAATCTATGATTTTCCATAGTTCGTGCAACGTGACAAGGACGATTACGACACGGTCGGAAGCATGGCAGAAAGGCGACACCTCGGTAATCATCCAGAGCAAGACCGTCGAGACCTACGACGCTTCGCGTAAACTGCCCTAAGTAATGCGCTAAAACCGCGTTTTAGCGGTAATTACACGGGCGTTCCCGCTCTCCCCAAGAATTAAAATTCCCGGGGACCCCGATGAGATGGGGCTGTAACTCGCGGAAACAGCCGCGAGAACTAAACGGCTAAGAGCAGAAGAAGAGAGTAAGGGAGGCGGCACATATACTAAGAATTGTATCTTTATTGGTATATTTTTTGCAAGAGAAAATGAACGATTGACAAGTATCGGTGTATGCAGTAGTGAGAGCGCACTCAAGAACTGAATAGAAACCGATAAAAATACAAACTCATGCAAAAAAAGATTATCATTCTTGCGGCCGTCGTTTTATCATTGGGCTGCATCGGGACACTCCAAGCGTTCACGCATCCGGAAACGCAGGAGCCCCAAGAAATCCGCGGTATTGTAGTAGATGAGTACGACGCCGCATGGTATGAACACCAGCAAAACCTTTGGCAGAAAAAGGCGCAAGCCAACCCATCCGACGAACATGCTTGGGAGCAGTATTTCAGTGCTGCGCGTTATGTCGACATGCTCAATGACCAATACGGCATGACCGACCGCAAAAAGGCGGTGTTGGACGAAATGGCAAAGCACATCCCCAATTCGTTCACCTATAACTTAGCCATGTATCAGACAGAGCGCGACATGCAAGGAGCGGACGCTTCCCGGTGGGCGGAAAAAGCATTGCAGCAGATTCCAGCAGACATAGGACGGCAGAATACAACGATGCTGATTGCCTATCTGGCGTTGAAAGGTGAACTATCCGATGCGGACAGAGCCACGCTGCACACGCTTGCGCTGTCGCTCTACAAGAACAATGCGTATCCGTCCTATTTGCTCCGTTACGCGGACAACTGCCTGCGCGGAATGGAACCCGGCGCGCTCTACTTTGAGAACGGCGATGTGTCGTTCTATGCTCCTCTCATTCTGCAAGAGGCACTGGATCTGCACACCGATAAAATCATTATTCCTATATCTTTCCTGTGGTTGGACACGTACCGCGATGCCTTATGCCGCAAGCTGGGTATCAAGCCGTTCGAAGTCAACAAAGATTACGCTGCCATGGAGAATGGGAACGAGGTGTATTTGCAGGATATCGTGGAACACATCATCAAAGAAAGCCGCCGCCCTGCTTATTTCTCTCCGCGTGAATCGCTGACCAAAGAGAACGGTCTGAGCCGGAAACTATACAACGAAGGCTTGGTGTTCCGTTATTCGACGCACGGTTACGACAATATGGCTGTTGCGATGCGAAACGTGGAAGAAAAATACCGAATGGACTATCTGACAGAGCCGCTTTATGTCAACGAGGAGCAATGGAAAGGCAGCGAACGTATCCAGCTCAACTATATGGTCATGCTGGCGCCGGTTGTCAAGAGTTACAGGCAGGCAGGTGATACATTGCACGCCAACCGCCTGACACAATACCTGAGTGCAGCCGTTGCAAGGACATCGCTGTCAAACGAAGAGAAACAAAAGTATTTCAACCTATTGGGCGACAAGCAATGATAGCACTTTTCGTTAATTATAAGTCTCTTTCCGACGGGCAACTCATGGAGCGTGTCTGTCGGAAGGACGATGAGAAGGCCTTTGCGGAACTCTACCGCCGCTATGCACGGCTGCTGCAGGGATTCTTCTTCCGGCGGCTTGGCGGCGACGAGGAAAAAGCATTGGACCATATGCAAGACACCTTCCTGAAAGTGTGGTCCTCACGGAGGAGCTATTCGGACGGTCAACCCTTCCGCACATGGATTTTCACAATCGCTTACAACCTTTGCAAGAACACCTACCGGCAAAACCAACACGAGCAAGCGTACTTGGATTCGCTTCCGATAGACGAGCCGATTGCAGAAGACAGCACTCCGCTGAAATTAGATGCAGCGACATTTGATAGTGCGCTGCAGCAGGAACTATCCCTGTTGAACGAGGCGCAGCAGATGCTGTTTGAGCTGCGCTTCACACAAGAACTGACCATCCCGGAGATAGCGGCAATAATCGCCATTCCGGAAGGGACGGTCAAATCGCGGCTCAACACACTGACCAATTATTTACGACTAAAACTGAAAGATTATGAGTAATACTTTTGAAGACCAACTCACAGCTTCTGCGCGTCGTCTGCGCGGACAATCGGAGAAAAGTCTCTCCACCCCGGAAACACTATCTGCTACAAGGGCGCCGGAAGCGATGCCCATTCCGCACAAACGCACCCGTTACTGGGGATGGATAGCAACGCCTGCTGCCGCCGCTGTGGGTCTGTTGATAGGGCTTTTTGTCCATCGCCCGACAGAGCGTCAGGACAATTTTACGGTACCTGTTGTGGCTGCAACTGACCATTCCGGTCACAGCATTGCGGACGATGGCACAGATTATAGTTTGCTGATATCGCTATAAAAAGCAACATCATCGCCACAATAAACAAAGAGCCCCTCATCGTAATGATGAAGGGCTCTGAAAGTGGCGGCTACCTACTCTCCCACAACGCAGTGCAGTACCATCGGCGATGCTGAGCTTAACGACCCTGTTCGGAATGGGAAGGGGTGGGACCTCAGCGCTATAACCACCTAAATGTAGTTAATTGAGAATTGAGAATTGACAATTGAGAATTAATTCAAAGCCAACTCAACAACCTCAATAAGGGGTTGACAGATCAACGAATGTAGAAGCGCGTTCACGCGCTACGAGCAATCAAGCTCGTTGGAGAACTAGTCGCCTAGCTGACTAGCGGACTAGTCGACTAGAAAATCTAGTTAATAAACCTTCTTAAAAGAAGGAAAAATCCTTTTTAGAAAAAGATTCGGGCAATTAGT
>DGHR01000015.1 GCA_002392745.1 Bacteroidales bacterium UBA3843 | reverse complement strand
AAACTCTTCGTTGTAAAAGAATAATATAACTTAGCTCAGAATAATCGAATTTATCAAGTGTAGAATTAAAATCGGGAACCTGTTTAATTGAGAATTGAGAATTGAGAATTGAGAATTAACTCAATACCAAGACCCACTCTCATTTAGTTCTTGTACTACATCTTGTTATGAATAGACAATCTTTCAAAGAACGATTTTTGCTTGCGTCCGTTAGGGTTACCCCTGTTTTTTGGGCGAAAGCGAGTGCAAAGGTACTGCTTTTTTTTGAACTGACCAAATATTATTGCATTTTTTTTGCACTTTCTTTGTAACTGCCTGATAATCAGTATAGGCTTTTTTAGTGTTACAAGGTAGGTTTTGCGTACACGTTCGGTTAAAAGGCCTCAATATAGAAAAAAAGTCCCCTTCTGTGCACGCACGTAGTGTATATTAAGGAACGCGCACGCGCGCGTATATAGAGAGGACATAAAAGAGGAGGCGTTCAGGCCTCCTCTTCACAAAACATATATTACTTATGATTATTCTGGCTTTTCAGCCGTTTTTTTGGCAGCAGGTTTCTTAGCCGCCGGCTTTTTAGCAGCAGGCTTCTTGGCTGCCGGCTTTTTAGCAGCAGGTTTCTTTTCTGCGGGTTTCTCTGCCTCAGCTTTGGGTTCTGCAGGAGCCGGCGCAACCGGTTCAGCAGCCTCTGCTTTGGGCTCTGCAGGAGCGGCAGCGGCCGAATCATCAATAATCTCACCAAAGGTGAGTTGTTTGTATATAGAAGCCTCGACACCCATGATAGCAGGTACAGCAAAAACCGAGAGAATCACGACAAGGATACCTCCAATCGTCTCCAGCCATCCGATTTCACCGATACCGAAGAGCGCTTGCACAATAGCGATTACAATCTCCAGACAGAGAACCAGCAGGAACTCTGCGCCGAAGATACGCCATTTATTGCCGTAGGTAATACGGTTCGATTCACGGAGAGCGGACAGTGCGTCCATGTCTTTATCCACAAAGAGGACAGCGGCAAAAGACCAAGCGACGGAAATCACCAATCCGGGGATGATTCCAAAGAGAATACCCACGAAGATAGCACCGGACATAAGAGCGGACAAGATGAAGAACTCACCCATATTCTTACGGTATTTGCCGTCAAAGATAAAAAGCGGGTTGAGGACATTCCCTTTTGCCATCTCTGCAGGCAGCGAAGCCATGGCGATGGTCGTTCCCACATTGAGATAAGGGATCCAGATGGTGACAAGATAGAGCGCTGCGGTCAGGACGAGGCTCAGATAGTTAACCAAAGCGATAGCGAGACCATCTTTGATGGTAGCCATAATGTTGAGCTTTTTCATAATGAGTGAGTGTTTTGAGAGTTAATTATAGGGAGATAAAACATCCATATCCGGCGCAAAGTTACAAAAAGTTTTGCATATGTGCAAGAAAAAAACGAAAAAAAATCCCCCACTCCATAAAGGAGCAAGGGATTTTTCGTAGTGTTTGTTGACTTGAGACCGATTATTTCACTTCTTCAAAGTCAACGTCCTCAGCATTGTTAGCGCTGTTGCCGGTTTGACCGGAGGTGCCGGTGGTACCGGCATTTCCTGCATTTCCGGGTTGACCTGCGTTCTGCTGTGCCTGCTGTTGAGCGGCATACATCTCTGCGGAAGCAGCTTGGAAAGCGGACATCAGTTCGTTGTTGTAACGCTCGCAGTCGTCCGCGTTCTTTTTCTCATACGCCTCTTTGAGGTTCTTGAGCGCCGCCTCAATCGGAGCTTTCTTGTCAGCCGGGATCTTGTCGCCCAGTTCGGCCAATTGTTTCTCGGTTTGGAAGATAGTAGCGTCTGCGCGGTTGAGTTTATCAGCTTGCTCTTTGGCTTTCTTATCAGCCTCGGCGTTAGCTTCAGCCTCTGCCTTCATACGCTTGATCTCTTCATCAGACAGACCAGAGGATGCTTCGATACGGATCTTCTGCTCCTTGCCGGTAGCTTTATCCTTGGCAGTGACGTTCAGAATACCGTTAGCATCGATATCAAAAGTAACCTCAATCTGCGGTTCGCCACGACGCGCCGGCATGATACCATCAAGATGGAAGATACCGATCTGCTTGTTCTGCGCCGCCATCGGACGCTCGCCTTGGAGGACTTTAATCTCTACAGAAGGCTGGTTATCAACAGCCGTGGTGAAGGTCTCGGTCTTCTTGGTCGGGATAGTGGTGTTGGCTTCAATCATCTTAGTCATAACGCCACCCATCGTCTCAATACCAAGGCTCAGCGGGGTTACATCAAGGAGCAATACATCCTTAACATCGCCTGTGAGCACACCACCCTGAATAGCTGCACCGACTGCGACTACCTCATCCGGGTTAACGCCCTTGGACGGAGCCTTACCGAAGAATTTCTGTACGGCATCCTGGATAGCCGGGATACGTGTCGAACCACCTACGAGGATAATCTCGTCAATATCGGAAGTCTTCAATCCGGCATGTTCGAGGGCAGTGCGGCACGGAGCGATAGTACGCTGGATAAGGTCGTCAATCAACTGTTCGAATTTAGCACGGGTCAGCGTCTTAACCAAGTGTGCAGGCACACCGTTTACCGGCATGATATACGGCAGATTGATTTCCGTAGAGGTTGAGGACGAAAGCTCGATTTTCGCTTTCTCGGCAGCCTCTTTCAGACGCTGCATGGCCATCGGGTCTTTCGAGAGGTCGGCACCGCCGTTCTCTGCCTTGAACTCCGATACGAGCCAGTCGATAATACGATGGTCAAAATCATCACCTCCGAGGTGGGTATCACCATCGGTTGCTTTTACTTCGAAGACACCATCGCCCAACTCCAGAACGGATACATCGTGTGTACCGCCACCGCAGTCGAAGACAACAATCTTCATATCCTTGTTGGACTTATCCAGACCATAAGCAAGGGCTGCTGCCGTAGGCTCGTTGACGATACGGCGGACATTCAGTCCGGCGATTTCTCCGGCTTCCTTGGTAGCCTGACGCTGCGAGTCATTGAAGTATGCAGGTACGGTGATGACAGCTTCGGTAACCTCTTGTCCGAGGTAGTCTTCAGCGGTCTTTTTCATCTTCTGAAGAATGATAGCCGAAATCTCTTGCGGTGTATAGAGACGTCCGTCGATATCGACACGCGGAGTGTTGTTATCGCCTTTAGTCACTTTGTACGGCACACGCGAAATTTCGTTAGCAAGACGATCGTAGGTCTCGCCCATGAAACGCTTGATAGAATAGACAGTTTTGGTTGGGTTTGTAATCGCTTGACGTTTAGCAGGGTCACCCACTTTACGTTCACCACCCTCAACAAAACCTACAACAGAAGGAGTGGTACGTTTACCTTCTGCGTTGGCAATAACGATAGGTTCGTTACCCTCCATAACGGCTACACACGAGTTGGTGGTACCGAGGTCAATTCCAATAATCTTAGACATAGTAATATATTTTTTTAGTTTAACATTTCAATTATCTGGATATTCTGGATCTTCCGGATTTTCTGGAAGCCAGTCGCTATGAATAAGACAAATCGTGTGCCAAAGGAGATTTGGCAGAGAAAGGCTGACAAAATGGCAGAAAGAGACGGAGAATGACATATATCCGGCGGAATACCGCAGGGAAGAGGACAAAAAAAATCCGCCAAACGTGGCGGATACTTTATTAAGAGAGGTCATAACCGTAATGTTTCAGCCGGTTGGTATTGGACCGCCAGTCTTTATCGACTTTGACAAAAAGCTGGAGGAAGACCTGTTTTTGGAAAAAGTCCTCTATATCCTTGCGTGCCTGAGAGCCTACGCGCTTGAGAGCCGAACCGGCTTTACCAATAATAATACCCTTCTGCGAATCACGCTCGCAATAGATGACTGCATCAATGCGGATGAGTTTGTTTTCCTCTTTGAAAGACTCGACCTCCACCTCAACCGAGTACGGAATCTCCTTATCGTAATTAAGGAGAATCTTCTCGCGGATGATTTCGTCCACGAAGAACCGTGCGGGTTTGTCCGTCAGTTGGTCCTTCGGGAAGAAGGGAGGTCCGGGTGGCAACGCCTGTTTGATAGCCTCAAAGAGTTGCGGAACTCCGAAACGCTCCTGCGCAGAGATGGGGAAAATCTTTGCTTCCGGCAGTTGAGTATGCCAAAAGGCGACAAGCGAGTCCAATGTCTCTTGGGTCGTCAAATCGATTTTGTTAATAATCAGGAAGACAGAAACCCCTCCCCTACCCTCTCGGGGGGAGGGAGACGATGCCATGCGGCGTACTTTCTCGATGAAGTCGGGATTACGGTCAATGGTATCCTGCGGCTCGGTCACATAGAGCAAAACGTCTGCATCCACCAGCGCAGAGCGGCTGAATTCGAGCATCTTCTCCTGCAACCGATAGCTCGGAGAGAGTACACCCGGTGTGTCGGAATAGACCATCTGGAAATCCTCGCCGTTGACGATTCCGAGAATGCGATGACGGGTGGTTTGCGCCTTGGATGTAATGATTGACAGACGCTCACCCACCAACGCATTCATCAACGTAGATTTGCCGACATTGGGATTACCGACGATGTTTACGAAGCCACTGCGGTGACTTCGTAAACTTTCGTCATTGGTTATTTGTAATTGGTTATTTGTCATTGTTACATGACTGCGTCGTACAGTTCGTCAACGGAGTTGAAGAGTTTCGCCGGTGAGAGTTTGGTAACCTTGCAGCCCATCTTCTTCTCAATAGCCTTCAGGTCAATCTTCTTCGGGTCACCCATCAGAATGATTGTTACCGGTTTTCCCTGGATATTCTCCTTGTAGAACTTCTCGATGTCGTTGAAAGTCAGCGCATCGATAGCCGCCGCATTGACTTTAGCAGGGTCGTCTTTGTACCCCAGACGCTGCCAGTGCTCATACGCTGCAGCTTTGGAACGCATAGACGGTTTAGCCGTTTGTGCAGCCTGTTTGAGAGCCGCCTTGAGAGCCACGAGATTGGTAGAGTCAGCCGGCATGTCGTTCAGGATATCCATATAAACGGAGATAGCATCGTTGACTTTGTCGCTCTGGGTACCTACATATCCGATGAAGTAGCAGTCCTTACCCGGCAGTTCCGGCGTAGCATCCACACCATAAGCAGAATAAGCCATGGAGCGTTTTACACGGATCTCGTTGAGCACAATACCCGTGAAACCACCGGACATATACTGGTTGAAGGCATCAGATTGCACATCCGAAGCGATGTCATACGGACGACCGTTGATATAGAAATAGAGGTCAGCCTGCTGTACGTTGCCATTCGGCAAGAAGAGTACAGTCGGTTTTTCATATTTCTGACGGTCCTGTACGAACGGCGAGTTGGAGGGTTTCATACCTTCTGTCAGCGGCAGGTTAGCTACCAGCTGGTCCTGAGGGAGTGTACCGCAATAGAACACATCCAGCGCGTACTCACGAGCCTGAGCGAGAAGCGACTGCACTTTCGGCAGACCCATACCCCAGATGTCGGCAAACGGTACTTCGTCCAGATAGCCGGATTTCTTGCCGTACATAGCGTACTGCATAAGGGCGGATTTCTGAACAGCGGTCTGTTTCTGACGAATCAGTCGGGAAATGAACACACTACCCTTGACAGCATCCAACTGCTTCTGCTCCAGATACGGCATGAGGAGCTGACGGTTAACCAGATTCATGATTTTCGCCATGTTGCCGTCCTCACCGGTAATAGCGATATAGAAATAGGAGTCGTTGCTACCGTATTCTACCGAAGCACCCAGTTGTGCCATTTGCTGTTTGAAATCCTTACCTTCTGTAGCAGGCGCACCCATGATACCGGCATTGTTCATCAGCGCAGCAGCATAAGGCAAGAGCGGCATCTCGTGGTCACCTACACCATAACGGAGAATGAGCGAGAAGATATCATTCTTGTTGTTCGGCGTATAACGCAGAGTCACGTTCTCTCCCAAAGAACTAACCTTCACATCATTGAAATCGTTGAAGGTTTGTTTGAGTTCGCCCTTCGGCAGTTTCTGGAAAGCCTCGGCATAAGCGGTCTTGGCGTTCTTCACCGGATCAAGCGGTTTGATATTCGGTTTCGGAAGCGGTTTCGCCTTCAGGCTTTTTGAATCCTCGTCAAAGGAGATAGTCATGTGGTCCGCATCGAAATACTTCTTGGCTACACGTGCAATCTCCTCTTTTGTAAGGTTCTGAATCTTCTCGTTTGTGGTGAAGATATCATCTACGGGTTTCGCATAGGTGAAGGCATCAACAAGGACGCTCATCTTGGTAGAAGGAGACTCGTTGAAAGCCTTGTATTGCTGCGCGTACATGTGTTTTACGTTCGCAATCAGTTCATCGGAAATCTCGCCGCGTTTGATTTTTTCAATCTCCTTCATGATGATAGCCTCGGTAGCCTTGTCAGACTCATACATCTGCTGGTTGGCATCGTAGTACGGAACAGCCATTACGAAAACGCGTCCGTCGTTACGACGGGTGTCCGAGAAAGCATATGCCTGTCCGACATCACCCTTGGTATTCACCTGGTCCAAGAGACCGGTCTGACCGTTGTAGAGGAGGCTACATACGAACTCCAGCACATCCTGGTCCGGGTCGCCCTCTTTGACACCCTGGTAAACCCATGCTACTTGCGGAGTGTACCCCAAGTTATAGTGTTTCTTGCCTACAAGCTGTACCTTCGGATAGCTCGGACGAGCCGGCAACTCTTTCGGTTGGAGACGGCCGAAGGTCTCGGCAATCATCGGCTTGGTGGATTCGGTATCGAAGTCACCCACGATAATCAGCGCCATGTTGTTCGGTACATACCATGTGTTGTAGAACTCAATCAGACGCGAGAGACGCGGGTTCTTGAGGTGCTCGGGCAGACCGATGACGTCACGCTCGTACGGAGAGCCTTTGTACACATCCTCCATCAGTTTCTTCTGCGCCTGGGAAGAGGGTTCGTTGGCATACATATTGTACTCCTCGAACACGTTTTCCAACTCAGCCTGGAACGTACGGAATACCGGGTCAATCAGACGGTCTGAGAAAATCGTCAACCAGCGGTACATCTCAGCAGCCGGGAACGAGTTGTGGTAAGCGGTGAGGTCAAAAGAGGTGTAAGCGTTTACTCCCTCTGCACCGATGAGGTCCAGCATGTTGAAGAAATCTTCGGTCGAAGATATTTTCGCTTCACGCATAGAGCATTCGTTAATCTGTGTAGCGAGTTGCTCGCGTACTTTCGGATCCTTTGCATCGCTGTACTGGTCGTAGAGCGCGATGATAGAATCATAAATCGGTTTTTCTTTCTCCCAGTCGAGCGCACCGATACGTTGTGTACCCTTGAAGAGCATGTGCTCGAGATAGTGAGCCAAACCGGTGTATTCTGCCGGTTCGTCCACAGCACCTGCGCGAACTACAACATAGCCCGTTACATCCGGTGCGTCGTGGTCTTCCCACAAAAGCACAGTGAGACCGTTTTGCAACTTGTACTCTGTCAAACCCTCACGGGATTGAGCGGAGAGAAATGCGGTGCCGCATATGAGCAGCAGAGCGCTAAGTAAAAATTTTCTCATTGATGTTGATTATTATTGTTAATATTCTAGTTGTCTAGTTGACTAGTCTACTAGTTGACTAGTTTTTCTTACCACTCTAACAGCACTTTGCCGCACTGGCCGGAGACCATGACATCGAAGCCTTTTTGGAAATCGTCGAACTTGAAGCGGTGTGTGATAACCGGGCTGAGGTCGAGTCCTCCAAGAAGCATCTGCTCCATCTGGTACCATGTCTCCCACATCCGGCGGCCGGTGATACCCTTGATAGTCAGTGCATTGAAGATGACATCCGACCAATTGACCTGGGTATCGGAAGGCAGGATTCCCAACTGGGCAATGTTCGCACCTTTGTACATATGCTCAATCATATCGTTGAATGCAGCAGGTGCGCCGGACATCTCAAGTCCCACATCGAATCCCTTGATTCCCAGCTGCTTCATAGCCCCTTCAACCGTTTCTCCTTTCGAGCCGTCGACCGTAAGCGTGGCTCCCATCTTCTTTGCAATCTCGAGACGCAAGGGGTTGATGTCCGTAACCACAATATGTTTGGCTCCGGCGTAGCGGCAAATCCCAGCCGCCATCGTTCCGATGAGTCCTGCACCAGTAATGAGCACATCTTCGCCCAGAAGCGGGAAAGCCAAAGCGGTGTGCGTAGCATTTCCGAAGGGGTCCATGATTGCTGCGAAGTCATCGGGAATCTCCGGACGCAGTTTGACTACGTTGCTCTCGGGAATAGTGACATATTCCGCGAAACATCCGTCCTTTCCCATGATACCCACAGAGATGGTGTTCTCGCATACGTGTCCCATTCCCCGTCGGCAGTTGCGGCAGTGCCCGCAGACGATATGTCCCTCGGCCGTGACCCGTTCGCCGACTTTGAAATTCCGCACACCGGGTCCCACTTCAGCCACAATGCCTACAAACTCATGCCCCATGGTGTAAGGCGGTTTGCAATGACTCTGCGACCATGCGTCCCATTTATACATATGGAGGTCCGTACCGCAAATAGCGGCCTTGATGACCTTGATCAGTACATCATTAACGCCCACTTCCGGCATCGGCACATCTTCCATCCAGATGCCAGGCTCAGGAAATCTCTTTACTAATGCACGCATTAGAATTAAAAATTAAAAATTACGAATTATGAATTATTTCAATACTGCAAGTTCCGTGCCAATTTTTGTAAAGGCGGCTATGCACTTATCCAATTGTCCGCGTGTGTGCGCTGCGGAAACTTGCACGCGGATACGTGCCTGTCCCTTCGGCACAACCGGATAATAGAAGCCGGTGACGTAGATTCCCTCGTCTTGCAGTTTGGCAGCAAACTCCTGCGAGAGCCGCGCGTCATAGAGCATCACAGCGCAGATAGCAGACTGGGTCGGTTTGATGTCAAAGCCGGCGGCCTTCATCTTCTCCACGAAATACGCCGTGTTCTCATGCAGACGGTCCTGGAGTTCGTTGGAACGGGTGAGTATCTCGAAGGTCTTGATACCTGCCGCTGCAATCATCGGCGGAATGGAATTCGAGAAGAGATAGGGACGGCTGCGCTGACGCAGGAGGTCGATAATCTCTTTCTTACCGGTGGTGAAACCGCCGACGGAGCCGCCGAAGGCTTTTCCGAGCGTGCCGGTAATAATCTCCACCTTTCCGCGCATGTTGTACAGTTCGGTCACGCCGTGTCCTGTCTTGCCGACCACACCTGCCGAATGGCTCTCATCGACCATCACAAGCGCATTGTATTTCTGCGCCAGTTCGTAGATTTTATCCAGCGGGCATACATTGCCGTCCATCGAGAAAACGCCGTCCGTGGCGATGATACGGAATCGTTGCGCCTGCGCTTTCTTCAGTTGCTCCTCCAGGTCCGCCATATCGCCGTTGGCATAACGGTAACGCACCGCCTTGCAGAGACGCACGCCGTCAATGATTGAAGCGTGGTTGAGCGCATCGGAGATAATCGCATCCTCCTCCGTCAGCAGCGGTTCGAACAAGCCTCCGTTGGCGTCAAAGCAAGCGGCATAAAGGATGGTGTCCTCTGTGCCGAAGAAATCGGAGATGACGCGTTCGAGCTCTTTGTGCGTGTCCTGCGTGCCGCAGATAAAACGTACGGAAGCCATACCATAACCGCGCGCGTCCATGCGGTCTTTGGCGGCCTGAATCAGTTCGGGATTGTCCGCCAGACCGAGATAGTTGTTTGCGCAGAAGTTGATTACCTCCTGTCCGCCCTCTACTTTGATTCCGCTTGATTGCGGCGTGATAATCACCCGCTCGTTCTTATATAGTCCTGCATCCTTGATTTCTTGCAAAGTCGATTGCAGGTGTTTTTGAAAATCAGTGTACATAATTAAATCTATATTTCTTACAGGCCGCAGGCCGGTCTTACAGCGCAGCGGTCTTACAGTGTAACGGTCTTACAGCGCAGCGGTCTTAAATGATGCCCTGTTCGAGCATCGCAGTAGCGACCTTCATGAAGCCGGCGATGTTGGCGCCTTTGACGTAGTCGATGGTGCCGTCGGGCTGTGTGCCGTAGCGGACACATTGCTCGTGGATAGACTCCATGATATGGTGCAGACGCTCATCCACTTCCTTTCCCGTCCACGAGAGGTGCTCTGCGTTCTGGGTCATCTCCAGACCACTGGTTGCCACGCCTCCGGCGTTGACCGCCTTGCCCGGTGCGAAGAGGACTCCGTTATGCTGGAAGAAATGGATGGCTCCCGGTTGGCAGCCCATGTTGCTGACTTCGCAGCAGCACCAGCATCCGTTCGCCTTCAGTTCCTTGGCATCGTCTTCGGAGAGTTCGTTCTGGAAAGCGCACGGGAGGGCTATGTCGCAAGGAACAGACCATGCTTTCTTGCCGGCAGTGAAGACACAGAGTTGCGGGAACTTGTCCGCCATATCCTGCACTTTGTTGCGGTTCGACGCACGCATAACGAGCATATAATCAATCATCTCTTTGGTGATACCGCCTTTGATTGCCACTACGCCGTCGGGACCACTGATTGCCACAACCTGAGCACCCAGTTCGACCGCTTTGGTAGCCGCGCCCCATGCCACGTTACCGAAGCCGGAGATAGCCACTTTCTTGCCCTTGATATCTTTGCCTGCCTTGTGCAGGAGGTGCTGCGTGAAATAGAGCGCGCCGAAGCCTGTTGCTTCCGGGCGGAGGATAGAACCGCCCCAGGTCATGCCTTTGCCGGTCAGCACGCCGGTGTGGTATTCGCGTGCGAGTTTCTGGTACATGCCGTTGAGGAATCCGATTTCTCGTCCGCCTACTCCCACATCGCCTGCCGGGATATCCTGGTCAGGTCCGATGCAACGCCATAGTTCGAGCATGAACGCCTGGCAGAAACGCATGATCTCCGCGTCGGATTTGCCTACAGGGTC
Organism: Bacteroidales bacterium UBA3843; assembly: GCA_002392745.1. Classification (GTDB taxonomy): domain Bacteria; phylum Bacteroidota; class Bacteroidia; order Bacteroidales; family Paludibacteraceae; genus Colicola. The sequence continues at coordinate 23,782 of DGHR01000015.1, read as the reverse complement.
AAAATCCGAACCGCCTTTGGCACCGCCCATCGGTAACGTAGTTAACGCATTTTTAAAAGTCTGCTCGAAACCTAAGAACTTCAGCATCGACGGCGTCACCGCTTTATGGAAGCGAAGCCCGCCCTTGTACGGGCCGATGGCGGAATTGAACTGCACGCGGTAACCGAGGTTGGTCTGCACCTCTCCCTCATCATCAATCCACGTCACACGGAACGTGAAGATGCGGTCGGGCTCCACCATACGCTCGACAATCTTAGCCTTTTCAAACTCAGGGTGCTGATTGTACACCTCTTCAATTGATTCAAGCACTTCTTGAACGGCCTGCAGATACTCTGCTTCTCCCGGATGTTTCGCAGCCAGTTGCTGCATGATAGTTTGTACTTTCATACTATTGTGTGTTTTATGGTATATTTGTGTTATTTATTAGTAATCTAATAAAATCGGCTACAAAGTTACACAAAAAAAATGAATCATGCAAGCGCGCGCGCACTTTTTTATAAAAAAAGACCGGCAACGGGTCGGTTTTTCATACAGGTTGACGGGAGGAGTGATTGGTAATTGGTGATTTAGAAATTTCCGATTATTAAGATCCCCTAAAATGAGGTCTGTTTATGTTGTATTCGTAAACGCCTTGTTTCCAGTTGTTTGCAATATAGATATCGGAGGAAAGTCGGAGTAATCTGCGAGTAATCTCGGAGGCAAGTGCTATGCAAAGCCTACATATTTGCATAAGGAGAATTGCCGATTATTAAGATTTGGTAATGACGCAAGCAGACGGGTATCGCCCGCCTGCTCTTGTTATACTTGGTACTTAGTACTTTGTCATTTAGTACCTTGTCACTTTGTCACTTTACTTCTTGGCCTTGCAGCGTGTAGGTCTTCTCTCCGCGGAGGATGAGGATTTGTCCGTTGCGAAGCACCTTCGTACTTTGTACCTGGTCACCTGGTACATTGTCAACACCTGTGGCAGTACCGGTAGTGGTGAACTCGCTGCTATAGGAAGCCAGAACGGCGTTCTGGTCGTCTTTGGCTTGAAGCGTAAGGGCGTAATGTGTGGCGCTGTTCAGACCCGTTACTGTGAACTGCAAACCGTTGGCGGTCATTTTCGCTGCCGGTGCATGACGGTTGCCGTTCCTGCCCGGCGCAAAAGCAATACCCGTCAACTGACCGTTACCGTTGAAGATCAAGGTGCAGAACACCTCACCGTCTTTGGTTATCTCAATCGTATAAGTGGCTGCATTCTCTGAAGTCGGCCAGGTAACTGTTGCTGCATTGTCCTGCGGCTCGACCGTCACATCGTTGGTCAGCAAAGTGGCTTCTTCGGCACCGATGGCGTACGTGTAGTAGAAATCACGCCAAACGGCGGCAGCCTTGTACATATCAATCGAACCCGGCAGAACGTACAGTTTGCATTCAAACTTGTCCACTCCGTCAAAAGCGGTGCTGTACGCATTGGTCGGCGTCGGGCGGTAGTTGAAGATGGTCTCAAGGTTCACGCAGTTATAGAATGCGTTGTTGTGAATTGTCTTCATGGCCTCTCCGATGGTCACTTTCTTCAGCGTGCTGATACCTGCAAAAGCGTTTTCGCCGATGACGGTGACGGAGTTACCGATAACCAGTTCTTCCATCTCGTTCGGTGCTTCCACGCCAAACTGCATGTTCTCCGTAAACTCGCCGGCGTTGCCGATAGTCAGCACTTTGTTTGTCGGGTCATACGACCATGTAAGTGCCAAGTCTTTTCCGCAAGTACCTACGCGATCATAGGCGAACTCTGCTGTAAAGGTGGTATCTTTGGTTATTTGGAAAATACGCGGGTTATCTTTCAAACCGTCAGACCATTGTGTGAAATGATAGCCGTAATCCGGAGTGACGGTCAAAGTGACGTAATCCAAATATTCCGCAGAACTATTGCTGGAAATAGAGCCATGCTCCGCGCTGGCGGTAATGGAATAAACATTCTTCGCAAAATTGGCGATATAAGTCTTGTCCTCAGTAACCGTTAATGTGTAAGGATTGGCCGTAGAAGCACTATGGTTGACTGGTTGTACTTTCCCGCCTTGCATGATTTCCGGCGTCCCGTAATAGTTTAGGAGGTAACCACTTATCATCACTTTCTCCCCAATAGAGGCACTGTTATCCGCTTTATAAATCACGAACGTAGATTCACCATCCGGAGTGTCTGCTATATAATAGGAATTATAATAAGAGCCATATTTACCCACTATATATCCCACAACTATATATTGGTTTGATGAAGGTGTATTTTCTGCCAACTCTAAAGCCGCTTTTATTGCGTCAGCCACCGTTATGCTATTATCCGGAATGCTATTCATTTCATTCCATTTAACAAAATGATACCCGTAATTTGCTGTAGCTGAAATTTCCACTTCACTCCCTGCCTCAAAAGTGCCGACTGATTCATTGTATTCAATCGTTTCCTCTTTAACCACCTTGGAGATATAGCCCCTACCTTTCGCAGCATCATCACTCTGTACCTGCACTGAGAAATTAGGGGTCTCAAAATAAGCCGTGTAATCGGCATTGCCGTTGGTGGTAATGGTTCGTGGATTGTCGGTATTGCCATCCTGCCAACGCACAAAATGCGACCACTGGTCACTATTGGCAGTCATCGTGAGTTGGCTACCATGCGAACCGATAAATGTCTGGTAGTCGTCACATCCATTGGAATAAATGCGGATAGTGTCATTGGCTGATGAGCTACTTGAGATTGAGGATGCTTGTAGTACAGGCCGAACGGATCGTCCGTCGCTGCGGAATTCGTCGCCGTGGTAGTTGCCGCTGAGTTTGTGGCTGTCCGAATAGAAGAGCAAGTAATACACGAAGGCCTTGATTATGTTTTCGCCGAGCGAAGATGACCAGTAACCGCCGCGAGAGCCCACATCGTTGAGGACGCTGCCGTCGCGGTAGCCCGCGGCGGGAAGGAAAATAAACTTGTCCGTGTAACCAGCTTTATTACTTGTGACCTTGTAGCCGTTTATTCCGTTCTGCGTAGTCCACGTCCATGTGCAGTTGTCAATAAGTTCCTGCCATTCGACCTCGGTCGGCATACGCCAACTACCACCCCAATTCACATGAGCGGCATCGTCTTCTGGGTCAAGAATGGTTTTCCCACCATCAAAATTGTAATTACCATGGTTGGGGCCAAAATAAGTACTCGAACCATAGGTTGCTTTGGTAACTGTTTCTCCCCAAGCATAGTAGTTGCCGTAGTCTTCGGGGGATTCTGCCCCCACATTCATATTCGCCCATTTGACAGAAAGGCCAAGATCCACTGCTTGAACTTCTGTCACTTGTCCATTTTGCCCACAGGTTTGATGGACTGTAATACTTTGTGCCTGAAGGAGCGTTGCTCCCACTACAAGCACAGAAAATAGAATTGATTTTTTCATAATGTTAATTATTTTGAGTTAATTTTCGAGCTATTACTGGATTTGACATCCCTTTCCGACGATAATCGCTAGGTATTTTCTTCCCTATTAAGTCGCGCCATATATGATCATTAGCAATTCTACCATTATTGTCAAATTCTATTTTATCCTTTTCTATCATAGAACGATGCCATTCATCCTTCTCTACTTCATATACTTCTTTTACTATGCCGTTTATGACAGATAGCACATATTTATACTGTCTCACAGAACGCAAACTCCGTTTCCATGCTCTCCTTGTTGCCTCATACAAGCTACCATTACTTCTAATAGCACTATATGAAGTTTTAATGATTAGATATTTTAGATTTGCCGGTATCAGATTATCATCATATTCTTTAGCTGTTAATGCCTGCAACAGGTCATCTGCCATCACAATGCCTCTTTCTCCATGGTGTCCGCCTATCTTATTAGTTAAACCCGGGTATGCATCAATTAGAGCTGCTTCTACCTCAAAGGCTGTTTTTTCTGACAAGCCCCATCTATGTATAATACAAATCACTTCTTTACCTGTACTTAGAATATCTTGTATTTGGGCTATCTTTTCTGACTTTTCGTCTTGGTCTTTTCCTATTTTTGCTTCTTTGGCATGTTGAAAGACACGGTCACCACTTCCTTTACCGACATAGAAAGTTTGCATGTTGCGTGGATCAACTAAGCGATAGACATAATACTTATAATCAGGATTAAGCCCGATTAAATTGTCAAAAGTTTCTGAAATAGAATTACTCATAGTATCATTTTTTCTTTTCTTGCCTCCACTTTATTATTTGGCTTTCGGCATTCTCCTTTATATTTTTTGATTTGTCGTTTCTATATCTATCTTGTCCAAATCAGACTGGCGAGACACTAACGAGAGAGAATCGGATCGGTATTATGTCGAGACAATCTCGAGGGTATATGCATACAAAAAGCGTGAAGTCCGTCTGTTCTTCACGCTTCTCAAGGGCTTCGCAATCCCCGTACACAGTAGAAAAACAACCGAAGTCCACGCCCGATATGCTAAACCCACCCCACCAATAGCAGGGCGCGGCATGTATAACATACCCACGGGACATTCATCTTGCTGTTACGACTGTGTACAAACTTTGCGAAGGTTCTGAGAAGTCGTAAACAACGTCAATAAACGCCTTTTATGTCCTCCTGTTTTACGTCAGTGAGTGACGGTGGTTTATGCTTTGGGCAATTGAGGTAGCCCAGAGATATCAAGAGCAGACAAGGTTTGTAACTGCTTTATTGCCATATCACGCAATGATTGCAAACGACTTGAATTTTTAAACGTGTCGAATTGCACACGGTTAAAATTCGGGTTATGCAATGTTTCCCATAAGCCTAGAAACTCAATGGTATTGCGGTTTCGCATCCAGTTTTGTATGGCAAAACGCGGATCATCACTATTTCGGTAGCGAGCAATATCTGTCAATGAGATATACTCGTTCCGGTAATCTTCTGTATAAATCCCCACATTGATACCCTGCACATGTAATGTGTCCGATTTAACTTTCGCCATAATTACTCCAATTGGATAGTGGCATCAGGCTGATATAATACTATCTCGTCCTTCATTTATCAATAAACGCCTTATATATTTCAATTCTATGTTTGTGCCGGTTCCTCGTAGTGGGGGACTACTCGGGCACTGCACTCGATATGCGTTTCATCGCATATCTTCACCTGTTTCACATCGGCAAGCGACGAAAGATTATAGATCTCCGGACCAGCCGTGACCGAGATCCCAATGTTCATCATACCGGAACTCAAAATACGGCAGAGCGAAATATTTCTCTATCAATGCTGTCAGTTCCGGCTCGATATCCTTGGCCCATTGACCGACAAAAACAATAAAATGATCTATATTCCATGCTACGCGACCACGAGTGTTTTGCCGGTAATCAGGTTCTTCATAGTTTATGACCTTTATCCCTTTATTAGCGGCCTCTTCTACCATTTTAGGCGTCAGTTCTTTCTTATAAACACCAAAGAAATCATGTTCCTCTTGGTCATACCAAAAGATTCCGACAGCCGGCATCGGCTCATCGAAGGATTTCATATCCGCCATCATGGCTTCTTTTTCGCTACGTGATAAAGTGGTCATATATCGTTAAAAAACCTTTGCGACCGCAAAGGTACAACAAAAAAATGACATACGCAAGAACGCACGTCATTTTTTGCGGAGATAGATGAAGAAAGTGGTGCCTTTGGGCGAGGTGTCAAACTCGATGCGTCCGCCGGAACCTTCCACAATATGTTTGGAGATAGCCAGTCCAAGTCCGTTGCCGTTGGATTTGGTAGTGAAATTCGGACGGAAAATCTTCTCACGAATGTCTGCAGGGATGCCGGGTCCGTTGTCCGAAACGGAAATCTGCACCTCGTTTTCCGAATAGGAGGTGTTCATCACCACGATGATATCCGGCTCTTTTCCGTTTGATTTTTCCTCTCCGGCAAGTGCCTGAATGGCATTACGGATGATATTGATGAAGACCTGGCTGATTTGTTCCCTGTCAGCCAACACAATGACTCCCGAGTCCGGTCCCACATAGCGTACCGGAATCTGCTCGTCGTTGGCACGCTGCAAGGTGATGACATTCGACAATTTCTGCGCCACATCCACCTCCGATGTCACCACATCCGGTTGTTTGGCGAATGTAGAGAACGACTGCGCGATATGCGCCAAGTTGTCAATCTCGGCAATCAACATCTTAGTCGTCCTGTCGAAATACTCGTCAAAGCCGTCTGTTCCCCGTTTGAGTTGCAGTTTCTGGACCGACAGTTTCATGGGCGTCAGGGGGTTGTTAATCTCATGCGCAATCTGTCGCGCCATCGTACGCCACGCGCCTTCGCGTTCGGCACGTGCCAGCCCTTCAGCCGACTCCTCCACCCTGTCCACCAGGATATTATACCGCTCCACCAGTTCGCCCAGTTCGTCGCGATAGGGATACTCAATATGATTGTCGGGCGAACCTATCTCGAAATGACGCATTTTGTCAATCAGCAGCCGGATAGGCGCCGTCATACTGCGTGCAGCCCATAGAGAGAAGAGCAACGCGAGCAAGAGCACAATGATATACGGCGGCAAGAGGCGCGCCAGCAGGTTGTCCACCTCCTGATTGCGGGTCTGTTCGCTCAGGAACGAAGGTACGGCAATATAACCAATGGGGACAAACGAACCGTTGTAGAAGGGGCGGTAAACCACCAGATAGGGATGCGTTGCCAGCCGCTCGTAGCACAGCACAGCGTGCTGCTCGGAATACAAAGCCTCCGGAGCCATCCGCCGCGAGAGGACACCTCCGTTGAAAAGCGAGGAGGAAGAGGAGGCTATCAGTTCCCCCGAGAGCGAATAGACATGGATATCCTGGTTGATATCATAGCCCAAATCATGCAAATCAATCGACAGCCCCTGCGTCTGGGACGAAGAGAGCGCTACATCCCAATAATAGAGCGACCGCAGATAGGACTGCACATACTCGGAACGGGTCAGCAGACTCTCACGTTGCCGCTGCTCGTAGTTCTCGCGCACATAGCGCACGGACATCACAAAAATATAAATGAACACCGCGAGCACGCATGTCAGCAACACATACATAATTCGCGTGGTCAGACGCATATTCCGGAAACCGCGATAATAAACCACTCCCACCAACGCCAGCAGCAGCAAGGCTGCAAACAAGACGATACAGAGGATGAAATAGAGTCTGCCGTGCAGACGGCGAGACTGCCAGAAAGGTATATCGTCCGCCTCGTCAGCCGCCAGCAGCGAACGAAACGAGAAAGACTGCGCAGCCATCGCATAGCCCTCGGTATTATCCAAGGGTTCGGCCTCAGGCAGCAACGAAAAGAGATAATCGCCCGCGGGCGAATAGACAGACGTGCCTTCGTCACTCATCGTACGCGAGACCCCTCTGCGCGGCGAGACATCGAACGGCGGGACAAACGTATTGCGGAGCAACTGGGTTTGCAGGGGATAATCATAGCGTACCGGGATGACAGTCAGCACATTATACTCTCCAGCCCGTGTCCATCGCGTGATGGTGTGCGCATTGCTGAAATGATGGTAACGCCATGTGTCATAAGCCGACAGATAGACCTCGTCCGAAGCCAGCCAGTTGCCGGACCAATAGACCAGTTTGCGGCTGTCAAACACATAGAACAGCAGGTTGCGGTCGCTTTCGGCAATCAGGCGCAGCGAGTCCAGCGGGCTATGCTGCACCAGACAAGCCGCCAACAAGGAAGTCTGCTCCTCGGCATAAGCGACACGTTCGTTCAACTGATGCTGAATACGGCGGCTGTCCGACGAAAACGAATGACATCCCGCCAGCAGCAACAATAGTCCGGCTAACAGCCACAAACGACATATACAAACCCTGTACTTCATAACTTTTGCGCCGCAAAATTACTAAAATTCCCGCATATATGCAAATAAAATTTGCACAAATAAAAAAATCTTTGTAATTTTGCACCTTGTTTGACGATTACACATCATGATATCTCTCTTTACCGCCCTGCTGCTTGGATTGCTTACCATTCTGGATCCATGCACCCTGATGACAAGCATCACGGCCATCAGTTATATTGACAAGGAAATCAACAACCGCCGCAAAGTGCTGTGCAACGGCACCATGTTCGTTTTGGGCAAACTGGCGACATACGTACTGCTGAGCATCCCCTTCCTGATGGGCGCGCAAACCCAAGGCATACAACACATACTGAGCCACTGGGGCGAACCGATATTAGCCGGATTCATGCTGGTATGCGGAGTGGTACTCCTAATCAGCGGCCATCACCATCACGAGCATGACCACGGCGTCAGCAAATGGCTGCAAAACGTCGATTCGGACGCCAGTTGGCTATGGTCTTTTATTCTCGGCATTTTCTTTGCTATCGCTTTCTGCCCGCACCGGCTGGTCTATTTTCTGACGATGATTGACATCACATTGACCCTGCCGAGCACATGGAGCTGGCTTATGCCCGTTGTTTTCGGTCTCGGCACCGGACTGCCCATCATGCTGATTGCATGGCTTGTCAGCTACAGTGCCGTCAGCATTGGCAAACTGACCAGCCGCATGCAGACCTTCGAGAAATGGTTCCGTTATACATGCGCCGTACTGTTCCTGGTGCTGGGTGTCTATCTGGCCGTTCACTGCGTGATAGAAGCACACGAACATGAGCACGGAGACTGCTGTGGACATCATCACCATACGGAATGGGTCAAATGACCCGATGCAAACGGGAAAAAGACCAAATGAATCCGGGTTTTCAATTCAAACAATTCTACGTCCGGCACGACCGGTGCGCAATGAAAGTCGGCACCGACGGAGTGCTTTTGGGATGTTGGGCCGAGACGCCCCATTTGCCATGTTCCGTTTTAGACATCGGTACGGGCAGCGGGCTGGTTGCACTAATGCTGGCGCAACGGTCCCCCGAAGCACTGATAGACGCCATTGACATCGATGAATCCGCAGTAAATCAGGCCGCAGAGAACTTTGCCGCCTCACCTTGGTCGGACCGCCTGCATACATTCCATGCACGCCTTCAAGACTGGCAAATCGTACATCGTACATCGTCCCCTCGTACATTACCTTACGACCTCATCGTCTCCAATCCGCCTTATTTCCAAAACAGTCTGAAAAATCCGGACAGCGGCCGCAAACAGGCGCGGCATACGGACACGCTGTCGTACGAAGAACTGTTTGCCCATAGCACGCGCTTGTTGCGGACGGGCGGACGGTTGGCGCTTATCCTGCCCGCCGAAGAGGAAGAGCACGCCCGATTGCTGGCTGACAGCAACGGATTGTTTCTTACGCGCGTGACGCGCGTTTTCTCAAAGGAGAGCAAACCCGCACGGCGTGTTCTGCTATGCTTCTGCAAACCGGCTTCTCGCAACACCGATACATCGAAACAGCGAGATTTCGTTCCTCACGAAGACACACTGGTTCTCGAGAACGAAAAAGGCGGCCGTTCTGCCGCCTATCAGGAATTAACAAAGGACTTCTACCTGTAGGCGGAAGTCCTTTGTGTATCAGCCATGCATGGCTGATTATTTCGCTACATTGACTGCGCGTACCTCGCGGATAACAGTCACTTTGACCTGGCCCGGATACGTCATCTCGTCCTGGATGCGTTTTGCCAAATCGAACGAGAGCAGTTCGGTATCCTTGTCCGACAACTTGTCGGCGCCGACAATCACACGCAGTTCGCGGCCGGCTTGCAAAGCATATGTCTTCACCACGCCCGGGAAGGACATAGCCATGTTCTCCAGGTCGTTCAGACGCTTCACATAACTCTCCACAATCTCGCGGCGTGCACCCGGACGGGCACCGGAGATAGCATCGCAGGCCTGTACGATAGGCGCGATGAGGGTGGTCATCTCGCATTCGTCGTGGTGAGCGCCTACAGCATTGCAGATATCCGGTTTCTCGCCGTATTTCTCGCACAGTTTCATACCGAGTTCTGCGTGCGGCAACTCCACGTCTTCGTCGGACACTTTGCCTATATCGTGCAGCAGTCCGGCACGTTTGGCTGCCTTGACGTTCAGACCGAGTTCTCCGGCCATAGCGGCACACAGATTAGCGGTCTCACGGGCGTGTTGCAGCAGGTTCTGACCATACGATGAACGGTATTTCATCTTACCCACCAGACGCACCAGTTCGGGATGCAGACCATGCACACCCAGGTCAATCGTGGTGCGTTTTCCGGTCTCGATAATCTCTTCCTCCACTTGTTTGGTCACTTTGGCAACGACCTCTTCGATACGTGCAGGGTGGATACGGCCGTCCTGTACCAGTTGGTGAAGCGACAGACGCGCAATCTCGCGGCGCACGGGGTCAAAGGCAGAAAGCGTGATGGCTTCGGGAGTATCGTCCACGATTATCTCCACGCCCGTTGCCGCCTCCAGCGCACGGATATTGCGTCCCTCGCGGCCGATGATACGTCCTTTGACCTCATCGTTCTCAATATGGAAGACCGAAACGGTGTTTTCGGCTGCCGTCTCGGAAGCCACGCGCTGGATGGTCTGGATGATGATTTTCTTCGCCTCTTTGTTGGCTTCCAGACGGGCGTTGTCCATGATTTCATTGATATAGGACATGGCAGCCGTCTTGGCTTCGTCCTTCAGGGCCTCCACCAGTTGTTTCTTCGCCTCTTCTGCACTCATGCCGCTCAGTTGTTCCAACTGTTTCTCGGCGTCGCGGTGCATTTTCTCCACTTCCTGCTGCTTGTAATCCAGCGCCTGTTGGCGTTGTTCTATCTGCTGCGTTTTCTGGTTCACTTCGTTGAGGCTTCGCTGGATGTCGCCCTGTCGCTGATTCAGCTGCTGCTCGCGTTGCTGCAAGCGTTGCTCATGCTGCTGTATACGTTTGTCCTGCTCGCGTACCGTGTTGTCGTACTCAAGCTTGAGGGCGATGTATTTCTCCTTGGCCTCAACAATCTTGTTTTTCTTCATCACCTCCGCTTCTTCCTCCGCCTTTTTCAATAGGTTGGCGGCCGCAATGCGCGAGATGACATAGTATATCCCCGCGCCTGTCAACAGGCCGAGAACAACTGCGATTGCTAAGTATAAGTATAACATGGTGTGTAAATATTGAGTGATTAATTATTTGTCTTGCTGCAGTGCTTGCTCCACCATCCGGTTCAGCTTCTTCATCTCCGCCTCCACGGGTTCCAGACTTTTCTCCCGCGCATCGGATTGCAGCGACACAGCCACTTCCAGCGCCGTGTACATCCACAGCTGTTCCGAAGATGAGTTGGGCAGCAAGTGCAGATAATGCTGGTAACGGCGGTTGAGCAACTCGGCCGCATTGCGGTAGTTCGGTTCCGCCTCGCGGGGCACATCCAGTCCCACGGTATGGGCATCCAGATGCAGGGTTATATGTTGCTTGTCCGAAATCATGAATCTTTCATTCTACGGCACAGCGGTCATCCTTTCAGCGCTATGATAGCTCTGTCCACTTGCGCGATGAGCGCATTGATGCGTTTCTCCGCCAACTCTTTCCCTTCGGCTGCCACCAAGGCGTCAGCTGTGGCGATGCGGCGGTTCTGTTGTTGCAAGGAGAGCAACTCGCTGTGTGTGCGAATCAGTTCCTCGCGCTGACGTTCGACATCCTCGCGCAAACGCACATTCTCCTGCTGCAGCGCCGCATAGCGTTCCAGCAAGAGATGCACATTGTGCGATAGGTCATCTAAAGCCTGCATGACTTGGTACTTGGTACTTAGTCCCTTGGTACTTAGAAACTATATCCGACACCCAGACCGATTACGCCCTTGAACTGGCAACGCTCACTCAGATTGCCGTCTTTGTCTGCAATCAGTGTACCGTTGTAGTACTTCAGGCTTGTTTGCAACGTTACCTGCAGACATTTCAGGAACTGGTAGCTCAGGTTAACATCCCAGTCTACATCGAAATGACCGAAGTAACGGTTGTTGTTCGAATACTCGAAATAATAGGCGTTTTTGTCACGGGTCTCCCACGAGCCGGCACCGGCTGTCTTCTCATAAGCGTCCTTCAGGCTGAAGCCTTTGCCCTGATACGGGGTGAAAAGACCCAGCGTGGTGCTCAATTTCAAGTCCTTGTAGGTATAAGCGATACCCCCCTTGAAGCTCAAACCGAACTCGGCACGTACATTGCGGTACACTTTCTCGCCGGCATCGTCGTAACCGTAGGTACCGTATGTCTTCTGCAGTTTGGAGCGCAGATCCTCGCCCGCTGCCTGCTGTGCTTCATAGCCGCCTGCCTCATAGGTTGCTTTTGCTGCATCGTACGCAGCCTGTGCTGCAGCACGCTCAAGATCAGTTGCCGCATAATCAATCGCGTATTGGTATGCGCCCAGAGCCTCCTGCTCGCTGTAGCGTTTGTTCCATGCCTCACCGATATAGGCACTCGTGATACGGCCTGCTATCGGAGACAGATAAATCGAGAAATCAGCGCCCTTGTAGCTCTTCTTCCAGTCAATACCGACAGACACATCCGTGTAGGAAGGAGCCAACCATTTGGAGATAATGTCGTTGTAACCGGTCACGTAGTTACGTCCCAGTGCATATTGGCTTTGGAACGAACCGAGCACGGTCAGATACCAGTTCTCCTTGAACTCCCAACCGAACTTGGTTGCCAGCTTGATATTATCGCTCGACTTCTGGAACGCATCCTCCTTCTGGTCAATCCAGGTCATTCCGAAATCCGTATCAAAGTTGGTCTCCCATGCGATAGCGTTCTTGTGGTACAACAGGTGCAGTTTGGCATAAACGATACCGTTCACGTTGTTCTTACCACCGGCAGCCCAGTTTACCAGACCCGTTGCGGCGGCATTCAGACCTACGGTTCCGTCAAACTTCCATGCTTTCTCGGTGTTCTCCAGCTTCTGGAGGTCCGAACCCGCTTTGGCGGCGGCTTCTGCATTTCCGGTTACGGTTGCTTTATCTACATCCTGTGCAGAAAGTGTAAGCGCTGCAAACAAGCACAGCGACAAAGAAATAAATTTACGTTGCATATTCAAAATAATAAAATTGTTTGTTTATATTTGACATTTTCGTTGGACGGTTACGTAATTCGCCCAATTCGGGCACAAAATTACTAAAAAAATCCGATATACACAAATAAAAAATGTACACGCGCGCGTTTTATGACCCATAACGACAATTTTTACACATTTTTTCTTAATATGTGCACACATATATGGAGAAAAATAACTAATTTTGCAGCGTGAATTAATATCCCTTAGTGCGGCCGGCGCAACACATCGGCAAATAACACCTCCGTACATCTTGCGCCGCGATTATAACGCATCATATAATTATAAGGGGCATATAAGGGACTTGTCGAGGGAGCATAGGACCAATATCGTATCCCACCCAACCCTATATATATATATATTATATATAATATATATCATGTGATTTTTATATATAAATGTCTATTAAAATGTTGAATTTGTAAATTAAAATCTATATATGAAAACTAACATCTTTAAGAAAAGTTTTTTTCTATTAACTTCCTGTCTGATAGCATGTATTGCATGGGGACAAACACAATCCTTCACTGCTGCTGAAATCAAGAGCGGAACCACTAAGGGAGCTGTTACGGTTTCTACCACCCTTAATGTATCTAATAAACAGATGTGTAAGGAAGGCAGTTCGGGTACTAAATATGATGCAGTGGAAGGTAGTACCACTGCGGGTAATGTCGATGAGAATTATGTAGAAATATCTTCCACATCTGACATAACCAAACTGGTGTTGCATGCTACGTTTAACTCCAGCGGAGATGGTAAGAAGATGGCCTTTATTTACTGGGGAGAAAAAGCAACTCCTGCGTACGATAACACCCTGTCGGCAGAATTAGTGCCGTTCACAGGATACGCTGGAAAATGTGACGCCAACTATGTTGAAGTTACACCTCCTGCTGGAGCTCGCATTGTTCGTATCTATCGTCAATTGAAGGGGTTTAATGGAACTGGATATGAGAAAAATGCCAAATACGGAGAAGGGCAAACATACTTGATTGCAGACATTGATGTAACCGCAGGCCCTGCAGGCCCGTCCAGCGATGCTACCCTCTCCGGCATTACCTACAACAGCACGGCGGTTCCCGGATTCTCGGCTGACAAGACCGCGTACGACGTGGAACTGCCGGTTGGAACAACCACGCCGCCTACGGTTGCCGCCACAACAAACCATGCGAAAGCAACCGCTACGGTCACTCAGCCCACCACCCTCCCGGGAACGGCTACTATTGACGTTACAGCGGAAGATGGTACTACCAAGCAATACACCGTTACTTTCACCATTGCCAGCGCTGCACCGAAAGTAACAGGATGTACGATTTCCCCCTCCCAGAAAGGACAAGTTACGGTTGATAATGTCAACATGACCATTACAGGTCAGGTTACGAACGGCACTCCTCTTACCAGCATTGTGTTACTCTTTACGGGTAATAACCTTACGTCTTGCACTCCCGACCCGGCCGTTGGGCAGGACTTCTCCAAAGGTCCCATTCAATACACTTTTACCAGCGAATCAGGAGAGAAAGCAACCTATACAGTCACCATCACAGAGGCGGACAAAGTAACCATCACAGGCGTTACACTCGACAAGTCAACTCTCGCCCTGCAGATTGGCGCATCCGCTACACTCACAGCTACTGTTGTGCCAACCGATGCAGACAACACCAACGTCAAATGGTCCAGCAGCAACGAGGCAGTAGCTACTGTCTCCGCTTCCGGCAAAGTAACAGCAAAAGCAGACGGCAAAGCAACCATTACTGCGCAATCAGAGGGTGACCCGACTAAAACAGCGACTTGCGAAGTAACGGTTACAGCCGGACCTCCGGTGCCCGATACAAAACTTCTGGTGCACTTGCCCGAGAAATACGAGGCCAAGTCGCTTGCCGGAGGATACAACACTCCGCTTACCAATGTCGGCGGACGTGAATATGAGGTGTATTACACGGAGCGCACTGCCGAAGGAAGTTACCCGACGTTCTCTACTACTCTTGCCACAGAAGGAAAAGCAACCGGTATCAGCGGTTCCACATCGACCGACAAAAACGTCGGAACCCCCGGGGACACATGGTTCGAAGGAACCGTCTCCGCAAACTCCGAATGTAAAGATGCTTCCGATGTAGGCGAGTTTGACTTTGAAACAGAAAAGATTCGTGAGCACCGTCTAGGCTCCGGCAAGAAATACCAATTCCACATACAAGGTTACGACCAGTTCTCATTCTGGGCTAAAGATAAGAAATTATCTTCAAGCGAGGTATGGGGTGTAAAGATTGACGGTGTAGAGCAAACTGTCACGTCTTCGGAATCGTACACTGTTCGTCGATTCGACATTACTACCTCCAGACACCTCATTGAGATTTACCCCAAGAATATGTCAGGCAGCAACCAGTGCGCCCTTGCCGGTTTCTCGCTCCGAATAGCGCAAGAACCGCGCACCAAATGGCTGAAAGGCAATGATACCACGCAAGTGGTGCTGCAAACGGCTGCACCGAAACCGGTGTACTATTTCACCAAATACAATAACATCGAGGGCGCAGAAACCAAACTCGAATGGGAGGGCGCACAGGCTACGGGCATTACGCTGAATAAATACAGCAATAACGACCTCGGTGACACGCTCGTTTTGGGCGGTGTTGCCAACTGCCCCACCGGCGAATACAAGTACAACGTCATCGCTTATTACAACGGCATTGAAACAAGCCGGGCAAGCGGTAAGTTCTATGTAAAATCCGAAATCAAAGCGGAAACGGATACCATCATCGAGGCTTATGTCGGCGAACCGATTGATGAAATCAAATTCAAATATTACGCCCTGAAGAGTTCGGATGTAACACTTACCTGGACTGCAACTGCGCCGGCTGGTATCACCGGCAGCGGCAAGGATGGCAAATATACTATCAGCGGAACTCCTACAGCCGTAGGCGACTATCCGTTCGTCATCGCTGTCGCGGAAGGCAATAGTATCCAGGGACTGATCAAGGTCAAGAATGCGGACTATGGCAATGACCCTGTGCTGTATCTATACAAGAACAACCTGGCCTATGAGAAAGACGGTATCTACCAGTACCTGACCAGCCAAGCAGGCGGCGCGAAGAATCTGATTACCCGCAAAGCGCTCGAAAACGGACTGCGGGCTGCCGAACAATATGCCAAATACAAATGGGTGCTTATCTCCGAGGATGTGGATGCAGACAATGCCGAGGTATTGGCCCTCGCCAGAGGAGAAGTAGCTATTCCTGTTCTGAACATGAAATCGTTCAGCTACACTCCCGACCGTTTGGACTGGGGAGAGCCGGACAACGGTAGTATCTCCGACAACGGAAAATCCATTACCGTGCAGCGCGAAGACCACCCTATCTTCAAGGCACTCAACAAACGCAAAGGAGACAAGATTACGGTATTGGACAGCCTTGGATACAAAGGTCTGATGCCGGCTGCGGTGGACTACGAAGGCTCGCTCTGTTTGGCTACTGCACTCACACGCAGTATGGAAGACTATTACGGCGATGGTGTTCAGGAAACCTTCCTGCACGAAGTGCCTGTCTCGCTCCGCAAGGGCGGCAAGAAATATATCTGCATGCCTATTGCCCTTGCCAGCAGTAGCGACCATGCGGAAAAACGCCTTACCGCCGATGGTAAGAGACTCGTCAACGAGGTAGTGAAATATCTGCTCAGCAACGACCAGACAGTCGGACTGCCGACTCTGGCTATCACCGAGTTCAGCGTCAGCGGCATGAAGGCGACTATCACGGATAACATCATCGAACTGCAAATCGACAAGAACGCACATCCGAATATTGACCTGACGGCTATTGCGCCAAAGGTTGTTTTGGCAGACCAGTCGCACACCTCTGTTTCTCCTGCTGACAACGAGACTGTGGACTTCAGCCAGAGTTCATACCGGCCGGTTATCTACGTCGTAACGGATTATATCAACCGCAAAGAGTACGAGGTTACCATCCGTCTCTACAGCCCGCAGGGAATCGACGAAGTGTACACCGTCGGAGAATGGGTGAACATCTACGACATCTACGGACGCAAGGTGGCTACCACCAACGAGAATATCTATCAGATGGCATTGCCTCACGGCGTTTACATGATTGTAAACGAAAAGGGAGAGACGATGAAGATGCTGAAGTGATTGTCCCGCTAACACAGCGTTATCGACAAAACACATAGCGTTTTTTCGATAAAACACATAAAAAATCCTGCATATACTTGCGTATGTGGGATTTTTTGTGTAATTTTGCACCCGCTTTTGGAGAGTGCTATTGTTTTTCCACTCTCACTCATAATAAAAACTGAAAACACGGCATTCCGCCGAATACATTATGCGTACAAACGAAGAACTGCAGGGGGTTACCCTGCTGGGAAACCAGCATGTGCAATACAGCGACAACTACAATCCCGCTGTGCTGGAAACCTTCCCGAACAAACATCCCGAAAACGAGTATCTCGTCACATTCAATTGCCCGGAGTTTACCACATTGTGTCCCAAAACAGGCCAACCGGACTTCGGGCACCTGTACATTAGTTATATCCCGCGCGAGCGTATGGTAGAGAGCAAGTCGCTGAAACTCTACCTCTTCTCATTCCGCAACCACGGAGACTTCCATGAGGACTGTGTCAACATCATTATGGAGGATTTGGTCAAACTGATGGACCCCAAATATTTGGAGGTCACCGGCTATTTCATGCCACGCGGAGGAATCAGTATTTATCCTTTCGCCAACTATGCGGATGCCGAACATCAGGAATTGAAAGCCCAACGTCTCCGCGAACAATTCACACTAAACACTAAACACTAAACAATATCCCATCTATCTCCCTTGAGGGGTAAAGGGCTTTGCCCGATTGAATGTCCGGTGGACATTCATAGAACAAATGCCGGGGAAAGGTTATTATGAAAGATAGCTTAATCGTTCTGTCCGGTGGATTAGATTCCACCACAATGCTTTATGAGTATGCGCATCGTATCGCATACGCCTTATCGTTCCATTATGGCAGCAATCATAATGACCGCGAGTTGGAGTTCGCCAAACTGCACTGCGAGCGTTTGGGTATTCCGCACATGGTCATACGCCTGCCATTTATCAAGCAGTTCTTCAAGAGTTCGCTCCTGGATGGTGCAGACGCTGTTCCTGATGGCAACTACGATGAAGAGAATATGAAATCCACGGTGGTTCCTTTCCGCAACGGCATCATGCTTTCCATCGCTGCCGGTATTGCGGAGAACAACCACCTGCAATACGTCATGCTGGCCAACCATAGCGGAGACCATACTATCTATCCCGACTGCCGGCCGGAGTTTGTAGAGGCAATGAACAACGCCATCCATTTTGGTACGTGGAACGGTGTGCAACTGCTCACACCCTATACCCATCTGACCAAAGCGGATATTGCTTCCCATGGTAAAGAACTGGGAATCAATTATGCCGAGACCTGGAGCTGCTACAAAGGCGGCGAACACCACTGCGGTGTTTGCGGCACCTGCCGCGAGCGAAAAGAAGCACTCGCGCAAGCCGGCATTGAAGATAACACCATTTACGATAACTAATTTGTAATTTGTAATTCGTAATTCGTAATTTTTAATTTTTAATTTGTAACTACTGCCATGTACTACATAGAAAAAAGAATAGAGATTTCCGCTGCGCACAACCTGACGCTGTCGTATGAAAGCACGTGCGAGAACCTGCACGGACACAACTGGATTATTGTAGTCTATTGCAAGGCGAAGGAACTGAACAGCGACGGTATCGTCACCGATTTCACGCATATCAAAAAGGTGGTCAAGGAAACTTTTGACCACAAGTATATCAATGAAGTGCTGGACGTCAATCCCTCGGCAGAGAACATCGCACGATGGATTTGCGACCACGTGGAGAACTGCTACAAAGTCTCCGTCCAAGAGTCCGAAGGCAATACAGCCATATACGAGAGAGACTAGAAATCTAGAAATCTAGAAAACTAGAAATCTAGAAAACTAGAAGACTAGAAGACTAGAAAACTAGAAAACTAGAACTCTAGAACTCTAGAACTCTAGAGAGAATGTATAAGGTCAACGAAATATTCTATACCCTGCAGGGCGAAGGATGTCATAGCGGCATTCCGGCTGTTTTCATCCGTTTCAGCGGATGCAATCTGCGTTGCCCCTGGTGCGATACGGATTTTGCAGACTATACGGAGATGACGGCCGAAGAAATAACAGCCGAGGCGGTTGCCATATACGCTATCCCCAACGAGCGGAGGCGGATGGTTGTCCTGACGGGCGGCGAACCGAGCCTGCAGGTGGACGACACACTCATTCTGGAGTTGCACAAAGCCGGGTTTTATATCTGCATAGAAACCAACGGGACACGCCCGCTGCCGGAAGGTATCGACTGGATTACCTGCTCACCCAAAATGATTTACCCACACCCCTACAGAGCGACAAGAAACGCCTTCCAAAAAGGGGATGAATTAGGAGAGACGCATCTTGCCTTGCATAGAGTGGACGAAGTCAAAGTGGTCTATACCGGAGAGTACGATCCCGAGATATGGAGGAGACGGTTAGAGGCGGAACACTGGTTGTTGCAGCCGTTGCGATACAACGGCGAATGGCTGCTGCAAAGCGGGATTGACGAATGGGAAGACGACCGCAACGACAATCTGAACGACACCGTCCGCTACATTCTCTCGCACCCCTTCTGGAGACTTAGCGTCCAATTACACAAAATAGTCGGCATCCGTTGAGATACCGACTATTTTTTATCAATGGGGCCCCCAACGTAAACCAACGAAGTGTTTGCGGTGGGGAGAGCGGAGGCATCGGTCGCCCGTCTGTGGAGCACAGCGGTACAGACCTTTGCGAACCGATTGCCGAACGCGACTAATACTGCGCTTTGTCGTACACCTCATCGGCTACTTCGGAGCCGGCAAGACGTTCGATGATGCAGAACGCGAAATCGGCACTCAGTCCGGGGCCTTTGCCGGTGATGATGTTTTTGCTCTCCACCACCAGACCGCCCACATAACTCTCGCCCAGTGCGTCCTGGAGTCCCGGATAGCAGGTCGCTTGTTTGCCCTGCAGTATTCCCAATCGGCCAAGCACTGTAGGAGCGGCACAGATAGCGGCTATCAGTTTGCCTTGGTTGTTATGCTCTGTCAACAGTTCGCACAGGGCGGAACAATCACCCAGTTTGGTCTGACCGCCCGGCAGAATCAGCATTTCCGCATCCGAGAAATCGATTTTGTCAATCAATCCGTCTGCCTCGACCGCAATGTTATGCGCACCTAACACCATCGGGTTGCCGGTGATGGACACGGTTGTTACGGCGATATTCGCCCGTCTGAGCAAATCAATCGTGGTGATAGCTTCGATTTCCTCGAAGCCGTTGTCTAAGAATAGGTAATTCATAAATGTACGATTTGACGATTTACGATTAATTGAATTTGAAATTATATGTGATTGTTCCTATCTGGTCATGGTCGCCCTCCGTGAACTTGGCTTTGCGCGCCGCGTCAAGGGCGAGTTGGATTGTTTGTTTGTCGCTGACCGTTCCGCCCTTGTGTGTAGCGCTTATCACCTGGCCGGCGGCGTTAACACGTATCTCTACTATCACTCTGCCTTCCTGTTTGAAGGTATTGTTCGGCAGCGGCAGCGAACCTTTTATCCCGCGTCCTGCGAGCGACCAGCTGTTTCCGCCAACCGAACCGTGCCCCACGGGGTTGCCCTTCTGTCCGGAGCCTTGGCTGTCACCCGAACCGGTGTTGTTGCCGGTGTTGCCGAAGAGCGAACCCATGGCGTTGGCTTTGGCAATCGCTTCCGCCTGTTTGGCTCTCTCGGCAGCCTCTGCCGCCTCGCGGGCTTTGCGCTCCGCCTCCAATCGTGCCTGCTCTTCGCGCTGACGCTGTTTCTCCGCTGCTTCGGCGGCTTTGCGCTCCCGCTCTTTCTGCTCCTGCTCCTTGCGCAAGGCCAAGGCCTCTTCGTCTTCCTGGGTCAGCAGGTCGTTGTCCGAAGGAGCCGAAGACGTCTCCGGAGCGGCAGTCACAGGCTCAGGCATCGGCACAGCCTCTGACTGCTCAGCCATATATCCGCCGGCCTCTTCCACTTCGCCGAAGGCTATCTCTATGCCCTCCTGTTCCTCGGGAACTACAGCGCGCATATAGACGAACCATAGCAGCAGGAATACCAAAAGCATGAAAAGCACGGTGCCGCTGATGGCAATAATATGTCGTTTCTGTTTCTTAGTCATTGCAATTCTAGTCAACTAGTCATCTAGTCGTCTAGTCATCTGGTCATCTGGTTTATCGTTTGGTAGCTACGACCAGTTTCATATGATGTTCGTTGGCGATATCCAGCACGCGCACCACCTCTTTGTACGCCACATCCTCGTCTGCGTGCAGCGCGATGTACATGGTGCTGTCGGACGCTTGTATGCCGCTCAGGTAGCCCTCCAGGTTCTCCGGATCGATGGCTACCGGCTTGGCGTTGCCTATCGCTACGAAATAATTGCCGATATTATCAATCGACACTTTCGCCACCTGGGGACGCGTTGCCTGTTGGCTGCGCGACTGAGGCAGGTTGATCTTAATATCGTTCGGAGAGGACATAGTGCTCGCCATTACAAAGAACAGCAGCAACAGGAACACCAGGTCCGTCATGGACGACATGGCAAAAGTCGCCTCGACACGATTTCTACGTTTGAGAGCCATAAAGTCATTTACGATTTAGTCGTTCACCATTTACGATTTATGCCGGTTCATTGAGCAAATCCATGAACTCCAGCGTGCGGGACTCCAACAGACGTACTACACGGTCTATGCGCGCCACCAGATAGTTGTAGGCGAACATTGCCAGAATACCGACTATCAGACCGCCGATTGTGGTCACCATCGCCTGGTACATTCCCGTCGAGAGTGCGGACATCTCTATCACGCCGCCCGAGGTCTGAGCCATATTATAGAACGTCTGCACCATTCCCAGCACGGTTCCCAGGAAACCTAACATCGGAGCTCCGGCTGCTATCGTAGCCATGATAACCAGACCTTTCTCCAGTTTGCCTACCTCCAGGTTGCCTACGTTCTCTACCGCTACCTGCACATCCTGCATCGGACGGCCGATACGGCTGATTCCCTTCTCTATCATGTGGGCCGAGGGGGTGTCGGTCTGCTTGCAGAGGTTCAGCGCGGAATCAATCTTGCCGTCATGAATATAATCGTGGATGCGGTCCATAAAGGACTTGTCCTCCTTGGTGGCTTGTTTCAGGACTACCAGACGCTCTATAAAAATATAGCACGCACCGGCCAGCAACAGCGCCAGAATAATCATTATCCAACCGCCGTATTGCGCCATTTGCCATAGATTGATGGATTCCTGTACAGGCTCTGCGGCTTCCTCTACCATAGCCGGCAGGGCTATAGTGTCTGTCACAACTTGTAGTAACATAGTTTTCTATATATTTTTTATGGTTTAACAATTTTCACCTTTCCCTGCTTTCGACTTTCGACTTTCGACTTTCGACTTTCAGCTTTCGACTTTCGACTTTTGACTTTCCCCAATCTCAATTCTCAATTCTCAATTCTCAATTCTCCAATCACCAAATTGATTAAGGAGTCAGGAATAAGGAATAAAGACTAAAATGTGTCGTCTATAGTAACTTGTCCTGATTCTTGGCTCTTGGCTCTTGGCTCCTTTCCCCAATCTCAATTCTCAATTCTCAATTCTCAATTCTCTCAGATACTCCTGAATAGTCTCTTGGATTCCCAGATAGAGGGAGTCGCAGATGATGGCATGCCC
Organism: Bacteroidales bacterium UBA3843; assembly: GCA_002392745.1. Taxonomy (GTDB): domain Bacteria; phylum Bacteroidota; class Bacteroidia; order Bacteroidales; family Paludibacteraceae; genus Colicola. The sequence continues at coordinate 1,067 of DGHR01000015.1, read as the reverse complement.
GATACTCACCTCTGCGGTCCATGGGAATGCCTGTACAAACGGCTTCAGGTTCTTGAGGTTCAGGTCGTGGCCTGCGTTCATTCCCAAACCTAATTCATGGGCTTTCTCCGCTGCAGGACGATACATCTCTATCGCACGCTTAGGGTCCGTCTCAAATAGTGCGGCATAGGGACCGGTGTACAGCTCTACGCGGTCTGCCCCTGTCCGCAACGCATACTCCACCATCAACGGATCGGGGTCCACGAAGATGCTCACACGTATGCGCGAAGCATGCAACTGGTTCACCACACCCTTCAGAAAATCCAGATGACGACGCGTGTCCCAACCATGATTCGATGTCAACTGCGACGGGTCATCCGGCACCAGCGTCGCCTGCGTCGGACGTATATCTTCCAGCAACGACAGAAACTCGTCCGTCGGGTTGCCCTCTACGTTCAGCTCCGTCGTCACCATCGATTTCAGTTGATAGACGTCCTCTTTGCGGATGTGACGCTCGTCCGGACGTGGATGAACGGTTATACCCTGCGCACCGAACAACTCGCAATCCACTGCAAAACGCTGCACATCCGGCATGTTGCCTCCGCGGGCATTACGCAGCGTTGCCACCTTGTTGATATTTACACTCAGTCTGGTCATATAACGCCTTTTGTTATAATCGGCTACAAAATTACTGCTTTTTTTGCACATACGCAAATGCAAGGGCGTTTTTTTATCAAATAATGTATTTTTTTATGCAAAAAAATTTGGACAAAAGATATTTTTGTATTATCTTTGCAGTGGATTTTGGAAAGTTATTCAAAAAGTCCGAAATCCGGCGTCAAACGTTCTATGACGCAAGAGAAATCTCCCCCTTATCACCCCCTTATCACGCCGAAATCACCCGGAAATCACCCCCTTTAACACAAACAAGGGTGCGTATTTGTGTCGGCAAAGGGTCAAGAAAACCCCACCCAAGATTTGTTCTATGAATGTCCGGCGGACATTCAATCGGGCAAAGCCCTTCACCCCTCAAGGGAAGAGGGAAACCTCTCCCCAACCCTCCCCTCAAGGGAGGGAGAAAGGGGGAT
>DGHR01000010.1 GCA_002392745.1 Bacteroidales bacterium UBA3843 | reverse complement strand
TGCTTCGTCCCTTTCAGGGCAATACCATTGCCTGCTCCTATCCTTTCCCTTTCGTCTATTGTCCCGCCTGAGAGGTGGCTTTTTGCTTCGTCCCTTTCAGGGCAATACCATTGCCTGCTCCTATCCTTTCCCTTTCGTCTATTGTCCCGCCTGAGAGGTGGCTTTTGCTTCGTCCCTTTCAGGGCAATACTATTGCCCGCTCCTATCCTTTCCCTTTCGTCCATTGTCCCACCTGAGAGGTGGCTTTTTGCTTCGTCCATTTCAGGGCAATACCATTGCCCGCTCTTTTCTATCCCTCTATTAACTTCCTTTCTTCTTCCGTCAACCCATAGAGATCATAGACGCGGGAGTCTATTTCAGCATCTGTGGCAGCGATGGCGGTTGTGAGTTCGGAGCAGGCAACTTTGTATTGGGAGAAATACTCTTCCCATTCGTCCTGCTGAACCAAGGAAAGTTTGATCTTCTGCTTTTTGAGTTCGGCAACAAAGCCTGCAAAATCCAAGGAATCGAAGGTCTCTAACGTGCCGGTAATTTTAATGTCCGGCATGTTGTCTTGCAAACGTCGGAGAAAACGCGCACGCTTGGCTTGCAGGTCTTTATTCAAAGAGAGCATTTTGTCGGCGAGGTCAATAAAGGGCTGCTGGTCGGAAGGTTCAACAATAGGAATAGATGATATATTACTTGAATTAAATCTATAATAACCTCCCAATTTTGGAGGGCATATACTTGTTAAGTAATAGGTGATTAAAGATGAATTTAAAATGCACAATAATAATTTTTCGTAATTATCCTTTTGAGGAAGTACTATAGCAGGCACATTTGCTCCATTGAAAACCGACCTATTGTCTAATAAACCAGCTTGCAATTTTACACCGATACCTTTGAGCAAAATCTTCTTGGGCGCAATATATGAATATTGACCAGCTCTTAAATGTCTGAACCAATTTTCTTCTGTTGCATACAACTTCCTACTATCCATACGTGTCATTAGTTCGGCTTTCTTTTCCATTAAATAAGCATACGCATGAGGATACGTAGTAGAGAAATAATCATCTGTAAACAAACTACCATCTTCATTATATGGGTAGATTACCACTGCGTTAGGTTGTACCATAATATATGATTTGACCTCTTCTCCTCGATAAGCGTAAGGATATATTACTTCTTTTTCTATATCTAATTCTTCCGCTTTAGTTTTTGTTAGGACAAAAGCCTCGTCTTTTCCCGTCAGATCTCCAATTACAGAGGGAGCAATATCTTTGAGAGGTTTAAAAGCAATTTGCTTGCTTCCTAAAAACTTGATTAGATTAAAAGAACGAAATTGCCAAGCTGCTTCTCCAAATTCGTTATAATCTAAGGCTGCGAAAGAAATAGCATTTAACCTATCTGTAGTCAATTCTTCTTTTGTACGAACCTTTGCGTATAGCATCGATTCTTTCTGAGCATTGTTTAATATATAAATAGCCGGATATGTATCTGCACCATCAAATACAGGGAGTGAACCAAAATCCAGAATGCTATAAATCTTATAATTAGACAATAATTTCCTCAAATTCTTGCCATAATCCGTTTGCATCCATTGAGAACTTGAAATAAATGCGGCTACTCCTTCAGATTTTATCAAAGATAAACTTTTCTCGAAGAATAATGTGGAAATATCTAACTTCCCACAGGGAGTATAATAATTTGTGAAATAGAAGTCTACCTCCGTAGATTTTAAGTTTTGCACTCTCACATACGGCGGATTGCCGATGACAACATCAAAGCCACCTTTGGCGAATACTTGCGGGAACTCGGCTTGCCAGTCGAAGGCTTTTTCTCCGGCTATTTCGGGATCAGAGATAAGGGAGTTGCCGCATTTGATATTATTGTTGAGCGAGGAGAGTTTGCGGTGTGGTTTGGCGGTACGCAGCCACAATGCCAGACGTGCTATCTCTACGCTTTCTTCGTTGATGTCCACGCCGTAGAGGTTGTTCTCTAAAATACTGTTTTCTACATTCGGGAAGACGATTTGTGCGCCCGTCAGTTTGGCTTCCATCTCGTCAATCAGTTTATGCTCCGCCATGAGGAACTGCAATGCGGCATTGAGGAAAGCACCCGACCCGCAAGCGGGATCACAAATAGTGATACCCAACAACCACTCGCGGTATTGGCTCAGTTGGTCCAGCAGGCGTTTCTTGGTTGCCGTCTGGCGGTTCTTGTCGGAAAAATACTCTTGTTCGTCAATACCCATTTCGGCTTTCTTTTCCGCACAAAGTCTGCCCACGGTGTTCTCTACAATATATTTGGTGATATACTGCGGCGTATAGAAGACACCGTCGCGCTTTCTTTTACTAACCGTAGGCGCCGAGCCGGCATTGATTTGCGCGGTCACCTCCTCTATCTCATTAAGCGAGTTCTCGAAGATATGTCCGAGGATGTTCACATCTACATCTGTGCTATAGTCATAGTCCGCCAACTTCCGCGTAAACCTCGCTAACAGATCATCGCTAATCTTCAGTCCGTCTAACACCTCATCCGGCTTAAAGAGCCCGCCATTATAAGCAAAAATACTATCAGAGGGATTTTGGGCTGCATGGCCTTCGTTTAGATAACCGAAATACTTCTTGATGCGCTCATACAACGGCCGGTACTCGTCCATCTCTTTCAGCTTTTCCCATTCCGTCAGGATACGCATCATTAAGTTCGGAGGTAACAAACCACCGTCTTCCGCAAAGAAGATAAACAACAACCGATCCAGCAGTTTCTGCGTCTTCTTAAAAAGCAGCAGCTGCCACTCCTTGTCCTTTGCCGCGGCATTAGATGCCGCTTCCTCTCCGTCAATTAGTCCGGAATTGTATTCCGGTTTATTATTAACTAAAATATCCGCAAATATCTCGCGTTTGAAAGCAGAATAGTCTCTGTAGAGTTGTTGGGTTACCTCATCCTCGTTGCTGACGCTCTCCGCTTTGGCTTTAAGGGGTTTGTCGGCTTGTATATTCGTCCAAGCCAAGCAGAAATAGAGCAGCCGGAACTGCTCTTCGTTCAAGGTGAACAGGTTCCACTCGATATGCTCTACCGCATTGTCGATATAGAAACGCAGTTTTTCGAAATTGGAGATGACCACATATTTTGTGTCCTTGTGCTGGCTCTTGTAGCCGAACGCCTGCCGCTCCACATGGCTCAGGTCGGTAGTCTTGTGGTCTTTCAGTTCGATGACACCGATGACCTTTCCGTCCCGCAGAATAGCGCCGTCCGCCTTCTTGGCGTCGGTCTCGTTCTTCTGCTCGGTGATGAGGTTGTAATCCGGTGTCGGATTGAGCGTGTAGCCGAAGACTTTCACAAATAGTTCACGCAGGAAACCTTCTTGGAACTGCTCTTCTTTGGAGGCGCGGATATTCTCCTGAATGGCAGGGTTGAGGAAATATGCTTTGTATATCTCCCACGCTTGGTTTACCTTCTCCGCCTCCATCGACGCGAGGTATTTCTTAATAACACTATTTTGAAAAAACATGGTATGTATTTTTGTCAGTTCTTTTAATCAATACAACATTCGGGGTTGTGGTCTTGTGGTCTGCGCCAGATGATTTTTCTGCTTTATTTGCTTGTCGTTCATCTCTCGGTTGTCTCCCGCTCATCGGTCGGTGGCGACAGACGAATTTATTAATCTATTATTTCCTAATGACTGCTTTTGTGCGAAATGCACACATATTTCGCCTGCAAAGATACTACTATTTTTTCACATATGCAAATTGAATTGCATATAATACAAAATATGAGTTTCTAAATATTCATGAACATTGATACCAGAAACCACACTCCCAAGATGATTTCTACCAAACTAATCAAAAGGCTAATCAATTCTTCCATCTTTTTATTCATTTAAAGGTTTTGCGCAATGCCGACTCTCACGAGCCGACGGATACTTGATTCATTTCAATTCCGGAACGTCCTCCCGACGGAACGGGAGGAGTGGCCTCCGCCTAGAAGGGCATTCACTATCTCTATCCGACCGCGATGCAAAAGCAAGTATATTAAATGCACAACAACACCGCTGCTATGAAAAACATCCCGACGAGACTGATGGTATCCATCACCAAATTTAAAACGCCCTTGTCCATAATTGTATAAATTTTGCAGTTAAACAAAGTGGTTGTTTTCAGATTCTTATCCCATATTGAAATGGTTATCTTTTGAAATCTGGTGCAAAATTACTACTTCAAACTCTCAAAAACTGGGAGTGAAGTCGAAAAAATATAAAAAAAACACAAAAAAAGCGACCCTTTTGGACCGCTTCTATATCTGTTTCGACGCAATTTCGGATAAATTTCGACACAAATACGCACTTTTGTTTGTGGTAAAGGGGGTGATTTCCGGGTGATTTCGGCGTGATTAGGGGGTGATAAGGGGGAGATTTCTCTTGCGTCACAGAACGTTTGACGCCGGATTTCGGGCTATTTGAAGAACGTCCCAAAATCCGATACAAAGGTACAACAAAAATTTCATATATGCAAATTTTTTGCACAAAAAAATGAAGCAATAGAATATTTATTCTATGTTATAGTGCTATCCGAGGGGATGTGGAGGCTTGCATACAAAGGTCCTCGGATAGCACTATAACGAAGGGTTTATCCCTGCTTCGTATTTTTGTGCGAGGTTGCATATAGGCTGCAAGACGCGGAAGTAGCTACGGAGGGTCCCTTTAGGGGAGGGGCCGAAGGTACGACACTGCCCTACGGGCAGACGGATATTGATGCTCCGTGCCGAAAAATTTGCATATAGGCTGCAAGACGCGGAAGTAGCTACGGAGGGTCCCTTTAGGGGAGGGGCCGAAGATACAACACTGCCCATGGGGCAGACGGATATTGATGCTCTGTGCCGAAAAATTCATACGCCCTGCAAGACGCGGAAGTAGCTACGGAGGGTCCCTTTAGGGGAGGGGGGAGGCCGTAAGATACGACGCATGTCCTATATATATTAGTTCGCGTATACGCGTGCATGCGTGCGAAACATATAATTATTGGCTATTGGGCGTGCTAATGCCGCTTCTGATTTGAACTCAGTATGAAGAATATTGTGGACGTTTTTTCTCCTTCTTCGCTATTCGTGTGAGAAAAAAGAACAAATAATAAAAAAAATCAAAAAAATGCAACAAATATTTGCAAGTACCATTTATTTTTGCTACCTTTGTCGGCGAATAGGGAAAAACACGTATAACTCTTATAAATTTACTCACTTATGAATCCGGATGATTCTTCTGAATTGATATCGCGCCGCAAATTCTTCAAGCGTGCCGCGCAGGCAGTTCTTCCCGTCTTGGGACTCGCTATTTTTGGTCCGACAGTACTGAGTTCCTGTTCAGACCGCAATGATTGTAGGAACAGTTGCGAAATCTCTTGTGAAGGTAGTTGCAGCGGCTCCTGTTCTACCGGTTGCGAAGGTAGCGCCGTTGGTTCTACCTGTTCAAACGGCTGCTCCGCCACATGTGCGTCCAACTGCAGCGGCAGTTGCTCCAGCAGTTGCGGCAGCGGTTGCAGCGGCGGCTGTTCGGGCAGTTGCAGCGGCGGTTGTAGCAGTGGTTGCTCCAGCACCTGTAGCGGCACTTGTTCCGGCAGTTGCTCCAGCGGTTGTTCATCGTCGTGTAGCGGCAGTTGTAGCGGCGGTTGCTCCAGTGGCTGTACAGGCACCTCGAAAGGGCAGTGCGTCTCTTGCTCAATGACCTGCCGCGCCGGATGTTCCGCCACATGCCCTAATTCATGCAGCAGCGCCTGCAACAGTACATGCAAGGGCGGTTGTGTCGGCGGTAGCAGTTACAACTGCGATGGATGTCGAATGTATTGCTATGGTTCATGCAGTTCGCTATGCTATTACTCGTGCAGCAGCGCTTGCGTCAGCAGTTCGAATTAGAATTGAGAACTACCAACGCCAATGCCAATGCAATTACTCACTATTACTCACTATGAAAACGATACGTTATTTGAGCCTCGCGCTGATGGTAATTGCTGCGATGGCCTGCAACAACAAGGGCAAACTGCCCACAGTAGTAACCGGCAAATACACTACGTATCCGACCACCAAAACCGTGCAATGCGAGGGGTATGTGGAGACCGACGGCGGTGAGGTGGTAGTGGACCGCGGTATATGCTATGCCGCCGGTTCGGTCACGCCTACAGTAGGCGACAACCGTGTGAGTGCTGGCAGCGGCAAGGGATCGTTCAGCGCCGTGCTGCAAAATATCACGCAGGGCACGTACAGTTACCGCGCTTTTGCAACCAACTCCGCCGGAACGGCTTATGGCGCCGTATCGACCTTCACGATGAGCAGTAGCAGCACAAGCGGCGGCGGAGAGTCCGGCGGCGGCTCAGGAGGTTCCGGTGGTTCAGGAGGACAGACAGAAGACGGATTTATCACCATCGCAGAAGCTATCGCAATAGCCAATGCGCTTCCTGATTTCACCAAGACAACCGTGAATTACAAAGTCAGAGCGGTGATATCGGAATTAATCACTGACCCCTCATTGGTGCCCGGGAAATACACCAATATGCACCTGAAACTGAAAGACGCGACCGGCGAAATTGGAAGTTATTATACCAACTACCTGGGCAATAAACCTTTCACCTCGGCCAACCAAGTGCCGTCGGTAGGTGACGAAGTGGTAGTGGAAGGCCCGCTGTACAGGTATGTGTCCGGTACCACCTACAACCCCGAGTTTATCAATGCATGGTTCGTCTCTGTCAACGGCAAGACCGAAGACAGCGGCTCAGGTAGCGGCGGCAGCAGTGAACCGCAAGGAAACTACGTGTCGGTGAACGGCAGTATAACGACCATAGCGAGTGCTTCCTGTCTCCTCATTTACCGGTATGCCGTCAATCCCGCTTTCCAATCCGACTTGACCTTGTATTTCTACGATGCTTCGGGAAATATAGTATTCTATATCGCCAATAATTCTCTCTCGTCGGTAAGCAGTATAACAACAGGCACGTGGACTTACCTAAGCACAAGGACCTATAGCACAGACACCTATTACGCATGGGGCAGCACCACCTTCGGTTCCCGATACAATTATAAAGCACTGACCTCATTTGTCATTACCCAGAACGGAAACAACTATATAGTGGATTGCGTTGTCGACTCCACCACTAAACTGCACTACGAAGGTCCCATTCCTATAACGACACGAACCGATAGTTAATCCAATACTCAAATATTCACAAATACTCACTTATTCACTATGAAAACGATGCGTTATTTGAGCCTCGCGCTGATGGTATTCACTGCGATGGCCTGCAACAACAAGGGCAAACTGCCCATAGTAGTAACCGGCAAATACACTACGTATCCGACCACCAAAACCGTGCAATGCGAGGGGTATGTGGAGACGGATGGCGGTGAGGTGGTAGTGGACCGCGGTATATGCTATGCCGCCGGTTCGGTCACGCCTACAGTAGGCGACAACCGCGTGAGCGCCGGCAGCGGCAAGGGGTCGTTCAGCGCCGTGCTGCAAAATATCACGCAGGGCACGTACAGTTACCGCGCTTTTGCAACCAACTCCGCCGGAACGGCTTATGGCGCCGTATCGACCTTCACGATGAGCAGTAGCAGCACAAGCGGCGGAGGTGAGTCCGGCGGCGGTTCAGGAGGCTCCGGCAGCGGCGGTTCCGGTGGTTCATCCACATTGGGTTCCTCCGTCTCGGATTTCATAGGCACATACTCCTTCTACGGCTATGACGCCGATAAGAAACAATATGTCACATGGGACGATGTAACGATTTCCACTTGGACCAATTCGGGCACTAACACGGAGTGGATAAAGGTTGCAGGTTTGAACGAAGGTTATGCCTTAGAGGCTGCCTTAGGTGAGTTTGACGCAACCAACAAAGCCATACGGCTCTATGCGTACTACTATTTGAGCGATTACACCTACAAGTTGGCGGGCAAGGGTGACACCATCTTCTATTCGATGTTCTTCCCTGTCTATGCGCCGAAGGGCAGCACCACCTGGGAACTGATAACGGATGGCGCAGGCTATAACGGAGTAGGCGAAGCGTGGCTAACCTTCAACTCGAGTGGCAAACTGATATTGGGTCCGTCGAAGACCGCCGACTCGAAAGGCAACTACGCAAACGGCTTCAATTTTGTGGCATGCTATGCAGAAGACAACAAACTCTTCACATGGTACGACACCTTCATAGAAGTGGAGTTGACCAAAGTGTCTTCCTCCTCGGCTCCTGCCCGTACGCCCTCCCGCAGAGATTGGCATGCGCCCATGCTCGTTCCCGCTAAAAAAGGTGCGCCTGTACCCCGTCTATTCTCCGGATTCGCCCAATGAGTGCCAAACGTCTTGCCATAAGAAATGCCGACCGCGGTTGGCAGGAAGGCACTGCTAAAAGCATTACCTTCATTGTGACCAAGGACTGCCAACTGGCCTGCAAATACTGTTATTTGGTAGGCAAGAACGTGCAGGAGCGGATGCCTTGGGAAGTAGCTAAGGCAACGATAGATTATGTGCTGGAGCGCGAACATGAGCCGGATTTCGCCTACGAGAGCGTGGTATGGGATTTCATCGGCGGCGAGCCTTTTCTGGAGATAGACCTGATAGACCGTATATGCGATTACATCAAAACGGAATTATATCGGCGCAAACACCATTGGTTCGACTCATACCGATTCTCGTTTTCAACCAATGGCATCAATTATGACAGCGAGAAAGTACAGCGCTTCATAGAGAAAAACCGCGACCACCTGTCTATCGGCATCACCATCGACGGCACGGCGCGCAAACACGATTTGAACCGCGTGTACAAAAATACCCTGCAGGGCTCCTATGCAGATGTAGTAAGAAATATCCCGTTATGGTTGCAACAATTCCCCTACGCGGGCACCAAAGTAACCATTTCGTCGGCGGATATACCATATATCTGTGAGTCGGTGTTGCACCTCTACGAACTCGGTATACACCAGGTGAATATCAACTGCGTGTTTGAGAACGTATGGCACGAAGGCGACGACAAACTCTTCGAGGAACAGCTGCTCCTGTTGGCGGATGAGATTATCGACCACGACTATTACAGCGATTACAACTGCTCGTTCTTCCAAGAGCATCTGGGACATCCGCTCGACTGCGAACGCGAGAATCAGAACTGGTGCGGCGCAGGCAAAATGCTGGCAGTCGATGCCGCGGGGAATTTCTACCCCTGTACACGCTTCGCGCAATATTCGCTGCGGGAAAAAGAAGCATGGATAATCGGCAATATCCGCGAGGGTATAGACCGCAACAAACTGCGGCCGTTCTTGACCTTGGACCGCTGCACACAGTCGAACAGAGAATGTATTGAATGCGAGGTTGCGGAAGGCTGCGCATGGTGCCAGGGAGAGAACTACGACGCGGCGCAGACACATACAGTGTTCGAACGGTCGATTGCCATATGCAAGATGCACAAGGCACGGGTGCGTGCCAACAACTACTATTGGAACAAACTGTACCATAAACTGGAAAAAAGCGAATAAAACCATGCTGCAATATTTAGTAATCCTGCTGGACGATACCGCTCCGGCGTTCTGTCATGCGGACAACCCGCTGAGTGAGCGGTTCCTGATGCCGGAGGAGACACTGCGCCGGGCCCTTCTCTTCGGCATGAAGGAGAATATGATGGTTCAGTTTGTCTATCCGGACTACGAACTACCAGATGGACACCGTCGCCTCATCGAGTCGGTGGAGAGCGTTAAAATCGGCCGTGACATAGCCGTTTACAACGGCGTGCCGGAGAAAATAGAGACCTCGGCGGCAGTAGTGCGGCTGTCGATAGAAGACTTGATTGCCGGTGCGCAACAGATAGCAGGGCTGCTGCCACAGACACAGAACCTGAATATCTGCCTTACAGATATCCACAATTTCCGCGACGAGCAGGCGGAGGCTTACTCTAAAGCGCTTTCGATACTCAATGCGGAACTGCTGCAGTTGTTCAGGTCAGGACAACCGCACCGCATCAATATACTGACTGACCGTCTGCAACTCAAGGAAATGCACAACTGCGGTGCAGGAGTGACAAACATCACGTTGGCGCCCAACGGCAAGTTCTACCTGTGTCCGGCATTCTATTACGACGAGCGGACTGGGCTTAGCAACCGGATGAATCACGCAAATCCTTCCTCCTCTCGGTCGGTGGGAGACATGGTGAACGGTCTGCAGATACCTAATCAGCAGTTGCTCCAACTGAACCATGCGCCCCTCTGCCGCATTTGCGACGCCTACCATTGCAACCGCTGTATATGGTTGAACAATCGACTCACATGGGACAATAACACCCCCTCCCGTCAGCAATGCGTGCTCGCCCATCTGGAACGCAACGCCTCTCGGGATTTGCAACAGCAACTGAAAGCCGCAGGAATGGACGGCGGCGAAGAAATAAAACATATTGATTACATCGACCCGTTTGATGTGCGGGTACAATTCTGAACATTATGAAAAAATTAGTAGGGCAGGTCACTGCTGAAGAGAAACAGGAGATTCAGACGCTTTTCGAACGCCGTAACGGTCTGAACGAGTTGGCTAAAATCCTTACTCCGGAGAATTCCGACTTGTACGAAAAACTGGTGAAAGATTTGGGTGAGACCACTACCAAGTTTCAGAACTGGTGGGACACCAAAGCTAAGAAATACCGGTGGGAGGCCGCCGAGAACGGCAACTGGGAAATCAATTTTGAAACATGTGAGATTTTTCTCACTACCAAGGACTAAACCGATATGCTGAATACCATTCTCCTGATGATTGGCACTACCGAGATAATCGTTATTGCCGCTATTGTGCTGCTCCTATTCGGCGGTAAAAAACTGCCGGAGTTGATGCGCGGCATAGGTAAAGGCATAAAAGAGTTCAAACAGGGCGTTAATGACCTAAAAAAGGACGTAACTGCCGACCCGGAACCCGAGGACAAAACGCCGCAAGAAGAGCAATAAACCGCGGCATCGCCGCATATCCCCCTAAAAAATAGCACTCGCGACACGCGGGCGTTATTTTTATTTGCGTATGTCAAAAAAAAACACTACCTTTGCAAATCAAATCGCAATCGTGCAAGAATATGTTTGAACGAACGGAATTGCTAATCGGCGCAGAGGCCCGGCAGAAACTTGCCGGCGTGCGTGTCATTCTCTTCGGCGTAGGCGGTGTCGGCAGTTGGTGCGCAGAGAGCCTGATACGCTCCGGAGTGAGCCATCTGACCATCGTGGATAGCGACCGCGTGGCGGAGTCGAACATCAACCGCCAGTTGATGGCGACCACGCGCACCGTGGGACAACTGAAAGTGGAGGCGCTGCGCGAACGGCTGCTGCTCATCAACCCGGAGGCGGACATACTTGCTCTGCCGGAGATATACACCGCCGAGACCGCCGAACGCTTCCGGCTGGAGAGCTACGATTATGTCATTGACGCTATCGACAGCCTGCAGCACAAGGCAGACCTGATATTGCAAACCACCTCGCTGCACGTCAAACTGCTGTCCTCGATGGGGGCGGCGCTGAAGATGGACCCGACACGTATCCGCGTGGCGGAATTCTGGCAGGTTAAGGGATGTCCTCTCGCCGCCGCGCTGCGCAACAAGTTCAAACGCACCAAACAGTTCCCGAAACGCAAGTTCCGCTGTGTCTATTCCGACGAACTGCTTTCCAACCGCGGCACAGCCGACCCGGAAGACAAGTCGCCCGAAGAGTTCCGCAAGGTGCGCACTAACGGCACTGTCGCGCATATCACAGCTATCTTCGGTTTCATGCTCGCCGGATTGCTTGTGGAAGATGCCATAAAACAACAATAATTTGCACAATTATTTGCATATATGCAAAAAAAGTATTACTTTTGCACTCGCAAACTACCCAAATCATCATGTCTGAAACGAAACAACAACTCATCGAGGACCTGAAGGCCCTGCTGAATGAAGACGCCACCGAAATAAAAGAACAGGTGGAGCATCTGAAAACACAATTCTATCGCGGTACTTCTGACGAAGAAGCCGAGAATGCAGAGGAAAATGCTGCATTGGAGCAACAGTTCAAAGAGCTGCTGTCGCAATACAAAGCCAAACGTGCGGAGGCGGCCGCCAAGAACGCGGCTGAGCAATCGGCCAACATGGCGCGCAAACAACAGATCCTGGACGAGATGAAAACTCTCGCCGAGGGCGAGACTGACAGCGTGATGAGCAATCTGCAACGCATGCGCGAACTGCAAGCCGAATGGAAAAACATCGGTGCAGTGCCTGCCGAAAAACAGGCAGAGATGCGCAAGGCGTACCAGCAATACCAGGAGCAGTTTTACGACATGGTCAAGATAAACATCGAACTGCGAGACCTGGACTTCAAAAAGAACCTGGAGCTGAAGACGCTGCTATGCGAGGCTGCGGAGAGACTGATAAACAGCGATAATATCGTTGAGGCCAACCGCGCGTTGCAGCAGCTGCACGACGAATGGGCGGAGATAGGACCTGTTGCACGCGAACTGCGCGAGGACCTATGGAACCGCTTCAAGACAGCCTCTACGGCAATCAACAAGAAACATCAGGACTATTTCGACCAACTGCACGCCAAGGAGCAGGAGAACCTCGAACGCAAACAGGCTATCATCGCTGAGTTGCAACAACTCAACGCCGGACTTCCGCAGGAGGAAGGCAAACCCGTTTCATTCCGTTGGGACGATGCCACCGAGAAAGTGCAGGCGCTGCAGAACGAATGGCGCACTATCGGCTTTGCACCGAAGAAACACAATCAGGCCGTGTATGACCAATACCGCGCCGAATGTGACCGCTTCTTCCACGCCAAGACCGCGTATTTCAAGAATGTACGCGACACGATGAGCGAGAACCTGGCGCACAAACGTTCGCTGGTGGAGCGCGCAGAGCAACTCGCCGAGCAGGCACAAGCCAACACGGAAAACGACTGGCTCAAAGAGGCAGCCGACGTCATGCGCGCACTGCAGGACGAATGGAAGACCGTCGGACCTGTCGCACGCAAATACTCCGACGAACTCTGGAAACGCTTCTCCGCCGCTGCTGACCGTTTCTTCGAGACCAAACGCGATGCCGCACGCAAAGCCAAAGCTACCGTCAGAGCCAAAGCTACTGCCAAAGAGGGCGTTTCGCTATACCGCCTGCGCGACAACCTGCAACAGGAGATTAAAACCGCAGAGAACAACATACTCTTCTTTACTGCCAAGTCCAAAACTGCCAACAAACTGGTGGACGACATGCAACGCAAGATCAACGACCTGAAGAAACAGCTGGACGAGGTGAAAGCACAGATCAAAGGGCAAGAAAATGAGTGAACTGATACACTATAAGGACGTAGAAATCCACCAGGCGGACCAAGTCGTGCTGCACGACGTGAACCTGTCTGTGGAGAACGGCGAGATGATTTACCTGCTGGGCAAAGTGGGGAGCGGCAAGTCCTCGCTCATGAAAACCCTGTACGGCGCACTGCCTATCGTCAGCGGCGAAGCCACAGTGCTTGGATATGACATGACACGCATCCGTCGGCGCCAGTTGCCCTATCTGAGACGCAGGCTCGGAATCATCTTCCAGGACTACAAACTGCTGACCGACCGCTCCGTAGAGGAGAACCTGCTCTTCGTCCTGCGGGCCACGGGATGGAAAGACAAAACGCTCATGCGCAACCATGTGCAGGAGGTGCTCCAACAAGTAGGCATGGAGACCAAAGCCTACAAACGGCCGTACGAACTGTCGGGAGGCGAACAACAACGCGTCGTCATTGCACGCGCTTTGCTCAACTCGCCCGAAATCATCCTCGCCGATGAACCTACCGGCAACCTGGATTTCGAAACGGGACGGGGAATCATGGATCTCCTCTATTCCATCAGCCGTGCCGGCATAACTGTCCTCATGTCCACCCACAACCTGAACTGGCCCGAACAATACCCCGGACGCCACTGGCTCTTCGAGGCTGGCGCGATACGAGAGGAAACAAAGGAGTAGGGATGGAAAAGCCTATCTATTTAGTGGGATACATGGGAGCCGGCAAAACGACAGCCGGACGCATACTGGCGGATATGCTTGGATGGCATTTCGTGGACCTGGACGAGGCGTTCAGAGAGATTCACGGACTCTCCACCGCAGATTATATACGCACGTATGGTATTGACGACTTCCGCAAGAAGGAGAAATATGTGGTGGAAGACATCGCAGATGCGGCGCCCTTTGAGAATGTGATTTACGCGACCGGAGGCGGCTATCCCTGCTGGGAAGACAACATGGACTGCTTGCGCGAATTGGGAACCAGTATTTATATCCGTTGGCGGCCCGAACATCTGGCTAAACGGTTGAGTCTGACCGACCTGAGCGAGAGACCGGTACTGCAAGGACGCACCGAACAGGAACTGCTCGCCTTCATCGCTCCGCAACTGGAAGCACGCGAACCCTTCTATAGCCGTGCACACCACACAATAGACGTGAACCTGTGCGACGAACAATCCGACCGTCGTATAGCCGAGGAACTGTTCCGGCTCATTACCGGTGCGTAGCACCCCTGGCACTGTGTGTCGCGCTTAATATTGTTTATTAAAATAGCGGCGCAGCCGCCTAAACGTGCCAAAGGCACACAAACCGCCCATTGGGCAATTAATAGCGGCAAAGCCGTAAAGACAATGACAATCAACGAAATACAAGACGAGGTAATAGATGAGTTCACGGAACTGGATGACTGGTTCGACCGTTACCAACTCATCATCGATTACGGCAAAGACCTGAAGCCGATGCCCGAAGAGGACCGTAACGACCGCAATCTGATAGACGGATGCCAGTCGAAAGTATGGTTCACTGCACGCATGGAGGGCGACAAACTGCTCTATACCGGTGACTCGGACGCCATTCTGGTGAAAGGAATAGTGGCGATACTCATGCAAGTGTTGAGCGGACACACCCCAAAAGAAATCCTTGAGGCTGACCTCTATTTTATCGACCGTATAGGCCTGCGCGAGCACCTCAGTCCTACGCGCAGCAACGGAGTAGCCGCAATGCTCAAACAGATGCGACTCTACGCCTTGGCCTTTGCCGCCAAGCAGTCTTGACAGATTCTTCAGGATAAAAAAAACAGCGCATGAGCGCTGAGAAACAGGAGAAACTATTTGGGAGAACCCGAATAGTCCCAGTCATCATTGTCCGACCAGATAATACGGCCGGACGTCTTGTCTATTGTGGCATAGGGGAAAATGGAGTTGCCGGGAGAATCCAGCGGAAAGAGATATTTCCCTTCCTTATTATAAACGCGCGCGCACGAGGAACACTGCGGCGCACAGACAGTCATCACGACAAACCATTTGTCGCACAGGTCCGGAGGGCAGTCGTACATCTCAAGGGTAATGCTGTCATTGAGTTGCGCGCGTAGGTAGTTACTGTCCTCCTCCAGCATGACAACTTGTCCGCCCAGCCGAGTGAAATCTGCCAGAAACTGCTTAATGCTGTTCCCGGCTGTCAGCAGCGAGGTGGATAAACCTGCTATCGCCACAAGCGAATATATGCGTTTGCTGATTCTCATTGGATAAGTGCTACGGCATACGCCGCAATTCCTTCTTCCCGTCCTACAAAACCGAGATGTTCGGTAGTGGTGGCTTTGATGTTTATTCGGGACTCCTCCACACCCATCACGTCAGCCAGACAAGTCTGCATAGCAGGGATATGCGGATTGAGTTTTGGGGTCTGTGCACATATCGTCAGATCGCAGTTGCCCAATTCATATCCCGCCTCGCGTAGCATGCTCATTACGCGGCGGAGCAGGATTTTTGAGTCGATACCCTCGTATTCGTTCCCTTTGGTGTCGGGGAAATGATACCCGATGTCGCGCATCGCCGCTGCGCCCAGAAGCGCGTCACACAATGCATGGATGGCTACATCGGCATCCGAGTGGCCCAGCAATCCTTTGTCGGACGGTACCTCAATTCCCCCTAACCACAACGGGCGGTTAGGGGAGAATTGATGCACATCGTATCCGAAGCCTATTCGCATGTCTTTAATCTTTCGACTTTCGATTGTTTGCGGAGTGCTCATAAGCACCATTCCGGCTTACTTGTTCTTCTTGTTGTTCACCAGGTCCTTGATGCCTGCCAGGTCGAAGCCCAGCGTGAAACGCATGGTCTGGTCCAGAGGGTTGCTGGCAGCCAATCCAACGCAGTAGGCTACATCCAGACTGACGATGCTCAGGTGGAAACCGGCACCGAAGGTCAGGTAGTTACGGTTACCCTTGTAATAGTTCTCATAGCTGTAACCGGCACGTGCGAAGAACTGCTTGTTGTACGAATACTCGATACCGGCGCCCCAGCGTACCTCCTGGAACTCCTCTTTGGCACCGCGCGGAGCGTCTGCAAACGATTGGAACCATCCTTTGGCAGAGTTCAGTTCCGAGTAGGCGGTCTGGCTCATCTGCCATGTGCTTTCATCGTTCGGGTCGAAGCCTTGGGTGAAACGCGATTTGCGGCTCGGTACCATCAGCTTGTTGGCCTCTACGTTGAAGGTCAGGAAGTTGTACTTGTCACACGGCAACTCATAGCTCATACCGATATTCATGCTTGCAGGGATGAAGTTGCTGCTTCCGTCGTCTGCGTAGTTCATCTTACCACCCAGGTTCTTCAGCGTGAAACCTAATGAGAGATGGCTGGTACCCATCGGCAACTCCAGCGGCTGACGATAGTAGAGCGCGATATCAGCAGCCATAGTCCATGCGGGATGCATCTCCGTGCCGCCGCCGATGGAACTGTTGTAGCCGTTGTTCAGGTCCGAGTAGAGGAAACGAACGGCAACAGACATGGAAACATACTCATGCAGTTTGCGGAAGTAGCTCAGGTCGAGTGCCCATTCGTTCGGACGGACGTTCTGAATGGTATTGCCGCTACCGTCGGTCAAAGCGACATTACCCATCGAGAAATAGGTAAAGCTGGCACCGATACCGCCGCCCAGGTCACCGAAGTTGTAGAAACCGGCCAGATAAGCCAGGTCGATATCGCCGACCAACTTGCGCAACCAAGGGGTATAGTTGGCGGTAATACCGCCCTTGGAGTACATGTACGCATACTTGGCGGGGTTCCAATACTGGGAGTTGAAGTCCGCTTCGGTAGCTACACCTATATCACCCTGACCTGCGGCGCGCGCATCCGGCGCAATAGACAGCGAAGGCATTGAGGTGATTAGCGGGTTCATAGTGTCATCTACAGCCTTGGCGCTCATCGTAAAGCACAATACGGCTGCCAGAGAAATAAGAATTTTTTTCATTGTTGCTATTAATTTGTTTATTTTGTTTTCGAATGGTTGTTGCTCTTGGATTTTTTCTTTTCAAGCGATTTGTTTCATAGGCGTTTTTTGGGGTGTTCTATGAGTGTTATACATTTATTTGAATTTATTTCGTTACGATAATCTTGCCGGAAGTGGTGCTGTAGCGGCTTGTGGCTGATTTCAAACGTACATGGTAGAAATAGACGCCTTGCCGCAGTCCCAGTTCAGGCAGGTTGATTTGTACCGTTTCGGGATTGCTCATTTTTTTGCTCCAAACCATCTGCCCGCTCATGTTATACAGGTATATTTCGGTTTGTAGCAGTTCGTCGGGTTGGTCGTAGTTGATGACGAGGTTGACCAGTCCCTGTGCCTCCACCGGGTTGGGGTAGGTGGTGACGGAACTGATAGACGGGTCTAGACCTGCCTCCACGATGAAATTCAAAGACTGCGTGGTACTGTTGTTCAGCAAGTCCCATGCACGGAATGTCAGACTGTGTGCACCGTCGGGCAACGCGTCCATCAGGTAGCTCACGCGCCCCGCCTGGTAACTGCCGTTGTCGGACAGGAAATATTCGTTGAGCGAATAGGTCTTCTTGGGGTCGTCGTCAATGATGAGCATCAGGTCGTGCCCGATACCTGCGCCGGCGGTATTGATTCCGTTCTCATCGTATAGGTCGGCGAAGAACCGCGGTGTGGCGTAGGTCTTGTCGCCGTCGCGGAAGGTGGGAGTGTTCAGGTAAATCTGCATCTGCGGGCCTATGGTATCGGCACTCAGAATAGAGCCTGTGCCGCCTATCTGGAAATCCTCGTGATGACCTATAGCCTCTGCTATCACGTCGTCGTTGCTGTGCGCATAGTAAACGATGCGTCCCTTGCCGTAGTTATAGCGAATGTCTTTGGGTACCATGAATGTGTAGGAGAAACGTCCTTCGGTAACGTCTGCCGAACCCGAGAACAGGGTGTTTGGATAATCGTTATAGTATATCTCAGTGGCTTCGTCTGTCTTATTGTCGTTGTCGCGGGTGTAGAGTTCCTGCATTTTGTCGTAAATGGTAATTTCCACTTTGCCGTTGAAGTCGCTGACCTGTTGTTGGTCCTCGTCAATGATGCGTCCCTCTACTTGCTGTACGCTCAGTGCGTGCAGGGTGTCTATCTCCGTAGTGGTCTGGACGTAATAGTCGGTGGGGTAGTTGAGCCGCAGTGCCGGGTCGCCCAGCAGGGTGTATGGCAGGCGGTTGATGTTCGAACTGAGGATGCCGTTCTTGCCGATAGCCGTTGCCTCGCCCAGCGTGATATCATAATGGAAGACATTCTTGTGTCCAAAGAGCGTATCGCAGACCTCACGGTTGATTTTGGTGTTCTGGTCGGCATACACGGTGCGCGTGGCAGCCAGTACGGCAATAGCGCCTCCGTTGGGATTCAGCACGGCAGCTTCAGCAGCACAGCGGCGTCCGGAGTCGTATTGGGCGAAGTTGCAGGTAGCGAACAGCCAGAAACCCAGGCGCTTGTTGCTCATGGCCTCTATCTCACGCAGGTTCAGTATCGACTCGTTCGTGATGGCGTTATAGCCTCCGTGACCTGAATAATCGAAGAAGAGTACACCGTTCTTGAGCAGGTTGTCTAATCTGTTTTTTGCCAAGGGATAACTCTCGCCGCTGGCGTTCACCTCTTGGGGATAAGCATCCAGATAAATCTTGTTGACCACGAAGTCCGGATTCTTCAGCCGTACCAGTTCAGCGCTTCCTTCTGCTGTTATGGCGTGGCTGCCGTTCTCGCCGTCATCCGCCAGGTAAACAATCTGGTTCTTCCATTTGCCGGGCAGGTCATTGCGCATGTAACGGATGATTTTGTCCACCACGGCGCGTGCTTCGTCGGTGTTGTTTACCGGCAGACGGCCTACGCCGATGTCCATGGTAGCGTTGGTGTCGCTGGTGCCCTCATGGTCCTCCAGATAACCGAAGTAGTCATCTGTAGCATATGCTTGCACTTCGTTGACCGAGTTGACAGCCTCGTAGCATAGCAGCAGGTTGCTGCCCGAGTAGGCCGATAACTTACGGTTGTCGTAGGTTCCGTGTCCCATCAGCAGTAGCCAACGCGGCTTGGCGTTCACGCCGTCGGCTCGGTCGTAGAGCATTTTCATCAACCAGCGGTAGGCAGTGGCATCGGGTGTGCCGGACGAGAACTCGTTGTATACTTGTTGGTCGGTTACTACCGCCCATGTGATTCCTTCTTTCTTTTCATGCGCACGTGCCAGATCCTCGCTGATGGACTCGTAGCCCTCGGGGCAGATGATGATATAGTCGATGTTGCGCAGGGCGTGCAGGTTCTGGTTCTTGACCTCGCCCATTACCTGTGCGCTGACAAAACGGTTGCCGCGGGTGTTGATGACCACGTACTCGTGTATGCCGTCAGCTTGCGTGCCCGTCCATTGCAGTTCGTTGCCGCTCAGTGTTACCGGCACACGCGTTATTTGTGCCAGATTGGTGATGTCCCATACCTGCGTGTTGGCGTCGGCTCCGCTCAGATGGAAACGGACCGGAGTGCTGCTCCGGTAATTGACGGTCGTGCGGACTGGCATCCAGCTGCCGGTCATCCGTAGGGCGCAAGGCGTTGTTAGTTCGATGTAGTTGAGCCATCCCAGTGCACCGGCTGCAGAGTTTTGCAGCGTCATTGAGACCTGTTGCTGCTCTGCTGCGGCGGGAGACTTGATGGTCACCGTTCCTGTCTTGCCGAATGAATAAAAATCGTCGGAGCGAATACCTTCTATGCGCAGACTGGAGGTCGTGGTATTCAGGATGCTTGAGAAATAAGACGTGTTGTTGGAATAAGCCGCGGCATTGATGACAGCTGTAATCTGCTCGCCCTCTAGCGCGTTTGGTGTCTGCAGTACGAATGAACGCTTGCGACCGACAATGAACTGTTCGCCGTAGAACTCGCGTCCACCACCGGCTATACCGCTTCGGTCCACCAGATTGACGGAGTCTAATTCATGTACCTGATACATCCGATAGTCATAGACCTCGGTGGGGGTACCGCTTGGAACGGGGGCCTCCTCCTCTGCGATGCCTGCTTCGCTATCCGTCAGGAAATAATACCCGTAGTTGGAATAGGTATTGCGCGTGTGGACAAACCGCTCGCCGTTGTACGACCATGAAATAGGTCCCTGCGCATAGAACAGGATGTAGTCCTCGCCCTTGATTACCGGCACGTGCGGCAGGTCGTCTATGTTCTTAATGGAGAAATCCTGTGTCTTCATTGCGCCGCCGTACCCGAAGACCTGTACTTTTGCCGGGTCGATACCTGCGTCGCGCAGTTGGGTGAAACTCATGCGGCATATGCCGCTCTCGCTTACGCGGATTTTTACCCAGTGACCGCTGTTCAGTACGGATTGGTCTGCGTATGAGTGGATTCCCGCCATCATCGGCAGGCTCCAGCCTATCATCAATAATATGTATAAGATACGTTTGGCCATATGGTCGTTTGTGTCATTTAATCTTGCAGTATAGTTTTTCTTCTCCGTGGATTATGGTGCGGATGATTTCCTCTTTCTCTACACGGCGCGGCAGTTGGCGGGCCTGGATATAAATCAGGTCTCCCTGACGGATGGTCATCAGTTTGCTGGCTTCGGCAACGGCCTCTTCCGGTGTCATCACCAGTTCTTGCCCGGCAAACACTCGTCCTTCCAGAGCGGGGTAGGGGGCTGGCTCATATTCTCCGACGGCCAGAGAATAGTCAAAGGCGATAGCGGGCGTCCAACTGTTTCCTTTTGCTTGTGCCGCACGTAGCAAGTCCTTCGCTACGAAATCGGCTCCCGGCGCCACGGCGTCAAAATATCGGTCGGCATAGCGTGGGCTTATCTCTTTGCCCAGACGGCTCACACGCAGAACAAGGCATGGCGTCACGCACAACTCCTGTGTCCAGTCTGGAACGAACAGCGGTTTGCGGCCGTTCAGCAGGCAACTGTCGCCCTTCAACACTACTGACCATTCGCACTCACCGGCACCTGCACGATATGTAAAGCCGATAATTTTCATACAAAAAACGCACAAAGGTACGAAAAATATTTTACATACGCAAATATCTAAGAAAAAAGTAAACTTTTTCTTAAACTTTCACCTTTCATCTTTCACCTTTCACCAATAACCTTTCACCAATCACCAATAACCAATCACCAATCACCAATAACCTTTCACCTCACTTCCCTCTGATGAACAGTTGCACCGGTGTGCCCTCGAAATCCCACCACTCGCGCAGTTTGTTCTCCAGAAAGCGGCGGTATGGCTCTTTGACATACTGCGGCAGGTTGGCGAAGAACACAAACGTCGGTATCTGTGTGTTCGGCAACTGGGTGCAGTATTTGATTTTGATGTATTTGCCTTTCCATGCAGGGGGCGGATAGTTCTCAATGAGCGGCAGGAACTTGTCGTTCAGTTGGGCGGTAGGGATTTTCTTGTTTTTGTTTTCATAGACATGTATCGCCGTTTCTACCACCTTGAAGATACGTTGTTTGGTCAGCGCGGAGGTGAAGATGATAGGGAAGTCCGTGAACGGTGCAATCCTTTCGCGGATGGCATTCTCGTAGGCTTTGATGTCTTTGGTCGTCTTGCTTTCCACCAAATCCCATTTGTTGATGCAGACTACCAGGCCTTTCTTGTTCTTCTGAATCAGCG
The DNA here is from genome assembly GCA_002392745.1 of Bacteroidales bacterium UBA3843. Taxonomy (GTDB): domain Bacteria; phylum Bacteroidota; class Bacteroidia; order Bacteroidales; family Paludibacteraceae; genus Colicola. The sequence continues at coordinate 57,437 of DGHR01000010.1, read as the reverse complement.
AATAGATGTTCAGGTCTTGCGCTTCAATCCCGCGCGTGGCGTCAATCATCAGAATACATACGTCGCTGTTCTCTATTGCACGGATGGAGCGCACCACGGAGTAATACTCCTGGTCTTCCGTCACTTTGGCTTTCTTGCGGATGCCTGCTGTGTCCACCAGGTAAAAATCCTTGCCGAACTTGTTGTACCGTGTGTATATCGAGTCACGTGTCGTACCCGGAATATCCGTCACGATAGTTCGGTCCTCGCCGATGAATGCATTCAGTATGCTTGACTTGCCGGCGTTCGGACGACCCACAATCGCAAAACGCGGCAGTTCTTCCAGCTCCTCGTCGCTGTCGTCCTCTTTGCGGAAACGGCTTACCACTTCGTCCAAGAGGTCACCGGTGCCCAGACCGTTCTCGGCGCTCAGGATGAACGGCTCGCCCAAGCCCAGTTTGTAGAACTCTGCTGCGCCGTACTGGTTCTCGAACGTGTCCACTTTGTTGACGCACAGGACCGTTGGTTTCTTCGCCTGACGCAGCAGGTGCGCCACTTCCATATCGAACTGTGTCACACCTTCGTTCACGTCCACCACGAGCATCACTACGTCCGCTTCCCGGATGGCCAGATCCACCTGGCGGTTGATTTCGCTTTCGAACGTGTCGTCGCTGTTGACCACCCATCCGCCGGTGTCTATGACGGAGAACTCACGGCCGCACCATTCGGCTTTGCCGTACTGACGGTCGCGCGTGGTACCGGCGGTGTTCATCACTATCGCCCGACGGGTGCCCGTCAAACGGTTGAAAAGGGTCGATTTCCCTACATTGGGACGGCCCACTATCGCTACAATATTTGCCATAGTATTTTATTTTTAATTTGTAATTTCTAATTTCTAATTTATTCGCAGCCTCCGCAGCCTCCGCATTCTCCGTCGCCGCAGTTTTTGCCTTTCTTTTTGTTGCAGCCTCCGCCGCAGCCGCCGCACCCGTGTTTAGGATGGCGTATGGCGTCCAGTTCCGCCTCCGTTGCCTCGCGGATATCCAGTATCTTGCCTTTGAAATGCAAGTCGTCGCCGGCGTACGGGTGGTTCAGGTCAATGGTGACCGTCTCCTCGTTGATTTCTGCTACTTGGGCTTTTACTACCTGGCCGTCCACGGTGTTCATCGGGATGACATTCCCCACAAACACGCGCTCCTCGTCGAACTCGCCGTCGCCGTTGAAGAACATTTTCTTCGGCAGCTCCATCAGGCCTTCCTCCACGTACTCGCCGTACGCATCCTTGGCTGCCAGCACGAAATCGAACTCCTCGCCCTGCTCTTTGCCGACCAGCGCGGCCTCGAAAGCGGGGAGCATCATTCCCTCGCCTTGGCACCATACCAGCGGGGTTTCTTCCGTGGCTTTTTCATACATCTCTTCCTGGCCGTTCTCGTCGGCTATCCATAGCTCGTACGTGGCTTTTACTACTTTCTGATTTTCAATTTTCATATCTTGGTTGTTTTTAATTATTTGCACTGTTTTTCCTTTTTCTCGGGCGGTGAACCAACGTAGTGTTCGCCGAACGCGACTACCACCAGTTCACGCGTCCGTTGGTGCTTTGGTTGCTGCTCTTGTCGTATTTCAGGTCGCTCAGGATGGAGGCGTTCACACCTATGTGGAAGGTGTAGCTCTTGAACGGTCCGATGGGGTTGATGCTGGCGCTCATGTTCCAGCAGTGCAGGTCGCGGCTGATGTTGAAGGTGCAACTCGTCAGTTTCATTACGTCGAAGTTGTATGTCATGTTCGCGCTCACTTTCCATCCCTGACCCAGCCCTATGTTGCCGCTCAGGCTCAGCGAGTTCCGCCATTTCATCTTGGGGTACATTCTCTCGTAGTCAAATTCGCTGCCGGCGGCATAAGCCAACGAGTAGTTGATACTGATACTCCATGGGAACTCGGTCTTGACGTAGCCGTCGTCCACCTCGCTCTCTTTCTTCTTGCCGTTGTTATTGATTTTGGCGTTTTTGTCCGTGCCGTCTTCGTTCCTCTCGACGGGTGTTATCTCGCTGTCGGCGGTCTCTTCTGTCCGGGCTCTGCGTCCCTCCTGCTTGGCGGCAATCTGTTCCTTCCATTTCTTGATGGTCTGGTTGCTGATGGTGTAGCTGAAGTTCCAGCTGAATCCGCTCCAGTGCGGGAAACGTCCGTTGTGCCAGTATTGTTTGTTGGTGCGCATGGGGCGGCCCGTGGCGTCCAGTTGGTACATATACGGGTCGAGATACGTGCTCATGTTCAGGCTGTAGTTGTTCAGTTTCGGGAACTTCAGACGCAGGTTGACCTGGAAATTGCTCCAGTTCATACTGTCGGCGGCGAAGTTGTATCCTCCGCTGATGCCCAGATTGTCAATCAGACTCACTACTTTGTATGGCGCCTTACCCGTGGTGTCGTCGCGGTTGACGACTTTCATCTCCAGGTTGTTCTCCACGCCGAAATTGAGCGTGGCAGCCATGCCGCGCGGTGCGTTCGCTCCGCTGAAACGCGAGTAGGTGCGGTGGATCACTTCGCCGGTCGGCACTTTCATGCCTGCGCCGTCCACCGAGTCTTTGTAATAAACAGGTTCGTCGTAACTGCCGTAGTAGCCCCAGCCGGCTTTGCCGAAGTCGGGATGGTAACTGAAGCTGACGCGCGGAGTGATGACATGGCGGAATTTCTCTACGCGGCTGTTCGGAAAGAGCCGCTTTAGGGGCGTATAGAATCCGTAAATCTTGGTCTGGAGAGACACTCCGACATCAAAATCAAACACGTTGTAGAAACCCGTCGTGGTGTCCATGGCCATCATCTGCGAGGCTTCGTCCCACGAACGGTCGATACGCGTGAAATACATCTTGTCGCGCAGGTTGATGGAGGGTGTGACGCTCAGGTATTTGAAGAGCATGAAGCTGGCATTGATAGGCAGCGTATGGCTCAGACCCACCTGCCAGTCACGCAGGAAATTGGACTTCAGGAAGTCTTTCTCCTTGATAGCGCTGATGGATATCTGGCCGTTCATCGTGTAGCTCATCTTGATTTTCTCGTACCATCTCTCCTTGCCGTCTCCCACTTTGCCCTTGCGTTTCAGGGCGTTCTGCCGTGCCAGCTTGAAGGGATAGATACTGCTCATGCTGATGGACAGCTGCGGCGCGGTCAGCGAGATAGTGGAGTCGCTCGTACGTTGGGTCAGACTGGCAGACGCACTCAGGGTCCAGGGGCTGTCCGGAAAACGCTGCGTGAAGTTGATGGTGCTGCTCTTGGTGTTTTCCGAATACAGGTTCGGGTTGTAATAACTGTTGATATTACTGCGGTTATAGCCGCTTGTGGCGAAATTGACGCTTGCCGAGAAGGTGGAGTAGGGGTTGAACTTGGCGTCCTGCGTGTGGGTCCATTGCACTTGGAAGTTCTTCTTCACCGCGTAGTCCGGCATGCCTTTCTCGCTGGTGACATCGTTGCGGTAACTGATATTCAGGTTGCCCGAGAAATGGTATCGCCATATGTATTTGCTCTGCGCGCGAATAGCCCATGTGCCGCGGGTGTAGATATCTCCCGTGATTTGCAGGTCCAGGTAGTCGCAGATGGCAAAGTAATATCCCAGGTTGCTCAGGTATAGTCCTCGCGTGTAGTCGTCTCCGAAGTTCGGCATGATGAGTCCGCTGGAGTATTTGTTGGTGAAGGGGAAGAAACCGAACGGTATGGCGAGCGGCAGCGGTACGTCACCCACCACCATGTATGCCGGACCCGTGGCGATGTACTCGCCGGGTTTGACTTTCGCCTTGGTCATCTTCAGGTAGAAGTGCGGGTGTTCATGGTCGTCGCAGGTCGTGTATTGTCCGCCGGCCATCATCATCACGTCGCCCTCCGCTTTCTTGGTGCGGTCGGCAATGATATATCCCTCGCCTTGTTGGGTGACCACATGGCGGATATATCCCTTCTGCGTCTTGATGTTATAGGTTATTTCGTTGGTCTCGTATTCGTCTTTGCCGTCCTTGAAGACGGGTTTGCCGTGCCACTCTTCGTTGATGCTGTCCCACACGCCGTGCGCAAAAATCTGGCTGCTGTCAATATTCATGCGGATATAGTCGCTGGTCAGTTGCATCTGCTCGTATTTCAGGTCTCCCTTGCCGTGCAGGTAGGCGGTGCCGTTAGCCATCATGACCATTGAGTCGCTCGCCTGGTAGTGGATAGGTGCAGAGATGGCACTCTTCTTTGCCTTCTGTGGAGCCGCCTGTGCCTGCGAGTCCGTTCCTTGAGTTAATGAGTCTGTCCCTTGGGTTAATGTGTCTGCTCTTTGTGTCCGCGAAGCCCATTTCTGCGCCAATGTGTCCTCCTTCTGTTCCGGCGTGTCTTTTGCGCTAGTTATACCCGTTTGTACCTGTGTACCATGCGCCTGCGACACGGTTTCTTCTGCCCGCAGTGTCGGTAAACAGAGCAGGAAAAAGCACAAAATAATATGTATGCGTTCGCGCAGGTGCATATGTATGCAAATTAAAATCGGGCGCAAAATTACAAAAAAATCCGCACATACGCAAGAACTTTCGCAAAAATCGTGCAATTCTTTTGCGTATGTGCAATTTTTGTTGTACCTTTGCAGCCGCAAAATACATCTCGGCATTTGCTGACGAGAACATCTCGTCGCCTATCAACGAGAAAAAGAAATAACAGCGCAAAGCGTTGCGCTACAATATATTAAAATAATAAGCAGACTATTATTTCGCGTTTAGCCAAGAGCCTCGGAAACTTATTGGAAATAAAACACGATTTTAATAGATAGTTGTCTCGTGGAGATAACTTACGGATTTGAGTAATGATGCTGCACTTAGTGTAGTTTCTTGTAAATCCGTAGAGGTTTCCATCCGAGGCCGCCTCATGCTAAACGCGATAAGAAACTACACTTTTCTTATTGCGTTGCGATTGATAGTTTTGCTGTGTAAACTATCAATTATGATGCCTAAATTCAAAGCATTTCTGACCAAAGGAAACCATGCACAATGGTACGTTTTTGTCCTCTTCGCTTCTGCCGTTTTAATCAAAGCCGTACTTTTCCATTGGAATTGTTATCATTCGGTGCTTATTTCTAGTCTTTGGAAACATCCTAGTGCATTTTTCTGTTTTTGGGTGGGGAAATTAATTCCCGCAATATTCTTAGCTTCTTTCATTTTTGTTAGTAGAAAAAGTTGGTGGACTACTATTGTCAATTGTGTTATTGATATTTGGCTAATTGCAAATGTGTTTTATTATAAGGCGAATGTTATGTTTTTGTCCTATGAGGTTATGAAAATGGCCGATAATATGAATGGTTTCTGGAGTTCGCTTCACTCATATTTGGGATGGGATATCTTTGCATATATAGGATTTTCCGCTTTATACATAATTTTATGGCTTCCGGTAAAAAAAGTGTCAAACACTCCTAGCGTATTGAAGTTTATATGCATGTGTGGAATTTCTATTTTGCTTTCTATAGTAAATAATATTTGTTATGTCAGTGTAATGAATCTATGGAAAAATACAACGGAGACAACCGCAAAGGTCCATTCTCAGATGTTATCTAACGAAAAATTTCAACATTTTTATCCGTTTGGTCACGCAGTATATTGGGCAAGCATAGAAAAAAGCATGGACTATAATGCATGGGCTGACGCATATGTCCATGATTACTCTATCATTTCTTATTTTCCTGCTATGTTTGTGTTTAATGCATACAGACCTGCGGGAGAAAAAATTATGCTTACAATAGAAGATATGAAAAGGGTTGAACCGTTTGTATCAAAACAATCTGACAGTATTGTACCTAATTCGAATTTGATTTTTATTCTGTTCGAAAGTTTGGAGTCTTGGACGTTAAATAAAGTCTGTGGATACGAATATATGCCTAATCTAACTAAATTATCTCAAAGTGCGCATACTCTTCATTGTAATAAAATTAAATCTCAGGTGCGTCACGGAAATTCTGCGGATGGTCAAATGTTAGGTGTGACGGGAATGTTACCAATTTCTAATGGAGCGGTATGCAGATTATATGCAGATAACCAATTTGCAGGATATGCTGAATGTTACAAAAACGCGGCTGTAGTAAATCCTTCACCTGGTACATGGGGACAATCAAAAATGACTTTTGCGTATCATTTTAAAGAATTGATTGAACCGAAAAAAGGACAATCTTGGGGAGACTTGGATGTGATGAAACAAATAGTTAATTATGCGGATTCTGCCCATAATCCATTTTGTGTGTTAGGAATAACCATTGCTTCGCATGTTCCGTTTACTTATGGGTCAAAATATCCCAAATATACAGTAGAAGGAATGCCTATGATTATGTCAGCATATCTCAACTCTCTTAATTACACAGACTCATGTATAGGCGAATTGATGAGAGTGGTTTCCTCTAACGAAAAATTAAAAAATAATACAACAATTGTTATTTCTGGAGACCATACGATTTTCCGTTCAAGACAAGAAGATTTTGATACTTTTGCGAAAGAAAATGGTATCAATATGCAGACCACAAAAACATTCACATCTCTCCTTATTTATTCCCCGCAAATCGATGAGAATATCCAAATTACGGACACTTGTTTTCAAATGGATATCTATCCGACCATTATGCATCTAATCGGTTGTGAGGATTATTACTGGAAAGGATTTGGCGTAAATCTGTTGGATTCTGTTGCGCGCCATAATCGCCCGATTTCTGAGCAAGAGGCGTTTGAACTCTCCGACAAACTTATCCGCAGCAATTATTTCTCCCTTTTGCTCTCTCGATAACCCGATGGAGCGATTTGTCGGACTCCGGCCTGCTCCTCATCCGGGCAGGCTGGCTTTTTTTCGTTTATTGTCCGGCATGCTATGCCGGTTCTATGTCCATTCTGCCGGATGCCATCCGGCATTCCCATACCCCTCTCTCGAAGAGAGGGCTGGGGTGAGGTTATGTTATCCTTTACCGCACCTTAACCGTACATAAAGGGGGTGATTACCGGGTGATTTCGGCGTGATTTCGGGGTGATAAGGGGGTGATTGCTTTACTGTGATACTGCTTTCGCTGCAGAATTTTGCCCGAAATATGGCACTTTTTTACTTAACTTGTACTAGTATATACTATGTATATACTACAAATGTCATGCCGAATCTGCTTTTTGAGAGAGGTTTTTAGAGGCACCAACACTCTTCTTAAAAAGTGAACTTCAATTCTCAAATTTCTTTTTTACTCATATTTTGTGAACATTGGCGCTATACGCTAACAATCCACGAACTCAAAAAAACGCACATTTTTTATAAAAATCGCCCGCGCACTTGTGTATATGCATTTTTTTTTGTATCTTTGCAGCCAAATTGCATAATTATGGATATTTCGATTATAGTGCCTCTCTTTAATGAGGCGGAGTCGCTGCCGCACCTGTATGAATGGATTGCGCGGGTAATGAAGGAAAACAAATTCAGTTATGAGGTCATCTTCGTCAATGACGGAAGTACGGACAACTCGTGGGAAGTGATCAAGCAGTTGCAAAGCGACGAAGTGCCAAGTGGCAAAAAGAGCCAAGGCGAGGGCGTAGTGCACGGAATCTGTTTCCGTCGCAACTACGGCAAGTCCGCTGCGCTGCAGGTGGGGTTTCAGGCTGCCAAAGGCGATGTGGTGATTACCATGGATGCAGACTTGCAGGACTCTCCGGACGAGATACCGGCATTGTACCGCATGATAACCGAAGAAGGATATGACCTGGTAAGCGGCTGGAAACAAAAACGCTACGACAACAAACTGACGAAAAACCTGCCGTCCAAACTGTTCAATGCCACGGCCCGCCGCGTGACAGGCATTCACCTGCACGACATGAACTGCGGACTGAAAGCTTACCGACAGGAGGTGGTGAAGAATATCGAGGTATTCAGCGAGATGCACCGATATATACCATACTTGGCCAAGAACGCCGGGTTTACCAAGATTGGCGAGAAAGTGGTACAACACCGCAAACGCGAGTTCGGTGTCAGCAAGTTCGGTCTGAACCGTTTTGTGAACGGCTATCTGGACCTGATGACACTCTGGTTCCTGAATCGTTTCGGCAAACAGCCGATGCATTTCTTCGGTCTGGTCGGCAGTCTGATGTTTTTCATCGGTTTGATAGCCGTAATTGTGGTGGGAGGCATGAAACTGCACGCCCTGTCGAATGGCGTTCCGGCGATGTTGGTCGGCGTAAATCCCTATTTCCATATCGCTATACTGATGATGATTTTGGGGTGTATGCTCTTCCTGGCCGGTTTCCTGGCAGAACTGGTAATCCGAAACAGTCCGAGCCGGAATGATTACCTAATCCGAGATGAAATTTGAGAGATGAGAGGCAACCCCACCCCAAAAATTGTTCTATGAATGTCCACCGGACAGAGAGAAGTACGAAGGACGAATGTACGATGTACGAAGGAAGGTGAAAGGTGAAATAATATGCAAAATATAGAAGATCAAATCAATACTATCGAACGGGCGCTGGGAGAGCGCATGGTAAACCATGCCTTGATTATCGTCCGCTCATGGCTGGTGGAACTGGGCGAGGACAACCCGTACGAGCACGCATTCACGGATATACAGCAGCGGTATAACGACCTGTTCTCCGACTGGCTTTCGACCGATGACCCCGAACGTGAGGATACATTGGACCGACTGACGGGAGACACATACCGGCTGGTGGATGCCGTCTATGCATCCATTCGTATCAAGCGCGGTCTGTCGCCGGAAATGCATGGATTCAATGGCGACAATCCGCAATCTATCATGCATTATTTCTCGTCCTGCGTCAGTTTTCGCGAGAGCGATTTTGAATGGCTTCGTACGGCAGCCGATGACAGCAGCCGGTCCAGTCTGGCGCTGATAGCCGTAGCCGCAATCGCCAAGAACCTGCGTGAGTGCTTCTCGGAGCAGGCTTTCTATGCCCTGATAGACTGTTCCTGTGCGTCTAGTCAAGTGGTGGCGCAGCAGTGTCTGGCGAATGTTATGCTACTCCTTGCGCACTATGACGTTCGCATTGATTTCTTCCCTGATTTACAAAACGCGTTTATGGAGGCAGTGGGCGACGGAGAGTCGGCTTTTGAGACGCTTGTCGCGCTGGTGCGTTCCACAAAAGTCAGTCTCCGCGACCTGATTGCACGTCAGGAAATAACCCAGGACGATATGCCGGAAGAACTGCGCAACCTGTTGGGTATGACCGGCGAGGAGACGGATATATCCAGCATTGCATCGTGGGTGCCGGCTTCGGAAACGGAATATATGTCCGGCATCGTGCAGATACTGCCGGACACGTGGGTGTATACGGCGCTGATAGGCGATAACAGCGAGCGCCGCGCGGTGATAGCCATGACGTATCTGTCCATCGGCAAGATGGACCTGATATGGGACCACATAGACCGTGCTTCCGCCTATCTGGTACAGAAACTACGCAAAGGCAAAGGAGAGGCCATTGATTATATCAATTACGGTCACTGTCTGATGTTGCAAGGCGACCGCATGATGGCTTTTGAGAACTACCGCCAGGCACGGATGATGTGCAAAGGCGCCAAGGAGTTCTATGCGCTCTTCCGTCCTGACCGCCGCCAACTGGTGGACCGCGGCGTGCCGTTAGAACAAGTCTATCTGATAGAAGATCAGTTGTTTTCGGGAAACTGATTCGTTACAAATATACTCCTACGCCTGCCGCCACAAACTCCACTTTGGTCAGGTGGGCTTTCATGATGGCTTGCACGAATAGATGGTACGGCAGTCTGTAGCGCAATGCAATCTGTGTGTACAGCCATCCGTCGGGATAACCTGCACTGCCGGCCTTGATGAGGTCATAGGAATAGAACACACCTTTGTTGAGTGTCTGATGGTCTTCCCATAGCCTCTTGTAGTCATCACTCTTCTCCAGTGCCTCGCGGTTCTTGATGGGGTCCAGGAGATAGACACCGAAATGGAATCCGGCGGTGAACTTACCTATCACAAACTCCGGTTGTATGCTGACACCCAGTCGCCAGCAGTCACTCTGCGTGGCGCCGTTCAGGTAGGTTTTCTTGAATGTCGTGGCGCGGTCGTAATACGCCCCGTCGTAGAATACATCCACACCGCCTCCCAAACGGAAAATCTTATGTGCACGCCAATAAGCGGCTAATTGTATCTCCGAGCAGAAGAAAGTCTGACGGTCCTTGTAATACACCTGCCGCCCGCTGCCGGAGAGTGCGAATTCAATCTCACAATGCTTGTCCTGCAAGGCTTTCAGACTCTCGCGTTTGTTATCTATAGGCTTCTGCTTTGTATCGCCCGTCTGTTCGTCGGATGGGGTGGTGTCGTCTGTATGCTGCGGCCGATAGCGCACGGACAACTCGCCCATGAACATATTATATCCGGAATTAGGCTGCCGGATAGAACCGTTGCTCATATGATACCAGCCGGCTGCCAAGCCGATTGTCCAACCGTTACGAATCGGAAAATTGAAGTACATCGCCTCCGGGAAGAAGAAATTGAAAACCGAGCCGACGGAACGGTTGATGTTGTCCGCCTGCAGGGTGTTGTAGCGCTGCTCCGGAGTAGCGGTGTTGTAATAGGTCTTGGTGATAAAAGAGCATCCTATACCCGGTCGCACGCCGATTTCGAAGTGCTTGCTCGTGTAAAAAGGAATATCCACGAAGGCATAGGGCGCTATGGCATGGCCCAGCAAGTCTTTCTCTCCCGTGCGCGTGCAGTCCAGTTTCCAGTAGCTGAGCGCTACGCCTATCGAGGCTCCGTTCCAGTCCTTGAGTGACGCCCACTTGGGATGAAAAGTGACGGCAAACTCGCCACTTGCTACGGGACCCGGCCATTTGCCTGTCCGGCCCAGCATGGCATCCACTTTGCCGTCCGGCATAATCATACCCGCCCGCAGAGAAAGACGGTAGTCAACCTTCAGTCTCTCCTTCTCCGTGCTGAACGATCCGCTCTTGCGGTCTTGGGCAGGGAGAGAAAGCGCCGTGAGAGACAGTAATATCAGAAAAATAACTCTTCGCATTTCAAAATCAACCGCAAAATTACACTATTTTTTTGAATTATGCAAATCTATTTTTTCAAAATCACCGGATAATATACTAAGTATATTATATGGTATGGAAGGCTACGATATTGGTCCAATGCGCCTCCGAAACGTCCATATAATGCTCCGCAACGTCCATATAATGCTCCGAAACGTCTATATAATGCTCCGAAACGTCATATTGCTTGAATAAAATAACAATTTTATTTAAAAATTTGCTCATATGCATTTTTTTTTGTAAATTTGCAGCGAATTTTATATATTGGCTTATTGTGCAGCCGAAAAGGCGGTGCGGCGTGTGGAATGATGAGTGAAAACTACCAAAGCACCATCACGGCCCTAAATACGACAATAATTACACTAAATAATCACTTAAATATTCAGATTATGGAAATGTCAAGTACATCAATTATCATCATCGTCATCGTTGTGGCCCTGGTGTTGCTCATTCTTGTCTCTTATGTCAAGACCTCTCCCAACCAAGCACTTGTAATCTCGGGTTGGCCCCGTCGCAAGCCTAAATTCCTGATAGGAACCGGTGGTCTGCGCATTCCCGGTCTGCAGAAAGTAGATCGTTTGTATCTGGGTCAACTGAGTGTAGATATCAAAACGGATTCATCCGTGCCCACATCAGACTTCATCAATGTGGATGTGGATGCCGTAGCCAAGGTACGCATCTCTCCGGAACTGATATCCGTTGCCGCTGCCAACTTCCTGGGCAAGAGCCGTGAGGAGATAGCTACCGAAATCCGTGATTCGCTGCAGGGTAACATGCGCGAAATCATCGGTACGCAGGATTTGCGTTCGCTGAACGTAGACCGTGACGGTTTCTCCAACCAGATTCAAGAGAAGGCAGCTCCGGACATGGCCAAACTGGGCATAGAGATACTGAGTTGCAATATCCAGTCCATTACCGACAGCGAAGGGTTGATTCATGCGCTGGGTGCAGACAACACCTGCAAGATAACCAAGGACGCGAGCATCAACAAAGCGAATGCGGAACGCGACGTAGCAATCGCTCGTGCCTTAGCCTCCAAACAGGCCAACGATGCACGCGTGGCGTCGGAGACGGAGATAGCTATCCGCAATACCGAATTGGCCGTCAAGCAAGCCGACCTGAAGAAACAGGCCGATACCCAGTCGGCTATTGCCGATGCTGCCTATGAGATTCAGCGTCAGGAGCAGGCCCGCGAGATAAACATCAAGACCGTGGAGGCGGAGGCCGCCAAATCCATTCGCCAACAGGAACGTCAGAAAGAAATCAACCGCCTGAGCGTAGAGGCCGAGGTGGAGAAAGCCAAGCAAGAACAAATCCTGCGCGAACAGGAGATTGCTATCCAGGAGAAACTGTTGGAAGCGAAAGTGAACAAACAAGCGGATGCCGACAAATACCAGAAAGAGATAGACGCCGCCGCCGAACTGGAGCAACGCAAACGCAAAGCTGAGGCAGAGCGTTATGAAGCCGAGCAGAAAGCGGCTGCCATCAAAGCTCAGGCAGAAGCAGAGTTATATGCTCGCCAGCAAGAGGCGGCGGGAATCAAAGCCGTAGGTGAAGCCGAGGCAGCCGCCATTCGTGCGAAAGGTGAGGCCGAAGCTGCAGCGATGGACAAGAAAGCCGAAGCCTACAAGAAATACAACGGTGCTGCTATTGCAGAAATGATGGTAAATATCCTGCCGGAAGTGGCAGCCAAGGTAGCCGAACCGCTGACGAGCATCAATGATGTGCATGTGTACGGCACCACGGGAAGCGAAGCCGCCGGCATCAGTGGCAATGTGCCCGTAGTAATGCGCCAGACGATGGAGGTTATCAAAGAAGCAACCGGTGTAGATATGGCGTCTATCATGCAAAACAACAGCCAAGTGATAGCCGGAGAAGCCAAAATCAAGAAATAATCGTGCCCCTTGTGGGCTAAGAAGTAATCGTGCCTCTTGTGGGCTAAGAAATAATCGTGCCCTTGTGGGCTAAGAAGTAATCGTGCCCTTGCGGGCTAAGAAGTAATCGTGCCTCTTGTGGGCTAAGCTAAGAAATAATTTTTAATTCATAATTTTTAATTTTTAATTTCTTAATGTTTGACAATTTAAGCGAACGATTAGAAAGAAGTTTCAAAATCCTCAAGGGTGAGGGTAGAATTACCGAGATTAACATTGCGGAGACCGTCAAGGATATCCGCAAGGCGTTGTTGGAGGCGGATGTCAACTACAAGACCGCCAAACAGTTTACCGACCAGGTAAAAGAAAAAGCGCTGGGTCAGAACGTGATGACCTCGGTCCGTCCGGGACAGTTGATGGTGAAAATCACGCATGACGAACTGGCGGAGTTGATGGGCGGCGAGGCGCAGGAGTTGAACCTGAAAGGTTCTCCCGCCGTCATCCTGATGTCAGGTTTGCAGGGTTCTGGTAAGACCACTTTCGCCAGCAAGTTGGCGAACTGGCTGCAGACCAAGAAGAACAAACGCGTCATGCTGGTGGCGTGCGATGTTTACCGTCCTGCCGCTATCGAGCAGTTGCGTGTGTTGGGTGAGCAGATTAACGCGAAAGTGTATCTGGGGCTGGAGGAGTCGAATCCGGTCAAGAAAGCCGAAGCGGCTATAGCGGAAGCCAAACGTCTGGGTTATGACGTGGTAATCGTGGATACAGCCGGTCGTCTGGCAGTGGATGAGCAGATGATGCAAGAGATAGCTGCTATCAAGGCTGCAATCCAACCCAGCGAGACCCTGTTCGTTGTGGACGCGATGACCGGTCAGGACGCCGTGAATACCGCCAAAGAGTTCAACGACCGTCTGGATTTCGACGGCGTGGTATTAACCAAACTGGACGGCGATGCGCGCGGCGGTGCTGCGCTGAGTATCCGCTCGGTTGTGAACAAACCGATTAAATTCATCGGAACGGGCGAGAAGATGGAGGCGCTGGATGTGTTCCATCCTACCCGTATGGCGGACCGCATCCTGGGAATGGGTGATGTGGTGTCTCTGGTAGAACGTGCGCAAGAACAATACGACGAAGCCGAGGCACGGCGTATCAGCAAGAAGATAGCCAAGAACCAGTTCGATTTCAATGACTTCATCGGCCAACTGAACCAAATTAAAAAGATGGGTTCGATGAAGGATTTGATGGGTATGATTCCCGGTATGGACAAGGCGCTGAAAGGCGTAGAGGTAAGCGATGATGCGTTCAAACCCATTGAGGCGATGATCAACTCCATGACGCCGGCCGAGCGCGCCAATCCGGGCCTGCTCAACGGCAGCCGTAAAAACCGCATCGCCAAAGGAGCAGGCGTGACCATCGTGGAACTCAACCGTTTCCTAAAGCAGTTTGAGCAGACATCCAAGATGATGCGCAAGGTGCAACAAATGGGAGGCCGTCGCCGTTAAATGGGAGACGAACAGACATATCAGCCCGATTGGGGCAAACCGAAAAAACACCATCGGCACCACCAGTCCCAAGACCCCTATTCCAAAGCGATGAACAGAGGTGTAGGCGGTGCGCTGCGCATGAAAGACAAACAGGCTTATTACGGACTGCTGTTTATTCTGGCAGCCGCAGTATTGGTGGCTGTGTATATGTTCGCCGCATGGCTGGTGGCGGAGATACGCAGTATGCCAATGGATAATTCGGATGCAGAGATGCGTGTGGACGAACTGCGCATTCATAAAGCCGATGAGCAGGACGCACTGATGATAAGTGACAGTCTGGCGAAGATGTACAATCTGGACTCCCTGCGACAGAAAGTGCAGATAGAGACAACACCTGTATATCGTCCGCCGCGCAAGGAGAACAAATGGTATATAACCGGCAAAGAGTGGAAAGAGATTTGGCATAACTGGAAGATTTGGAAAAAGGCAGAGCAGGAAGGAGAGACAGAATGATTTTAGACGGAAAAAAAATAGCCTCGGAGATTCGCAGTGAACTGCGAGAACAGATTGCATCCCGGGTGGCGCAAGGAAAACGCGCTCCGCGTCTGGGAATTGTGATTGTGGGACATAACCCCGCAAGCGAGACATATGTGGCGAACAAAATAAAGGCCTGTGCCGAAGTGGGCATAGAGGTCGAACGCGTCGCACTGGAAGCGGATATCACAGAGGAACAGTTGCTGGCGGAAGTGGAGCGGCTGAACCACGATGAACAGATAGACGGTTTTATCGTCCAACTGCCGCTCCCCGACCATATCACAGAGACGACCATCCTGTCCGCCATTGATTACCGCAAGGATGTTGACGGCTTGACGCCGGCTAATGTAGGACGTACCGTACAAGGTTTGCCCTCGCTGGTGTCCGCCACTCCCCGCGGCATACGCGAGTTGCTGGCGCGCAACGGCATACAGACAGCAGGCAAGCATGTAGTGGTCATCGGCCGGTCGAATATCGTAGGCAAACCGATAGCCATGCTCCTGATGCAACGTCCGTACCTCAGTCTGCCGGGTATGAGCGCTTCCTCGCTGGGAGACGCCACAGTAACAATCTGTCACAGCAAGACCCGCGACCTGGCGGCTATCTGCCGTACGGCGGATATTATCATCGTGGCAGCCGGATGCCCGAAACTGCTGACGGCAGACATGGTGCGCGAAGGAGTGGTTGTGATAGATGTGGGTATCAACCGTGTGGAGGATCCCGCATCGCCTCGCGGTTACCGCCTGACAGGGGATGTGGATTTTGAGCATGTAGCGCCCAAAGCCGCATATATCACGCCTGTGCCGGGAGGGGTAGGACCGATGACTATCGCATCGCTGCTACAAAACACATTACAAGCATACAATGAACATACTCGATAAAATAGAAGGCCTCGAAGCCAAATTCCATGAGGTCAGTCTGCTGATTACCGACCCGTCGGTCATCGCCGACCAGGCTCGCTATGTGCGCTTGAACCGTGAATACCACGACCTGGAGCGGGTGTTGGAATGTGCCCGCCGGTACAAGAAAACTGTAACGGATTTGCAAGAAGCAAAGGACCTGCTCTATACCGAGCAGGACGCAGACCTGAAAGAGATGGCGCGGGCGGAGGTGGAGGAACTGGAACCGCAGATACCCAAACTGGAGGAGGAACTGAAACTACAGTTGTTGCCGCAGGACCCCGAGGACGGGAAGAATGTCGTGATGGAGATACGAGGCGGAACGGGAGGAGACGAAGCGGCGATTTTCGCCGGTGACCTATTCCGCATGTACACCAAATATTTCGAGATAAAAGGCTTCAAATACAGTATCTCTTCTTTTACGGAAGGTACGGCCGGCGGCTATAAGGAGATTATTTTCAATGTGACCGGTCAGAATGTGTACGGCACGTTGAAATATGAGAGCGGGGTCCATCGTGTACAGCGTGTGCCCGTGACCGAGACGCAGGGACGTGTGCACACCTCGGCCGCAACCGTGGCTGTATTGCCAGAGGCGGAAGAGTTTGAGGTTCATATCAACGAGGGCGAGATCAAATGGGAGACTTTCCGTAGCGGCGGAGCAGGCGGACAGAACGTCAACAAGGTGGAGTCCGGTGTACGTTTGCGTTATAACTGGCGCAACCCCAACACCGGTGAGGTGCAGGAAATACTGATAGAATGCACAGAGACGCGCGACCAGCCGAAGAACAAAGAGCGTGCCCTCTCGCGCCTGCGTACGCAGATATATGATAAGGAGCACCAGAAATACATAGACGACATATCCGCGCGCCGCAAGACCATGGTATCCACCGGTGACCGAAGTGCCAAAATACGCACATACAACTATCCGCAGGGACGCATCACAGACCATCGCATAGGTTATACAGTCTATAATCTGGCAGCGTTCATGGATGGAGATATCCAGGGCGTAATCGATGCCCTGCAGGTGGCAGAAAATGCCGAACGACTGAAAGAAAGTGAATTGTAATGAACCTGTTTTACGCACCGGATATTATTTCCACTCAATGCCTACCCGAGGAAGAGAGTAATCATTGCGTGCAAGTCCTCCGCCAGACGGCAGGGGATAGGATAGTAGTGACTGACGGTACAGGACATTTGTATCATTGCACCATCACCAATCCTCACCGCAAACATTGCGAAGTGCGCATAGACCGCATAGAGACCCCGGCGCCGCTACATACAGGCCACATACACATTGCTGTGGCTCCTACCAAAAGCATAGACCGTTTGGAGTGGGCCATAGAGAAATGTACGGAAATGGGAGTGGATGAGATCACCCCTGTTTTGTGCGAACACTCCGAACGGAAGACGGTGAATAATGACCGCTTGCAGAAGATTATAGTTGCTGCGGCCAAACAGTCGCTGAAAACCACTTTCCCTCTCCTGAATCCTATGACGCGGATCACGGAATTGCATGCGGAGGGAGACAAGTTCATCGCGCATTGCATGACGGACGAAGAAGGAGACGGTTTGCAGACTCCATACCGCTCTTCGGACAGCAAACACGCGTTGCAAAACGAGATTGTAAAAGGCAACACCACTACTGTTCTGATAGGACCGGAAGGTGATTTCTCTCCGGCAGAGTTGAAGTGGGCGCTTGCCAATGGTTTTGTGCCTGTGAGTCTGGGCGCTGCACGGCTACGCACCGAGACAGCCGCTATTGCGGCTTGCCATACAGCCGTGCTCCTGAATGAGTGAAACCGCCATATGAAGGCGGCAGTCGCAAAGAAATGATTCAAACTCCGATGATAGAAACGGATACGGACATATTATTATGGATTAACGGCCATTACAGCGAGTGGGCGGATGTGCTGATGTGGTATGTCAGCCGCACCAAAACATGGCTTCCGCTCTATGTGATACTCGTCGGGCTGATTATCTATAAGTACCGCAATTGGAAACTTGTTCTGCTTATATTGGCAGGCTTTGCTGTCGCAGTCGGCTTGGCGGACTATACCACCAGCGGTATTATCAAACATGCCGTATGTCGTCTGCGGCCGACCCACGAACCGGCGATTGAGCCTGTACGGTTAGTCCGGGGCTACATGGGAGGGTTATATGGTTTTTGCAGCAGCCACGCCGCCAACACAATGGCTTGCGGATTGTTGTTCAGTTTGCTGTATCGAAACAAATATGCCACCGCTGGTCTTATGACCTGGGTGGCTTTGAATTGTTATAGCCGGATGTATCTGGGAGTGCACTATCCCACCGATATTATAGCCGGGCTGTTTATTGGTGCTCTGTACGCTGTGGGGGCGTATCTGTTGCTTCGCTGTTTTGTGCCGGAGCTTTCATCAGGTTCGCTCCGTGCGGGCGGCGCGGCTGCTCGGCCGGGTGGTTCATAAAGCGTTCGAACTCTTCCGAAGAAAGCAACTGTTTGAGTTCGGCATAAATAGCCTGCATCCGTTGCATGTTCTCCGCACGCGTCAAACCTTTTTGACGGAAGCGGGCATACTTGAGATGCATGCGAAAAAGGGTGTCAATCCTGGATGAGTCCTTGATACCCAACTCGCGAACCAAGCGTTGCGTTTGCTTGAGAGCTTCCTCGTGAGGGGTGCGTTGCAGACGTTCATTAGCCGGCTCTTGAGACCACACCGGACCGGACACAAGGACGATAGACAAAACAAATAAAAGTAAACGTTTATTCATAAATCAAACAGGGTCGTACAACATCCGACCACTATACTGACACACCAACAAAAATTATGCCAATCACCCCTGAAATACAGATGGCTATGCGACTTTATTTTTCGCAGCAGGGCACGGAACGAACCTCAAGGCCCGCTGTACGCGTAGCTTTAGCCGGTATGATTGTCGGCGTGCTGGTGATGGTAATGACCATTTGTGTGGTGGTGGGTTTCAAACGGACCGTAACCGAACAAGTAGCCGGATTCGGGTCTCACATCCAGGTGGTCTCGTTTGACAACAATAATACGTATGACCTGCACCCCATTCCTGTCAGTGACTCGCTTCTTGCGCGCCTGGCGGCTTATCCGCATGTGGCGCATGCCGTGCCGTTTGTTACCAAGCCGGGCATACTGAAAACAGACTCCGCATTCCATGGAATGGTGCTCAAAGGTACAGACGAATGGACGTTTTTTGCCCGCAATCTGCGAGAAGGCGCACTGCCTGCTGCACCGCAGGAAATATTGCTTTCCGCGCAGGTGGCCCGACTGATGCAGTTGAGGGTAGGGGATGCGGTGAACGGCTATTTCGTGGATGAGACGGATATACGCGCCAGACGCTTCCGGGTCGCAGGAATTTATGATACAGGTTTTGAACAGTTTGACGAGCTCTTTGTGCTTACTCCGTTAGCCGCTGCCAAGAGGCTGCTCACTATAGAAGACTGTGACAGCCTGGCGGATGGAACGGACTACTACTCCGGCGTGGAAATTCTGGTAGATGACATCCGTCATCTGGATGAAACGGCGGACCTGATTTATTTCGCCACGGTGAACCGTCTGGATGACAAAGGCTATAATCTGTACTATGTACAGACGCTACATCAGCAAAACCCTGCGATTTTCGCATGGCTGGATCTGTTGGACATGAATGTGGTGGTCATCATTGTGCTAATGCTTCTGGTGGCGGGATTTAATATTGTTTCGGGACTTATCATTATGATTTTGGAGAGTATTCAGTTGATAGGTACACTAAAAGCACTGGGAGCAGATAACCGTTTCGTACGCCGCATATTCCTTGCACAAGCTGCCATACTGATTGGCAAAGGCTTATTATGGGGCAACGTACTCGGATTGGGACTGGTGGCTATACAATATTTCACGCACGTCATTCCGCTGGAAGCGGCTACCTATTATGTCAGCTATGTGCCGGTAGCTTTTGCTTGGGAATGGTTGGTAGGAATGAATATTCTGACCCTGGCTCTGTCGCTGCTTATCCTGCTCTTGCCGTCGCTTATCATTACCCGTATTAGTCCCGCCAAAGTGATGCATTTTGAATAACAGATATCCGAATGAATTTGCAAACGACCGTACATATTTCTAAAGCAGAGAGGTTAATCACCTATAACGACCATATCCTTTTGCTGGGTTCGTGTTTCGCGGATGAGATGGCAGCGAAGATGAGGGAGTGCTATATGCAGGTCATATCCAACCCCTTCGGGACACTCTATAATCCGCTGTCCATTGTGCAGGCGCTTCGGATGACCGATGTACCGACATTGCTGAATCACAACGGGTTATGGCACTCAATGGCGCACCACGGGGAGTTCTCTTATCCGGATGAACAGCAGACACGGACTGCCGTCTGGAACAGTATAGACTCTATGCAAAACGCGTTGCATAACGCAAATGTGATTATCGTCACTTTCGGTACCGCGTGGGTATATGAAATGCCGGAAATGAATGACAATCAGCTCCCCTTCGGCTCTATCGTTGCCAATTGCCACAAGATGCCGTCAGACCGTTTCCGCCGCAGACGGCTTACGGTGGACGAGATCATAGAAGCCTGGATGCCGGTCTTGACAGCGATGCCGGACAAGCACTGGATATTCACCGTCTCGCCTATCCGACATCTCAAGGACGGTCTGCATGAGAACCAACTGAGCAAAGCTACTTTGCTGATGGCGGTGGAACAACTGACCGCTCATTGCGGTACTGCAGAATATTTCCCTGCATATGAAATACTGCAGGACGAATTGCGCGATTACCGTTTCTATGCGGATGATTTGGTGCATCCATCCTCTCTAGCCGTGGAATATATATGGGAGCAATGGGTCAAGAGCCACACCTCTTCTCAGATGCAGGAGGAGATGCGTACGCTCCATAGGCTTTGGCTGGATTCACACCATCGCACTCTGCATCCCGACTCGGCGGAAGCCGTGGAATTTGACAAACGTACAGCACAGAAAAGAAAAGAGTTGGCACAACACTATCCGTGGATAGCGACTCGAGAACAATCATGCAACTGACACCGCTCAATAGGGATATTTTGCGCTTGGCTATACCGAGTATCCTGGCGAATATCACCATTCCTCTGGTGGGATTGGTGGATACCGCTATAGCCGGTCATCTCAGTGATGCAACCGCTATCGGGGGGATTGCCATCGGTACCATGCTTTTCGATCTGCTGTATTGGAATTTCGGTTTTCTGCGTATAGGCACCAGCGGACTCACGGCGCAGGCTTATGGAGCAGGCAACCGCAACGAATGCAATCGTATGCTGGTCAGGAGTCTGACGGTGGCTGCATCTGCCGCTTTAGCGATTTGGGCCGTTCAATGGCTGTTTGTCAACCTCGTGCTCGCCGTCGTGCCGTGTTCCCAGGAAGTGGCTGCTGTTGCGCGCGATTATTTCTTTGTCCGCATCTGGGCCGCGCCTGCCACACTTTGTCTGATGGCACTCAAAGGTTGGTTCATCGGTATGCAGGATACGCGCAGTCCGATGGCGGTCGATATAGTAGTCAATATCGTCAATATGGCAGCCAGTTATCTATTGGCAGTCTATACACCTCTCGGCATAGTCGGAGTGGCATGGGGAACGCTTATCGCACAATATACGGGACTGTTGCTGGCTGCACTCATCTTATTCGCCCGCTACAGCATCCGCTCAATCACCGCGGCGGACTGCAGAGCCGCCATGCAATGGGCCGGTATGAGACGAATGATGCTGCTCAACGGAAATCTGTTCGTGCGTTCCCTCTGTTTCATGGTCGTTTATGTCGGTTTTACCTCCTTGGCAGGCTCATGGGGAGATACACAACTGGCTGTCAGCAGTATGCTGATGAAACTGTTCATGTTCTTCTCCTATTTCGTGGATGGTTTTGCTTACGCGGGGGAGGCGCTTGTGGGAAAAGCTTTCGGCGAACGCAACCATGATGCTGTGCCTGGCATAGTACGCCTCCTTTTTGCCTGGAGTCTGGCGGTTGGACTCTGTTTCACACTCGTGTATGCCGTATGCGGCAGAGAGTGTATCGGGGTGATGACGGATGATACGAACCTGCTGGCGGCGTGCACTCCCTATCTCGGATGGCTTGTAGCCATGCCTATTGTCAGCACGCTGGCGTTTATGTGGGATGGTATTTATGTCGGAGCAACGGCGGGAGTGCCTATCCGCAACTCAATGATTGCCGCCGCATCCGCTTTCGTCCTGCTCTATGTAATCACTTACCGTTGGGCCGGACCTCAGGCTTTGTACATCGCATATTTTGCACATCTCCTTGCACGCGTTATATATTTGAGTTTAGGCTGGAATAAAACACTAAACAATTATAAATCAACAATAACTAATAACTAATAACCAATAACCTATCACCTATCACCAATAACCTATCACCAATAACCATTAACCTTTACCCTTTACCCAATGTATCCCAAACTGATAAATAGACCATGGCAGGTACTTGACTCCAGACATATTCTTCAAATGGGGCCTTGGCTCTCGGTCCGCCAAGAGTGTGTGCAACTGCCATCTGGACAACAGATTCCTACATGGTATGTCCTGGAGTTTCCTGATTGGATTAATGTCATTGCTATTACACGAGACGGAAAAATGGTTATGGAAGACCAGTACCGGCATGCGCTTGGAGAAACACACTATGAACTCGTGGCGGGAGTGGTGGATCCGGGAGAAACGCCCCTACAAGCCGCCAAAAGAGAGCTGAGTGAAGAAACCGGATTTGAAGGAGGGAAATGGGAACTCTTTATGACCCTCTCGCCCAATCCCACCAACCATAACAACCTCTCCTATACCTTTCTTGCTACCGACGTCGAGAAACGGCGTGAGCAACACCAGGAACCAACCGAGGATATTCACGTCGATGTCATGACACAAGACCAAGTGTATGAGATGTTGCAGAACGAGGAAATAATACAAGCGCTTCATGCCGCACCGCTATGGAAATATTTTGAAAATATAAAACATAAACTATAATGACACATCTGAAATCTATCCTTTTCGCTGCACTTGCTGTAGGCTGTCTCGCCCTCACTTCATGTCGCGATCAGGTACAACAACTCACTGGCTCCTATTCCTACAAAATCAGCGGCTCTGCTATAGTAGACGGTGACCAGGTATCTCTGGATGACGAGACAGGAGCGTTGCAAGTACTGCGTCTCTCTGCCGATTCCGCCTTGTGGACTTGCAACGCCATGCTCGGGCATGCCTATGTTACCCGCGCTGCTGTCAATGGTAAACAGGTAACACTTGTGCCGTACGAAAGGGATTTGAGGGTAGGCGCAACTACTTATCATATCACAGCGTCCGGCAGCGGTACGCTATATGACGAGACAATTATACTTACGCTGCGCTACTCAGGTGACGGCATATCCGCTAACCAACTCACTATGCTATGCAAAAAGAACTGATTTTTTCCGCGCTGCTTATACTCGCTTTTACGGCATGCAATGGCCATAGCGATCGTTCCGCGAATAATGCGCCAGTCAGAGTGAGGACACAACTCGTTACCTCGCAAGAGACCGTCTCTGCATCGCGGTATGTGGCTACGATACAACCCCTCTCTGAGACACCCGTCAGTATCCAAACTGCCGGACGTGTCTCTCATATCTATTGCAAGGATGGAGACCGCGTTCGCACCGGACAATTGCTACTGCGCATAGACACCGCACAAGCGGCTAGCGCTCTACAATCTGCGCAAGCGGCTCTGCATCAGGCGCAGGATGGCTATAAACGCCTTAAACAGGTACATGAAAAAGGGGCTGTTACGGACCAGAAAATGGTTGAAATAGAGACCCGACTTGCCCAAGCGCAATCAATGTATCAAATAGCACAGCAGCAACTGAAAGAATGTACACTATATGCTCCTTGCGACGGTGTCATTTCCGGACTCGACCTGCAGAAAGGACAGACACTCGCACCCGGTATCCGTGTGCTGACAATCCTGGATATATCTGCTTATACTGCGCGTTTTACGGTCCCGGAGAATGAAGTGCGTGCTATTCAGGTTGGGCAAGAAGGGCTGTTGGAATGTCCCGCCATTGCGGATACCCTCCACGTCACTGTAACCGAAAAAGGTCTCAAGGCCAATCCTGTGGCACATACATATCAGCTTACTGCAAGCATCGACGGCAACACTGCCGCATTGATGCCCGGCATGATAGGTAAAGTTGAGTTATCTCAATGTAATCAACCGGAAGGGAGCTCCAATATCGTAATCCCCGCCAATTGCGTGTTGCTGAAACCCCAAGGACCTACCGTATGGGTGATGGAGAAGGGTAGAGCACAAAGAAGAAATATTAAAATTGCAGGATACCGTGCCGAAGGAGTCCAATTGTTGAGCGGCCTGAATAGCGGAGATACGCTTATTGTGGATGGATACAAAAAATTATATGCCGGTTGTCCGGTGGAAGAAGTGAAAGAATAGGAGAGTGAAAACACGTAAACACATAGAAGGTGCTATGCGCCAGCATGGAGTAGTGATTGCACTATTCATGTTGCTGATGGTCTTCGGAATATGGTCACTGCCGCAACTCAACAAAGATGAGTTCCCCCAGTTTACAATCCGGCAGGGTATAGTCGCGGCTATCTATCCCGGAGCAACGGCCCAGGAGGTGGAGCAACAAGTCACTATTCCTCTGGAAGACTACATCAACTCGTTCGAAGAAGTAGACAAGAAACAGACTTTCAGCGTAAGCGAGGATGGCATTGTGTACGTGTACGTGACAATACGGAACACAGTGGAGGACAATGCCGCTGCGTGGACACGGATACGCGCAGGGCTTCCCCTAATACAAAAAACTTCCCTTCCGGCGGGAGTGCTGCAAACGGTCGTTATTGATGATTTCGGCAATACCTCGTCATTGCTCATTGCCGTGGAAAGCGACGAACGCAGTCCGCGTGAACTGGAGCAATATGCCAAGCAGGTGTGCACCCAACTGCGGACAATCCCGGAAATGGGCAAATTGAAAATAATGGGGCAGCAACCGGAAGAGATTGCAGTGACCATAGATCCGGAACGATTAGCCACATATGGAATCAACCCATCGGCACTGCAGGCGCAGATGGCGATGCAAGGCTTGCGTACGATAGGTGGAGCCGGCGAGAGCAATCAACCATTGCAGGTGGTTATCCCCTATCAGTCTGAATATGAATTGCAAGAACAAATCATCTGGGCGGAACCGGTCAGCGGAGCAATCATACGTCTCAAAGATATAGCCACTATAGAGCGCAGGTATCGCCAGAGCGACAAGTATGTGGAGTATAATGGTGCTTCATGTCTGATACTGAATCTGGAGATGGTGCCGGGCAATAATATTGTGGCTTTCGGCGCCGAAGTGGACAAGCAACTCAGCCATGCGGCGCGTTTGTTGCCCCCGGATATACATTTTCATCGCATTACCGACCAGCCTAAAGTCGTGAACGATTCCGTGTTGTCATTCCTGCGCGATATCGTAATATCGATAATCGTGGTAATCGTTGTAATGTTGTTGCTTTTCCCGTTACGCACAGCGCTGGTGGCATCTACCGGTGTGCCTGTTTGTACAGCCATTTGTATCGGAATGATGTATATCACGGGAATAGAACTGAATACCGTTACGCTGGCAGCGTTGATTTTTGTACTGGGTATGATTGTGGACGACAGTGTGATAGTCATAGACGGCTATACCAACCTGCTGGAACGGCATCATTCCCGGTGGTATTCTGCGGTAGTAAGCACCAGCCAGTTGTTTGTTCCGATGTCGCTGGCTACATGTGCTATCAGCGGAATGTTCTTCCCCATGACACGAATCATTACCGGACCATTGGGCGAGTTTGTCCAACTGTTCCCTTGGGCCGTGCTGTTCGCTTTGGGGGCAAGTATATTTTACGCTTCGTGGGTAACACCCTATCTGTCTTATAGATTTATCCGTCAGCGTAACGAGACGGAACTGACGCTCTTTGAGCGTTGGCAGAATCGTTTTTTTGCATGGTTGCAGAACGCGTACAAGAATATTCTGCAATATTGCTTTGACCACCCCCCTGTTATATGGCTCATGCTTGGCCTCTCGCTGGGTATCGGTCTATTCCTTCTCACCCGCCTCAATTTGCAGTTGCTGCCCAAAGCGGAGCGCGAGTTCTTCGCTGTAGAAATACATCTAAACGACGGAGCTACAGCAGAAGAGAGTGCTACTGTGGGAGATTCGTTAGCCCGGATGTTGCGTGAAGATCCGCGTGTGGAGAGTGTAACGATGTTTGTCGGACAGGCATCACCGCGTTTTCACGCCACATACACGCCCCAGATGGCGCACCCCAATTATGCACAGCTGATTGTAAATACCAGTTCCAGCAAGGCTACCACACAGATCTTGCGAGAGTATAGCAACCGGTATGAAAACTATTTCCCCAATGCATATGCCCGGTTTAAACAACTGGATTACCAGGCGGTGAAAAATCCGCTTGAGATACGTATACAAGGGGATGAATACGGACAGATGGAAATCTACGCTGATAGTATTCTGCATTACATGGCGCAAATGCCTGAGTTGCAATGGGCGCACTGTGATTACGACAATATTACACCCTCGACACGCATCGTGCTCAAAGCGGATGAAGCCACCCAGTTGGGTATCACGGAAACCATGTTGTCGCTCTATTTGCGCCAGGCCACTCAAGGGGCCACGCTGACAACACTGTACGAAGAGGACTATGCACTGCCCGTAGTGCTATATACTGCCGGAGTGGAGCAGATGAGCCCGCAACAACTGGCTGCTCTGCAAGTGCCCACTGCAATCCCGGGAGTATGGGTTCCGCTACGCCAAGTGGCGGAGATAGAACCGATATGGTATCACACTTCGCTGGAACACCGCAATGCCCAGCGTACTATTACCGTAGGTGCGGATTTGAGGGGAAATGTCAGCCAAGTGGACGCAGAGCGGAAAGTGAGGCAATGGATTGATGAAAATATCCCTTCCACACCGGAGGGCATAACAATCACTTATGGCGGTCTCTCGGAAATCAACGGAATGATGATTCCTCAGATTTTATGGAGTGTCGTCGCTGCATTGGCAGTAATGCTGGCATTGCTGATTTATCATTTCGGCAAGATGGGATTGGCGCTGTTGGCGCTATCCAGTTCCTTGTTGTGCGTGTTTGGCGCGATGCTTGGTTTGTGGATTTTCCAATTGGATATTTCCATTACTGCTGTATTAGGTATTGTCAGTCTGATTGGAATCATTGTGCGTAATGCAATCATGATGTACGAGTATGCCGAAGACAGCCGGCGATACAAACAATATACATACCGTCAGGCTGCATTCCATGCCGGATTGCGAAGAATGCGTCCTGTATTCCTTACCAGTGCTACCACTGCATTGGGCGTGTTGCCTATGATTATTGCACATACCAGTCTATGGATGCCAATGGGTGTGGTTATTTGCTTTGGCACGATATTTACTCTTCCTCTGACGGTAACTATTCTGCCGGTAGTTTACTGGAAAGTGTACCAACATAACGACCCGAAATGAGAACGCGATTTTACATATTACTGGCGGTTTTGACCGTTGCTATATGGCCGTCTGCCCGCACCAATGCCTCCACGCCACTTACTCTGGATTCCTGCATCGCGATGGCGAAACGCAATAATCCCGATTTGCGCCGCGCAGAGTTGAATATCCGCAAGGCGGAAGAAGTCAAGGCACAGGCAATGACCAAATATTTTCCGCAAGTGCGTGCTACGGCGTTCGGCTATCATGCATTGCATCCACTGGTGGAGATTGGGATTGACGATATAGGAAACGCCTCTGTACGAGATTTGCTCACAACTCTCTATGGCAACTACGGAGCCGCTTTGGGACTGGATAACACACTTAGTCTGTTTCAATACGGATATACGGCCGGTGTTACAGCTGTGCAACCTGTTTTTATGGGTGGGAAAATCGTTGCCGGTAACCGTCTGGCACAAGTGGGAGTCGAGGCTGCCAAACTGCAAGCGGAAATAGACCAGCGAGACCGGCTCGGACAAGTGGAAGAGAGTTACTGGATGCTCTATGGTTTGGCACAGAAACAACATATTATCGATGACGCAAACCTACTTCTGGATACGCTCTATCAGACAGTCGAAATGGCCGTGGAGGCCGGACTGGCACTGCCTGCGGACTTGTTGCAGGTGGAAATCCGCCGCGATGATATTGCGCATCGTCAGATGCAGTTGCAATCGGGTATGCGTCTCGCACGCCGCGCACTGGCATTAGCTATCGGTTTGGAGGTAAGTGACACTATAGTGATAGCCGATGACACCATCGCTACGAGTCCGGTGCCTGCTATGCCTCAGCAATCGTTTGCCTCTCCGGAGTCCCGCTTGTTGGATTTGCAACTGCGGGCGGAACAACTCAAACGCCGCATGGCCTTGGCAGATGCATTGCCTCAACTGGCAGTCGGGGCGAACTACAGTTATGGGCATCTCCAAACCAATCTCTTGCGTGACGGCATCCGTAGCCGCACCGGAAACGGTGCCGTGTTCGTGACACTCAATGTGCCGCTCACCGGATGGTGGGAAACGGCCCATCGGCTGCGCGAACTGGATTACTCTGTTGAGCAGGCCAGACTGCAAGCCGACCACCTCAATCAGCAACTTCAGTTGCGCGATATACAGGCATACGACCAACTCACTTCGGCTGAGGCTTTGGTGCAGATACGCCAACGGACACTCGCACATGCGCAGGAAGCCTATCGACAGATGCAGACCAATTATGAGGCCGGATTAGCCACTATAGCCGAACTCCTACAGGCACAAATGGCACTCACCCAGGCGCAATCGGACCTCACCGACGCACGTATTGCCTTGCGCGTCTCCACGCGCAGATACCGCGACCTGACCCACACGGAATGACACTATCCGGAATTTTTCCTCCTTAAAAACTTGCATATGTCGCGTTTTTGTTGTACCTTTGCAGCCGCAAAGGTTACTTCGCTATGCAGGTCGCACTTTTTGATGAAATGAACCGCTGTTCCGAAGCGGAAGTGCTACGGATGATTCCTCTTGTCAGCACGCAGCGGCGCGAACAGGCGTTGCGATACAAGCATACCTTCGGACAATTCTGCTGTTTGCAGAGTTGGCTGATGCTGGCTGAACTGCTGGAAACCTCGATAAGCGTAGCAGAAAACTTCGATAAAACCCCGATGAAAGCTCGCAGTTTTGTATACAACGATTATGGCAAACCCTCTATGCCTGCTGCGCCGGAGTTCAGTATCAGCCATTGCCGGGAAGCGATTGCCGTGGCGCTGGATGACCATCCTGTCGGCATCGACGTCGAGGGCATACGTCATGCAGAACCCGAACTCATCGCTCGTACCATGAATCCGGCGGAACAACAATTTATCCGTCAGGCCGGAAATCCCGAACGGGCTTTCACACGCCTTTGGACACGAAAAGAGGCTGTCCTTAAATGCCAAGGAACCGGAATCGCTTCTTTTGAACAACTGCAGACCGCAATCGACCGTTTCGACGGAAAACTGCAGACTTTTGAAACCGAAAAATATATATACAGCATAGCTTATTATGGATAACTACATTGTATCGGCACGCAAGTACCGCCCGCAGACTTTCGAGTCCGTCGTCGGACAACAGGCCCTGACACACACGTTGCAGAACGCTATCCGCCAAAATCACCTGGCACACGCGTATCTCTTTTGCGGACCGCGAGGAGTGGGAAAAACCACGTGCGCACGCATTTTCGCAAAGACCATCAACTGCCTCAATCCGCAAAATGGATATGATGCATGCAACGAATGTGAATCGTGCCGCGCATTCAACGAGCAGCGTTCGTTCAATATTCATGAACTGGATGCGGCCAGCAACAACTCGGTCGAAGATATCCGCTCTCTCATCGAACAAGTCCGCATCCCGCCCCAGATAGGCAAATATTCGGTATATATCATAGATGAGGTGCATATGCTCTCCGCAGGGGCGTTTAATGCACTGTTGAAAACACTCGAAGAGCCGCCGGCATATGCTATTTTTATTCTCGCGACTACCGAGAAACATAAGGTCCTGCCTACCATCCTCAGCCGATGCCAGGTGTACGACTTCAACCGCATTACCGTACCGGATACCATTGCTTACCTGCAATCCGTTGCGCAGAAAGAAGGTATCTCCGTCACCGAAGATGCCCTCAACGTCGTTGCGCAGAAAGCAGACGGAGGTATGCGTGACGCACTTTCCATATTCGACCAACTGGTGGCTTTTTGCGGTACGGAGATTTCGTACCAGCGCACCATCGAGGTACTCAACGTACTCAATACGGACTACTATTTCCAAATGGTCGAATATGCGCAGCAACACAACGTGCCGCAGGCGCTTCTGCTCCTTAACGATGTGATGGCGCATGGTTTTGATGCCGGACTGTTTGTTACAGGGCTTGCGCAACACCTGCGCGACGTGTTGGTTAGCAAAGACCCGCAGACCCTTCCTTTGCTGGAGACAAGTGATGCCATCCGCCAACGCTATGCTGCACAAGCGCAGGTATGTTCGCCCATCTGGATTTTCCAAGCTCTCGATGTATTGAACACCTGCGACATCCAATACCGTACGGCGCGTAACAAACGGCTCATAGTGGAATTGGCATTGGTGAAACTTTGTCAACTGGGAGGACAACCCCAGCCGGCTGTTCAACCGGTAGCATCTGCCGCAAAAACGGTCACGCCTTCCGCTCCAACAACAGCCCGCAATACCAACCAATCACCAATCACATCCCCCTCCCCGTCGGGAGAAGCCGGAGTTCACCTTCCCAAAATGCCGGGAATCGGACTGGGACTTAAGCCTAAGACTCCGCAAAACAACGCTGCTGCAACAGCCGCACCCCCTGTCACTTCTGCTGCGCCCAAGGAGGAGCGGAACGACCCTTTTTCGGCTGACCGGCTCCGCGAAGCGTGGGCCGGTCTCGCGGACGGATTTGAAGACCAGCCACGTATCAAACAACTCATAGAGGATTACAGCCCGCAACTGATCGAGGCGCACTTGGCACAAATACAAATGCCGAATCCCTGGCAAATGGAACAGATGCACAAAGTGATGCCGGATTTGCTGAACAGACTCCATCGGACGCTGCATAACGACCATTTGAAAATACAACTCATTCAGGCGGAATACAAAACCGAGGAACTTGCATATACGGCGGATGAAAAATTCCGGGTAATGATAGAAAACAATCCTGCACTCGCCTCTCTGCGAGACCGCTTTGACCTGCAAATTGACTGATGTCCGAAGTCTGAATACTAAATACTGATGTCTGACCTGCTGAAATATTTGCCTACCACCCGAAAAGAGCTGGAACTGCGCAACTGGGATGAGGTGGATGTTATCTTCTTTACGGGAGATGCATATATCGACCATCCCTCTTTTGGTGCAGCCGTCATAGGCCGTACGCTTGAGGCAGCGGGTTACCGTGTGGCCATCGTGCCGCAACCGGACTGGAGAGGAGACCATCGCGATTTCACGAAACTCGGCCGTCCACGACTCTTTTTTGCAGTTTCGGCAGGCTCCATGGACTCTATGGTCAACCATTACACCGCCGCTCGCAGAAGACGTTCAGACGATGCATATACGCCGGAGGGAAAACCGGGGGCAAGACCCGACTATTGCACCATCACCTATTGCCGAATCCTGAAGCAACTCTACCCGGATGTGCCTGTCGTGATAGGAGGAATAGAGGCATCTATGCGCCGGCTGACGCACTACGACTATTGGTCGGACAAACTCATGCCGTCTATTTTGGTGGACAGTGGCGCAGACCTGCTTGTCTATGGAATGGGCGAGAAACCGATGACCGAGATAGCAAACAGGCTTTCCAATACCAATCACCAATCACCAATCACCAATCCGACTCTTCGCTCCGTACCACAGACAGCCTTTCTGACGGCGGACGGAAATGAAATCCCTGCAGATGCTATCCGGTTGGCTTCGCACGAGGAAGCGTTGCGCGACAAACGCAAACATGCCGAGAACTTCCGTCTGATTGAAATAGAGTCAAACAAGATCCACCAGACGGCACTGGTTCAGCCCGTTGACCATCGCTGGGTGGTTGTCAACCCCTCCTATCTGCCGATGACCACTGACGAACTGGATGCTGTTTACGACCTGCCTTTCCAATACGCGCCGCACCCTAAATACAAGGACAAACATATCCCGGCATATGAAATGATTCGATGGTCGGTATGTATGCACCGCGGTTGTTTTGGGGGATGCTCGTTTTGTACTATTTCCGCTCATCAGGGCAAACAGATTGTATCGCGTTCGAAGGCGTCTATTCTGCGTCAGATAGAGCGTCTGAGCCGGTTGCCGGAATGGCATGGCGTAATCAGCGATTTGGGAGGGCCTTCTGCCAACATGTATGCTATGCACGGCAAGGATGCAAGCCTATGTCAGCGATGTGCACGCCCCAGTTGTCTGCAACCGGCTATTTGCAAGAACCTGAATCAGGACTTTGGCCCGATTCTTGATATATACAGAACGGTGGACCGTCTGCCGTATGTCAAACATGCATTTGTCGGTTCGGGAATCCGCTATGATTTGATGAGTGATGAATATGCGCGCCAATTGATAACACGCCATGTATCAGGACGGCTGAAGGTCGCTCCTGAACACTGCTCGGACAGCGTGTTGAAACTGATGCGCAAGCCCTCCTGGGAGAACTATATGCGTTTCCGCAATCTATTTCTCCGTATTAACGAAGAGGCGGGCTTGAACCAACAATTGATTCCATATTTCATCTCCTCGCATCCCGGATGTACCAACCGTGATATGCAGATGCTCGCCGACGAGACACGCAAGATGCACTACCATCCCGAGCAGGTGCAGGATTTTACACCGACGCCGATGACACTGTCCACAACGATGTTCTATACCGGCATCAATCCCTATACGGGCAAACAGGTGTATGTCGCACGGACGGATGCGGAAAAGAAACAACAGAACCAGTACTTTTTCTGGTATAAAAAACCTATTAAACGCTACCACAAATGAACTCTACACTGCACAAACGACAATACAGGATTAATCCCGAAACGCTGCAACTGGAGCGTATAGAGCACGGACTGCGTTATTGGCTCCGTCGCTCCGGCGGCTATATTCTGGGAGGTATATGCTTGGGAGTCGTGTTCTTCTTTGTGTTTTTCTATTTCTTCCCCTCGCCCCGCGAGGCTGCTTTGCTGCAAAACAACCGTACGTTGACCGCCCAACTGGAGGTGATGGAACGCCAAGTGGACCAGATACAGGTCGTAATGGCCGATATAAGCCAGCGTGACGACAATTTGTATCGTGCTATCTTAGGGGCGGAACCTATTCCGATGAGTGCGCGTATGGGCGCTACGAGGCAAATATCTTATTACGATTCGCTGACATATATGTCCAATACCCAGTTGCTGGCGGATATCCAGCGCAAAGTGGATATATTGGAGAAGGAGTTATATGTGCAAGCGCGCTCTTTCGACGAGATTGTTGAATTGGCCAAGACCCAAGAAGTCCGGATGGAAAATATCCCTGCCATACAACCGGTGCTCAACAAGGACCTGAAACATATGGCATCCGGTTTTGGATGGCGGGTTGACCCTGTGTATCATATTCGGCGTTTTCACGAAGGAATGGATTTCTCTGCGCCGGTCGGCACGGACATTTTTGCTACGGGAAACGGCACTGTTATCTATGCCGGATGGCGTCAAGGATATGGAGAGACCATAGAAATAGACCATGGCTTCAATTATGTCACACGGTATGCCCATTGCTCGAAACTGAAAGCCAAGGTGGGGCAGAAGGTGAAACGCGGTGATGTAATTGCGCTGGTGGGGAACACCGGAAAATCAACAGGACCGCACGTGCACTATGAAGTACATTACCAAGGCCGTCCAATTGACCCTCGTAATTTCTATTTCTACGACCTTAGTCCCGAGGACTACGACCGTATGGTACAACTATCCAGTAATATGGGAAATATGTTGGATTAACGGCATAGGCCGGTTAACCCAAACGGGAGATATGCTCCAATTCTTTTTCGTTTAGCAAACTGATATGACGGCCGTCAATGGCAATTATCCCTTCTTGGGCGAATTGGCTCAATGTGCGGATGGCATTGCTGGTGGTCATGTTGCTCATGTTGGCCAAATCCTCGCGTGGCAGTAACATAGCCAGAGTGCATCCGTCGGATTCATACCCATAGTTCTTGCGCAATTGTAGCAACGCCTCGGCCAGTCGGCCGCGGATGTGTTTTTGAGTCAAATTGACGGTCTGAATCTCCGAGATGGCCAAATCTTTTGCCATGGTGAGCATTATGTTATAGCAGAACTGTCCGTTCTCGCGCACCAGACGGGTGAATAAATCACGACCGATACGGTATGCGGTACATGCCTCGAATGCGCTGGCATTGGAGTTGTAACCTTCTTGGGCTATAGCGGCACGGTAACCGAAAATGTCGTAGGGCTTCAACAAACGGATGATTTGTTGACGCTGACCGATTCCCTCTTTGTAGATACGCACCTTTCCGCGGTATAGCAACCAAATGTAGCGAGAGTCATCACCTTCACGGTGAATAATCTCGTTCTTCTCGTAACGGATAATCTCTACATTTTTCGTTACTTCCGCACGCTCTGATTCATTCAGCGAATTCCACAACGGGTTCAATTCCCACAACTCGGCAGGCGTTTCTTCTTGGCGCTTTGTCATGTTTATAAAATGTTGCTTTATGAAAAAACATTGCAAAGTTATTACATTTTTCCGAACTAAACAAAAAAATCTTCTTTTTTTCACAAAATTACCGAATTTCTATCAATTAATTTCCACTTTTCTTGCACACATGCAAAAAATAGTGTAATTTTGTGCGTAATTTTGTTGCAAACTAATAATCAATCCTATTATATGAATGCAAACAATCTGGAGGCACGCCATATAGGCCTCTCTATTTCTGAAGAAAAGCACATGCTGGAGGCTGTCGGAGCCGATTCGTTGGAGCAATTGGTACGCCAAACGATGCCGGCGGATATTCTGCTGCCGGAACCTATTGAGTTGGAGGAACCGCTGAGCGAACCTCTCCATTTGAAATTAGCCAATGCCATACTCAATGGCAATGAAGAGGCCAGCAATTATATCGGGCGCGGGTGGTACGGTACGGTTACGCCCGCTGTTATCCGCCGGAATATGCTGGAGAATCCTGTTTGGTACACCAGCTACACTCCTTACCAGGCAGAGGTAAGCCAAGGACGTCTGGAGGCGCTGTTTGTATTCCAAACAATGGTGAGCGACCTGACGGGACTGCCTTTAGCCAACTGCTCGCTGCTGGATGAGGCCACTTCTGCGGCGGAGGCCGTTACTATGATGCGCAACCTGCGCTCACGCGAACAAGTGAAAAACGGGGTGTGCAAGGTGTTTGTGGATAAGAAAATTTGGCCGAATACGATGAGTGTACTTCGTACACGCGCCGCCGGTCAAGGGATTGAAATCGTGGTGGGAAACTATGCTGGTTTTACTCCTTCCGCTGATTTCTTCGGCGCACTGGTACAATGGCCTAACGCCGATGGAGCCATCGAGGATTACGAGGCTTTTATCGATGATTGTCACGAGGCGGGACTCAAGGTTACCGTTGTGGCTGATTTGATGGCTTTGGTGTTGCTCAAACCGCTGCAGGCGGATATCATGTGCGGTACGGCGCAGCGTTTCGGACTGCCCATAGGATTCGGAGGTCCCACGGCCGGTTATATGGCTACGCGCGATGAGTACAAACGGGACATGCCGGGACGTATCATCGGACTAAGCAAAGACAGCCACGAGCATCCGGCGTATCGTCTGGCTCTCCAGACCCGCGAACAACATATCAAACGCGAGCGCGCAACATCCAATATCTGCACGGCAGAGGCTCTCTCTGCCATGATGGCGGGTATGTACGGCGTCTTCCACGGACCGGAGGGAATCAGGGAGATTGCCGAAGGAATTCACAGCCGCGCGGAATACCTGAACGAGATGCTTCAGGCATATGGTTACAATCAGGAGAACGCAGAATTTTTCGATACGCTCAAGATTACACGAGACGACGATGAAGGATGGGTAGAGCGACTGCGCGAAGAGGCTGAGGACCGCAACGTGAACTTCTATTACGACCCGCAAGGATGGGTAGGGCTGTCTATCGGCGAGGATACCTCGTTTGCCGAGATGAACGAGCTGATTACAATCTTTGCCGAGGCAAGCGGAAATATGCCGTGTCCGGAGGAATCGGAGGAGGCTTTCGAAGGGCTTTGGGCGATTGACGAAAAACGGGTACGCGAAGTCGATTATATGCAGGCCGACGTCTTCCGCCTCTATCATACGGAAACGGAACTGATGCGTTACCTGAAGCGTCTGGACCGCAAGGATATCAGTCTCGCCACCAGCATGATTCCTCTTGGCTCATGCACAATGAAACTCAACCCGGCGGCAGCGATGATTCCGGTTACCTATCCGTCCGCGCTGAATGTGCATCCGTTGCAACCTCAAAACCAGGTGCTCGGCTATCAGACCATCATGGAGGATTTGCAGCAGCAATTATGTGCCATCACAGGATTTGATGCCTGCACGTTGCAGCCAACCTCCGGAGCGGCCGGCGAATATACCGGATTGGTTGTTATACGTGATTATCTGCACCGGATAGGTCAGTCGCAACGCAATGTATTGCTCATCCCTGCTTCTGCGCATGGAACCAACCCTGCCTCTTGTGTGCAAGCCGGTTTTGTTCCGTGCGTAGTGAAATGTGACGAACAGGGCAATACCGATCTGAATGACTGGAAACAGAAAGCCGAGGAGAACAAAGAGGTCTTGGCTGGTTGTATGATTACGTACCCCTCTACTCATGGTATCTTCGAACAAGCTATCCGCGAGATGGTAGATACCATCCATACCTGCGGAGGATATGTCTATATGGACGGCGCGAATATGAATGCACAGATTGGATGGACCAACCCTGCGTTTATCGGGGCGGATGTTTGCCACCTGAATCTGCATAAATCCTTTGCTTCGCCTCATGGCGGCGGCGGACCCGGTGTAGGCGCTGTTTGCTGTACGGAAGCGATGGCGGAAAGCCTGCCTACCGAGGACCACAACCGCGTCAGCTCGTCTCTGTACGGAAATGCCAACATGGCGCTTATTTCATGGGGGTATATTGCGATGATGGGTGCTGAGGGACTGCGTCATGCTACCGCTGCGGCTATTCTCTCTGCGAACTATATGGCTATGCGTCTAAAGGACGCTTACGGCATCGTCTACACAGGCGCCAACGGGCGTGTGGGACACGAACTTATTCTGGACTGCCGCCAGTTCCATTCTATCGGAATCACGGAGGCGGATATAGCCAAACGGTTGATGGACTACGGATACCATGCGCCTACGCTCTCTTTCCCTGTTCACGGCACATTGATGGTCGAGCCTACCGAGAGCGAGTCGCTGGCGGAGATTGACCGTTTCTGCGATGTCTTGCTGCAGATACGTCAGGAGATAGCCGATATAGAGAACGGCAAGGCGGACCCGAAGGACAATCTGCTGTTGAATGCACCTCATCCGGAATACGAAGTTGTATCCGACGAATGGACGCACCCCTATTCGCGCCGTCAGGCGGCGTATCCGACAGAGTGGGTGGAGCAGAGCAAGTTCTGGTGCCCCGTAGGAAGAGTAGATAATGGATTTGGCGACCGCAATCTTGTGGCTAAATTTCAATAAACCGTAATTTGGAATGAAAAGAAGAAACAATCGTCTCAAAGAGCATCTGCAGGAATACCGCCGGACGTTGCCCTGGATTACACTCAAGGAATTGTTCATGATAGTTATCAGTACGATTCCTTATGCCCTGACGGTAAACCAGTTGCTGGTGCCGCACGCTATCGTGGGAGGCGGAATCACCGGTTTGTGCGAGATTATCTATTTCGCCAGCGATACGTATGTGCCCATCTGGTTTAGTAGTGCGTTAATCAACATCGTATTATTGATCACTGCGGCCCTTACGGTGGGATGGCGGTATGCCTTGCGGACCGTATGGGGTGTGATGTGGCTTACAATCTGGCTGAAAGTGGTACCTATTGCCCAAGTGCCTTTGCTGACTGATTCTTTTATGGCGGTAGTCATCGGAGGACTGTTCACGGGATGTTTTTTGGGAATCTGTTTCCTGAACAACGGTTCCACCGGAGGAACGGATATTATTGCCATGATGGTAAACAAATATCATCACTTGCCTATGGGGCGCGTGCTGCTGATGGCGGACCTGATTATCATCTCATCGGCTTTCTTCCTGCCCACTATCCAGGCGGCAGGGACGCAAGGGGCTATAGAAAAGATTTTGTTTGGTCTTACCTATACCTTCATGTCCTCGACGGCCGTTGATTGGGTGATGAACCGTATGCGCCAGTCCGTCCAGTTCATGATTTTTACCCAGAAACCGGACGAGATAGCCGAGGCGATTATTACGCAGGCGCACCGCGGATGTACCTTTTTGGAAGCAGAAGGCGGATTCTACAAGCAACCGATGAAGGTGGTTACCACTATTGCACGCTCTTACGAATCGGCGACTATCTTCCGTCTGGTACGTGCTATAGACCCGAATGCTTTCGTCAGCCAGAGCCAGGTTCGAGGTGTCTTCGGACAAGGATTTGACCCTATGGCTAATGGCAAATAACGTTTTAACGGTTTAACAGCTTAACGCTTGCAAAAATGCGTTCTTTACCTCGTTACAGCTCATTTGTGAACCCTCACAAAGCGCAGGACTCTTTCACGGCTCGTACAGTGTTTGAGTATCTGATTATTGTCTTCGGCATTTTCCCGATGGCGCTGATGGTGAACTGGGTGTTGCTCCCGCATGCTTTTGTGGGAGGTGGTCTGACCGGTATTTGCTCAATGATTTATTACCTGACCGACGGCCTCTTTCCTTCCATTTTCCCGGAGTATGGAGGAGCCATTCCGGTCTGGCTTACCACATTTGTTTTCAATGCTATTTTGTTGATTATCGCCGGTTTGACGGTGGGCTGGAGGTTTTGTATCCGAACGATGGTCGGTGTGGCGGCTATCACCTTCTGGTATCGCGTTATTCCTATTCTGCAGGAACCGATAATCGCAGATCCATGGCTCGGGGCTATTGTCGGAGGATTTGTCTTCGGCTTGAGTCTGGGAGCCGTGATTGCCTGCAATGGTTCATCCGGAGGAACGGATATAGTGGCAATGATTATCAATCATTACCGGGATATATCCATGGGAAATATCATGTTGCTCTGCGATATCGTGATTATCCTGTCCGCCTTTTTCCTGCCGGTGCCGGAACGGATGCTGACAGAGGGCACCAATCCCCTGTATCTGCAAATAAAACGCGTGTTGTGTGGTGTATGTATGACCGTCTCCTATACTGTCGCTGTCGACTGGCTTCTTGGCCGGATACACCAGTCTGTCCAGTTCCTGATTTATTCGTCTAAGTATGCCGAGATTGCTACGGCTATCAACACTACTGTCAATCGCGGTGTGACGATCCTGGACGGCACGGGCTGGTATTCCAAACAACCCGTCAAAGTCATCTCTGTCCTTGTGCGCAAACCCGAGAGTGCACTTGTCTTGACAATCGTGCATGAGATTGACCCGAACGCTTTGGTCAGCCAGGCGAACGTAACCGGCGTCTTCGGCTCGGGATTTGATTCCATCAAAAAGCAGTAATTAAAAATCCGCAAGACCATATATTATATTTTTATTCGGTAAACACTAGCATATGTTAAAAAAGAGTAGTACCATTATATTATATTTTTATTCGGTAAACACTTGCATATCTTAAAAAAGAGTAGTACCATTATAAATATTTTGCATACTATAGCACGCGATTAGTATATTATCAGTATGTGATTAGTAGGTTGTTAGTAGGTAATCAGTAGGTTATAAATAGACCTATCCGCAGACTATGGTATAATGTAAGTATGCCGGCTATAATACGCCCCAAAAATAGCAAAGAAACACGATTAACCCTCAAGTACAAAACAATATGGCTAAAATTATTTATTCTCCTGGCATCGAGTTGGTCAAGGGAGCTTTGGACAGCGACCACAAACTCATTAATCGTCAGAAACATCTTCATGGCACAACAGGCGCCGTCTCCAAAGAATGTGCACCCGAAGTCTATCTGCAGCGGCATAAACGTGACTATGAGCTAAATCCGCCAAAAGGTGCGGAGCTCGCGCACTTGCAACATTTTGGGGAAGCTGCCAAACGCACGACACAGTTGATTTATGCCTATAAGTTTCCCGATACCGCTACTGAGGAACAGAAATTCCTCTTGGAGCAATTCAGACGTCGGTTTGAAGCGCAACTGAATGGGGCGCCGGATCCGCAGGCACCGGCTGATAAAAATGGACGGAAGAAACATTATTTCCGCTTTGATAATTTCGTTCGTGCTATGATCTATCAGGACCTCAAAGCCTGAAAAACAATCTAATCAAAACGCATATTTCATAAAAATCATCTTATTCCTTGCATATATCAAAAAAAAGCAGTATCTTTGCAGCAAAATTGAACCACTTACTGCCTATGGCATAAAAACGAATTTTACAGACATACATCATTAAGCATTTGCTTTATTAGGATATTATCACTCTTCCACAAACAGTAATAGACTTCCGAAATATCGCGAATGTTCACGCTGTAAAGTGTGGACTTTCTGCATATATTGGAGTCTATGGGAGTGGAAGCCCGATAATACCAATATTAACAAGCGAGAGCCCATACTTTTTTTGTGGTATGGGAAGAGCGCAGAAACCAAGCCCGGCAAAGGTGCAAGAGCCGGAACAAATACTCATTAATTATGGCAAAGAAAATTCTTTCAGCACTTGGCATCGGAATGATTGCCATGCTATTTCTCGTCTCCTGCGAAAGCGGTGGAGGCAAAGTCAGTTCCATGCAATTCAAACGGATGAATATTGCAGGTGCAAAAGCGCTGGCGTTAGCTTCAGATGGTAGTAATCAACAGAACGCGCCGGCGCGCATGCCTGCGGCACAGATGGATGAGGGAGATCCGGAGTATAATATCTCCAATCCCATTTTTACGGTTTCCGAGGATGGCACGTTGGTAGAAGTACACTATACCATCGAGGTAGTCGGTGATGGCGAAGTGGTGGATATGATCAAAGCCAACATGCGCCTCAAAGCGCAGTACATATACGCAATCGGTGACGAATGGCTATGGCTCGTCAACTGCGAGTACGACTATCCGGGTATTGATGAGGTCAAAGAGCCCTTGCGCGGTCAGATTCGTAATTTGATGCACGCTGGGTTTGAGTCGAATTTCCTTGTCCGCAGATCCGACGGTGCGCTCTTTGCATGGTCGCGTGAGCAAGGTCGCCCGGAGCGTGGGCGTGGTTACTGGAAGCCAAGCGATGTCTATGGTGAGGTGGAAACAATGGGGAAAGATATTTTCTCCTGCCCTTCTATGGGTGGCTTGGATGACTACTACGGACGTATTTATAAATTGGAGGACAAAGGTGATTACCTGAATGTTGTAAACATGCTGAACAGCACGCAGCATGCGCAATGTCTGTTACCTGACAAGAGAGGAGTCTTCGGCTCTATTGTTTCATACAATGGAACAGGAGAGGTTGCGGCACTTCTTTTCCCGGACAAACCCGGTGAGACGCAACTGGTTTATGAAAAGACAGAAGAAGGGCAAGAACCCTTTGCTAATCTTCATTTGGTCAGCATAGACGGTACGCTATATGCAATCGGTTTCAAATATACAGACGAATGGAATACGGATGTTTCAGGTGCTGCATTATTGGCCGTTGAGCATATCACGGAGCCGCAAGATATGTGGTTCGCTTCCGAGGTACTTGTTAACTTAGACAAAACTGCGGCGGAGTCGCTCCAGACAATACTATGGAATCCAAACGCACAATACCCGTTCAAGAGACCGTATAAAACCTCTGTCATGACGTGGTGGCAAGGCAATGCCATCTATTCTGTTGACCCGATAGCCAAGACCGCTGCCAAACGTGTGCTGCCTGCACACTATCCAAGCGATGAGAATAGTTATTATGACGGCATAGCCTATTCCGTAGACGACCCGCAAAACCCGCTGCCGA
This sequence comes from Bacteroidales bacterium UBA3843, assembly GCA_002392745.1. GTDB lineage: Bacteria > Bacteroidota > Bacteroidia > Bacteroidales > Paludibacteraceae > Colicola. Next base: position 15,548 of record DGHR01000010.1, on the reverse strand, counting down.
GTTCGTTCTATATCTGCGACCTATCGAAAGATGCCGCGGAGGAAGTGACCATTGATTACAGCGCTTTGGCTGAATATGTGATGAAGATTGTTCCCGGTAAGAGCGGTTCTATCAGCTACGATCCCAATACGCAATCGTTCAAATCATCTCTCATGTTGACGGATGGCACTATGCTGAACATCTATATCTATGTATCCGGCGAATATAAAGGCAAGGCGCTCGTTTTCCGTGAGGGCGAAAACACCGCAGGACAAGTTATCTCAGTCATGGTACGCCTCAACTAAATTACCAATAACCAATTACAAATTACAAATATGAAACCTCGTTTCATTTACGCCCTTGCGGTCATAGTGGCTGCAATAGGTATGACCTCTTGCGATGGAGGAGGTAATGATCTTGGAGATATTGACTTCAAGCGTATGCACTTAAACGGAGTGAATGCTCTAGCGTTAGCAAATATCACTACCGACTCGCCGAACAAGATTCGTGCAGCTGAAGGTGATACGGTCTATGACATGCGTGATCCTGTATATTCTGTCTCTGAAGACGGCAACCTGGTTGAAGTCACATATACCATTAATTGTAGGGGCAAAGGGGAAATTATAGAGATGGTTCAGGCGCACATGCGTCTTGTTATGGAATATATCTACCCAATAGGCAAAGATTGGTTGTGGTTGTATAATTGCCGCTATGATTATCCGGAATTGGACCAAGTGGCAGAACCATACCACAGCATGTTGGCTAAAAAATGCGACCCTATGTTAAGCAAGCATTTCCTCGTCCGTCTCAAAGACGGTGCGCTTTTTGAATGGAATTACAATATTATGCCTTATCTGGAATACGGTGTTGGGGGATATCCGCTGGCGGGAAACCGTCGTCCTTCAGATATCTACACCATTGTGGAGAGTATGAAGGGTGAGGTGTATTGTTTAAGCGAATATGGCTATGCCAAAATGGTGTACCAACTCAAAGACGAAGGCGATTACCTGAACGTACGTATGATGCATGAGAACACGCTCTATTTCGAATCTATTCTTCCGGACAACCGAGGTGCCATAGGCGGTTACATCGGCTATCGCGGAGGCGAATGGGGATGGGCGTATAAGACCGGAGTGCTCTTCCCGAATACGCTGGACGTTGTTGCTATTACAAGCGAGGAGCATAAAGAGGCTAATTGGTATGTATCTTCCATCAATGATACGCTATATGCCATTGCCGTTATTCGCGGATACGGTACTGCTTTCTATGCCTTGGACTTACAAGAATCGCCTGTTGCTCAGGCCAAAGTAGGTGAATTGCTCGCAGAATTGCCGGGCATTGAGACCGTAGCCGGCCCTATTAGCAAAACCGAAACGCTATCATGGCTTGACCACAATAAGAAGTTTACCTTTGACCCTAAAGGCAAAAAAGTCACGCACATGGATCTGCCGGACTACTACCCGGATAACGAAAGTGATTATTACGATAATATCGCTTATATCATGAATAACGATGAACACTCGTTCTATATCTGTGATTTATCAAAAGATGCAGCTGAACAGGTTGTTATCGATTGGAGCGAATACGATGCTTACCAGGCACAGATAGTGACGGAGAAACCGTTTGGCAAGTATGATCCAAGCACCCAATCCTTCCAAAAGACGGCTATCACTATGAATGGTAAACAATTAACTATCATGGTAGATGTAGCCGGTGAGAACAAAGGCAAAGCACGCGTCTTCAAACCGGGCGAATCCACCGCCGGACAAGTCATCTCCGTCATGGTGAGATTGAATTAGAAAGCAATAAAAAACGTCCACCAGGGCGTTTTTTATTTGCATATATCAGAAAAAAACTGTAACTTTGCAGCCGAAAGTTGCAAAGATTATGAGTAAGACACTTAAAGATCGCTTGGATTTTGACGAGTTCAAGAACGAAAAATATAACTAATAAGTGACTGAATTTGACTACTTAAAGAATATCGTCTTCTCCATGACGTAAAACCGGAAATCGCGCAAGCGTGCGCGACCATATTTGATTAAAAGCGTTTGCAATTATTCAGCAACCCGGAATGTAGGAAGTTTTGGTTTTTGCAGTTGAATAAGTCGGCGAACGCTCGCGTGTTAACGTGGGCGTGACTTATTTCTGCAATAGGCGTTTCCTACAGCCTCGGGTTGAAATAAGGAACGCTCATTTTTACGAATAATTAAATTATATGTATATGAAAAAAATATTTATCATCATTGCTTTTGTTTTTGCTTGGGCAACACGCGCATTTGCACAGACTGAAGTTAATAACGAGGACGTAAAAGGCCCCGTTAAGCAGGTTATGATAATATTAGAATCAGCAAGCCCGGGAGCACAAATAAGTACATACGGAGGGCCTGGTCTTAACAGGGTAGTTATTTTTACTCATTATGATACTAAAGGGCGTATTGTAAGAAGAGAACATTTTCACGGAGAAGAATTAGCGGATGGTTATTTTTGCAGATATGCCAATAATAAATGCAAAGAATATAATTTCGATGCGAAAGGAATAGTTGAGGGGCATTACCGTAATATTACATTTGATTCTGCGGGGCATAAAATCTCTGATATATGCTACATGAATGGTAAATTCTTTGCAAAAGATTCTATTGTGTACGATTCGCTCGAACGAGTTGTCAAAACATATGAAAATATGAACCGCAAGAATGATTCATTAGTTTTGAGATACACATATGAATACGATTCTATAGGGCGTATTGATTCATATAAGGATTGGAGAAGTAAAAACCTGTATAATGTTCATTATTCTCCTGATGGAAATTACGTAATGCATTGTGTAAATGAAAAGGATGGCAAATCCTTTGAGAGAAAATATACTGTAAATAAAAAAGGCCAATTAGTGAAGGTTGAAGATAGTAATATGCGCATGTTTTTATCAAATTACGACAAACATGGTAATTGGCTTCACCTAAAGGGAATGACAAATACGAATACTCCTATGGGATGGTTTACTACCATTACGAGCCGTAAGATAGAATACTACTCGGAAGATGAAATAGAGTCTCCCGAGGCAGAGAATGACACCATATATTTATCTTCAGAACAATTGCCTGAATTTCCGGGAGGGCAAAAAGCGATGTATCAATATATAGCACACAATGTGGTATATCCGGAATCTGCTCGCATAAATGGTATTCAAGGGCGGACAATTTGCCAATTTGTAGTCAATTCCAATGGTGACCTTTCTGCTATTATGGTTATTAAATCTTCTGGAAATAAAGAATTGGATGAAGAAGCTGTCTATGTTATTGCTTCAATGCCCAAATGGATTCCTGGAAGGTCTGCGGGAAAAATAGTACGAGTGAAATATACGATTCCTGTGACTTTCAAGATTGCAGCCCAAGTCCCGACTAATGATTCTTTGGTAATCAGTAAAGACACGACTGTTCACGCTGTTGTAAATAAAATGCCGGAATTTCCGGGCGGTCAACAAGCATTATTTGATTACCTTGCCAACAACATTCGCTATCCCAATAAGGCTAATGGCGCCCAAGGACGTGTAATAATTACATTTGTTGTGGAACAAGATGGCAGTATATCAAATGTTGTGATTGCTAAATCATCTGGCAATAAGTGGCTGGATCAGGAAGGTATCCGGTTAATAAAGTCCATGCCCAAATGGAAACCGGGAGTCTTAGAAGGAAAAATGGTGCGAGTCAAGTACAGCGTGCCGATTACATTTTCAACAGAATGAAATGAATCGTGATTAAAAAACGCTAATTTAATCGCTATTATATGCGTAAAATACATATTCTCCTAATATTACTATTACTTCCGCTGGCAGTCGCGGCAACAGGGAATGACAGGACGGACACAGTCGGTTTTGTACATATGCCATTGTATATTGTAGATGGTAAAATCGGTGTACAGCCATCCGATGTTCCCGAAAGTTCCGAAATAGCCTCAGTCACCATTTTAAATGATGAAGAAGCAATAGACTTGTATGGAGAACGCGCTGCCTATGGTGTAATAGTTATCCGAACAAAAGACTTTGAAAAAACACATGCTCAGCAGCCAGCAAAACCCCGCAAAAGCGCACCATGCAAATTGGGAAGATGGATAAGGAAGTTTACCGGAGGGAATATGTTATTGGGTATCCTAATATGTATCATCATCGTAGTGGCTATTATGGCTTTGCCGACTATTATTCCTCTGTTACTGACTCGTAATAAAAAACACAAACAAGGGCGTAAAGCGATTTATTCTAACTATGACCCGGGTATATTTGACGCAGAAGGAGTGCGGTTTGAAGCGGTCAAGCAGCCCAAAAACTATTTTATCCCGATAATTTGCCTTGCCATTATTTCGATGTTTGGTATAATATTATACAAAACATTTATTAGCACGCCCCCAATCGGAATATTGCTTGTTATTTTGATATTTTTTGGTGGCATTTCTGTATTATTTACCCTTGCATTTGTAAATAGTTGTAAACTATTACGAAGTTACTTGGTCATAGACGAAAAAGGGATTCGTGGATATGCTGCAAATACCGAACGGCTGAATCTCAAGATGGATTTTAAGGAGATACATATCTCATGGGAGCAAATCAAGCGGGCACAAACTGATGGATATTTAGTTACATTCTTTAAAAAGGACACTAAAATCCCTGACGACATGGTAGATTTTGCGGAATTAGCAGATACTGATATAACTGAGAAAGAGATTGAAAATTCAATATATCAAATAGATTTGTCTGCATTCCCGATGAACAAAGTTAGGGATAGTATCAATTATTTCTATGCGCACAAGAACGGCATAGCAAAACAACCGTCATTGATCAAACCTGACCCTTCCGAGAAAAAAAATGTTTTGACAATTATCTTGGTCATACTCGCAGTATTATTGCTCAGTTACTTGGCAAAATAAGTATCTGAGGGATTCGAGGGCACCGACATTGCCTACGGCAATCCCACCTCGAAACCCTAATGCCTACCGGCGGCATCCTGAGCAAAGCTACAGTTCTTACAACCGAGTTAACGTACACAAGAAACAGACTAACGTCCGCTATTTATTTGCCCGTCTATAGGGCAATATGAGTAAACTCCTATGCCCCGCTGACGTACAAATAAAAATGAGAGCCATATGACTCTCATTTTCTTGTTTTGCGTCACCCGGTTTCCCGAGCTCTCCGCTTTGCGGAAAGTGAGGGATTCGAAAATTACGAAAGATGCGTATATGCTACCCATAAGCGGCAAAGACGATTATGGAATGTAGCATAACGCAGATGAGTAATAATCGTGCGAGGGTTGATCCCGAGCTAAGAACTCCCGATCGGGGGTTGAGAAGGCCCCCACTATCCAAATAAATGAAGAAGGATGCCCGTTAATGGACATCCTTTTCATTTACCCTGCGGAAAGTGAGGGATTCGAACCCCCGGTACGACGTAATGCGTACACCGCATTTCGAGTGCGGCTCTTTCGACCACTCAGACAACTTTCCTAAAAAGCGGGTGCAAAATTACTGCTTTTTTTTTACATACGCAAACTTTTGTACTTTTTTTTGAAAAAATAATTGTATATGTCGCGATTTTATTGTAATTTTGCAGTCGCTATGACAGAACAAGAGATAGAGCGCCGCGCCGAGCGTGCGCAAGAGTTGTTTAGACAGGGATTTAACTGTTCGCAGGCTGTATTTACCGCCTGTGCGGACTTGTACGGAATCCAAGACGAGCAGTTGGCACTGCGTCTGGCCGCCTCGTTTGGAGGAGGCACAGGCCGCATGCGTATGACCTGCGGTGCCGCCAACGGGATGTTCATGCTTGCCGGTCTGTATAACGGTTCTGCCACGCCGCATGACAATGAAGGCAAGATGGCCAATTATGTGTTCGTGCAGCAGCTTGCCGGAGATTTCAAGGCGAAATACGGCAGCCTGGTCTGTGCAGAACTCCTTGGTCTGGCACCCAAAGGGCAGTGCAATCCGAAGTTGGATCTGGACCCCCGTCCGGCAGACAGAACGCAGGAGTATTATGAGAAACGTCCCTGCCAGGAAATGATAGCTGAAGCGGTGAGAATATACCTGAAGGCGATAGATTAAACGTATAAAACAGAGGTTTGTCTAAATCACGGGATATATATTATATATAATATATATAATGTGGGGTGGGATACGATATTACTCCTATGCGTCTCCTATGCGCCTCCGATACGCCTCCAACGTGATTTCAGCGGACGGGTGGAGAAGAGCTAATTTGGGGATAGAGAAAGCCATTCATACGAAAACATAGTTGCGAAGACATATGCATGGAACATATTCGCGAAAATATACTAACGGAAACACATTCACGGAAAACATATTATAACATGAACTATTTTCTCGCAATAATCGGCGGCGGTCCTGCGGGCTATACAGCAGCAGAGATGGCATCGAAGGCCGGCAAAGATGTAGTGCTCTTTGAGCAGAACGCCCTGGGCGGCACGTGCCTGAACGTAGGTTGTATTCCGACCAAATCGTTGCTCTATGGCGCGAAGCAGTATTACAACGCCACGCACGCACAGAAATACGGCGTGACGGCAGAGAATGTAGCGTTCGATTTTGCGGCGATGCAAAAGCGCAAGACGATTGTCGTTCGCAAACTGGTAGCCGGAATCAAACAGCGTCTCAATAACGAGCATTGCACCGTGGTAAACGGTGTAGCCTCAGTAGCGCCCCCCACCCAGACCCTCCCATCAGGGGAAGAAGGAGGAATTATTCAGATAGTCTGCAACGGTGAAACATATGAGGCGGAGAACCTGATGATTTGCACCGGCTCTACGAACTTCGTGCCGCCTATACCGGGTATCAAGGATAATCCGGCTGTATGGGACAGTACGGATGCGCTGGCTGCCACCGAACTGCCGAAATCCATTATCATCGTCGGCGGCGGCGTGATAGGAATGGAGTTCGCGACGCTCTATCACGAATTGGGCGTGCCTGTGACGGTTATCGAAGCCATGCCGACCATCCTTCCGAATCTGGACCAGGAGATAGTACAAGTTCTGCTCGACAAATACCGCAAAGCCGGCATCCGGATATTGACTTCCACCAAAGTGGAATCGCTGGACGGCGGCAAGGTCACGGCTAACGGTGAGGTCTATGAAGCGGAAAAGGTGTTGGTGAGCGTAGGCAGACGCGCGAACCTGCAAGGTCTCGAAGCACTCCAAGACCTCGAACTGGAGCGCGGAGCAATCAAGGTGGATGAGTTCTGCAAGACCAATCTGCCGAACGTCTATGCCTGCGGCGATGTGACTGGCAAAATTATGCTGGCTCATGTGGCTTCGCGTCAAGCGGAAGTGGCGGTCGGCCGGATGCTGAAACAGATTCCGTTGCAGCGCATCGCGTATAATGCCATTCCGTCGGTCGTTTATACGAATCCCGAGATTGCATCGGTCGGTCTGACCGAACAACAAGTGCGCGATTTCTATACCGAGATGGAAGGTGCTGCGGGAATCGAGAAGGCGGGTGGAGTAGAGACATTCTATGAGGTGAAGAAACTGCCGATGACATTCTCCGGCCGGTTCATGGTGGAGAACGAAGGCGAGACAGGTCTATGCAAGGTCATCATAGAGCGCCGCAACCAGACAATCGTGGGCGTGCATTGTATCGGCAATCCGTGCTCGGAGTTCATTTCCGCCGCCTCTTTTGCCGTCCGCAACGGCTATACGGTGGCAGAATTCCGCCAAGTGGTCTTCCCACACCCCACAGTGAGTGAGATTTTGCACGAGATTTTGTAAAATATCCCTCGCAATTCAGCGAAAACGGAGAAAACGGCATATTTTTTGAAAAATTTGCCGTTTTTATTTGCACATATCCAAAATATGTTGTACCTTTGTGCGTTTTTTGAGTGCGCACGCATATGTGTACGTGTATCAATAAAGAACATACGTAAACGGAAGTAATTTCAATCATAACCATTAAAATCTATGCAGAAACACATTTTAACACTCCTGGCGCTGCTATGTGCAACGCAGTTAGCATGGTCCGCAACGGTCACTACGCCTGCTAAAATTCCTGATTATTATTCGTCTGTAGACGGCAAATCCGGCAGCAACCTATGGTCGGCTATCAGTTCGACGGCCAACAGAGGTTTCTCTACTCTTGGTTATAACGGCCTATGGACCGCCTATAAGACTACTGATGTCTATCCTTCAGACCCCAGTCACCCGGATTATGTGGCTTCGAAATCCGGCAAGATATGGGATATGTACGGCGATTGCGTCTTTACATATGGCTCCGACCAATGCGGCTCGTATAGCGGTGTATGCGACTGCTACAACCGCGAACACTCGATTCCCAAGTCGTGGTTCGGCGGCGGCACGAGCGGTATCGGCTGCGATATCTTCCATTTGGTGCCGACAGACGGCAAGATCAACGGCGTGCGCTCGAATGACGAGTTCGGAGAAGTGAACGGCGGTGAGGACTGGAACGGCAATAAATCCGGTTCGGCGGCTTCATGGTCCACCGATAAGAAAACGATTGCTTCAGCAGCCGGCGAAGTAGTGCAGGGTTCCGGCAATGTGTTTGAGCCGCTGGACAAATACAAAGGCGATTTCGCCCGCGGATATATGGGTACGATTGTCAAATGGCAGTTATCCAGCATGACAACCGGCAATAATTTCTTCTCCGGCATATACGATGCCGCCCATTATTTCGGTTTTACGAAAAAAGCCGTGGTGCTGATGATGAAATGGCACCGCGAGGATCCGGTATCGCAAAAGGAGATAGACCGCAACAACGGTATCCAGAAGACCCAGGGCAACCGCAACCCATTCATAGACTATCCCTATCTGGCGGAATATATATGGGGTGAGCACGCGGGCGAGACTGTGGACCTGGCGCAACTGATGCCTTCTACGGATGCGGCTTTTGTTCCCGGTGTCAGCAACGGCTGGCGGGAAGGCGGTGTGGAGCCGCAACCCGGTGCAACCAAATACGGCGTTACGTGGTCGGTCAACGGCGAGGAACTGCGAACTGACTCCGTGGAGGAAGACCACAAGGTAACCGGACTGCCGGCTGAACCCACCTCGTGCTCCACCGAGAGTTCGCATTTCATGGGCTGGACCGATGCCGCCATCGCCGGCACACAGGACGAAGCGCCCGAGACGCTGTACCGCACGATAGTTGAGTTCCCTGCGGTAACCGAAGATGTGACCTACTATGCCGTCTTTGCGAAAGAGACAGTGGAGGCAGGAGCCGCTGCCGCTACCTATACCTACAGCGCGGACAGCCAAGAGGGTTGGTCCAATACGGCAAGCAAGAGTTCTGCTTACTGGCTCTTGGATGCGGGTAAGGAATTGACCTCGCCGAGCATTGACTTGTCAGGCCTCAATTCCATACAGGTACGTATGCGTACGTACGGCGGCACCCAGTATGACAAACTGCAAGTAGCAGCCGGCGCAACGGTAATCACCACCATACTGGCGGAAAAAGGTAGCACCATGACCGACTACGAATGGGCCAACACCAAGTCGCTCTCCGGCAACTCGCCGCTTACCTTCACCTGCTCCAATGCGGCTTCCCAAAAAGGTATCGGCTTCGAATCCGTCACCATCAACGCTACCGGCGCAGGAACGACATACAGCCGATATATCACCTCCTGCCAGTCCACTACGGAGATAGAGACAACCCGTATCGAACAGGCTCCGGCGCGCAAGATACTTGTAGGCGGACAGATATATATCTTCATCGACAACACACTCTACAACCTCATGGGTCAACGGGTCAAATAACCAATACCAAATGACAAATCACCAATTACCAATATTTACCATCGTCCTTTGCTTGCTGTTCGGGCAGGCAGAGGCGAATGTGGTAACCGGCGTAGCCGCTGTGCCGGAGGGCTACTATGATAACGTGGACGGCAAGAAAACGTCAGAAGCCATCCTGACCGCGTTGAACAGGATTATATCCGGTCATACGGTAATCAATTATGACGATCTGGAGCCCTATTATCAGCAAACCGATTTCTATAGCGATACGCTCTGGGATATGTATTCCACGTGTCGTTTTGTAGCAGACGATGCGAATATCCCGCAGAAACAACTCTGCGACGGATGGAACAAAGAACATGTATGCTGCCAGTCGTGGCTGGGCTCCGGCGCCATGGTGTCGGACCTGTATAATGTCTATCCCACCGATGCGCGTGTGAACAATCTGCGTTCGAACTATCCGTACGGCGAAGTGAACGGAGCAAACGGAACCGGTATCACGAAGGACCCGGAGGGTCACGCGCTCGGCAAACTGGGGAACAGCAGCAAAACCATCTCCGGTTATTCGGACCGCGTGTTCGAGCCTCACGACGACTACAAAGGCGATTTCGCGCGTACGTTTATGTATATGGTGGCGCGCTATCGGTCGAACACGCTGAATGCCGGCAACGGATCGGTGATGTTCACCTCCTCGCCCACCGATTTTACAGCCTATGCCAAGGAGATGCTGATGAGATGGCACCGCCAGGACCCTGTGAGCCAGAAAGAGGTGGACCGCAACCAGGCTGTGTATGGTATTCAGAAAAACCGCAACCCCTTCATCGACTATCCGGAACTCGCGGAGTATGTATGGGGCAACAAAGCGGGACAAACCGTCAATATCGCTTCGATGACACCCACCTGCGAGAGTCTGGAGCCCGTGGCTGAAACCCGATACGGCGTGACATGGACGGTGAACGGCGAAGCGGTGCGTACCGATTCGGTAGCCGAAAACAAACGTCCTGCGGAACTGCCGGCTGCGCCTGTATCGTGTTCGGAGAGCAGCGAGACGTTCGTAGGATGGAGCAGGACTGCTATCTCCGGCGTCAGCCAGACGGCGCCTGCCGGACTATTCAGCGAGAAAGCGAAGATGCCGGCAGTGACGGCGGATGTCACCTATCATGCCGTCTTTGCCCATGCGGAGCAGCAACAAGGAGCAGGTCCTGTCACCGCACAAACGAACTTCAGCGGTTACAGCCGAGGCAACAAGGTGGAGACCGAGAAAGCAGGTAATATCACCATCACGTTTGCCAAAGGCGGTGCGTCGAATGCCGCTACCTACTACACCGAGGTGCGCTGCTATGCCAAATCAACCATCACTCTCTCCGGCTCACAGATGAGCCGCATAGAGTTCTCCGTCGGCACGAACGACAAGGGCAACGCGCTCCAGCCGAACAGCGGTTCGATGAGCGGCGATTTGGTATGGACAGGCAATGCCTCCACCATCGTCTTCACGATAGGCGGCGACAGCGGCTACCGCGGATTGAGCGCCATCAAAGTGACCTACGAGGACAATACGATAGTAGCCGTTTACAGCGATTATCTCACCACATGCAGTACAACAACGGCTATCGGGCAGACTGAGGTTGCCCCTGCGGCGGCAAAGATACTGCGCAACGGGCAGATTTATATCCTCGTCGGCGAGCAAATGTATAACTTAACAGGACAGAAAATCAAATAAAGATGAGAAACAGATTATTCCTATTGGGCCTATTGGCATGCGTCTTTTCGTATGCCATGGCGGAGAAGATGCCGGAGGGCTATTACAATGTCATCGAGGGAAAGAAAGATAGTGCCCTCAAAGGAACGCTCAAGACTGTTATCCGTAACCACACCGTGATTCCTTATGGTAGCGGTTCCAACTCCTCGTGGGAGGTTTTCTATTATGCCGACCAGAACGAAGAGGGGGATTGCATGGATATGTATTGCGACTCGTGGCAGAAATTCACTACGCCCGGTGCCGTAGTCTCCGGATGTAACGTGGAGCATAGTTTCGCCAAGTCTTGGTGGGGTGGAGCGAAGAACGATGCCTACAAGGATTGTTACCACCTCAACCCCTCGAATGCTCAGGCGAATAGTGCCCGAAGCAACTATCCGTTAGGGGTGCCGGAGAAAGTGACCAAGACTGCCGGTTCGCTCAAGATAGGTACACTCCACCACGACTCGCTCAAAGTGGATTTCTATGTGTTTGAGCCGAAAGATGAGTACAAAGGCGATTTTGCGCGCGCGTATTTTTATATGGCTACGTGCTATGGAAAAGACATTAACGGCAATTATGACGCCACTATCTGTTCGGCCTACCAAGGATGGCGGCTGGATAACAAAGATGTAGGTTCGAAATTCGCCATGCAGAACGACAACTATCTGGAGTTCCAGCCATGGGAGCAGGCAGTGCTGATTGCCTGGCATCGGGCGGACCCTGTGTCCGAGAAAGAAATCAAACGGGCGGATGCCGTCAGCAATTTCCAGCACAACCGCAATCCGTTTATCGACTATCCCTATCTGGCGGAATATATATGGGGCGAGAAAAAAGGTCAGGCCGTAGAGATGGCGCATCTGATGGCGTCTTTTGATACGGAGTTCGAACCCGGCGTCAGCAACGGCTGGCGAGAGACAACAACGGCTATCGGGCAGACCGAGATAGTCCCTGCGGCGACAAAGATACTGCGCAACGGACAGATTTATATCCTCATCGACCACACACTCTATAACCTCATGGGTCAGAAAGTGTGCGATTATTAAGATTTGCAACAACAACGAAAAATATTAATTACATTTATTATTCACGATTAATTTACTTTTAGCATGGCAGAAAACAAAGTAAACATGTTGGCGGATTTTGCGCCGGTCTCCACTGAGACTTGGAAAAACAAGATCATCGCTGACCTGAAAGGTGCCGACTTCGACAAGAAGCTGGTATGGCGCACGCCGGAAGGATTCAACGTGCAGCCGTTCTACCGCCGTGAGGACCTGAAAGGGCTCAAGACCACCGTCTCCGCCCCCGGTCAGTTCCCCTACGTCCGCGGTACGCGTACAAACAACGACTGGGCTATCCGTCAGAACATCTGCGCCTGCAAGAACGCACGCAAGGCGAACGAGAAAGCCCTCGAGGTGCTCAACAAGGGTATCAACTCCCTCGGTTTTTGTCTGGACAAAGAGAAGTTGACCTACCATTTCATCAAGACGCTGCTCAACGGTATCGCCGCTGACTGCATCGCCATCAACTTCTCCATCTGCGCCTGCGCTGCGCCGAAGCTCGCGAACATCCTCGTTCGTTACTACGGCCGCATGGGCTACGATGTGAAGCACATGGTAGGTTCCATCAACGTGGACCCGATCAAGAACATGCTCGTCAAGGGCAAACCGCTGACCCGTGAGCAGGTATCGGCCAAGATCGCCGAGGTGGTGAAAGCCGCTAAAGCGCTGCCGGGTTACCGCGTAGTGGGTGTCAACAGCGTTGTGCTCAACAACTCCGGCGCATATGCTACGCAGGAACTGGCTTACGCCCTCGCTTGGGGTGCCGAGTACATGACGATGCTGACCGAAGCCGGTGTGCCTAACTACCGCGCTGCCAACGCTATCCGTTTCAATATGGGTATCGGCGGCAACTACTTCATGGAGCTGGCTAAGTTCCGTGCGGCACGTCTGCTCTGGGCGAAGATCGTAGAGGCATACAAAGCGCCGATCTTCACCACCGCTCTCCGTAACGCGGCTAAGATGAATGTCAGTGCCGAGACCAGCCGTTTCAACATGACTATTTTTGATGCGTATGTGAACCTCCTCCGCACGCAGACCGAGACGATGTCTGCTGCTCTGGCAGGCGTGGATGAGATCACCGTCACGCCGTTCGATATCACTTACGAGCGTCCGACGGATTTCTCCGAGCGTATCGCCCGCAACCAGCAGCTGCTTCTCAAAGAGGAGGCGCACTTCGACAAGATTGTGGACCCCGCTGCCGGTTCGTATTATCTGGAGAACCTGACCGTCTCCATCGCTGCCGAGGCATGGAAGCAGTTCCTTGCTATCCAGGAGCAGGGCGGCATGTACCAGATGGTAGCCGAAGGCAAGGTACAGGAGCACATGGCGGCAAACCTCAAAGCGCGTCTCAACGATGTAGCCAAACGCAAAGAGGTGCTGCTCGGTTCCAACCAGTTCCCGAACTTCACCGAGAAAGCCGGCAAGAAGATCAAAGCCGACGCCGGGGCTTGCAGTTCGATTTGCACTTGCAAGACGGATAAGAAACAGGCTGCTTGCGGTTGCGGTAGTTCTTGCGAGAACGCGCTGCCGACGCTGCCAGTTGCTCGTGCAGCCGAAGAGTTCGAACAGCTGCGCTTAGAGACCGAGGGCGCTAAGAAACAACCCGTTGCTTTCATGCTTACCATCGGCAACCTCGCTATGCGTATTGCGCGTGCGCAGTTCAGTTGTAACTTCCTCGCGTGCGCAGGTTATAAGGTCATTGACAACAACGGTTTTGCTACCATCGCCGAAGGTATCAAGGCGGCACGCAAGGCGAAAGCGGACATCATCGTCCTCTGTTCGTCCGACGACGAGTACGCAACCCTCGCGCCGAAGGCATGGAAGAAGCTCCAGAACGCCAAAGAGATCTTCATCGTCGCCGGTGCTCCGGCATGTATGGAGGACCTCCAGAAGCTCGGCATCCAGAACTTCATCCACGTTCGTTGCAACGTATTGGAGACGTTAAAAGGACTTAACTCGCAGTTACTGAAGAAATAAATTTTGAATACAGAATACAGACCGTTTCACTGACAGAATACAGACCTATTATGCATAACTTCAGAAACATGCAAATATGGAAAGACGCGATGGATTTAGCACAAGACATTTACGAGATAACTGAGAATCTTCCTAGAAAGGAGACGTATGGAATTATTTCACAAATGACACGTGCAGCTGTTTCCGTTCCTTCCAATATAGCAGAAGGGTCCGGTCGTACAGACAAGGATTTTTCGCATTTCTTGTCTATTGCGATAGGTTCTTTGTTTGAGTTAAATACTCAAATTATGTTATCAGAGCGAATAGGTTATATGGATAATAATCAGTCAGTTCGGTTACAAACGAAAGCAGATAAATTACAGAAGATGATTACGGGATTTCAGCATCATTTGGATGAGGGTAATTCCCCTGTAGTAGCGTGACCCGCTAAAACTAAATCAGTCTGTACTCTGTACTCTGTATTCTGTACTCCAAAAACATATACAATTATGAAACCTGATTTTTCAAAGATTGATATCAAGCAAGTGGCTGCAAGTAAGGTCTTGGGCCCGAACACCGCCGACTGGCAGACGCCGGAGCTCATCGACGTCAAGCCTATTTATACCAAAGAGGACCTCAAAGGCATGGAGCACCTCGACTACGTGTCCGGTATCCCGCCGTTCCTCCGTGGCCCGTACAGCGCCATGTATCCTCTCCGCCCTTGGACCATCCGTCAGTACGCCGGATTCTCCACCGCAGAGGAGTCCAACGCTTTCTACCGCCGTAACCTCGCTTCCGGTCAGAAAGGTCTGTCCGTAGCCTTCGACCTGCCGACCCACCGTGGCTACAACGCCGATAACATGCGCGTGGTAGGTGACGTCGGCAAAGCAGGTGTGTCCATCTGCTCGCTGGAGGACATGAAAGTGCTCTTCGCCGGTATTCCTCTGAACAAGATGTCCGTCTCCATGACCATGAACGGTGCCGTGCTGCCGATCCTCGCGTTCTATATCAACGCCGGACTCGAG
Organism: Bacteroidales bacterium UBA3843; assembly: GCA_002392745.1. Classification (GTDB taxonomy): domain Bacteria; phylum Bacteroidota; class Bacteroidia; order Bacteroidales; family Paludibacteraceae; genus Colicola. Next base: position 58 of record DGHR01000010.1, on the reverse strand, counting down.
CAGGGTGCCAAACTGGAGGAGATGGCAGGTACTATCCAGAACGATATCCTCAAGGAGT
>DGHR01000008.1:32209-32405 GCA_002392745.1 Bacteroidales bacterium UBA3843 | reverse complement strand
GCGTACATATGTATGCGCGTTCTTTATTATTATTTGACTTCGTTTTTTGTGCGAGATAGTATCTCGCGTCAATTGACTTTGTTTTTTATAAACGGATATTATCCGCCGTCTGTCTGACTTTGTTTTTTGCAAGCGGATATTATCCGCCGTTTGTTTGACTTCGTTTCTTATAGGCGGATACCATCCGCTGCTTAAT
>DGHR01000008.1:0-32118 GCA_002392745.1 Bacteroidales bacterium UBA3843 | reverse complement strand
CTTAATTGACTTTGTTTCTTACAGGGCGATAGTATCGCCCGCTAAAATATGCCACCCTCCGATTCATTCCAATGGCAAGAACCTGGCGAAGCATGGAAAGGCATCGGCATTTACCATGTCACGCTTACCATCCCCAGTAGAGCCTCTCTTGGGCGAGTTAATCATTCCTGATGGCGATCCTTCTAAAGCCGAGGTAAAGCGTTCGCAGTTAGGTGAGGACCTCGTGGATTGTCTCATGCATCTATATGAGCACTATCCGGAGGTGCGCATCCTGCAATTTTGTCTTATGCCCGACCACTTGCATGTTATCTGGCATGTCCGTAAACCAATGCCGCGTGGTATCATGAGTGTTGCACGTGGCTTTTGGCAGGCCGCCAAGAAACTTGGGCGTAATTATACTTCGTCTTTTTCCCCGAATACTATTCGGGATAAGAAACTAAGTTCCCCTCTTTTTACAGAGATGCCTTATGTCCGCCCGCTTGTCCGTCAAGGCCAACTCCGTTCTATGTTTCGCTATATAGACATGAACCCATCACGCCTTGCTACTAAGCGTCTCAAACCGGGGTTCTTCTTCGTCCAAACAGGTATTGAAATAGGAGGTCGAACGTATAGCGGAGTGGGGAATATCCGCCTTTTACAGCATGAGCACTATGCTCCTGTGCATGTACGTAGCATGTGGGTCAAGGATGCCGAAGAACACGGCTACGATCAGCCCCTTCGCGACTACATGAACAGTTGTGTCCTTGCCGCTCGTCAAGGCACTATCCTTGTCTCGCCTTTTATCTCCAAACAGGAACAGGCAGTCATGTCTGTCCTCCTAAAAGAAAACCTCCCTTTCATTTATCTTGCGGACAACGGCTTCCGCGATTATTACAAGCCTTCTGAAGCTCTTTTCGATGCCGTTGCTGCTGGTAGTGTACTGATCCTCTCTCCTTGGGAGTATGACCCTTCTAAGAAACACATCTCCCGTTCCGATTGTGTAGCCCTCAATACTATGGCAGAAGAAATCTGTGCCCTATAAATTTCCTCCGCGCTTGCTTTTGTTTCTTTTGTCTTCGACGTACTTTGTCTCTTCTGCCGGATACCATCTGGTTCTATATTCTTCGTATTGCGCCGATTGCCAGTCGGCATTTCTCCGCTCTTGCTTTTGTTTCTTTCGTCTTCGACAGACTTTGTCTCTTCTGCCGGATATTGTCCGGCTCTGCATTGTTTTTGCAGTCAATCCCGACGGTCAGCCGACGGTCAACCGACAGTCAACAATTACGTGTATATCGGCAAACGAAACCGTAAAAACGGCAGTTTTTGCTGCTTTTTTGTGTTCTTTGTAACTCACTGATATATAAATGATTAAATCCGTTTTTATGTAGTAAAGTCTAGGATGCCTCCTACATGCCCCTTACGCGCCCTCAATGCGCCTCAAATTTGCCTCTTCTGGAGAAGGAAGAAATCCATAATTGTTGGTGCTTTTTTGAAGGCAAAAAATCCATATTTTGTGTGATTTTGCAGAAAGAGCAGTAGTTTTTTTTCGTTATAAATTAGACAGAAAGTATAGGACATCTGTCAAAAATTTTGCATATGTCAGAAAATAATTGTATCTTTGCACGCTGAATGCGTGCAGAAAGAAAAAACTGAGAATATGGCAAACAAATTGTGTTGCCACTGGTGTCCCAAAGTGTCTTGGCCTCATCTTGTGAAATCCACCGAGTGATGACCGAGAATAAAAAAGTTTAAGAAATACATGACATTAAAAGGACTTTGTAAATACTATATCAGTTGTGTTGCGTTGGAAAGCAATACTACTTTTCGGGCATCAATGAAAGATGAACAATCTTTTATTACATTGCCTTGGATAAATGATAGTATTCTGAAGAAGCCTGATATTGGAGCTTTTTTACGGGGAAACCAAGAGAAGGAAATGGATTTGTTGATTGGCTATCCTGTTCTTAAAGTCAAACATTTTCTTTCGCCAATATTTATTATTCATATCACTTACAGCGACGGAACGCACGGCAAGCCGGAAGGATTTTCGATAGATGACGAACTGTTGATAAACAAAGATATCATAGACAAATACTCCACAAACGAAAAAACAGAGAATATCTATGAACTGCGAGAACTCGAAGCAGAGTTAGGTTTTTCAGACGGGCATGCAGCGTTTTCAGATTTAGCAGAAAAGGTTAATTTGCTTAAAACGGTTCGCCCGGATTGGGATTGGCTAGACATTCTCGACATAGAAGACCTGCAAAAAGGACCAATGCGTATTGGAGATAGAGATGGCATTTTGAATAGAGCCATTCTATTTGCCAAAGAGCCTACTCCTTATACTGTCGGACTAAGTAATGAGTTAGCCCGTCTTGAAGAATATGGAGACTTGGATATCTGTCATTCTGTGTTATGGAAATTTATACACAAGCAGTTTAATAGGAATCCACAATTTGAAAAGGAAATATTAAAAGTACTCCCATTAAATGACGAACAGGAAGCAGCAGTTCGTTCAGCATTGAGTGCAGATGTCACCTTGATAGCAGGGCCTCCGGGGACCGGAAAAACACAAGTTGTTGCCAATCTAATCATCAATGCTGCGATGGCAGGACAGAGTGTCTTGTTTACAAGTAAAAATAACAATGCTGTTGATGTTGTAGTCAAACGAGTCAACTCCTTAAACAAAGAACTTCCGTTGGTGCTCCGATACGAAAAGAGTGCCAAACAATGTATTTCCGATTACGCACAACAATGGGAAAAGGCAAGAAGAAAAGATAAATCCTTTTCGGATGCTATAGGTGCATATAACAGAGTATATTCTAACTATACCTCAAAACGTAGGCAAAAAGACCAGATTGTCCAAACGAGGAACAAACTTGATGAAATAGAGCAAGATGTTTGTGCAATCAGAGACAAATACCAGCATATTATTGGTGTAATAACAGAAAATGAGATAAGCGAAGTAAAAAATGCGTATAAAGATTTCGTTCATTGCAGAACAGCCTTAAAAGATGGTCCTTCTCGCTTGCTGGACAAGATTTTCAGAAATAGGTGGAAAAATAAAATTACAGAGCGTGCTAAAGAGGCTGCAGAAACTATAAACTCCTTTTTGAGAAAATACTATCAGGGACTTTCTATCGATTATGCTGCCAATGACCGTGAATGGATGCAATTTGATAATAGTTTCAACTCATTGATAGATAATTTAAACTTAATTGCCACATACGACAGTTTGCTTAAAGATGTTTGCGAGTCTGTATCCCTTGAACAACTTGATGCAGCAATGATGGGCGAGCAAGTGGAATTGCAAGCAAAAGCAAAGACCGCTTGGAACGCATGGCTAAATGAACATATCAGTATTTTTAATGCCAAGAATAGAGGAGAACTGCACAACTATATAAGTTTGCTTGAACATGACCATGTAGATTCGTACACGCCTGCTCTCAAATCCATGTTGCCTGTCAGTGCCATTACATCCCTAAGTGCACGCAGAAGACTTCCATTCAAAGAAGCAGTATATGATTTGCTCATTATAGACGAGGCTAGTCAATGTGACATAGCTTCCATGATTCCGTTGCTTATGCGTGCTAAACGTGTAGCAGTAATTGGAGACAAACAGCAATTGAATCATATTTGTCTATTGAGCAAGCAAACAGATTTATCTCTCATTCTCAACAACCAAATAGAAGCCCGGTGGTCATACCGAAGCAGTTCTATATATGATCTGGCAGAAAGTATGACCGAGCCGGAAAATATCATCCAGTTACGAGACCACCATCGGAGTTTTCTTGATATTATTCAGTTCTCGAATCAGGAATTCTACGACAACACGCTCCGCATAGCCACTGATTATAGCCGTTTACAGTCTCCAAACAACGGCAAACCTATTCTTGGAATGCAATGGATGGATATTAAAGGAAAGACTACTCGTCCGGAATCAGGCGGAGCATATAACCTCAAAGAGGCAGAAGGTGTAATAAGGATTCTCCATCGCTTAGCTGTTGAACTTGAATTCGAAGGAAGCATTGGTGTTACCACTCCTTTTCATTTGCAAGCAGAAATGATTACCAAAGCTTTGGAGCGAGACGCAGAATTGCGCAATCATTTAGAATTACACAACCAAATACTTATTGATACAGTTCACAAATTTCAAGGGGATGAACGGGATGTAATAATTTTCTCTCCTGTAGTTTCAGAAGGGACAAAGTCGCAAAGTCTAATGTTCCTTAAATCCACAGGAAACTTATTCAATGTGGCGATAACACGTGCTCGTGCATTGCTCGTAACAGTCGGTGATAAAAAGTATTGCAAGCAATGTGGTGTTAGCTATCTGGAACACTTTGCAGAATATAGTAGCGGAGAAAATGCACCTGTTGAGGTTTCAGAATGGGAGCATATTTTACAGAAAGCTCTTTCCGATGCAGGCATTCCTGTAACGGCTCAATATCATGTAGATAAATACTATTTAGACCTTGCCCTATTCCATAATGGTAAAAAACTTGACATAGAAGTAGATGGAGCTATGTATCATCAGGCGTGGACGGGAGAACTCAGTTATAAGGACCAATTGCGAAATCAAGCATTGATGCGCGAAGGATGGGATGTCATGCGCTTTTGGGTGCAACAAGTTCGTGACCAACTGCCATGGTGCATTGAGCAGGTAAAGAAATGGATGGCGACAGCAGAAAATCAAAAATTAAGGACATTATAATAAGCATAACAGAGCATAAATGTTTCAGACATTAAAGAAATATTTTGGGTATGATTCCTTCCGACCTTTGCAACAGGAAATAATTGAACATGTAGTGGCAGGTGGTAATGCATTGGTTCTGATGCCAACAGGTGGAGGAAAGTCGCTCTGTTACCAGATACCGGCACTTATGCGCAAGGGCGTAGGAATAGTTATATCACCGCTTATCTCGCTGATGAAAGACCAAGTGGATGCTCTCCGAGCGAACGGCATCGCCGCTGCTGCCATCAACAGCAACAACTCCGAAGCGGACAATCGGGCAATTATCGATTTCTGTTTGCACGGACAACTGAAGCTGCTTTATATATCGCCTGAGCGCTTTGTAGTAGAGCAAAACCGTTTTCTATCACGCATACCGGTTGCCCTCTTTGCCATTGATGAAGCGCATTGTATATCCCAATGGGGACACGATTTCCGTCCTGAATACACCCAGCTTGCAGACATTCGTTTGTCCTTCCCGAACGTACCTATCATGGCTTTGACAGCCACGGCGGACAAGATAACCAAAGAAGATATATTGCAACAACTGAATATCACGGATGCACAACAGTTCATCAGTTCCTTCAATCGTCCGAACCTGAGTTTACAAGTGTGCAGAGGCTATTCGGCGGCTGACAAACTGAAGCATATCTTAACGCTCATCCGTCTCCACCCACACGAGAGCGGAATCATTTACTGTTTGGCACGCAAAACAACAGAAGAACTGGCCGCTAAACTGCAACTCTCTGGTATCTCTGCAGTGGCATATCACGCCATGCTTAGCCCTGCCGAACGTAACCAAGTGCAGGATGATTTTGTCAATGACCGCGTGCAAGTGGTCTGTGCCACCATCGCGTTTGGTATGGGAATTGACAAGAGCAATGTGCGGTTCGTAGTACATTATAATCTACCTAAAAGTATTGAGAACTATTATCAGGAGATAGGTCGTGGCGGACGTGATGGACTACCCTGTGAGACAATACTTTTTTATAATCTACAGGATATAATCCTCCTAAAACGTTTCGCACAAGAGTCCGGACAAACGGAGATTAATGAGGAGCGGTTGAGTAGAATGCAAGAATACGCCGAGGCGCAAGTGTGCCGCAGACGAATCCTGCTTAATTATTTTGGAGAGGTGTCTGAGTGTCAGTGCGGGAATTGTGATGTGTGCAACAATCCGCCGGAACAGTTCGACGGCACACGTTACACACAAATGGCGCTTTCTGCCATTACCCGAACTAACGAACAAATAGGATTTGCAGCAACGATAGATATATTGCGCGGCAATGCCACAAGAGAGATATTGGTGCATGGTTATTCCCAACTACCCACATTTGGAATAGGCAGAGAACTTCCTTTCCGCGAATGGCATGACTATCTACTGCAAATGCTCCAAATGGGTTTGATTGAACTCGATTACAAGGAAAACAGACATATCCATATCACTGCTTTAGGAAAAGAAGTACTCTTCAAAGGTAAAAAAGTGAAACTATCAAAAGTAGTCAAAGAGGACTTGCGCGTTAAGAATAAAAGACGCACTAATGTTCCTATTCTGACAGAAATGCAAATCATTGGAGATACTACTAATACTGTCGTAAAATTGGCAATAGAGGAAGACAAGGAACTTTTTGAGCGCCTACGCCAATTACGCTTGCAGATAGCCAAGGATGAACATCTTCCTCCATATATCATTTTTTCGGACAAAACGCTTCACGAACTCGCCACCTATAAGCCACAAACCATTGAAGAATTCGGTACAATCTACGGTGTCGGAGAAAACAAGCAAGCCAAATATGGATCATCTTTTATAAAAGTAATAACTGAAAAAAATGTAGTCCAATCCGACAAAGTGGCGATAAAGACTCCACAAATAAAATCACACATGCAAGAACAAAAAGAATTGCATGTTAATGCGTATGCTCAATGGTCAGATAAAGATGACCAAGAACTAAAAAGGCTATTTCAACAGGGATTTCAGGTGAAAGAATTATCTATAATTTTTCAACGTAATATGGGTTCTATAAATAGCAGACTTAAAAAATTAGGATTAAAATAAGCCATCTTTCAAATGAAATAGACGCAAACGCTTTCCGCCTCAAAGCATGACCAATATAAGATTAACCATGCCCTGTCCGCATAATATGGAGAAGCCAATTGACTTTTGGCTTTGAGAAGGTAAGGCGGTCGTGGAGACCGAACCGACCGCCGAAAAATTGCCCGCGTACAGAACTCGGAGTGTTTGAATAGTATTTTCTTCAATCAATACAAATAATAAAAACACTGAAAAATATGAATGAAATTACAATAACAACTTACGACAAGAGTCCAAAGAATAAAAATAAACAGCGAAAACAAAAAATAGATATAGACATTGATATCAATAATATCTTAGCCTTAACTACAGCGCGTGGGGATAATAGTAAATGGCCAAAAATATATGTTTTAGACTACAATGAGCCGCTTGAATTACCTGAGCAGAGTTTTAATGATATTAAGAATAGGTTGCTTAAGGCCACAAAAAATGATTCAAATAGTGAGAATCTTATTTTCATCCCCGTTGGTCCCAAAGTATTAGTGAATTATCATAGGGTGTTTCAAATTAAGAAACTAACTAGGGAGATTGTCTTCTACAATGATACTGTTTTAGACGATTTTGACGAACAATCATTAACTGAATTCGAGTCGCAGGTTGAAATAATAAAGCAGAGGGAAAAAGAACAACATGACAATTATTACCGATGGTTTTGGGATAATTTTGGAAAATTGAAGAAAGAAGCGACGTCAAGGCGCGAAAGTAAATTTTCAAAATTATTCGGTTCGCTTGAAAACAAGATGGTAATCATAGTTTTTTTGATGCTAATTAACATCACATTAAGTTTCAGTCTGATAATATTAATAGGAATACTGCTCAGTAAGTTGTAAAATTTATTCCGTTATTGTTTTTTTTATTCCGTTAGATGCAGAACTGATTCCGTTGAACAAAGAACTATTGCACAAGTCCCCCAAAAGCAGTAATTTTGCAGCGTCTTTTCGAACGAATAGATGCCTATATTGCTCAGGCAGTGTGAGCAAATAAACACATGAAGATTATGTCAAAAGGTAATTGTCCCGGACCGATGTACCCATCTACTACCGGAAATCCAAGTGGCAGCGGAAGAGCCAACAGCCCTTCTAAAAAGTAACTATGCAGATAATCTGCAGCTCTCTCAAAAGCGGGAGACAGTTGCCCTCCCGCTTTTGATAAACACATTGATGTATTCTTAAAATACCTAATTAGTTTAATATATGGAAAAAGAAAATAAAGAGTATATTGGAACTATCACCAAAATCTTACATCCTCAATTTAGCGGTTTTATACAATCATCCAATGGAGACTCGGTATATTTCTATTGTGACTATAAATCCCATTTCAAAAAAGGAAGAGGATCATGGCAATTAGGAGATAAAATTATTTTTATACTAGTAGAAAAAGAAGATGGGAAAAAATGTGCTCATATCTTAAGATACATAGGGAATACCCAATATGAAGAGTTCCTATTTAAAGCCACACAAGAAAATCCTCTTATGATAAAAGGAACCTTGCAAGATTTCAAAGGTGTTCTTTATTTTAAAGAGTCTCAGTCAAAATTGATTTTCTCCGTAAGGCATATAGATATTACTGATGTTAATATGGAAGAAAATAAAGAGTACGAGGCTATTTTTGATGTGAATAGCTCTTTGAGATGGGTTAGTTTAGTCGAATGGATTGATTTACATAAGTACTTATATTCGCTATACAAGGAAAGAGAAATTATAAAATCAACTATTGTAGAAGTAAGATTTGATTACTTGAAAGTTCTTATTCCAGACACTCCATTTTATGGTAAGGTATTAGGATTTGATAGAACGAAAGATTATTCGGTTGGGGATGATATTGAATTGTATTGCTTCACAAAAAAACGCTTTTATAGAGTAAATTTTAGCGATGCCAACTATCGTAGATCCGAAGAATCCTTATCGTTACTTCCTAAAGAAAGTGAGAAATATCAAGCAATCATTACTGCTTTTGATGATAAGTATTATCAGGTTGAAATTATTGGTGAGGGTTTCAACGGAGTAATTCCTGTACGCTTTAAGAAACATATAGAAAAGCATAAACTTGGTGATGTAGTAGATGTAGTTTATTGTAAACGAATTAACACAAGACAATTTTTATTTTTTACAAATCAGCAGTTTTCAATGTATGCAAAACGAAAAGAGAGACTCATTGAAAAGAAGAAGATAAAAGCACTTCAACAAAACGCATCTAATTAGCCCTGTCTGCTGGAATAATTAACAATTATGTTAATTCTTATATTGGATAAATGCCGACATATTCACCAAACGTGCAAGAAAGGAAAATTACCATGCCTTGTCCGTATAATGACATAGAGTGTCCTTGTCCGAAAGACTGTCACAATAAATATCTCCATAGGAGATCAAATAACCAAATCAAGAAATAATCGTGCCCTCTTGGGCTAAGAACTTGATTTCTTGATTTGAGAGGAAGAAGCGCGACCATTACATTTGTTATGCAATAACTTAATCATGGATCGCCGCTTCTGACGAGCGCCTGCGTCGCCCATCATAAAGCCGCCGGTACCAAACTACCCGCCTGCCTCCGAGGCATTGACTGGCAGAAATGAGAACAATCTCCGCATCATAATATACAGAAACTATGAACACCATCTTTATCGTACTGCCGATATTAACTATTCTGATGTTTGACTTGGGCTTGGTGCTCAAGCCTGCCGACTTCAGACTGATAGCCGAACGCCCGAAGCCGGTGATTATCGGGCTGGTCGGGCAGATAATTCTGCTGCCGCTTATCGCGTGGGGGCTGATTTTAATTACGAATTACGAATTACAAATTACGAATTCTGACTTTGCACTTTCGCCGCTGTTCATCATCGGTATCATGCTGGTGGCGTGCAGTCCGGGCGGGAGTTCGAGCAATGTGTTCTCGATGTTAGCAAAAGGCGATGTGGCGCTGTCGGTGACCCTGACGGCATGCAGCAGTATCCTCACGCTCTTCACGCTGCCGCTTATCATGGCATGGGTGACTGCCGGAGTAGGGGAGGCGGTGAATATCCATCTGCCCGTCGGCAAACTGCTGATACAGAACATCGTGCTGATGGTTGTGCCTATCTCTGTGGGGTTTATCGTGAACCTCTATCGCCCGGAGACGGCGGCGAAGATACACAACGTGCTCAAACGCATCGCCATGCCGGCGCTGGTGCTTTTGGTGACAATCTTTTTTATTCAGCACAGGCAGACCATCGTCGCCGAGTTCGGTTCGCTGGGACTGATGATGACGGTCCTTATCCTTTCCACGACGGGCTGCGGTGCGTTGCTGGCATGGCTGTTCCGTCTGAGCGGCAGAGAGCGCCGCACGCTGGTCATTGAGATAGGCATGCAGAACGCCGCGCAGGCGATAACTATTGCCTGCAGCCCGCTGATCTTCAACAACGAACTCATCGCCGTTCCGGCAATCATCTACGCGCTGGTGATGAACCTCGTCCTACTGGCCTATGTGGGACTGACCAAACTGATGAAAGAGTAGGGAACGGGTAGCAGATACTACCGAGATACCCTCGGCAATGTGAAAAAATGAGACAGTAGAGACATACTAAAAATTAACATGACAGAGCAAAAAGATATAAGGGCTTAAAAAGTGCGCAGAAAATATGGAATAAATGGTAAAATACTTGCATATATCATTATTTATTTGTAATTTTGCAGCCGCAAACCTCGAAAATGTGTATTGAGACATACATTTCAATCCATCGAAAATGTGTATTGAAACACTATCATTCGTGTGTTGAAAACGTGTAATCAGAATATGAAACGTAAGATTTACAGCCAATTACTCGATTGGAAAAACAATCGAAAAGGCGAAGTAGCTCTACTGATAGAAGGCGCAAGGCGCATCGGTAAGAGTTACATCGTAGAGGAGTTCGCCAAAAACGAATACGCTTCTTATATCCTTATTGATTTTAACAAAGCAAGCACAAAAGTCAAGAGATGGTTCGTAGATTACATGGAGGATCTGGACACGTTTTTTGAACTATTGGAACAACATTACCATGTCAAATTAGTACCACACCAGTCTGTTATTATCTTTGACGAAGTGCAACTTTACCCCCGTGCCCGCGCTGCCATCAAATATCTGGTAGCGGACGGACGATATGACTATCTGGAAACCGGTTCGCTGATTGGCATCAAGAGCAATGTGAAGAATATTGTTATCCCTTCCGAAGAGCGGGCGATAGAGATGCACCCGATGGATTTTGAGGAATTCCTATGGGCGATGGGGAACGAGACCTTGATGCCGTTCTTGGAGAAACAGTTTGCTACCGGCAAGCCGATGAAAGAGTTACATCGTGAAGCCATGGATTTGTTCCGCAGGTACCTGATAGTGGGCGGTATGCCGCAAGCGGTAGAGAAATATGTGCAAACGCGCGACTTGGAACAAGTGGACGCCATCAAACGGGACATCCTGGCTATCTACCGTAATGACATTCGCAAATATGCCGGACGGCTGGCCATGAAAGTAGAGAGTATCTTCGATGAGATACCGGCGCAGTTGCAACGGAATGAACGCAAGTTCCGCTTGGCAGACCTGAAGAAAAATGCCAGAATGCGTGATTATGAAACGGCATTCATGTGGTTGAGTGATGCGAAGATTGTCAACTGCTGCTACAACACCACGGCACCCAATATCGGACTGAAACTGAACATGGAGCGTACTACTCTCAAATGCTATATGGCCGATACGGGATTGCTCATCTCGCATGCTTTTGACGAAAAACAGATTGTAAGCGAGGAGCTCTACCGCAAACTGCTCACCGACAAACTGGAGGTGAATGCCGGCATGTTGATTGAAAATATCGTCGCACAGATGTTAGTTGCGACAGGGCACAAGTTGTATTTCTATTCCAATGCGGATAAAGAAGATGCCGAAAGCAGAATGGAGATAGATTTTCTTATTCGCAAAGAACCGGTCACTTCCCGCCATAACATTATACCTATAGAAGCCAAATCGTCAACAGGATATACCATTTCTTCCCTGCAAAAATGTGTGCGTAAATTCGGAGAGTTTATCACAATGCCCACTGTGATCCATTCGTCAGACAGCCGTATGGATGAAAACCAAATTCGGTACATTCCGGTATATTATACACCATTGCTATAAATACTAATCCTTTCCTTATAAATACAAAAACACTAAACATTATGATAGATTTATTGATTCTTTTTGCGGTGGCGATGGCGGTTTCCGCAGTAGGATGGAAATACTTTGTGTATTTCTTCAGTCTCGGTTACGGGTACGGCATTGCCGCTCTGGCAGTGACCATGGGTGTGCTATACCATGCGAACCTCAGTGTTCCGACGATTGCGATGCTGGTGCTGCTGTTCATCTTCGGCGTGCGGCTGGGAACGTACCTGCTGGTGCGCGAACGCAAGGCGGTTGGGTACCGTAAGATACTCTACGGCGAGGGACATTCGGAGAAGAAGCCCGCCGGCGTGATGATCATGATATGGCTGTTCTGCGCGCTGCTGTACGTGGCACAGGTGAGCCCTGTGGCTTTCCGGCTGGCGAACGGACCGCACGACAGCGAGTTGTGGGCATGGATTGGTGCGGCGGTTGTGGCTTGCGGCATATTGCTGGAGAGCATCAGCGACGCGCAGAAGAGTGCCGCCAAGAAAAAGAACCCGAAACGGTTTGTGGATACCGGTCTGTACCGTATCGTCCGCTGCCCGAACTACCTGGGCGAAGTGACCATCTGGACGGGTGCGTTGCTCAGTGCTATTGGCGCAGGGCTGAACTGGTGGCAGTGGCTGATAGTAGGAATAGGGTACGCAGGCATCGTGTTTGTGATGTTCAGCGGCGCACGCCGTCTGGAACTGCGTCAGAACGCCGCCTACGGCAATGACCCCGAATATCAGGCGTATGTGAAGAAAACGCCTATCCTGATACCGTTCCTGCCTATTTATTCCGTAGCCAAATATGAATGGCTCAAAGCTTGATTGGTTTGCCGCCAAGGGGTCTTTGACACCCCAAGACGTAACGCCATGGCAGACGTTCTCCGGCAAGGGGATGCGGTTCGAGTTGGAGGCCTACGACTGGAACGGCATCGCCCATGTGTCGCATCTGAGCATGCGCGGTTTGTTCGGTCTGATGCAGATGGACACGCTCATCTGTACGCCCTACGCCAAAGACATGCCGCTCTTCTCGTATGACTTCATCCGTTTTTTCGGGCGCAAGACCCTGCTGCTGGAGACCTACGACACCTTGGTAGGCAGCGTGGATTTGCGTACCATGACGGCGGTGAAAGAGCAATATGGCGACCTGAAGGACAAAGCGATGCGCCCTGCATGGTACGACCGCCTGAAACTGCCGCCGACCGTTAGCAAGACCGGCCACGGCGCACGGTTGGAGGCGATGGCGGAGCAGATGCTCAAAGCCTATATCGACCTTTTCTCCACGGCGCAGGACATAGACCGTGCTGTCAAGAACGAGCGCAACAGCGCATACGTGGAGGGCCTGATCAACGACGGTCCGACCTATCGCGCCGTGAGCAAGATGATAGGTGCCGAGGACGCCAAGACCCTCTTCCGGCAATGCCTGTTCGGGACTTGCTGTACTGCTGAAACGAAACAACAATAACATACACTATGAAAAACCTGCTTACCCTGTTGGCTTGTCTGTGGGCGGGAGCGCTTACGGCAGGCGTAATCAATTACCAGGCGGATGACGAGACGGTGTTTCCCAATCCCGAAAGGGGATTTACCGACCAGTTAGGCGGCGAAGTGGCGCTGACAGACAGCAAGAACCATGTGGTAAAACCCGAGGAAGAATGGTACTGGGACACGGAGGACCAGAACTACGAAGACCGCAAGAGCCAGAGTCTGGTGATGCTGATGTATTACCTCAAAAACTACAAGACCAAGGACCTGTCGGACAAGATTCTGCAAGGCTTTGACGAAGACATGCAGATTCTGCGCAACCATGGTTTCAAATGCGTGCTGCGGTTTGCCTACGATTGGAGCAGCAAGACCGATGCGTCCTTGCAATGGGTGCAACGGCACGCCGGGCAGTTGAAGCCTTATCTGGCGAAGAACGCCGATGTCATCTATGTGATGGAAGCGGGTTTCGTAGGCCAATGGGGCGAATGGTACTACAGTTCCAATTTCGGTAATGAGACGCAGCAACTCAATGCCAACCGCCGTGCGGTGATAGACACGCTGTTAGGCGTGTGCCCACAGGACCGTTTCTTGCTGGTGCGATACCCCCTTATCAAGACCCAGTACCTGGGCGACGAGAAAGCGCTGACGGGCGAAGAGGCGCATAGCGGTTCGGTCCGTTCGCGCATCGGCCATCATAACGACGCGTTTCTGGCGGACTGGGGCAATGACGGCACCTACGGTCGGGACGGCGACGGAGAGGATGACGACCCTGTGCTGCGGCAGTATATAGCCATGGAGACGAAGTACGTACCGAATGGCGGCGAGACGAACGTAGAGGATGACAGCCGCGCTGCGGCGGTGTATGCGGACGCCGAAAAGGAGATGGCCGCCTACCACTGGTCCTTCTGCGGTTCGCAGTACTCGGAGAAAATAACCGACCGCTGGCGCAAAGAGGGCATATACAAGACCCTGGACCGCCGGTTGGGGTACCGCTTCCAACTGCTGCAAGCCACACTGCCGGAAAAAGCGGCTGCCGGCGAGACGATGGAGATACGTATCTCGCTATGCAATACAGGTTTTGCCCCGATGTATAACTACCGCCCCGTCAATCTGGTGCTGCAGTCGGACGAGCAGACCTATACTTTTCCGCTGAATGCCGATCCGAGGCGATGGGTGTCGGAGGTGAAATCCATTGTTATACACGAGAACTTGAAACTGCCGGACACGATAGCGGCAGGCGAATACCGGATGTATCTGCATCTGCCGGATGCTTATCCTTCGCTGGCGAAAGACCCGCGGTACGCAGTGCGGTTGGCAAATAAGGATGTATGGAATGCCGCGACGGGAATGAATGACCTGCGCGCGAGTGTGGTTGTCAGCAGTCCGCTGACCGCCATCGACAACCGGCCGGTACCTGTCAAGGCGCGCAAGACCATCCGTGACGGGCAACTGATTATCGTCCGTGGAGACAGAAGGTATAACGCACAGGGTATGCTTGTTGAATAGCGGTCACGCCGCGGATTGCTCTTTCAGACGCGTTCCGCCTCGTAGATGACCGGCTTGCCCGCCACGCGGCAGGCTATCATATAAGCTGTACCTCCATCGCGGAGGTGCAGTTTTTTCTTGAGTTGTTCGGGCGTGAGCGGGTAGTTTCTGCAGATGATGTTTGCCGAGACGCCGTGTACTGTTTTTACGGCGTTCTTGTCGTTGAGGCATTGGACGATACGCCATACCCTGCCGGGAAAATCGGGGACAAGCGTATCGGAGAAATACAGATGCGTGTTGACATCCGCTTTGCGCAAACCGAAACGGTCGGCAATGAGTTTGTAGGCGCCGGCCTTGAGAACAGCGGCGTTGGGTTCGTAAAGGAAGACCGGCTTTGCCAGTAAGGCCGTTTCGTTGTAGGACCGCTTCGCTGTAGGACCGCTTCGCTGTAAGACCGCTGCGCTGTAGGATTCTTCTTCGCGGGTGAAAGTAAACACCTGTTCGGGGCGGGAGAGATCAATGGCAGTGATGGTAGGGACTGTTGCCCGATATTCCGGTGTCTCGATATTCCGACTAATCAAAAGCACCTCTTTGACTTCATTCTTGACAGCCACTACATGTACATCCCAAGACAAGTGACAAAGTGGCGAAGGTCCAAGTGCGGCGGAGAGTTCCTTCAGGGCTTGGGTGATATCAATCATCGGCGACAGTTTGAGCATCAGTCGTCCGCCGGGCGCCAAGTGCTGCAAAAGGGAGGGAAGCAGGTCAATGACGTTCGGTGTGCAGTCCTGCAAACGAAATACCTTACCTCCATTACTGTCCCTCCGCGCCGGGTCGAGGAAGATTAAATCCCACCCGGCCTCCCCACAGGGGGAGGAGAGAAGGAAATCCTCGGCGGTGGTGTTGTGGATGGCAATGGAGAGCTTTTGTCTTTCGACTTTTTGCTTTCGACTAAGAGCGAAGTTATGCTCGGCGATGCGGCACAGTTCGGCGTTCTGTTCCACATAGTCGGTGTGGGCGAACTGTTCGCTCAGAAAGAATGTGTCCACGCCATAGCCGCCGGTGAGATCTGCGAACGCAGAAAGACCGGCTTCGCCTGTAGGACCGCTATCGCTGTTAGACCGTCCTTCGGACTGTAGGATTTGTGTCTTGTACCGCGCGGTGAGTTCTGAGGAACACTGTTCGCAGGAGAGGCGAACCGGATACCACCAGTCCTCCATGCTTGCAAAAGCCGGCAGTTTGTCCGCCGTGCGCAGACGTCCTTCGTGTTGCTGCAGCAACCATCGCCACTCATCGTCCGACAAGTGCTTGTAGCGTTGGCGCTGCAGGGCCAGTTGTTCAACGGATAGTTGTGAGTTCGGTTCCGACATAATAGTGTGACAAAATCTCCTGATAGCTCTTCCCCTGCGCAGCCATTACCGCTGCTCCTATCTGGCAAAGGCCCGCTCCGTGTCCCCAACCGTGACCGGTAAGGACCCATAACGAAGCCCCTTCCCGACCTTCCCCTGAAGGGGCAGGTGTGTTTTTCTCTATGTCAAACCACGAACTATAGAGGCATGTGCGGCTGAGCCATTGGCGGATTTTCAGCTCCTTGCCGATGATTTCGGTATGTTTGGTGCCTACAATCTTCAGTTCGTAAATTCGTCCGGATGCGCCGCGTTTGAGAGGTATGAGGTCCACTATCTCGCCAAAATCAATGCCGGACTTGGTGCGGATGATGTCGCCCAACTCCTCTGCGCTGTAGGTCACTTGCCAGTCGTGGAAATCGCGGGTCTCGCGGTCGTAGTCGTTGAGGAATGTACGAAGGACGGATGTATGATGTACGAGGGATTTTTCTATGTACGCGGGGTCGCAGTAGGGGCATTCCACAGATTGGATGTACGGCACGTCAATGTCTTCCCAGCAGGTGCGCCATACCTCGGTCCTGCCTCCGCAACACTTGTGGTACCGGCAATCGCAGACAGATGTAGGAAGGGACGATGTACGATGTACGAAGGACGGGAATGTCAGTACTTGTCCGGCAGTAGCGCGGACGGCTTCCACGGCGCGTTCGTTCATCCGGCGTATCCCTTCATAGCGCTGGCAATGGTCGTCAGCACAAAGATCAAAGCCTTCGTGCAATTTACGATTCGACGATTTACTATTTACGATTTGCCGTATCGCCCAGCTGCGGCTTATCACGGCATGTGCCTTGAGCAGTTCCATCGGGCTGTCGGCATTCATCTCGGAGGAGATGACGGAGCATAGATAATCCTCCAAATCAATGGTGTTGACGGCCATCTGCCATTCTTTCCCTCCCTGGAGAATCGGGTTGGGGATGTTTTTTATCTCCAGTTTGCCCATGAACTCCTGGTCCTCCCGTCGGTCCCAGTGGAAGCCGATGCCGATACGCACGTTCTTCAATAGAAACGTGTGCTCGCGCAGTTCATAGTCGATATGAGGCGCCTTCAGAATACCTACTCTGACCGAGAGCGGACTTTTTATCTCGTCTTGCCGGTCCGTGCAATTAATTCCCATGTGCGTAGGCGGTCCTTGTACCAGTTGTTGCGGTTCATAGCGGGAATGTCGCAGTTGGCATCGGAGTTGTCCTCCCATCTGCGGCAGTTGTAGAGCACGTCATAGATGCGTCCGATGGGCCATTCGCGGCTGATGCGCAAGCCCACGGCATAGTCTTCTCCGTACTTGGTGGTAGGATAGTTGATGGTTCTCAGCAGCGGCACATAGAACCCGCGCGGAGCGCCCAGTCCGTTGATGCGGAGTGCGTTGTTGCGACCGTTCTCGTCGGTCCATTCGCGATGGTCAATCACGCCCGGCGGCAGGATTTCGCCTGCCATGTTGGTCAGCCGGTAGGTGCCGATGACCATGCCATAACGGCATTTACCATTTACCATTTCAAAGGTGTCAATGAACCGTTGTACGGTGTTCTCGTCGAAATAGGTGTCGTCGCTGTCCAACTGGATGGCGTACTTGCCGCAACGCGGGTCATGGATTGCTATATTCCAGTTGCCGCCGATGGCATGCCAACTCTTGTCCTGTGCGATGTACACCAATTCCGGGACATTATTGGTCTGTACTCTGTACTCTGTATTCTGTACTCTCAACCCCTCTATGATTTCCGCGGTGCCGTCCGTTGAGTTGTCGTCCACCACGATGACATTGAACGAGTAGGGGCTTCTTACGCGTTGCGCGAGTGCGCTATGGACAGCGTCGGCGATTGTGCGTGCGCGGTTTTTGCAGGGAATAATAACACTGGCTGTGACCGGAAACTCGCCGGCCTCGGGCAGTGGCATGTAGTGCCCCGGCTCCAGGTATGCCCCGATGCGTTTCAGGTAGGCGGTAACACACTCCTCCATCTCTATCTGCACCGCTCTGTTGCGCGGGTCCACATAGTCGAACAGTTTCTCGCCGGACTTGCGCGTGTCGGTCTCTACCTCGTAATAGAGATATTCGGGAATGTGGAGAATTGAGAATTGAGAATTGAGAATTGAGAACTGGCTGGCGCGGAGGCGCAGGTCGTACAATCCGGCGAACTCATAGTCGGTATCCATCCGGGCAACCAGTTCCCGGAGTTTGGCGGTGTCCCATAGCATCACACTTCCGAAATCGAAATCATCGCGCAGCGCACCCGCCTGAAAGTCAATCACCGGCGCCTCGGAGATAACCCAATTATCATTGGTGATTGGTGTATGATTATTACCTTTCTCGGCGGAGGCCGCTCCTTCCGATAAGCGGAAGGACGCTCCGGGTGATTGGTCATTGTTCTTTTGTACTTTGATGAAGTGGTCTGCATAGACCATGGTGGCACCTGTCATCTGCATGACCTGTACCATGCGTTCCTGTCCCAGATAGACCCATTCGATGGAGGGCTTGAGACATATCATCGTGTATGGCGTGTGTGCCTCTGCGGCTATGCGGCGGATGGCCTGCGTATTACAAACGCGGCCCGGGAGAAAGAAGGTGGAAATCATTCGGTGGTGGGTTTAATTATGTCTTTGTGGTATTGTTTGAGTCCCTCGATGGGGTCTTGCAGTATCGTACCGACGGGCAGTCCCTCGACTTGCATGGCTTCCTCCAGCACAGGGCGGTAGTAATAGGCAACCGAGCCAACGAAGCCGACGGGTGTGCCGGCTTGGTATTGTTTCAGGTTCCGGCGAATGAACTGCAGGAAATGGTCGTAAACGAGGTTGTGTATGCGTTCGTCGTCGATATGGTCTGCGCAGAATCGGCTCAGTTTGGCGAGGAAACGGTTGGGGAAGGGCTGCCGGTACACGCGCTCGATGATGTCCGCCATCGATGTCTGGTATTCCGCGAAAAAAGCCTCTTTGAGGTCGTCTCCAAGTTGATTCTTGAGCAGGTCTCCTACGAGCCGTTTGCCGAGCACGGCTGCAGAACCTTCGTCGCCGAGTATGTATCCCAGCGAGGGGACCGCCCACTCGATGTTCTCTCCGTTGTAGAAACAGCTGCCGGAGCCGGTACCGAGAATACATGCTACGCCCTGTTCGTGTCCGAGCAATCCGCGTGCCGCGCCTAACATATCCGACTCGACAACCACTTCCGCCTTTTTGAATACGCCCTCCAGTGCCCGTTGGACAAACACTTTTTTCTCGGGCGTGCACCCGGCGCCGTAGAAGAAGATGTGTGTGAGCGTGCCGGCCCATAGCAGGGGAGCTATCTGCGGCAAGAGTTGATTACTGATGCAATTGCGCATTGCATCGCTGGTTTGGAATAGCGGGTTGATGCCATCCGTGCGGACGTCGGTTGCCTGTCCGCTTGCGGTCACCAGACACCAGTGAACTTTGGTACTACCGCTGTCAGCGAGAAGAATCATACGAAATCGGATTTTATATTTAACGTGCAAAGGTACAACAAAAATTGCACATACGCAAGTAAATTAGCGAGATTTTCGAAAAAAATAGAATAAACATTAGAATCAAGAATCAGGAACCAAGAATCAAGATAAGTTACTTTCACCTTTCACCTTTTTGCGAAAAAATGTTTTTTCTGCGTTTTTTACTTGCATATGTGCATTTTTTTTCGTAATTTTGCACGCTTTTTGTGGGCTCATGTTATCAGACGAACGGCAGCATGTGCCCGAAAACACGTAAAAAACAGTAATACACGATATGAATTTCATTGAATTAATCACCAAACTCTTCGGCAACAAGGCGCAGAAAGACATGCGCGCGATACAGCCGATAGTGGAGCAGATCAAGGCGCAGTATGAACAGATAGACCCGCTGAGCAACGACGAGTTGCGTGCCCGCAGTTGGGCACTGATGGACCGGTTGCAGGCAGCCGTTGCGGACAAGAAAAGCCGCATCGCGGAATTGAAAGCATCGATTGAGGGCACCGAGATAGAGCAACGCGAGAAAATCTACAACGAGGTGGACAAACTGGAGAAGGATATCAAGGAGATCTACGAGAAAGAGCTCAATGCTATCCTGCCCGAGGCGTACGCCATCGTCAAGTCCACCGCCCGCCGTTTCGCCCAAAACGAGACAGTCGAGGTGACTGCCACCCAGATGGACAAGGACCTGGCAGCCGACCCGCGGTTTGATTTCGTGGAAATCGTATCCAAGGGGCAAAGTGACCAAGTACAAAGTACCGAGGGTGCATGGACGGTAGGCGACTACGAGGTGCCGAAGGCACAGCCCAAAGAGATTGCCGTCTATCACAACCACTGGATGGCCGGCGGCAATGAAATCACATGGGACATGATTCACTACGACGTGCAGTTGTTCGGCGGCGTGGTATTGCACCAAGGCAAGATTGCCGAGATGGCGACGGGTGAGGGAAAGACGCTGGTAGCAACGCTGCCGGTTTACCTGAACGCTCTGACGCACGAGGGTGTGCACGTAGTGACCGTGAATGACTATCTGGCGAAGCGCGATAGCGAATGGAACGGACCGATTTATATGTTCCTGGGCTTGACGGTGGACTGCATCGACAAGCACCGTCCGAACAGCGACGAACGCCGCAAAGCGTATGCCTGCGACATCACGTTCGGTACGAACAACGAGTTCGGCTTTGACTACCTGCGCGACAATATGGCTACCAGTCCTCTGGATTTGGTGCAACGCGGTCATAACTACGCTATCGTGGATGAGGTGGACTCCGTGCTGATTGACGACGCGCGTACGCCGTTGATTATCAGTGGTCCGGTACCCCGTGGCGAGGACCAGATGTTCGATGAATACAAAGACCGCGTGGCTTCGCTGGTTCGCCAGCAGACCACACTGACCACGAAACTGCTGGCAGAGGCGAAGGCCAAGATGGGTTCGTCGGACGAGAAAGAGCGCGAGGCGGGAGAGTTGGCGTTGTTCCGCTCGTTCAAGGGCATGCCGAAGAGCAAGGCGCTCATCAAATACCTGAGCGAACCCGGAGTGAAAGTGCGCTTGCAGAAGACCGAGGAGTTCTATCTGCAAGAGAACGAGAAGAACATGCACGTGGCTACCGACGAACTCTATTTCGTCATCGACGAGAAGAACAAGTCCATCGAGTTGACCGACAAGGGTATTGACGCCCTGACCGGCACTACGGACGACCCGAACTTCTTCGTGCTGCCCGACGTGGGAAGCGAGATGGCAGATGTAGAGGTACAAAGTAACGAAGGACGATGTACGAAGGAAGAGGCACAGCAGAAGAAGGACGAGATACTGACCAACTACAGCATCAAGAGCGAGCGTGTGCATACCGTGCACCAGTTGCTGAAAGCCTATACGCTGTTCGAGAAGGATGTGGACTATATCATCGACGGCGGCGAGGTGAAGATTGTGGACGAGCAGACGGGCCGTGTGATGGAAGGCCGTCGCTGGTCGGATGGTTTGCACCAGGCTGTCGAAGCCAAGGAAAACGTGAAAGTGGAAGGCGCTACACAGACCTTTGCCACCATCACACTGCAGAACTATTTCCGTATGTACAACAAGCTCGCCGGTATGACCGGTACCGCCGAGACTGAGGCAGGCGAGTTCTGGAATATCTACAAACTGGATGTAGTGGTCATCCCCACCAACAAACCCATCGCGCGTATCGATATGAACGACCGTATCTATCGCACCAAACGCGAGAAATACAACGCCGTGATAGACGAGGTGGTGAACATGGTGGAGCAGGGGCGTCCGGTATTGGTCGGAACGACCAGCGTGGAGATAAGCGAGTTGCTGAGCCGTATGCTGAACCTGCGCAAGATCAAGCACAACGTGCTGAATGCGAAGCTGCACCAGCAGGAGGCGCAGATAGTGGCTGAGGCCGGACGTGCCGGCGTAGTGACCATTGCGACGAACATGGCCGGCCGTGGAACGGATATCAAGCTGACGCCCGAGGTGAAAGCTGCCGGCGGTCTGGCTATCATCGGTACCGAGCGCCACGAGAGCCGCCGTGTGGACCGTCAGTTGCGCGGACGTGCCGGTCGTCAGGGTGACCCGGGTAGTTCGGTGTTCTACGTTTCGTTGGAGGACGACCTGATGCGTATGTTCGGCTCGGAGCGTATCGCCGGAGTGATGGACCGCATGGGATTCGAAGAAGGCGAGATGATAGAGCACTCGATGATTTCCTCCTCTATCGAGCGGGCGCAGAAGAAAGTGGAGGAGAACAACTTCGGTATCCGTAAGCGTCTTATCGAGTACGACGACGTGATGAACCAGCAGCGAAACCTGATCTACGCCAAACGCCGTCACGCCCTGATGGGAGAGCGTATAGGCGTGGATATCGCCAATATGATTTACGAGACGGCGGAGAATATCTACAACGACGCACGCCAGGCGAATGACTTCGAAGGCCTGCGCTACGATGTGATGCAGACCTTTGCCATCGAGTTGCCGTTCGACGAGGAGGAGTTCAGCCGCGGCAAACGCCAGGAGATGAGCGACAAACTGGCCGAGGCTGCGCTCGACAGCTTCAAACGCCGTATGGACAAACTGATGCAGGTGGCTGACCCTGTGATTCAGAAAGTGTTCGAGGAGAAGGGGCAGATGTACGAGAACATCCTAATCCCTATTACCGACGGCAAGCGTGTGTACAACATTTCCGTCAACCTCCGCGCAGCGGCAGAGACACACTGCAAAGAGGTGGTCAAGGAGTTTGAGAAACGCATGATGCTCTACGTCATCGATGACGAGTGGAAAGAGCATTTGCGCCAATTGGACGACCTGAAACAAAGCGTACAGAACGCCAGCTATGAGCAGAAAGACCCGCTGTTGATTTACAAGTTGGAGTCGTTCCATATCTTCAAGGAAATGCTGGATACGCTGAACCGTCGCGCTATCGCAATCCTGCTTCGCGGCCAGATTCACACCCAGGAACCGGACCGCGTGCAGCAGGCTCAGCAGCAGCGGAGGATGGATTACAGCCGTTACCGCACGCAGAAGGATGCCGTGCAACAGGCGGCGCAGGCTTCGGGCGCAGCGGCTGCCGCAGGACGCGACACCCGCGAGAACGCCCGTCCCGAACCTATTCATGTGGATAAGAAACCGCGTCCCAACGACCCGTGTCCGTGCGGCAGCGGCAAGAAATACAAGCAATGCCACGGTCGTCTGAACGCCGGCATCTGAGTCGATAAACCGATAAACCGATAAACCGATAAACCGATATACCGATATACCGATATCTCTTGTCTCATTCTGTTCGAACGATTATTCGTGAACGAATTTTCGCTATGTCGAGATTCCTAATAATAGGGCTGTTAGTCTTTTGTGCCGTCACGTCTGTGGCGGCACAAAACGATAGTGTCCGTCTCTATGCCGACACCTTCCGTATCGACTCTCGTCAGCAGACGGCGGACATGGACCTGTTGTTGCTCCAACTGGTGGCGCGTCAGAGCGACAGCCTGCATCGCAGCGACACTATTGACACTCTCACATTAGCCGAGTTGATGCGTCTGGACTCCATCGCGCGCGAAGTGGCGGAGGTGGACTCACTGAAAACAGCGAACGCCGCACTTGCGCTCCAGAAGATGCCCAAGACGCCGGAAATCATCATCGAGAAATCGTGGGTGAAAGACGAGGTGGAGGACCGGAATGACGTGCTGCGTGTCATCCGCGACATGCGCACTCCATGGCGCAAAGAGGCCACGCTGATGCTCCAGGTAACCCAGAACTACGTTACCAAGAACTGGTACCAGGGAGGCTCCAGCAGTTTTGCCGGTCTGGGGATTGCCAAAGGGCAGATAGGCTATTACACCGAGCGTTTTACATGGGAGAACACCGGCGAATGGCGGATAGGCGGTTCGACGATTTCTGCCGACTCGCTGCACAAGGTAAACACCACCGACGACCTCTTCCGCCTCTACAGCAAGGCGAACCTGCGCGTGGTGCCCAAACTGTTCGCCTCTGTCTCCGTGGAGTTTGAGACACGCCTGCTGCCCACCTATAAATCCAACTCGATGGAGTGGAAGTCCGGTCCGTTCTCGCCCGTACGTTTCAACGCCGGAGTGGGTCTGGACTACAAGCCCGTGAAGGGACTCAGTATATCGTTCTCGCCTGTCTCGTACAAGGTGATACACATCATGGACACCGTGCGAATCAAGGAGACGGACTATGGACTGGAGGAGAACCAGCAGACGCAGCACAATATCGGTAGTTCGGTGCGTGTGGAGTATGTCTGGAAGCCGGTTCGTGAGGTGGCGCTGGAGTCGAAGTTCTACATGTACACCAACTACCGGCATGTGGAACTGGATTTGGAAGTCAACTGCGATTTTATCATCAATCGTTTCCTGTCCGCACGGCTAACGCTCCATCCGCGTTTTGACACCTCCGTTATTATGGAGGGTGACACGCGCCCCAAGATACAGTTCCGCGAACTGCTCTCCATCGGCTTTGCCCATAAATTCAGATAACAACCAAAAAAACAAAAGATATGAAGAGATTTTTCAGTATTTGCCTGATGGCCATTCTAACGATACCTATGTATGCGCAGCAGGCAGCGTCCGCCTCGTCTGACTGGGATTGGGAGGACCATCGTAGTACGTTGAGTGTCAGTGCCGGATATGTGAGCGGCTGGTACCTGATGGAAGCACTGGTGACATGGATTCCCGCGGCTGCAGAGCATGCGCAGAAGTCCCGTTATTACGGAGCCTACGGCTTGCAGTACCATTACCAGAACCTATGGTGGTTGCGTTCGGGTTTCAAACTGACCTGCGAACTGGACGGTCATGAGATAGCCCGGAAACAATCCGACAACACCTACCAGCGGGTGGGGAAAGCGATGCACTATACGGCTTCGGCGATGGTGAGTGTGCAGTTTACCTATATGAACCTGAAGCATGTGCAACTCTACTCCGGCATAGATGCCGGTCTGGGTGTGTATGTGGCAGACAAGCGTTACGACGAGGGCTATACGGACAGCAACAACAACGCCCATCCCGTAAGTACAGTATGGCTTCCCGCGTTTAACCTGACCGCGTTCGGCGTAGCAGCCGGCGGAGAACATGTGTTCGGATTGTTCGAATTGAACCTGGGCTACGAAGCGTTCGCCAAGATAGGTTTAGGCGTACATATTTAATTCTCGCACAGGGCTACCAGCGCCTCCCAGCGCAGGAAACCCTCGTGGCCGTATTTCCAAATATTGTATTTGATTTTGTCTAAAGCCACTTCCTCGCCGAGGTGGCTTTTGCTGTAGAATTTGTCGGCATAGCAAATCACTTTCTCTTCTATGCTCTGCGGACAATAGTCGCGTTCGGGGATAGGCAGTTCCTCCCGCTCGATTTGTTCGATGGTAATACCGGTACCGGTGTGCCGTTCGGCAACCAACGCATGTTTGGGCAGTCCCTCTCTGCGCAGCAGTTCGGCGCCGAGGTAGCCGTGCTCGATGTATGCATGCGGACCGTTGCAATAGATTTTCGGTGCGTTGCAGTAGATAATTCCGATGTCGTGCAGCATAGCGGCTTCTTCCACAAAGCGGCGGTCCACCAGCCCGTCTTTCTCCCATTGCGGATGGCGGTCTATGATTTGCAACGCACGGTCTGCCACCTGCCTGCTATGCGTCAGCAGTATATGCCGCAGTTGCGGCTGCTCTGCGTAGTATTTGTCTATGAGCGAGAGATAGTCTGTCATTGCTTTGTCGTCTCAATGTATGCCGTTGAGGAAGGCTTTGGCGTCCATGCGTTTCTTGCCCGGTGCTTGGAGTTGCAGGATGCGCACTGCTCCTTCGCGGCAGGGGATGACGATGTCTCCTTTCCCTTCGAGGGAGGGAGTTGAGCGCACTTCGACCGCGAAAATCTTCACGTTCTCGAAATACTGCCCGTTGATGTGCAGGTTAGCCCATGCGGCGGGGTAGGGGCTGAGTCCGCGGACGAAATTGTGCACCTGCTCTGCCGTCATTTGGTCGAAATGAATCTCGCAGTCTTCCTTGAAAATCTTCGGTGCGGGCCGCAGTTCCGCTATTTCGGGTTGCGGCGTGGTGGGCAGAGGTTTGCCGCTGTTCTCGCAATCGATGATGAGGTCAACGGTGCGTGTGACCAGCCCCGTGCCCATCCGCATGAGGCGGTCGTGTACGGAACCGACGTTCTCGTCCGGACCGATAGGAATGCGTTCCTGCAGAATCATGTTGCCGGTGTCTATCTCGTGCTTGAGCATGAAGGTGGTAGCGCCTGTTTCCGTGTCTCCGTTGATGACCGCCCAGTTGATGGGCGCCGCGCCGCGGTATTGTGGCAGTAGCGAGGCATGCAGGTTGAAAGTGCCGAGCCGGGGCATGGTCCATACCACTTCCGGCAGCATGCGGAAGGCTACCACTATCTGCAAGTCGGCGCGGTAACTGCGGAGCGCTTCTATGAAAAGCTCGTCTTTCAGTTTCTCGGGCTGGAGTACAGGGAGTCCGACCGAGAGGGCGTAGTTCTTCACATCTGAGAACTGCATCTGATGCCCTCGGCCTGCGGGTTTGTCAGGCATGGTAACTACGGCAACTACATTGTAGCCGCCTTCCACCAGGGCACGCAGGCTGGCAGTAGCAAACTCCGGCGTGCCGAGAAATATTATCCGTAAATCTTTTTTTGTCATATAAGTCGAAAGTCAAAAGTCGAAAGTCGAAAGGTTATTGGTTATTGGTGAATTGAGAATTGAGAATTGAGAATTGAGAATTGTGATTGGTTATTGTTTTTTTTACCTTTCTCGGCGGAGGCCACTCCTTCCGCTTCAACGGAAGGACGTTCCGGGTTATTGGTGAAAGTCAAAAGTCGAAAGTCGAAAGTCGAAAGGTGAAATTGTACATTATACATTGTTCCTTCGTTACTTGTCTTGGTATTTCTTATCCAGACTCTTGGGTTGTTTGTCCACCACGGGCAGGAGCGGACGCCTGTACGCGCGTATAATAAGGTAGAGGCCGAGCACGATGAACGGAATGCTGAGCAGCTGTCCCATGTTCAGCACGTGGCCTGCCTCGAAGGCTTCCTGGTCGTTTTTGATAAACTCCAGCAGGAATCGTGTGACGAACACTATCTCAAAGAAAATCCCGAGGAGCAGTCCTTCGCGCCGCCGCGCGTCGGTGCGCCAATAGAGCGGCCATGTGACGCACAGTGCGGCAAAACAATACAGGATTTCATAGATTTGTGTGGGGTGGCAAGGCACCGTCTGTCCGTCGCGCACAAAGATAAATCCCCATGGCAGGTCGGTCGGACCGCCGTAAATCTCGCTGTTCATCAGGTTGCCCAGCCGGATCAGCATAGCGGTGAAACAAACGCCCACGCACAGCCTGTCCAGAATCCACAGCCAACTGGTTTGGAACTGCGGGTAGCGGCTGAAACGGTATTTGTTGAGCAGGATAGCGGCGGTGATGAGTCCGATAGCGCCGCCGTGGCTCGACAATCCGCCTTCCCATATCTTCAGCAGCATGAGCGGGTGCTCGATATAGGGGTTGCGGTAGTTGAACTCCCATCCGAAGAGGTGCCACGGTTCGTTGGAGATGCGCATATATTCGCAGTACCCGGCCAAGGCAGGGTTGGTCACGTCGTGCCACTCATAGAACCAGCAGTGCCCCAGCCGTGCACCGATGATGACCCCCGCAGCCATCCAGAAGAATAACTGGTCCGGCCATTCTGCGGGGCAGTTCTCGTGTTTGTACATCCGTTCATTGACCGCCCAGCATATATACAGCCCGATGGCCCATAGCAGGCCGTACCAGCGGATGCCTCCGTCCCCGAAATGAATCAGTATCGGGTCCACATCCCAAACTATTGCGTTGAAGATCATAAAGGTGAGAGGTTATTGGTGAATTGAGAATTGAGAATTGAGAATTGAGAATTGAGAATTGAGAGCCAAGAATCAGGACAAGTTACTATAGACGACACATTTTTGTCTTTATTCCTTATTCCTGACTCCTTAATCAATTAATCGTACATTATACATCGTTTCTTCGTTCTTTATTTTATTTCCCCCAGTTGAGTTTGGTGCGCAGGGATTTCAGGAAACTGTTGTCGCCTATCTGCACCACTTTGACGGTGTAGGGTGCGCGTTCGATATGGAGGCTCATGTCCGTGCTCAGGCTTTGGCTGCGTCCGTCCACCGAGACCATGTATGTATCGTAGCGGCTGCTGACGCGGATGTCGAAGGTCCAGTCGTCGGGTACCACAAGCGGTTTGACGGTCAGGCTGTGCGGCGCGATTGGCGTCAGGATGATGGCTCTGTTCTGCGGCACCATGAGCGGTCCGCCGATGGAGAGGTTGTATGCGGTGCTGCCGGTTGGTGTAGAGAGCACCAGCCCGTCGGAATGGTAGGTATGGAGCAGTTCGCCGTTGACCCGCGTCTCGATGGAGAGCATGTTGGTGAGCCCTTGTTTGAGTATTGCCACTTCGTTCAGCGCGTTGGGGGCCATGACGAGGTCGTTGCGCATGGAGCCGTCTTTGTCCAGCACTGCCACATTGAGCAGGCTGCGTTGCTCGATAGTGTACTCGCCGGCAACGAGTTTCTGCAGAATGACATCCAGGTCCTGCGCCTGTACGTCCGCGAGGAATCCAAGATGCCCCACGTTGACGCCGAGGATAGGTATGTTCTTGTCTCCGATGACTGCGGATGAGGTCAGGAAGGTACCGTCTCCGCCGACCGAGAGGGCAAAATCAATAGGTTCGCCATACACGTTTTCCGGTTGCCGGTCGCTGTCCCAGTTTTCGGGGAATCCGGGGTACTCGCGCAAGTCGAGTTCCTGCCGCAGTTCCTGTGACAGAAGCACGTGCACCCCCTTTTCGGTCATGAACTCCAGGATGTGGCGCACCTCGACCAGCGTCTGCGGTTTCATTGCATTTCCAAATACAGCAATTGTCATAAGGCCATACTACGCATTTTAATTTGGGTGCAAATTTACTGCTTTTTTTTGATATACGCAAATAAAAAAATAGTTTCCACGCGTAGTGAGGCTATTTTTATGTCTTTTCAAAAGACTTACTAATCCACGGACCATATATTAACGTTATCTTGTTCTATATCTGCTGAATGGCGAATATGGCCACCAAATGTTCTATTTCGGTGTAGAAAAATTGACACCTGTCGAAAAATACTGATAATTTTCACAAAATGATAAATCTTTCTCAAATAATGATAACACATTTACCGGAAAAATGTAGTATCTTTGCAGCAGATTTGGAAGACGACCAACACCAATAACCCGATAAATGGTACATGGTAAATGGTAAATGAATAAATGGTAAATGGTTTGATGTTTGATTTTACCCCCCCATTACGGAAATGTCGTAAAATACGGGGATGGATAGCAACGCAGAAGGCGGTGCATAGCTTTGCGGCTATGTGCTGCCTTTTTTGTTATGCCGAGCACTCGGTTTGTTCGGAATAACAAAGCGGTCTGGAACTTCCGCTAATACAACAATACAACCAACCAATCAACCCGATTATTTAACTTTAATGTTGTGCCCGACACAAATGAGGGTATTATTATGAAAAAATTATTTACGTTATTCATTGCGGTTCTCGCGGCAATCGGTCTGCAGGCTCAGACGAGCGGCACATGCGGCGACAACCTCAACTGGTCGTACAACGAGACCACGAAAACCCTGACCATCACCGGCACGGGTGCCATGACGGATTATGCCGCAGCTGCCGACAGACCTTGGCATACTTTCCGCGCTGACGTCGAATCCATTGTAGTGCCCGATGGATTAACAAATATCGGTGCGTATGCATTCCAAGGCTGCAAAATGGTAAATTTTACTATCCCCGAAAGTGTCACGTCTATTGGCAAATATGCTTTTTACTATTGTACCGCATTAACGGCGATTGACATTCCTGCCGGAGTAACGTCCATGGGAGATTTGGCGTTCGATCAGTGTAGTGCTTTGGTATCGGTTAATCTTCATGAAGGCCTGACATCTATAGGAGCTGCCGCCTTTGGTGGTTGCAAGGCATTAACGACAATTAACCTTCCTACAGGGCTGACGTCTCTCGGAGCGGATGTTTTTTGGGGGTGTTCAGCTTTGACAAATATTACAATTCCAGGTACATTATCAACCATTCCTGCACGAGCATTCGGCAATGATACCTTATTGACCACAGTTGTACTATCGGAAGGCGTAACGACTATTAAATACAATGCTTTCTACAAATGTAAACGGCTTTCCTCTATTAATATTCCGGAGAGCGTTACCAGTGTGGTTGAGGGTGCCTTTGAAACAAATCATGCGATAGCAGAACCGCTGTATAATTCTCACTTGTTTGTCTATTTGCCCGGATCATATGAAGGTGAGTATGTAGTGCCTAATGGAATCTCCGTTATAGCAGGGTATGCGTTTAAGGATCGCGCAAATCTGACTTCAGTCATTTTACCGGCGAGTATTGATTCTATCGGAATAGGAGCCTTTGTAGGCGTTTCTTCTTTCAAATACTTAACACTGCTAACTCCGATACCACCCAAACATGACTATGTGGTTTTCAGCAGCGAATATATGCCTAAGATGGTGTTTGTTCCTTCTGCTGAGGCGTATACGGCGTACACTGGAGACTCGTTTTGGAATAGCGCCTCGTATCGTGTTGGGTATAATTCCAATGGCATATGCTATACTCTCAATCATGAAGCCCACACCGCCAAAGTGGATTACTTGTCCGCCTCTGCTACGGAGCAAGCAGATTATGTCACCGGCGCGATTGAGATACCCTCCGCGCTGAATATCTATGGCACTACCTATACGGTGAATGCCATCGGAAAAGCAGCCTTTTACGGCTGTACAGGTCTTACAGAGATTACCCTGCCTGCGACCATTGATACGCTTTATGCTCAATGCTTCAAGAACTGCAGCAGCCTGACCAAAATTACCATGCTTGCCGATCATCCTGCAATCCTGCAACATGATAACGGTTATGAGGAGTATTTCGATGGCACGAACAGTAGTCTGATGTTCTATGTGCCTGCCGCTAAGTTCAATGCCTACAAGCAAAGTGCCCAATGGGTAGCAAGGACCATTGTGCAGGATAAAATCCGTCCTATTGAGGATGTAGAGCTTTTCACTGTCACATTCTATTATCGCAACATAAACTTTGGCACCAACTATACCGGTGACGGCACCGAGATTCGTTTCAACTCAGTTCATGCCGGTTATGCTGCGCAAAAAGTGGTAGCAGGTCAGCCTGCCATCGAGCCGGAACCGCTTTATCCGGTTGCCGATGCCAATTATCCATACGGTCCTGTACCTACCGGCTATTCCTACGCCGGTTGGGAAGAGGATTTCTCACACGTAACGGGCAATATGAAAATCCATACGCGTTATGTGGCTAATCCATATACCGTTACCTTCAAAAACTACAACGACACTGTTCTGGAGGAAGTGCTCTTCGAGTATGGCACCGTTCCATTCTACAGCAAAGGTACGCCGCACCGCGACACCGATGCAGAATTCTCCTATATTTTCGTTGGCTGGTTTAGTTCCGCAACCGCTCAAACAGTACAAGTCTTGCCGGAGGTGACCGGAAATGTTACCTATACAGCTGTCTATTCGCAAGTGGACCGCCAATACACTATCACGTTTGAGGACGGCAACGGCAATGTGCTGCAACAGAGCGAATGGCAGAAGAATGTGGTGCCTGTCTATTCGGGCGCAACACCGACCAAGGATGGATTAGAGTTCTACGGCTGGTCACCTGAGTTGCTGCCTGCCACAGCAGATGCTACTTACACACCTGTCTTCCGCGCACGCATTATCTTTAATGACGAATGGGGACGCGAATGGCAAAACAGCCTCTGGGAGCTTGGCGCTACTCCTGTTTATTCCGGCGAAACGCCATATA
>DGHR01000018.1:126691-171959 GCA_002392745.1 Bacteroidales bacterium UBA3843 | reverse complement strand
ACGGCTTCCCGACCTACAATTTCGCGAACGTCGTCGACGATCACCTGATGAAGATCACGCACGTCTTGCGCGGCAACGAATATCTGTCCTCGACGCCGAAGTACAACCTGATGTACCGCGCGTTCGGATGGGAGATCCCGCAATATGTCCACTTGCCCCCGATCATGAAGGACGAACACACGAAGCTGTCGAAGCGCAACGGCGACGCGTCGTTCCAGGACCTGATCGCGAAAGGCTATCTGACCGAAGCCGTCGTCAACTACATCATTCTGCTCGGATGGAGCGGGAAGAACGACCGCGAGATCTATTCGATGGCGGAGCTGGAGGAGTGTTTCAACATCGAAGGGCTGAACAAGTCGCCCGCGATTTTCGACCCCGAAAAGCTGAAATGGATGAACGGCGTTTACATCCGCGCTCTGCCGGTCGAAAAGTTCCACGAGTACGCTTTGCCGTACTACAAGGACATCACCCGCAAAATCGATCTGGAAACGCTGTCGAAATGCGTCCAGCCGCGCGTCAACGTGCTGAACGAAATTCCCGAAGCCGTCGATTTTATCAACGAGCTGCTCGAATACGACATCGACATGTACGTTCACAAAAAGATGAAGACGACGCCGGAAATCGCTTTGAAGGCGTTGGAGGAGGCGAAAACCGTCATTGCCGGCATGACCGACTTTTCGTCGATCGAAGCCGTGCACGACGTTCTGCTCGCCGTTCCGGAAAAACTCGGCATGAAGAACGGGCAGTTCCTGTGGCCGGTCCGCACCGCTCTGACCGGAAAGCAATGCACGCCGGTCGGCGCCGTCGAAGCCGTTTACCTGTTCGGCAAAGACGAAAGCCTGCACCGTATCGAAAAGGGAATCGAAAAGCTGAAAAACGCTTGATTTCCGATAAAAGAAATACCCCCTCGGGTTTGACGCCGAGGGGGATTTTTCATCGCCGCATGGTTTTGATAATGTCGTTGACGTGGTTCGTCACCGTGACGTTCTTCCACGATTTTTCGACATTGCCGTCACCGTCCAAAAGGAAGGTCGTCCGTTCCGTACACCCGTCCGCCATGACCGGGACGTCCAGAGCTTTCGCCAATTTCCGTTCGGGGTCGGACAGTAAGATAAAGTTCAGTCCTTCCTTGCCGTGGAAATTGCGATGGCTTTCAAGGGTGTCGCCGCTGACGCCGATGATGCGGGCGTTTTTCGGAAACCGCGTCCGGTGGTCGCGAAAATCGCAGGCCTGCTTCGTGCAAAGCGCGCCGTCATTTTTCGGGTAGAAGTAAAGAACGACTCTTTCCCCTTGAAAATCATTCAGCGAATAGTTCCGTTTCTTGCCGTACGGATCAATTCCCTGCAGCGTGATGTCTTTGTACTTCGATTGCATACATACCTCCTTTCACACAAGAGATATGGGGATGCGGAAAGGCGAGGGCAAGCCGAACGAAAGTTATAGGGACGTCAGCGCGTCCAGAGCCGTTTTGATTTCGCGCTTTTCGCCGGTCGCGGTCAGGCTTTCGCCCGAAGCGTAGCCGCCGATCGATTCCGCCGTGCTTTCGCCCGTCGCGACGACGTTGTTCAGTATGGACGCCGCTTTCAATCCCCGCAGACGACCGATCGTCAGCAACGCCGCCGTTTCCATGTCCGATCCC
Organism: Bacteroidales bacterium UBA3843; assembly: GCA_002392745.1. Lineage (GTDB taxonomy): Bacteria > Bacteroidota > Bacteroidia > Bacteroidales > Paludibacteraceae > Colicola. The sequence continues at coordinate 170,320 of DGHR01000018.1, read as the reverse complement.
AAAACGCCGCGCTTCGCCCAGCCGGCTTCCTGTTCGGCGTTGTCGTCGATGTAAAAGCTTTCGTGGCTGTGGACGATGCCGACGTGATGGGGAAAGCCGTTTTGCTCCGCTGCTTTTTTCAACGCGCTCAACAAATCGAAATCCGCGACGGCGGGATAGCGCGAATCGACGTACGCCAACGACGCGCCGTCGTCGCGCACGGCGGCTTCGGCGATAATCAGATCGCCCAATCCGATTCCCTTTTGCAAAGCGCCGCACGATCCGATGCGGACGGCGGCCTTTACGCCGATCCTGACCAGCTCCTCTACGGCGATGCCCGTCGAACAACCGCCCATGCCCGTTGACATCGCCAGAATTTTAACGCCGTTGTAAAAGCCCGTCAGACTGCGGTATTCGCGGCTGAACGCCAATTCGCGCGGGTCGTCCAGAAAAGCGGCGACGCGATCGATTCGCGCGGGATCCCCCGGCAGGACGGCGTATGCGGCGCCGACGGTTTCGTCCAATCCGATATGCGGCTGTTTCATGGGGGATTCCTCCTGTAAACGGGTATAAAAAAATCCCCGGAATGAGGGGGATTTTTAATGGCGGATGGAGTGAGATTCGAACTCACGAGAAGCTGTTACACCTCTACACACTTTCCAGGCGTGCGCCTTCAACCGCTCGGCCATCCATCCGCGTGAAAAGATGAAGTGAAACTAGACCATCTTGGAAACAAAAGCAAGCCTTTTATCCGCTTTTTTCGATTTTTTTTAGATAAAATACTGAAAAATAAGCTTGATTTTTACAAAATATTAAAATTATATGACGCATACTGAACACGAGGCAGAAACCTTGTGTTTGAGGAAAAGAAAATGAGTATGGGTCGTTTTTTCGGTTGGTTTTTTCTGATCGCGGCGGGCATTACGGCGTCCGCCGAAACGTTGGCCGCATTGGGGGCGGAAAATTACGTCAGCATCGCGACCGGCGACGTCGTTACGATTGTAACGGGAATAACGCCGTTTGAGACCAATTCCTTCTTTACCCGCATTTTCCATTGTCCGGCTTGGTTTTCCATGGCGTTGGCGGGCGGACTTCTGACGTTTTTTTGTCGGAAAAAGAAAGTCAGATCGACTTTCGAATAAAGCGAAAAAGGAGCCGAAAGACTCCTTTTTTAACGGCTTTTGGCGGCGGTGATTTTTCGTTTCATCGCCGGCGGCAGGGCTTGTTTCCCGACGGGCGGCGCGATTTGAATCATATCGGGAACGACATAAGTCGGCCGTGTCGGGATGCCTTTTAAAATCGCCGAACAGTCATCTTTGCCGCCGGTCGCCTGCTTTCGCGCGGCAACGTAGTTTTTCATCTGTTCCATCGTGTCTTCGGCGACGGCCATGTACTTTCCGCCGTTCAGGATTTCCGGATCGTCCGTGAAGTAGTTGCCCGTTTTTGTTTGCGTGATTTCGCCGACCGTCAGTTGCGCCGACACGGAGCGGTCGAAAAGCTTTCCGTCCAGCCCTTTCTGTATCCATTTCAGATCGTTCGCCAGCGGGCGCAGGATGTATCCCTGTTCGTACAGCGTTTTTATCCGTTCCTGATCGTACCAGCCTTTAAAAGCTTCCGTCATCGCGTTATCCGTGATCTTGCCGTCCTTTTCGTACGCTTTGGCGAAAGCCGATTCGATTTCGGGGTATTTTTCCTTAAATTCGGCATAAGGCCGTTTGTCGCCCCGCAGCTCCAGCTCTTTGCAGGCGGCGAGAGCGCACGCCTGCGCGTCGGCTTCCATCGCGCGGTTGTAGAGCAGGTTGGAACGGATGTCCCAGCCGTCTTCAAACCGCAGGACGGAGGAACGCGCGTTTTGTCCCGCGTGGCGACATTCGTGGCACAGCGTCCCGATCAGCTTGTCGTCCGAACGGAACGGGTTGAGCGTGACACGTTTGGAAAAGAAATTCGTTGAACCGTTGGCTTTTTTGTCTTCCGCCATGAAAGTGAAACGGTATCCGTTTTTGACGGCGACGGTCAGGGCGTCCATGCCTTGTTCGCTTTTCGCCAGACGGTTGATCAGCGCGATCATGCGCGGACGGTCCTTTTCCGGACAAAGGGACAAATCGGCGTCCAACACCGGCTTTTCGTCGGAACAGGTCGTTTTTGTCGGGGAAAAGGCTTCTTTGACGGACATGGCCACCTCACTTGATTAAAGCGCGGAATCAATTTTAAGCGCGGGGACTTGCTTTGTCAAACGATGTTGCCCGAATGTCATTGTTTTCGGACGCGATTTTTCGGATGGAAGAACGTATGCAACTTTTCAGACAGAACCCGTCGGGCGTTGGGGATGTACATGCCCGCCCACAATGCGTATCCGAACGGGACAAGTGTGATCAGAACGGCCAGAGAGCCGGTTTTGGAAGTCATATCGACGGCTCCCGTTCGGATATAAACGTACGTGACGAGGACGGACAGGACGTAAAGCAGAAGAACATACAAAAAAGCTTTCAGCCCGAAGCGGTATTCGTAAAGGCGGTTCGATGCGTTCGCAAAGGCGTGCTTATAGAACACTTCGTAAAACGGAAATTCCATGATCAGAAATCCCGCCGCCAGCGAAACGAGAAACGGCAGAACGGCCGATTGGTTCGCCAGCCGTTCCGGAAACGGGACCGCGTATCCCGTCAAAATCAGATAAAGCCGTATCGACAACAGGCGGAAAAGGGCTTCGACGGAAAACAAAAAGACGTACAGAAAAACCCTTTTCAGAAACGGTGCGCCGAAAACGCGTGAAAAATACTTTGACGGCGAAGGAGCGATTTCCCCGTCGCGCAAAATGCCTTTCAGCCGAGCTTTCGGCAAAAATGCCAGACAGGCCGCCTGACGAATCAGGAACAGACTGAAAAATCCCGCCGCGGTGCAGAAAAACACAAACGGCGTCAACATGTACAATTCCGTGAACAACGGCGAAAAAAAGGCTTTCGCGCCGGTCAGAAGAACAATGAATGCGACGATTTGCAAAACGGCGATACAAATTTTCCTGACGGTCACAAGCATGGATTCGTCCTTGTCTTTGTTGTTAAATCCGACGACAGTATACGGCGCTTTTGCGTTTTTTCAAACCGTCAAAGCGTTTATAACAAGGCCGTTTGCTTCAACGCCGCGGCGATAAAGCCTTTGAAGAGCGGGTGCGGATCGAACGCACGGGATTTGAATTCTGGATGGAACTGGACCGCCAGATAAAACGGATGATCCGCCAATTCGATGATTTCCGGCAACAATCCGTCCGGCGATACGCCCGACACGACAAAGCCTTTCTTTTCCAATTCGCGGGCGACGGTCATGTCGACTTCGTAGCGGTGGCGGTGGCGTTCGGCGATCTGCGCCGCGCCCCCGTAAAGCTTTGACGCCAGCGAACCTTCCTTGAGGACGCACGGATAGGCGCCCAGCCGCATCGTGCCGCCCACGTCCGTTTTTTCCGAACGGATCTGCTTGCGTCCGTCCTGTTCCCATTCCGTCATCAGAGCGACGACGGGGGTGCAGTCCTTCGTAAACTCCGTCGAACCGGCGTTTTCGATGCCGAGCAGGTGGCGCGCCGCTTCGATGACGGCCGTTTGCATGCCCAGACAGATGCCGAAAAACGGGATGTTGTTTTCGCGGGCGAAACGTTCCGCTCGTATTTTGCCTTCGACGCCGCGGACGCCGAATCCGCCGGGGACGAGTATCCCCTGAACGTCGGAAAAAATACGGGCGATGTCGTCGTCGGATTTGTCCTCCAGCGTATCCGATTCGATCCATTTGACGTCGACTTTCGTTTTATGCGCGATGCCGCCGTGACAAATCGCTTCGTTCAGGGATTTGTACGCTTCCAGCAAATCGCAGTATTTGCCGACGACGGCGATTCTGACGGTGTGTTCCCAATGGCCGATGACCGATACGATGTTCGTCCAGCGCGTCAGGTCGGGCGCCGGCGCGTCGTCCATTCCGAAATAGTGCAGGATCCGGTCGTCAAGACCTTCCTCGTGATACTGGAGCGGGATTTTGTAAATGCTGTCGGCGTCCAGCGCGACGATGACGTCCTGCGGCGCGATGTTGCAGAACAAGGCGATCTTGCCGCGTTCGGAATCGGACAGGAGCTTTTGCGAACGGCACAGCAGGATGTTCGGCTGTATCCCCGCTTCGAGAAGCTGTTTGACCGAGTGTTGCGTCGGTTTCGTTTTCAGTTCGCCCGCCGTCGCGATGTAAGGCAGAAGCGTCAGGTGCAGGAACAGACAGCGGTTCTTGCCGACCTGGTTTGCGAATTGACGGGCGGCTTCCAGAAAGATCGTGCCTTCGATATCGCCGACCGTTCCGCCGATTTCGTACAGGACGAAGTCTTCGTCCGTCAGGTCCGATTCGATGAACAGCTTGATTTCGTCCGTGACGTGCGGAATCATTTGGACCGTCGCGCCCAAATAGTCGCCGCGGCGTTCCTTCGTCAGAACGTTATGGTAAATCCGGCCGCCCGAAACGGAATCCGTTTTATGACAGAAGTTCCCGATGAATCGTTCGTAATGACCCAGATCGAGGTCCGTTTCGGCGCCGTCCTCCGTAACAAAGACTTCGCCGTGCTGGAACGGCGACATCGTGCCGGGGTCGATGTTCAGATATGGATCCATTTTGCGCATGCGGACCTTGTAGCCGCGCGCCTGCAGAAGCGAACCTACGGCGGCCGAAGCCATGCCTTTGCCCAATGAAGACACCACGCCGCCTGTAATAAAGATGTATCGGGTCATTTCCGCAACTCCGTTAGCAAAATCGTTTTCGGCTATCATATCGACGCGTCCGGCAATGTCAACTTTTAAGACGTTTTTAACCAAAAAGGGCTTATTCTTTCCGAAACCGATGACTTTTTGAGGGGCGGACAATGAAAAAGATTTTGCTTTCGGCCGTTTTTATCGCTTTGACGGGCTGTGTTACTTCCGAATCGATGATGCGTCATCCCGACGGTGCGGAGCAGGGCGCGCCGACGCCGACCTTTGCGCAGTTCAACGACATTCCCATACCGGAACGGGCGTCGATGGATTTGAAACAGACCTTGCTGTTCGGCGGTCAGAAGGCCTGGTTCGGACGGCTTGTTTTCACCGTGCCCCATTCGGTCAACGGAATGTTCGATTTCTATATGGCGGAAATGCCGAAATTCGGTTGGAAAGAGCTGACCGTTGTGCGTTCGAAGGTCAGCGTGATGAGCTTTTCCAGCAAAAACAGATTTGCCACGATCCAAATCGAACAAGATATGGTCAACGGGGCGACGGTGTCGTTCACGGTGTCGCCGGAATCCGTTGCCCAAGCCAAACCGAAATGAACGTAACCTTTTGTTTTCAGAAAATAAAGGCGGAAGAGCGGACTTCCGCCTTTTTTTGCGTTTTTCGAAAAAAATGATGCCTTCGCCATAATTTCGCCATAATTTTGTGATAACGTTAAAAGTAGTAATAAATTCGTAGGGAGAACCGCGATGATAAAATTCATTCTTGCGATAACGGCCGTTTTGACCGCGTTTTCGGGAAATCGGGCGCAAGCTTCCGTTTTTGACGACTCCGCGTCGTTTACGTTGGCAAAGGCCGCGAAATTATACAGAGTTTCGGAAAACGACGCCATTAAAGAGATTTCGAAACACAAGCATGTGAACACGAGTTGTGCGGCGGACAAGGATTGCCAGAAAGGTTATTTTTGCGTCGGCGCGAAATGCGTCGCCTGTAAGGAAGACAACCATTGCCCGAGCGGGAAATACTGCCTTTCGAACAAATGCATCCCGCTTTGTAAAACCAATTCGAGCATGATCGAATCCTGTCGCAATTCGAATTGTTCGGCGGCCGAGACCTGCGAACAGACCGGACCGCACGCCTGCCAGTGCCGGTCCTGCTCCTACGACAGCGATTGCGGCGCGGGAAAACGGTGTTCCGGCGGCAAATGCGTTTCGTGCAAAGCGACGGAAGTTTGCAACTGCGGCGCTTTCCAGAAAAGCAACGGCAACGGCGGTTGCAAGTGCGATGCGGAAGCCTTGGCCGCTTCCTGCCGGCCGGGGGCTTATGCCGACACGGATGAATCCGCCTGCGTGTGTAAAAACTGCGCCGCCGGGGATGCGACATGCGGTAATTGTCCGACGGGCACCGTTCCGAACGGAGCCGGCGAATGCTCCTGCACTTTGACCGAAGAGTCTTGCGGCGAAGGGGAAACGTGGAACGAGGCGACGTGTAGCTGCGGCGTATCGTGCAAAAAATACGGTTCCGAATGCGATACTTGCAACGCGAACAAATGTTTGAGCTGTAAAGGCGGTTATACCCTGAACGGGGCGGGCGACTGCGTTTGCGATCCGAGCCAAATCTCCGTCGCCAACGGAACTTGCTCGGCTTGTACCACCGCCGGCATTTGCGACAAGGTTTCCTGCAACGAGGATTACAAGTTGGATGAATCGAAGGCCTGTGTGCTGAAAGAATGTTCGGAAATCAACCTGTCTTATTCTTACGACTGCGGCGATAAAGTTGCGGCGGAAACCGGAAAGACGGGGGCCCGGGGCGTTTGCTACACCTGTTCGGATCTGAAATGTAACGAAATCGACGGTACTTTCAAAATTGAAACGGAGTTGAGTTGCAATGACGATGAAAAGCTTGAAGGAACGGGGAAGACCGGATCCGACGGCGCCTGCTTTAAATGCGTGAAGAAAAGTTGCGGCGATCTCAACCAACAGATTGAGAAGGACTGCACGGAAGATGAAACGTTTACGATTACCAAAGGTGTGACAGGTTCGGACGGTCAATGCGGTCAGTGCGAAACAGTGGTTGGCAAATGTTCGTCCGATAGCGATTGCGAAGACGATCAATATTGCAAAGAAGGTTCGTGCAGCGATCGGATTTGCCTCGGAAAATGCTATGAAGCGAAAAACCATGTCTGCGAAAAGAAAAGTGAAGATTGTTGTGTAACCGATGTGGATTGCCGTGACGTTGATCCTACCTCCACCTGCCGTAAATTAAAGCAAGCGGAAACGGGGCGGTGCCTGATACCGGGAGGAAGTCTTTGTACGTATACGGATGCGGCGACATGTGAAGAAAAAACGCAGAATTGCCAGTATTGCAAAAAAGATAAAGACGGATGTTACACTTGTTCGTCCTATTATGAAATCGAAAGCTGTTTCAAATCGGAAAGCGAATGCAAGAGCAAACAATCCAACTGTTCCTCTTGTTCTTTGAGCAAAGGATGCTGGTCGTGCGAAGCGTGTAAAACGGGATTTTCGTTGTTCGGCGGAGTATGCCTGAAGGAACCGGGTGGATGGAGCTGTACCGGCACGATGACGGAATATACGCTGTACGGTCATAAATTCTGCTGTCCCAAAGGCGTTGTTGCCGGAAAAACGGCGAACTGGCATAGCAAATGTATGCAAGAAGATAACGATGATAAGATTGACAACATTTGCGACTGTAATGGAGATGAGAATGTCGATCGCGACAGTCGTAACGAGGATCGTCCGGGTGGATCGAGATCATGTAGCTATGTCAGAGTCGGCAATATGTGCGTTTGGAGCGGCAATGGTATAGCTTGTGCAAACAAACACTGTATGTGAGAATCATCTGTTGAAAAGAAAGCGGCGAGAGCCGCTTTCTTTTTATGAGAAATCCGTTTTTTTACAGAAGCGCTTTTAAAAAAGCGTAGTCCTTCATCCAAAGGTCGTTCTGATTTTGTATGCCGCGGCCCGTTTCCATCGTGATGTACGCGTCAGGCGCCGTCAGATTTTTTAAAAAGTATCCGAGCGGGAAATCGCCGTCGCCGTAGTGGCGGTGGCTGTCGCAATTCCGGTTCAGCTCCCCGTCGCAGAGGTGATAAACCGTCGGTGTCAACGCGTAAAAGCTTTCCAGATGTTTTATCGGGTCACGACCGAGCGTCGCCGCCGCGCAGACCGCGTGCGAAAAGTCCATGCAGAAACCGTATCCGGTTTCCGCCCTGATGAAACGGATTTCCTCCGCCGTGCCGCCCAGTAATTCCTTCCCGTCGCCGTCGTCGATGACCGGCAGGTTTTCGACGACGATGCGGGGGTCGTCGAGGAGCTTGAGCTGCCGGACGGTTTCGTTCAACGCTTCCCTGCCGTGTCCGCATCCGGGGTGGACGACGATCGTTTTCGATCCGAACAGGTCGGCGGCCGTCCGGACGGTTTCAAACGTTTGCCTGTTATGCTTTTCCAATTGCGGGTCGCCGACGTCGAAGCCGAGCGTGTGATGCGGAGCGTGAAGGCGGATCTCGACGTCTTTGAACAGGGGCTTCAATTCGCGCAGGTCGTCCGGCGTCGTTTCCGGCATGACCATGACTTCGATGAACAGATCGGTCGCCGCTTGCGCCGCGTCGACGCATTCCCGAATAAGGGACGGCGCCGTGCGCAAGTTGGTGCTGAACAGTTTAAAGCCGAATTTTCGCATGAAAAGCTCCCCCGTAACAAGCGTGAACGAAAACGCTTTTTATCACGGCGGCTTTTCATCGTAAAGGAAAAAGAGGAGGGCGGATCATTCCCTTAAATCGGGGGAGAGAGTTTATAAACTTACTTATCTAATAGTTTTTGTATTTCTTCCGTAACTTTTCTTAAGTCGCCGTTGCTCAATAACGGTATCAATTCGTTGATTTCGTCAATGCTCCTGTCCCACCATTTGAATTTTAACAACAGGGCTGTTAAACGGTCGTCAAATCTCCTGCGAACGATTTTGGCCGGATTCCCGACGGCGATCGTGTAGGGCTCCACATCGCTTCCGACCACGCTGTTCGCACCGATGATCGCGCCGTCACCGATATGAACCCCCGGTAAAACGGTCACGTTCTGCCCGATCCAAACGTCATTGCCGATAACGGTGTTTCCTTTCAGCGGCATATCTTTCCGATCGGGAATATCTTGCTTAAACCCTTCCATAATATAAAAAGGGAAGGTTGAAACCGCATTCATTTGGTGGTTCGCGCCGTTCATAACAAATTCAACGCCGGCGCCGATTTGGCAGAATTTACCGATTATCAGTTTGTCGCCGTTGAATTCGTAATGGTGCGTAACGTGTTTTTCAAAATCGACATCGGCAAAATAAGTAAAATCGCCGACAATGATATTCGGATTTTTTATCGTCGGTCTGATATAGGTTACCGTTTTAATATCCGGAACCGGAAAAATCGTATCCGGATCGGGTTTCGTTACCTGCGTCATCAGTATTTTCCCATATCCAAGTTGTATTTTTCATCCGTTAAACAATACGGCAAACCATGCTTCCGGCATTGTCGCAATATATTTTCATTGTCCTTCAGAGCTTCCTTTTGCGTAAAATCGCCGTCATCCGCCCGCCGTTCAATAACGTCGGCGTGTTTTTTTATGTCCGCAAAGTGATTCAAAATATAGTTTCGGCTCATTACCAGACAGATGTATTTGATTTTCGCCAGATAATCCTCGCTAAAATCCTGCCGCCAGGAAAACGGAATGTAACACCCTTCGACAATCAGGTTTTGCTTGTTTTCGATGGCGGTTTTGATCATTTCGCGCACGATCGGCCACAGATAATCCGTCAGCTTGTCATCATCAAGGGCGGTCAGGTCGGTTTGACCGCTGCGGATCATCCCCATTTTCAGCAAATCCAGCGACAAAGTCGGGTAATGATACTTTTCCAGCATTTTTTGCGCCAGCAAAGTCTTTCCCGTATGCGATGCCCCTGTGATTAAAATTATCATAAAACCTCACTTGAAAAGCGCAAATATGCGAACGATCGCCTTTCCGGTCTGAATATCGGTATTATCGGCGTGTCGGGGAAACGTGTTCGTTTTTCAGAATGGTCGGAGCAGCCGGATTCGAACCGGCGACCTCCTGCTCCCAAGGCAGGCGCGCTACCAGACTGCGCTATGCTCCGAACGATTAAAAGCTATCGGATTCCGTTCCGGTTTTCAAGATAAATTCCGTTGCCTTTCGTTTCCGTTTTCAGTACTCTTAAACCGTTTCGCCATAAGGGGGTACGGATGAAGCTGTCCTGTTATCTGATCGTCAAAAACGAGGAAAACCGCTTGGAACGGACGTTGCGCGCCGCCGCGAAGGTCGCCGACGAGATCGTTGTCGTCGACAGCGGTTCGACCGACGGCACGCTCGATATCGCTCGAAAGTTCACCGGCAAAGTCGTGTTTCACGAATGGAAAAGCTATTGCGACCAGAAGCATTACGCCGAAACGCTGTGTTCGAACGACTGGGTGCTGATGCTTGACGCCGACGAAGTGCTTTCCGAGCCTTTGGTTGACGAAATCAACGCTTTCAAAGCCGCCGGACCGAAGGCGGGCGCCTACAACCTGCGTATCGTCAACATGTATCCGTTTGACGACAAGCCTCAACTGTTTTCCAAATCGTTCAACGTCGTGCGCCTGTACGACAAGACCCGCTGCACTTTGCCGCCCGACAAGCAGAACAAAGACCGTGTTTTCGTGCCGAAGGGCGTCAAGATCGGTCAGATGAAGGGAAAAGTGTTGCACTATTCGCTGTTGTCGCTGGAGCAGGCGGTCGCGAAATACAACGAACACAGCTCCGAACTGATGCGCATGATGCGGCAGAAGGGGCGGCGGGTATCCGCGCTCCGGCTTTATGTCGAATGGCCCTTGCGGTTCGTGCGGTACTTCTTTTTCCAAGGGTATTTCCTGGCCGGAACGCGCGGGTTCATGCAGGCGGTCGTGCTGACGACGTTCCGATGGCTGAAGGTCGCGAAAGCGTACGAAGCGCAGTTGGCCGAAGAAGCCGAAAAAAAACGCAAGCGATAAAAAACTCCGCCGTTGTTCACGGCGGAGCTTTTCGTAAGGGGCGGGAGATTTCATTCCTGCGCCGCTTTGTTTTCGGCGACCAGCTTTTCGTATAGCGCCTTCGTTTGGACGGCGATGCTCTGCCAGCTGAATTTCTTTTCGACGCGCAGACGGCCGGCCTGTCCCATCTTTTTCGCCAAAGCCGGATCGCGGATCAGGACGTTGATCTTGTCCGCCAGAGCTTGCGCGAACGCGTCCGCGTCCTTCGGATCGTGCGGGAAGGTTTCCGACAGGTTCGGATCGACCAGATAGCCCGTTTCGCCGTTGACGACGACTTCCTTGATGCCGCCGACAGCGCTGGCGACGACGGGCGTTCCGCACGCCATCGCTTCCAGATTGATGATGCCGAACGGTTCGTAAATCGACGGACAGCAGAAAACCGCCGCTTGCGAATACAGCGAAATCGCGTCTTCGCGCGACACCATTTCCGGAATCCAGATCACGTTGGAACGCACTTTTTTCAGGTTGGCGACCATGCCTTCCAGCTCCGCCTTCATTTCCGGCGTGTCCGCGTCGCCCGCGCACAAAACGAGTTGCGCGTCCGGATCGAGCTTCGACGCCGCTTTCAACAGGTAGAGCAGGCCTTTCTGACGCGTCATGCGGCCGACGAACAAAACGTACGGCTTGTCCGTGCGGATGCCGTATTTGTTCAGGACTTCCGTGTTTTCGGACGCTTTGTACTGGTTGACGTCGATGCCGTTATAGATGATGCTGACCTTGTCCGGATTGATTTTCGGGAACAGGCGCAGGACGTCGTCCTTCGTGCTTTGCGACACGGCGATGACCGCGTCCGCCATTTCCAACGCCGTTTTTTCGACCCAGCTCGACACGTCGTAGCCGCGTCCCAGCTGTTCGCGTTTCCACGGACGGAGAGGTTCAAGCGAGTGGACCGTGATCACCAGCGGGATGCCGTACAGCTTTTTCGCCAGAATGCCGGCAAAATGAGCGTACCACGTATGGCAGTGCGCGACGTCCGCCGTCATGTCTTCGCCCGCGAAGACCAAGCCTTCATAAAGGGCTTTCAGCGGAGAGGCGAGCTGTTTCGGACAGGCTTTGAACAGCGAATCGTCCGGCGTCGTGCCGTCGACTTTGAGCGATCCTTCCTGATAGTGCTGGTCGTGGAAACAGCGGACTTCGACGTCCATCAGTTTCGCCAGCTCTTTCGACAGATATTCGACGTGGACGCCCGCGCCGCCGTAAATGTGCGGCGGATATTCGTTCGTTACAAACATTACTTTCATGGGAAAACCTTTCTTCAAAAAAATCTGGTAACAGAATTACCTTTTCGGCGCCTTTCGTCAACTTTTATCGAAAAAAAAGATTAAAAACTGGATTTTTTCCGTAAATCGGCTATAACTGTATAACATCGGTTTCGTTCACAAAGGATTTGTCATGCTGCACAGCGTTTACGAACAGAATTTCTTGCAAAAAATGCCCGACGGCACCGTCAAACAGGTCAACCCGTTCTCCGGAACGCAGGTTTGGACCGTCCCCGGCCGCGGCAAACGCCCGACCGTCAATAAAAAAGAGGAAAAAGCCGCACAGTTCGAACATAAGGAAGTCGAAGACTACTGCTTTTTCTGCCCCGTCAACTATCTGAAAACGCCGCCCGAAAAAATGCGGCTGGTCAGACAGGAGGACGGAACGTTCAAGACGCTTGAAAACCTCAAGGTGTCCGAGCTGTTCAAAACGACCGCCGAATTCCGCCGCGTGCCCAACCTGTTCGAAATCATTTCCTACGAATACTGGGAAAAGAACTACGCCTACGTCATTTCCGACAAGGCCAACGCCCACCGCGAAGCTTATATTTCCGAACCCGAAGGCCGCGAGCACGTCCTTGCCATCGTCGAAAACAAATTGGCCATGAGCGGGCTTTCCCGTCAGGAAATCGACAGCATTTCCTCCGGCCGCAAGCTCAAAATGGCGAACAGCTTCTTTGCCGGCGGGCACGAACTGATCATCGGAAAACGCCACTTCGTCGACGAAACGGGCGAAAAGGCGTCCTCCGGAACGATGACGCCGGAAATGCACTATCAGTTCATCAACTTCACCATTCAGGCGCTGAAAGACGTTTACCTGTCCAACCGGTATGTGCGCTATGTCACCGTGTTTCAGAACTGGCTCAATCAGGCCGGCGCGTCGTTCGACCACTTGCATAAGCAGTTGGTCGCCATTGACGGCGTTTCCGCATCCAACGAAGCCGAATTCGAACTGGCGCGCGAAAACCCGAATATGTACAACGACTTCGCCGTCAATTACGCGGGATATCAGAACCTCGTCTTCGCCGAAAACGATTTTGCCGTCGCTTTCGCCGATTTCGGACACCGCTATCCGACACTCGCCATTTATTCGAAGGCCGAGAAAAACCAGCCGTGGAACCAGACGCCCGAACAGGTGCGCGGTATGTCCGACATGGTCCACGCCTGTCACGCCGCGATGGGCAGCGAAATCCCCTGCAACGAGGAATGGTACTATCGTCCGCCCGCGGTCGACGTCGCCGTGCCGTGGCACATCCTGATCAAGTGGCGCATCAGCAACCCCGCCGGTTTCGAAGCGGTGACAAAGATATTTGTCAACACGATGGATCCGTGGACGCTGCGCGACAAAGTCGTCGAACGGCTGTTTGCTTTGCGTCGGGAAGGCAAGATCGCGAGCAATATCAAGATCGCGGCGGAATGCGATTGCACGCCGAACAGCCTGATGTACAATCCCGCTTTGCGTGCCGATTCGTCGCATCCTTACGCGATGCGCGGCCGCGGAACGACGATGGATATGTAAGAAAAACTTGACGGGCAGGGGGTATCTCTGTATAACCGTCAAAGCGCGGGCGATTAGCTCAGCTGGTTAGAGCATCTGCTTTACACGCAGAGGGTCTGCGGTTCGAATCCGTAAACGCCCACAAAAAGGATACCGAAAGGTATTCTTTTTTTTGTGTGAGTCTCACGGTATTCTCGCTACATCCCAATCTGGGGTCTCCGCTGCTTCGCTCTGTCGATTATTGCATAAATCACATGCAATTTTCATATTCTTACACACCTACAAAAAAGGCTAACGAGAGGTATTCTTTTTTTGTGTGAAGGCTTACTCTCTCTCGCTGGAAAATTACACAATAACATCGACTTGCCTCCTACATTACTCCTACATTACTCCTACATGCCTCCAATATCACTTTTGCAAGTCATCAATAATGAATGATTTACGGAATTACAATTATTCACAAATCCAGATAGTTTTAATTGTGTAATAGTATAATAGTCAAAGAGCCAAAATTGCAGAGGTTTAATTTTTTGCTTGCGTATGTGCAAATAAAATTGTAATTTTGCAGCAAATATTGAATCTACATGAAAAAACTCTTTCCCTTATTTGCAGCATTATTGATTTTCACAAGTTGCAACCGCGTATCAGTCAGTTCGCCGGAAGGCCATTTATCCGTTTCTTTTCGTCTGGCCAGAGGAGGTGTTCCCCAATACAGCGTCATCCGGCATAGCTCCGAGAATCGCAAAGATACTTTAATCCGCTGGTCTTCATTAGGTTTAACCGCTGAAGAAGCAGACCTTACAAAGGGTTTTATCATGACCGGTTGGAAAAAACGCGACCATCTGAGCGAGTGGGAAACCGTATGGGGAGAAGAAAGAACTATTCGGGACAGTCACTATGAAATGGATGTGCATCTTCTGCACAAATTCACATACATGACGATTGAGTTCCGCGTTTTTGAAGACGGTTTTGCAATCCGCTACAAGCATCCGGTATCCCTATTTAATTTTCTAGGAAAAGACTATTCGTTAACCATCACGAACGAAGCAACAGAATACCGTTTTACGCAAGATGCGGAAGCGTGGTCTATCCCATGGAGGACAGAATATTATGAAGGTCTCTGGGAGAAAAGGACCATCCACCGTGAGAACAATGCGTCGGGAAGCGAATGCACCTCGGACACGCTCTGTTCACCTATTACTATTGCGTTCGCAGACGGGAGTTACGGATTTGTGCATGAAGCCGCATTGAACGATTATCCCGCCCAAAACCTGCATGTGCACGAGGGGGCACTGCGCACCTATCTGACACCATGGCTGGAAGACGGAAAAGAGCGGTTATCCTCCGATGGCGAAAGCATCAAAGCATATGAAAGCCGACCGTTCAGTACACCATGGAGAATGGTCATACTAACAGAGAATCTGCAGGATATGGTGGCTTCGCGAATCATGCTCAACCTGAACGAGCC
Organism: Bacteroidales bacterium UBA3843; assembly: GCA_002392745.1. Taxonomy (GTDB): domain Bacteria; phylum Bacteroidota; class Bacteroidia; order Bacteroidales; family Paludibacteraceae; genus Colicola. Next base: position 155,313 of record DGHR01000018.1, on the reverse strand, counting down.
CTGCCGGATAAAAGACACCTCCTGGATCAAACCCATGAAATTCATGGGTATATGGTGGGGCATGCATATCAAGACCATGACCTGGGAACAAGGTCCTAAGCATGGGGCTACCACAGAGAACATGGAACGTTATCTGCGTTTTGCGCAAGCGCATGGTATAGATGCAGTGTTAGCCGAGGGTTGGAATAAAGGCTGGGAGGACTGGAAACATTTCGAGTTCACCACGCCTTATGACGACTGGGACATGGCCTATCTAAGCCGTCTTTCCGACAGTTTGGGTGTACAGATAGTAGGACACAACGAGACCGGCGGAAATGCAGCCGCTTATGAAGAAGACTTGGACAGCATATACCGTTACCATACAAAGTATGGTATCCACGCCATAAAAACAGGCTATGTAGCCCCCATTATACGAACGAGAGACGGTCTGCAATGGAACAAAGGGCAATCGGGTGTACGTCATTACCGGAATGTTATCAAGACAGCCGCCAAATACCACATTGTCATTGACAACCACGAGCCGGTTATGCCGACCGGCTTACAACGAACGTATCCCAATCTGATGAGCCAGGAGGGCGTACGCGGACAAGAATGGAACGCATGGAGCACCGATGGCGGCAGTCCGTGCGAGCACGTAACCGTACTACCCTATACACGCATTATGGCCGGACCAGTAGATTATACTCCCGGAGTATTCCATTTCGAGAATCCCGTTATCCCGACAACGCGGGTGCATTCCACATTGATGAACCAACTGGGACTATTCGTATGCTTCTATTCGCCGCTACAAATGGCATGCGACCTGCCGGAACATTACATGGAGCATGCGGATGCATTCCGTTTTATAGAACAAGTACCATGCGATTGGGAGCGCTCAATGCTGGTGGACGGAGCGATTGGCGATTTTTGTATATTTGCACGGCAAGGACGAGGCACAAAAGATTGGTATATAGGAGGAATTACGGATGAAGAAGCCCGCGAAGCAATCGTTCCGCTATCTATGCTGGATGAAGGGGAGACATATACCATGACTCTCTACCGCGACGGAGACGATGCAGACTGGGAGACACATCCATACGATTACAAGATAGAGACCCGGAAAGTCCACTCCGGCGACACCTTGCATATCCGCATGGCAAAAGGTGGCGGATTTGCTGCCAGCATCTGTAAAAAACAGGCACAATGATAATTATCTCACAAAAATGCACCCATACGAGTGCATTTTTTTACAATGTGCTTGCATATGTCGGATTTTTATAGTAATTTTGCAATGCAAAATTGTTGAATCGATGATTACATTTATTTTAGCGCTCATCCTGTTGGTAGTAGGCTTTTTCACCTACGGGGTATTAGTAGAGCGGATTTTCGGTATTGAGCCGGAGCGCAAGACACCGGCATTAACCAAGACTGACGGAGTGGACTATGTTCCCATGTCGTCATGGCGTATTTTTCTGGTTCAGTTTCTGAATATTGCAGGCCTTGGCCCGATATTCGGTGCTATTATGGGTATTTTCTACGGTCCGGCGGCATTTCTATGGATTGTATTCGGAACGATATTCGCCGGAGGTGTGCATGATTACCTAAGCGGAATGCTGAGTATCCGCAAGGGTGGCGCATCGCTGCCGGATATTATCGGCGACGAGGTGGGCAGCGGAACCGGTCTGAAGATGTTTATCCGCCTGTTGTCATTAGTGTTACTCATACTGCTAACCACTACTTTTCTAAGCGGTCCGGCAACATTGTTGCAGGGATTAGCCGGCTTGGGCACCATGGATTTTCACGGGCACATGATACCTATAGTATGGGTACTGATTATTTTCGGTTACTATGCCTTGGCAACCGTATTGCCTGTGGACAAACTGATTGGTCGTTTCTACCCTATTTTCGGCGGAATACTGCTGTTTATGGGTATCGGCATCATGATTGTCATGCTGGGCTGGCATGCAAGCGAGATGCCGGAAGTATTCGACGGCTTGCATAACCGCCAGACCAACGGTCTGCCGCTGTTCCCGATGATGTTCGTCAGCATTGCTTGCGGTGCTATCTCGGGTTTCCACGGCACGCAGAGCCCCATCATGGCGCGTTGCATAACCAACGAGCGTCAAGGCCGCTGGATTTTCTACGGAGCCATGGTGGCAGAAGGTATATTAGCGCTGATTTGGGCAGCCGCAGCCGGTACGTTTTTCGCCGATCCGGAGAAAGGTTTATACGGCATTGACGGTCTCCAGGCTTTTGCCGCCCAACATCCGGGTGAAAACATTGCTGCACTGGTGATTGACAAAGTGAGTCGCAGCTGGTTAGGCACACTCGGCGGTATATTAGCTATCATTGGTGTCATAGCCGCCCCTATCACCAGCGGCGACACAGCACTACGTTCCGCCCGACTGATTGTTGCAGATTTTCTAAAATGGGACCAACGTCCGATTCCCAAACGACTGATAATTGCCGTTCCTCTGTTCCTGTGCGTTTTCGGAATGGTGTTCGTGGATTTCAACGTTGTATGGCGCTATTTTGCGTGGACGAATCAAACACTGGCGGTATTTACGCTGTGGGCCGGCACATGCTGGCTTTATAAGAAGAACCTCTCCCCGACCCTTCCCTCAGGAGAGAAAGGCAAGTACCGTTTCGGATATTTGATAGCTCTGATACCTGCGCTGTTCATGACCATGGTGTGCTCCAGTTACATTCTGATAGCGCCGGAGGGCCTGAATATCGCTCCGGACAAACGCGTAATCGGGTATGTTATTGCCGGTTTGGTCACTCTCTGCTGCCTTGTCGTTTTCATTGTATGGGCAAGGAAACAGAAAACGCGTTGAGAAAGCGCCATCCGAAGGCAGAAAAAACCGGAGACAGAACTATAGCACCACTTTCTTATCTCCGACGAGATACAAGCCTTTAGCCTGCATATCAATCCGGTTTATTCCTTCTTCCAAGACAACAGAACGCACAAGCAGTCCTGTGGAAGAATAGATATTCAACGGCTTTCCCTGCATTTCCCACGGGGCGATGACAACAATTGTCCCGAGGGAAGCATAGATTTGCAAGCCAGATGTCTGCGTACCATCTATTCCTGTCCGAGCTTCACAGATAGCCGTAACAAGGGCAGTCGGTTTAATAGCATTCTTGCTCTCTCCGGAGTAGAGATACTGGTTCTGGTATTTCAGGTCCGGAGTCTGGTTGCCGCCGCCATCGTTCCAAATAATCTGCCAAGAGTTGTCTATTTCTTTCGCGTCATCAGGTATCACGAACTTGTAATTACCGTTACCGAGAGACGTTGCCTTTTTTCCGGGCCACCCGCCGCATACTTGTACCATAGTACCCGTTCCGGTATGCCATATATAGCAGTTGACAGTATTGCCAAAATCGCTTGATTTGGAGAAGAACACTGCGCGTTCATTGACATCCGTCAAACAGGGTTCTACAGGTTCCTGCGTATCGTCGCCCGGGTTGGCCGGGTCTTCTGTCAGTTCCATCTCGGTTCCATCCCATACGGGATTAGGTATGTTAACCGCAGCAGAGGCGTAGATATACTTGCCGTCCTCTCCTATCTTTCCCGGAGCGGGCGTCTTGGCCGTAGAAAGAACATAGACACGGAGGTTTCCCTTTCCAGAGCAAGTAACGCTCAATGTGCCGTTGGTCACATTCCTAATATCTCCAGTAACACAATCCGTATAGGTGCCATTCAGTATGCCGGAGAAAGTAGCATTTCCGCTAATACAAACGAGCGCATAACTATCCGTATTAGCATCGGTATAGCGTCTTTTGAAAGCGAAAGAGCCCGAACATCCCTCGACTGAATATTGTCCTTTTCTGAGTGCCGGGACAGCCATTCTGATTTTGCTCAAGCGCTGTATATGGCGTGCGAGGGGATGAGAAAGTGTCACCGCCAGGTTTCCTGTTGCGTTGGAATACTCCGCAAAATCGGTTGTTGTCACATTTCCTTTGATATATCCGCCAAAATAGGCGCGTCCCGACTCCTGCAAAGAGATATTCGTTCCCTGGTCAATCAGTTTTCCCTTCTGAAACTCCACCTCGGATCCATAATACAAACAAGGTATTCCGCGGTGGGTAAACATCAGAGCCAGATTCTCCGCCCACGTATCCTGCGAACCGCTGAACCGTTTGTCCTGCGGCGCATTGTCCGGCGCATAGTCATGCGAATCCACATACACCACATTCCATGTAGCGTCATTGTAGTATTTGTCGTTTGCCGGCTGTGCGATGCCCCACGCACCGCTTGCGGTAGTAAAATTCCAATGCTCCGTAAAATCAATCACATTCAACCCTGACGCTTTCGAATAATCGGGTGTATGATATTCGTTTCCATTGAGCAATGCATTGTTGGATGTCGGCTGTGTGCTTAATCCGCCCTTGTTATCCTCCGCCTGCTGCCAACAAGACTGCCAATTGACGTGCGATGTGCAAGCAGATCCCTCCATCTCCGCCAAGCTGTTCCAAGAGGCCGAATCGCTGTCCCAAGCATAATTCTTTGACTCAGCCCATGTATAGAAGAACGGACTGAGGCATGCCTGGTCGCGATAGAGAATAGAGCTATAACGCGCGCACACCTCCGCGAACATATAAAACGGTGTTCCTCCTCGTTTGTCTTTGGCGGCTTCGCCTGCGGCAGCAAAGGCAGGAATGAATGCCTTGTTGAACGCCAGACGGGCTATATGTCCCCCTGTATCAATACGAAAGCCATCCACTCCCATCTTAATGAACGAAGTATAGCAACGAATGAGATAGTTGTACACCGCCGGATTTTCCGTATTCAAATCCACGCAATCACCGGCAATCTGAGCAAACCAACGGTTGGGGTCATCCCAATTGAAATTACCGTAGTGATGCCAGTAGTTATGCGTATCGTAGTTGATGCCTGTTGTATTTTTCATCCGTGCGAGGCGTTCCGTGTATTGTTGCCCGCCCGGCAGCGAGGAGTAGTTATCCGGCAGTTGGCCTCCGTCCTTTTTCGTAAAGGGCACCAAGGATTCATCCGAGGAAGACGGATCTGCATTCCAATCGCGGTTAAAGAGTTTGCAGAGGTTCGCTTCTCCGAAATTCCCCGTGTGATTAAGCACTATATCCAATATGATTTTCATACCTCTCTTGTGCGCTTCGTCAATCACGGTTTGGAAACTGACGCCCTCGGATTCGTGCCTGCGGTCCACTGTTGAGAAGTCGATAGCGTGATATCCGTGATAGTCGTATCCGGACGCGTTCTCCACAACCGGAGTAATCCAAATAGCCGTAAATCCCAACGCCTTGATATAATCCATTTTCTCAATCAGTCCTTTGAAATCGCCACGCCATGCAGGATCTCCTGCATTTTTAGACTGATTGTCCCAACACTGTGTATTGTTAGAGGGGTCTCCGTCATAAAACCGAGTGGGCAGGAGGAAATATATCTGCTCATCCCGGAAATCAGTACGCGAAGGATAGAATGTAGCAGAAACGGCGCACATCGCCACAAGAAGGGCGAGAGCCAACACAATTAACTTTTTCATGGTCATGATTTAATTTTTCGTGTCTGCAAAGGTACACATTTTTGTGGAGATATGCAAATATTTTTCCTCTTTTTTCCGAAAAAAGGCCCCGATTATACCATTCACAGGGATAAAAAAGCAATGTGCGTATGGCATATGCCCACAGATTTCCGCGCAGTGTCATGAGCATTCAACGTATTTGCATATAAATGGCATTTTTGGTATTCAAAATTTGCGTATGTGCAATTTTTGTAGTACCTTTGCAGGCGCAAAGGTATTAAGGAATGATCACAAACGCCAAATACATCATCTCCAGTCCGGATGTGAAGGACTGTCCTCCAACGAATGGAAAACCGGAATACGCCTTTATCGGGCGCAGTAATGTCGGCAAATCCAGCCTGATAAACATGCTATGCCATAATCCCAAGCTGGCAAAGACCGGTCAAAAGCCCGGGAAGACACTGCTAATCAACCATTTTGAAGTACAGTTTTATTCCTCCTCGGCGGAGGCCGCTCCTTCCGCTTCAAAGGGAGGTCGTTCCGGGTATCTGGTAGATTTACCCGGCTACGGCTATGCGCAGGCAGGGCAGAAACAGAGAGATACACTGCGGCGGATGATAGAACGCTACTGTCTGCTGCGCGAGGAGCTGGTATGTCTGTTTGTTCTCATCGACTGCCGGCATGAAGCACAACAGATAGACCTGGATTTCATCAACTGGCTGGGCGAGAACGGAGTGCCGTTTGCCATCGTCTTTACCAAGACAGACAAATTAGGCAAAGTGGCATTGGGCGACAAAGTGGCAAAATACAAACAGCGACTACTGGAAGAATGGGAAGAGTTACCGCCTATGTTTGTCACCTCCTCCGAGACCAAAACGGGCGGAGAGGAATTGACGGCATACATTGAACATATTAATAACGAACTGAACGAGAATTCTTAATAATCATATACTTTTTTGCCTCCGATTAGAGTACGATAAAAGTACGATAAAAGTCCGATCACTCGATACATGCGGAAAATCTTAAAAATAGTAAATCTTTGGTTCCTGTGTGCATGCGTATGCAATACGTACGCCCGCACAGCGCGTATATACGGTTATGTAGTTGACCAGGACAACGTAGGTATCGAACTGGCGAACGTAGCGGCATGGGAAAATGTACAAAGTACAAAGGTGTTATTAGGTGGTACAGCGACGAACAAAAACGGTTACTACGAGTTGCTGTTGGAGGAAACGGACACCGTGGTATTGGAGTTTTCGATGATAGGCTACACCAGCGTACAACAACGGATTATTGACCTGCGCGACGTGCTGAATATCAATGTACAAATGCTGACCGACGAGCAGTTGCTGACAGAGATAGAAGTTCGCGGTTTGAAGCATACGCAAGGCACAATGGACCATATAGATGCCGAAACGACCCGTATAATGCCAGACGCGACCGGCGGTTCGATAGAGAGCCTGCTGATTACGTTTGCCGGAGTGAGCCAGACCAACGAGCTGAGCAGCCAATATAACGTGCGCGGCGGTTCGTTTGACGAGAACTCGGTATATGTAAACGGCATAGAGATACACCGTCCATTGCTGATACGCAGCGGTCAGCAGGAGGGCTTGAGTTTTGTCAACCCCGAGATGGTAGAGAACGTCCGCTTCTCGGCCGGCGGCTACGGCGCGCAATACGGCGACAAGATGTCGTCCGTGCTGGATATCACATACAAACGTCCGGACAAGTTCGAGGCCAGTTTGAGTGCCAGTCTGTTAGGCGCACAGGTATATGTCGGTCACGGAGACAGCACCTACAGCCAGATGCACGGCATCCGCTACAAAACGAGCAAGTACATGCTGGGCGGTCTGGCGACAGCCGGCAACTATCAACCGACTTACCTGGATTATCAGACCTATATCACGTGGAAAATCAAAAATAAAAAATTAAAAATTAATACCCCATGGACGATGTCGTTTTTAGGCAACGTGAGCCAAAACGATTACCGTTTTCAGCCGGACTCGATGAGCGAGTCGTTCGGCGGTCAGGACGCCAAGAATCTGAGTATATACTATGAGGGTCAAGAAAAAGACAAGTTTCTGACTGCGTTTGCAGCATTGAGCGCCAAGGGCAAAGTGAGCAACGAGGTGGAACTCGGTTTTGACGTGAGCGGTTTCTATACCAACGAGCGTGAAAATTTCGACATCACCGGCGAATATGTACTCTCCAATGCGCCCGCCGATGGCGGAAAAAGCAGCAATATACAGACAGAACAGATAAACCCCTCCGAAGGTCAGTCGTCCGTATTGGGAACGGGTATTTTCCACCAGCACGCACGCAACAGTCTGCAAGCCGGCGTGATAGCTCTCAGCCACTCCGGCAACTGGCAACGCGGACAAAACACCTTATCATGGGGTGTAAGCGGTCAAGCCGAACTGATACGCGACCACATCAGCGAATGGGAATGGCGCGACTCGGCCGGCTATTCGCTCCCCAATGACGGCAAAACCATGGAACTCTATTACTCCATGCGGGGTGACAGTTCAATGCGTTCCGCCCGTTTGCAAGCCTATGTACAAAACCGTCACAAATGGGACACCCATTCCGGACAATGGATACTGACCGTAGGCGGACGTTTACAGTGGTGGAGTTGGAACAATGAGGTACTCCCCTCGCCTCGCGCCTCTGTAGAATGGATACCTGGTTGGAAACGCGATTTCTGTTTCCGTCTGGCAACCGGTCTCTATTACCAAGCACCCTTCTACAAAGAACTGCGTGACACACTGACCGATGCGCTGGGTATCACCCGCATCCGGCTCAACCGCGAACTGAAAGCGCAACGTTCCGTGCATGTGGTTCTGGGCGGAGACTATTATTTCCGAGCATGGGGACGGCCGTTCAAACTGACCGCAGAGGCATACGGCAAATACATTGACCGGATGGAGAGTTATACAGTGGACAATGTACGCGTCCGTTATTCAGGAAAAAACGACTCGGAGGGTTACGCCGCCGGGCTGGACCTGAAACTATACGGAGAATTGGTTCCCGGTGCTGACAGTTGGATTTCCTTCTCAACCATGACTGCCCGACAGCGCCAATTAGGTAGCTCAACATGGATTCCAAGCCCCACCGAACAACGATATAATTTCTCGATGCTGTTCCAGGATTATATCCCCCAATTACCACAGTTGAAATTCCACCTGAAGATGCAGTTCTCCGAAGGGCAACCGTTCTATGCACCGCGCAACAACCAGTCGTGGGGACGCATGCCGACGTACAAACGTATTGATTTAGGCGCGACCTACATCTTCAATGAAAAGACCGCAAAATTCATGCGTGCGCCGAGCGCCAAGCATGTCAAACAATGGGCTATCCAATTTGAGGTATTCAATCTGGTCGGCTGGAAAAACGTGAACTCCTATTTCTGGGTATCCGATGCCTATAACATGCAATGGGCCAGTCCGAACTATCTGACCGGCAGGCGCTACAACCTCAAAATCACAGTGGATTTGAGATAAACGGTATTAATACAGGTTAACGCGAATAAAATAAATACTATATATGACAAATAAAGAAGAACTAACTCCCATGATGAAGCAGTTCCGCGAAATCAAGACCCAGTATCCGGATGCGATGCTGCTGTTTCGCTGCGGAGACTTCTATGAGACATATGCGGAGGATGCCGTACGCGCGAGCAAAATACTGAATATCACGCTGACCCACCGCTCCAACGGCGGAAATACAAACGCACAGCCCCTGGAGATGGCGGGCTTCCCGTTCCACGCGCTCGACACCTATCTGCCCAAACTGGTACGAGCCGGACTTCGTGTCGCAATATGCGACCAACTGGAAGACCCCAAACTGACAAAAAAACTGGTCAAACGCGGTGTAACCGAACTGGTTACTCCCGGAGTCAGCTACTCAGACACCACCCTGACCCAAAAAGAGAACAACTGGGTTGCCTGTCTGCATTTTGACAAACATATTACAGGCGTTGCATTTCTGGACATCTCGACAGGAGAGTTTCTTGCCGGCCAAGGCGACAACGACTATATTGACAAACTCCTCACCAATTTTGCGCCCAAAGAGGTGCTAATGCTGCGCGGCAAGAAATCCGAGATGGAACAATTCTTCGGCAACCACTGGTTTACCTTTGAGTTGGAAGACTGGATGTTGGTGGAGAGCACTGCTCGTGAGCGGTTGCAGAAACTCTGGGGCGTCAGTTCGCTCAAGGGATTCGGTTTGGAAAAAATGCCGGCCGGCGTAACTGCAGCCGGAGGGATACTGATGTATCTGGATATGACCCAGCACCTTCAGACCGGCCATATCCAGCACCTGAGCCGCATCGAAGAGGACAAGTATGTATGGATGGACCGTTTTACCATTCGGAACCTGGAGTTAATGGGAGGTCAGACCGAAGAGAGCCGTACTCTCTATGACATCATCGACCGCACAATCACACCAATGGGAGGACGTATGCTTCATCGCTGGATGGCCTTCCCCCTGAAGAGCGTCCAACCCATACGCAACCGCCAGACTGTGGTAGAGCATCTCTACCGCCATCCCGATGCCCGCGAGACACTCCGTGAAGCCTTGCAACAAGTGGGAGACCTGGAACGTATTGTCAGCAAGATAGCCACAGGGCGTATCGGTCCGCGAGAGATGGTCCAACTGGGCAGGGCACTCCGCGCCATAGTTCCCATCAAACGTGTATGCGATGAAGCGAAAGACAACAATTACCTGACGCTGCTTGCAGGCGAATTAGATGCCTGCACCGAGATGCGAAGCCGAATTGAGCGTGAGATAGTTCCGGACCCGCCGTTGGCGCAAGGACGGCCGAACATCATCGCCCGCGGCGTAGACACCGAACTGGACGAGTTGCGCGCCATACAAACGGACGGCAAGGATTATTTATTACAGATACAACAACGCGAAATCGAACGCACCGGCATCCAAAGCCTGAAAATCGGTTTTAATAATGTGTTCGGCTATTATTTGGAAGTACGTAATACCTATAAGGAACAGGTGCCTCCCGATTGGATCCGCAAACAGACGCTGGTCAACGCAGAGCGGTATATCACCGAAGAGTTGAAAACATACGAGGAAAAAATCACCTCTGCCGCCGACCAGATACAAATTATCGAAAACCGCATCTATCAGGAACTGATGCTGGCGTTGTGCGAATGGGTTCCGCAAATGCAGGTGGATGCCCAGGTTCTGGCACAATTGGATTGCCTGCTGAGTTTTGCCACTGTAGCAAGCGAAAACAGATATGTATGTCCGGATGTGAATGACAGTCTGGTAATCGATATCCACCAGGGCCGCCATCCTGTCATTGAACGGCAACTTCCTCCGGGAGAACAATACATTGCCAATGATGTAATGCTGGACAACAACAGTCAACAAATCATTATCATCACCGGTCCCAACATGGCAGGTAAGTCCGCACTGCTACGTCAAACAGCTTTAATAGTGTTACTGGCGCAGATGGGTTCGTTCGTTCCCGCTGAAAGTGCAAAAATAGGAATCGTTGACAAGATATTCACACGTGTTGGCGCCAGCGACAACATCTCGTTAGGAGAATCCACTTTCATGGTGGAAATGAACGAAGCCGCCTCTATCCTAAACAATCTGAGCGAACGCAGTCTGGTACTCTTCGACGAACTAGGCAGAGGCACCAGTACCTACGATGGCATAAGTATTGCATGGGCAATTGTGGAATATATCCACGAGAACAAAGGACACGCCAAGACCTTGTTTGCGACACACTATCACGAATTGAATGAGATGGAAAAGACCTTTGACCGCATTCGCAATTACAACGTATCCGTCAAGGAAGCAAACGGAAAGGTTATCTTTCTCCGTAAATTGATTCGTGGAGGAAGTGAACACAGTTTCGGTATCCATGTGGCCAAACTCGCAGGTATGCCCGCATCTATTGTCGAGCGAGCCAACCAAATCCTAACCGACCTGGAAGCAGAGGCAAAGAGTGGCAATATAGCCCGGCCTACCGAGCACATCGGAGAATCACGCGGAGGAATGCAATTGAGTTTCTTCCAGTTAGACGATCCTGTATTGGAACAGATACGGGACGAAGTGAAGTCAATGGACATCAACAACCTGACTCCCCTGGAGGCACTGAACAAACTATCCGAAATCAAACGGCTGGTCGGCGGAAAATAAATAAACAACCAACAGAACAAGACATATGAAAAAACGCTACGTTGTCCGCACTGTATTGATTGTATTGGGAATACTGATTCTCTTAGGCGGTTCGTTTGCATTGGAGCAATACTACCGGCTGCAGGTAAGCAATTTCCGTTCCAAAGACAATCAAGAGCACAGTTACAACATCTACCCCGGCGCGAGTATCGACTCCGTACTGGCACTGATGGAGAGCGATTACAACATTGGCAGCGAAACGGATTTCCGATTGCATGCCCGCATATTACTCTTCCACCATCCGGAACCCGGGCACTATGTTTTCCCGACACGGATAGGCGACAAAGAAGTGATTGACAGGCTGAAATACGGGAAACAGACACCGGTTAATATTACCTGGAATCACTATGTCCGGACACGCGAGGAACTGGCCGGACGCGTGACACGCCATCTGATGCTGGACAGTTTGGAGGTACTGCAACTGCTGGACAGCAATGAATACATGGCTTCATACGGCTTTAACAAAGAAACGAGCCGTTGCCTGTTCATTCCCAACACCTATCAAGTCTTTTGGGATATCAGTGCCGACCAACTTTTCGCGCGCATGCTACGCGAATACAATACCTTCTGGAACAAGGAACGGAGAGACAAGGCCGACTCGTTAGGTCTGACACCTATTGAAGTGGCTATTATCGCGTCAATCGTAGAAGGCGAAAGCCATAACCCCAGAGAGATGCCACTGATAGCCAGCCTGTATCTGAACCGCGTGCACAAGGGAATGCTGCTACAGGCATGCCCTACCGTCAAATACGCGGTAGGAGACTTCAAACTGAAGCGGATACTGAACCGCCATCTGGCGGTGGATAACCCCTACAACACCTACAAATACCCAGGGTTGCCTCCGGGCCCTATCCGTTGTCCGGCACCCGCTACGATTGATATGGTGCTCAATGCCCCTAAGACAAACTACCTGTTTATGTGCGCAAACCCCGACCTTAGCGGAACACATATATTCTCCTCCTCGTTCGGAAGTCACGCAGCCGCTGCCGCACAATACCGGCAGACCATGGATAACATGCAAATAATAGAATGATTTGGGACAATAACGAAGATATCCGATTAATTGAGTGCGCTAACGAACGGCGTACTATCCAGCACCATCTGGACGACTGCCGCGAAGAACGACGGCCATATGTGTTTGTTACCAATACGATGACCGTCAAGCCGTTGCGGCGGATTCTGGTCCCGGTCAGTATGCTTGAGGAAGAGACCTACAAGGCTGAAATCTGTACGTATCTGGCGCGTAAAACAGGAGCGCACATCATCCTCTTGCAGGCCAACGACTATGGTTCGCACGCGCGCAACAATGTCAATCGCATCGTAACACACATTGAGGGCATTATTCAACGCACAGGCGAAACAATCAGTTATGAGGTTGTATTGGCTCGCAAAGACAGTTTTTCTCTCATCCGCGAAGCCAGTGAACGGCAACGGGATTTTCAGCACGACCTATTAGTATTGACTGCCAGCCGCGAATATGGACTGGATGACATCCTCTTCGGACCACAAGAAAGGCACGCCATAAGACGTGCCTTAGTTCCGGTCATGCTCGTCAATCCGCGAGACGACCTATTCTCTCTCTGCGATTAGAGGCAATAGCGAATAGCGAAACCGAGTTTCCAATCAAAATAGTGCATACTGAAATCCTTCGGAGCGGCATCAGTGAATGCTAATCCGTAACCAGGACGGAAATCAAAGGCTAATGCCAGAGGCACATTGCTCAAACGATAGCATACACCGACATTACCATTCAGGCCGAACTTACCCATAATACGATCTTTGTCTGTATTATCCAAATCCGAAACAAGACCAAAATTTGCACCACCGCCTAAATAAAACTTGAAGTTTTTGGGCAGGTCTATATGATACAATAGATTCGGGTTAATGGTAAAATCATAGACTCCCCATGAATCAAACTTACCGGAAAGTCCCAAAGTGGAGGAAGTTGTAGAGCCGGGTACAGTAGTCAACCCAACAGCCAAATCAGCCTGCACAGCCAGATTGTCAGAGAACCAATACTTGTAGCTCAGACCGTTCAGTCCGCCTACTACTGCACCAATTTCGTGTTGCGCCATAGCACTAAGACTCATGGTTGCAACAAGTACAAAAGCGAAAATTTTCTTCATTCTTTGTATAGTATTTAATTGTTACTAGAAAATATTCCTAAACAAAATCAGGTGCAAAATTACTACATTTTTTTTAATTACACAATAGTATTCCCTATTTTTTTGCCATTACACAAGATATACACAATATTTGTACACGAATGCATAATTTCAAATGTTTTATTTTACACTTGTATACTTATTTGCTACATTCAGTTTACAAAATGTAATTATTTAGCGTTTTTTTCTCAAAATATTTGGCTATACAAAAAAAACGCAGTACTTTTGCACCGTGTTTTTCATGGTATTAGATTTTAAGGTTAAATGAAAAGATTGGGTTGTCGTGAGACAACCTTCTTTTTTGTACGAATGTAAACGAATAGAAAAGGACAAAGAAGGGGGACAACCTTCTTTTTTCTATAGGTATATCGAACCAATTACGAGGCAATTTCGAGACAATCCTATACAATAGCAACAGGAATCACGTTATTGTTTAGTTGTGTTACCGAAAAAATGCTAAAAAAATGCTCAAAAATTTGCGTATATCAAAAAAAAGCAGTACCTTTGCACCCGCTTTTTGGCAATAGAGTCAAGTTTGAGCAATTCCCCTCGGGAAAGGAGAGATGGGTGAGTGGCTGAAACCAACAGTTTGCTAAACTGTCGTACTCGTAAGGGTACCGGGGGTTCGAATCCCCCTTTCTCCGCAAAAGAAAAGAACGATTTGTCTGTCCGATTCAATTGGAGCAAACAAATCGTTTTTTTTTGTGTCTAAAATTTGGTTATTCCACAAAAAAGCAGTATCTTTGCATCGGAAATAGCAGACCAATGCCACACAATACAGAAATAGAAAGAAAGTTTCTCGTGGTGTCCGATGTATTCAAGACTCAGGCCACAAAGATTTCTGAGATTCAGCAAGGCTATCTATGTAAAGCCCCCGGACAAACCATCCGCGTACGCATATGCGACGCGCACGCATTTTTGACCATCAAATCATCTGCTCTACACGAGGGAATAGCACGTTTTGAATGGGAAAAAGAGATTGACCTCTCCGATGCACGCGAGATGATGCAAATAGCTCTTCCCGGCGTAATAGAAAAAACACGGTATATCATTCCCGCCCCCTCTTACAACGGGCAAGCGCGTAAATGGGAAGTAGATGTTTTTCACGGACGATTGGAAGGACGGATATTGGCAGAGTTGGAATTGGGAACTGAAGACGAGCCTTTTCTTCGCCCGGAATGGATTGGAGAAGAGGTTACGGGGCAGCCTCAATACTACAATGCAAACATGTAAAAACAACAATATTTTTTCACCCTAAAATTCAACAATTATGACGAAAAAATTTATCTGCCCTATTTGTGGTTATGTACACGAGGGCACAGAGGCACCTGAACGTTGCCCGCAATGCAAACAAATCGTAACGTGGAAAGTGGCAGATGAGAATGCCGAGATTCAATGGGCTTGCGAACACGTACTTGGCGTAGCAAAAGATGTAAAAGACGAAGTTATCATGAACGGCTTGCGTGCTCATTTTATGGGTGAAGCGACCGAAGTAGGAATGTACCTGGCTATGGGTCGTCAAGCTGACCGTGAAGGCTATCCGGAGATTGCGGCAGCGTTCCGTCAATATGCATGGGAAGAAGCCGAGCACTGCGCTAAATTTGCAGAACTGCTGGGTGAATGCGTATGGGATACCAAGACGAATCTGGAGAAACGTATGCTGGCTGAAGCCGGAGCATGCGAGGAGAAATTGATGATTGCCAAACGCGCAAAGGCACAAGACTTAGACGCCATCCATGACACTGTACATGAGATGGCAAAAGACGAAGCCCGTCACGGTGCCGGTTTCCAAGGTTTGTACAACCGCTACTTCAAGAAATAAACCACTTGATTCCAAGACAAGAAAGCCTCTCCCGCAAGGAGTGGCTTTCTTATTGAATTATCCCGCCACCGATAACCAAACCATCTTGATACATGACCAACGATTGTCCGGGGGTGACTCCCCAGACGGGAAAGGAGAATTTCAACGAGACTGCGGTTGGCAATGTTTCTCCTGAGGCCAACGACTGCTCCGGAAATTCCATAGTGGCATCAACGGGGGTTGAGCGGTATCGGATACGGACTTGCACCTGCGGGTGCGCGCGTACATACTCTAAATCACGTATGCGTATGCGCGAGGCTGTTAATGATGTAGAAAACAGGTCTTCATTTGTTCCCAGCACTACTTCGTTGCGCGCCGCATCAATACGGGTGACATAAGCCGGATGACCAAGCGCGATACCTAAGCGTTTGCGCTGGCCGATGGTATAATTGGCATATCCCTGGTGGCGTCCCAATATTCTTCCGTTGGCATCAATATAATTTCCCGGAACTATCTTTTCTTCGTATGCCGGAACATTCTCTCGCAAGAAAGTGCGGTAATCATTGTTGGTAACAAAACAAATCTCTTGGCTCTCGCTTTTTTCCGCCAATGCCTCATACCCGTGTGCACGTGCTATTTCTCGCACTTCCTGCTTTGTAAGCCTACCGAGCGGGAAGATGGTACGGCGCAGATTTTCCTCGGTAAGCATCCATAGAAAATAGGTTTGGTCTTTGCGTGTATCCACAGCATTGGCGAGAAAGAGATGCCCATTGCGCTCGCGGATTTGTGCATAATGACCTGTAGCCACATAATCGCAGTTCAGCTCATCCGCTACACGCAGCAATTCCCCCCACTTGATATGACTATTGCATAACACACACGGGTTCGGTGTCCTACCGGACATATATTCATCTATAAAATTCTGAATCACACAACGGCGAAATATATCTCTGAAATCCACTATGTGATGTTCAAAGCCCATTCGCTCCGCATTGTGTTTCGCCTCCATGATTGATTCTACAGAGCAACATCCTTTCTCACGTGCGAGACAAGACTCTTTGATTGAATCATATGTACGAAAAGTAACTCCAACGACCTCATAGCCCTGCTCCAACAAGAGCATTGCACTAACCGTCGAATCTATCCCGCCGGACATTCCGAGCAAAACACGAGGTTTTTCACATTTACTCATTTCACATTCACATTTACTGCTGCATGTCTACCAACTTCGTGTAATAGCCGCCGAGGGCATAGAGCTGTTCATGTGTACCTCGTTCGACAATTTCCCCTTCATGCATGACACAAATCAAATCCGCATGGCGGATAGTGGACAGGCGGTGAGCTACTACGAGCGTGGTACGGTCTTTCATCAAGTGTTCCAATGCTTCCTGTACCAACCGTTCGGACTCGGTATCTAACGCCGAAGTTGCCTCATCCAGTATCAATACTGGCGGGTTTTTCAATATGGCCCGTGCTATACTCAGTCTCTGTCTCTGTCCGCCGGACAAGCGGCTTCCTCTATCACCGATTACTGTGTTATACCCATCGGGCATCGTTTCGATAAATTCATGCGCGTTGGCGATGCGGGCTGCCTGTTCCACCGCCTGCTGCCATGTGAGTCCGACCGGTGCAGGAAGTGAGGTGTCAACGCCGAAAGTAATATTATTATAAACCGTGTCGTTAAATAGAATCGGTTCCTGACACACTATTCCCATTATACTGCGCAGGTCATGAGTGGTGAAACGCCGTATATCCACCCCATCAATCGTTACCTGTCCATCAGACGGGTCATAAAAACGGGGCACCAAATCAGTTAGTGTTGTCTTGCCGCTCCCCGATTGCCCCACAAGAGCGATCGTCTTACCTTTCGGCAGTTTCAAATCTATATGTTTCAGCACAGAGCGGTCAGGTTGATAGCCAAACGACACATCGTGCAGTTCAATAGTCTGTTCAAAGACCACAGGCAGCGGTTGAGCAGGTTCGGATATATTGGAGGATGTATTCAATATGGTATCAATCCGCTCCAGCGAAGCCATCCCCCTGCGAATGCCATAAGAGGCCTTGCTGAGGTCTTTCGAGGGGTTGATAATCGAATAGAAAATGACCAGATAATAGATAAACGTAGCGGCATCAATGGTTGCATGGTCGCTCAAGATAAGCAAACCTCCGAACCAAAGGATAACTGCTATCAGGACCGTTCCCAGGAACTCGGACAAAGGGTGCGCAAGGTAATAGCGGCGGTTTATCTTGTTGAATGTTACGCGTGTAGCATTAATCAGATTCAGGAAACGGGCACGTAATTTGGATTGGGCATTAAATCCTTTTACTACTCTCAATCCGAGCAATGTTTCATCGATGGACGAGAGAATCTCGGCATTCTGTTCCTGACCATGTTTGGAAGCCCGTTTGAGCGAGCGTCCGATACGGCCTATCAGGAAAACTGCTACAGGCATCAGCAATAAGACAAACAGAGTCAGTTGCCACGAAACGACAAACAGCGTAAGCAGATAGACCAATATCATAATCGGGTCTTTGAATAATATATCCAGCGCCGACATAATGGAGGCTTCCACTTCGTTCACATCGTTTGTCATACGTGAAATCACATCACCGCGACGGGCCTCTGTGAAATATCCCATAGGCAAGGAGAGCACTTTGTCATACAGTTGTTTTCTCAAGTCGCGCAACACTCCGGTACGTATAGGCACCATAAAATAATTTGCCAGCCATGCAGACGCGCATTTCAGTCCGGTCGTCAGTACTAAGAATGCACCAAGACACAGAAGCACAAAACCTGCGCCTTGCACGGCGATTTGGTCGTTGAGCAGGCAATACATATTGGTGCGCAGAGCTGCAATGGACTCCTGCAGACCTGTCACACGGCTCAAATCCACCGGCGAGGAATCAATTTTCGTGAGACCAAACAAGATACGCAACACAGGTATAATGGCCGCGAAAGAAAACAACGACAAAACCGTCGAGAGCAGATTAAACAATATATTCAATATCATTTGTCCCTTGTATGGGGGGACAAAACGGCATATGAGACTTAAGAAATTCATTCCTTTTTGTTGTTTTCGCGTACGTATGTAATGATTTGCCGGTCAAAAGCGGCAGGATTATACACTATCCTCGTTGTCACAGGCAGACATATCAATGGCTTCCCGAGCGCCGCAAGGCGCTGTTCAAGGTCCGTATGGCGCAGGCGTTGCATATCTTTCTCCGTAGTCAGCACCCAGTCAAATGTTTCCGCCCGCTGCAGGATATTCTCAATATCCGCCGATGTATAAGCATGGTGATCGTCATAAGCCATCATCCCGACTTGCGGATACAGGACTCTCACATGTTCGTAAAGATAGTGCGGTTGCCCAATTCCGCAAAGTATCAGTGGTGTTCCTTTCTGCTGTATAGGAGCATAATCAATGGTAGAGAAATACAGTTTCTGGAAAGCCGGCAAGTGCAGCCGATTGTCCACCACACGCATATCTATCGGACGAATGTGTTCCGGACATTTCGTCACCACTACAGCATCAGCTTTTATCGCCCGTTGAGGCAAATCGCGCAGTCTGCCCCAAGGTAACAAATGGTCATCGATATAAAGATTGTCATAGGGTGTAAGCAAGATATTCAATCCGCAGCGGAGGTGTCTGTGTTGAAAGGCATCATCCAACACCACTACATCCATCTGCCCGACGCTTTTCTGCAACCGGTGAATTCCTCGCACCCTCTGTTCGCACACGGCCACCGGCACATCCGGGAACCGGGAATGTATCTGCATAGCTTCATCGCCAATGGTTAGCGCCGTAGACTCTGCGTTAGCCAAGACGAATCCCCGTGTGCGACGCTTATATCCCCGCGACAACACCGCAGGATGAAAGCCATGGTTGAGCAGTAAACGAACAATATACTCCACCATCGGAGTTTTGCCGGTTCCACCCACCGCGAGATTTCCCACACAAATAGTAGGCACACCGACAGATACAGAGGGCAAAAGACGGTTGTCGTACAAGGCATGACGTATATATACGCCAAGCCCGTACAACCAACTCATCGGTATGTAAAACAGATGTTTACCTTCCACCTTCAATCTTTCATTTTTTATTTGATTTCCACTTCGGGCATCAGAGCCATGATACGCGGTTTGGAGCAGAAGTCACGTACCTTCATCATGAGTCGTTCCTCTTCCGTAGTGTTATCCAGCATTTTCAACAAATCCTCCAACGGGTCTTTTTTCTCCGGATAATAAGCCAGTTGATACAAATCCAGTCCGGCTAACTCAACGGCTTTTGCTATTGCGTTGTCAATGTTTCCGATTTCATCCACGATACCCAATTCTTTTCCTTTGCTTCCCAGCCATACACGGCCTTCACCAATCGATTTGATATAATCCTGCTCCACGTGACGGCCTTCTGCGCACCGGGAGGTGAACAGGTCATAACCACGCTCGACCATGGTCTGCATCAGCTGGCGTTCCTCGGAATTCATGCCTTTGTAAATCATATTGGCTTCCAAATCAGAATGGCGGTTCGTCGTGATACCATCGATGTCCAAGCCCACCTTATCGCGCAGTTTGGACACATTGGGCACGGTACCGAAGATACCAATAGAGCCTGTCAGAGTCGTCGGCTCGGCGAAGATAAAATCGGCGCCGCATGAGATATAATATCCACCGGAAGCGGCAAAGTCACCCATAGAAACGACAACAGGGATGCTGTCTGCTTTGATATTCTGGATGGCGTGCCAGATGTCCTCGCTCGCGTTGGCGGAACCGCCCGGGCTGTTCACACGCAGAACAAGAGCCTTCACATCTTTGTCCTTGCGGATTTTCTTGAACATCTTCACCACGTCTTTACCCACTATACCATCACCTGTTTCATCGGTAATCTCACCTTCCAGATAGACCACCGCCACTTTGTCTTTTGCTTTGGAGTCCGGGCGTTTGACGAGCGCCAGTTTGGAGGTTGTGATGGTATTATAGTCTTTTGTTCCTGTATAGACGCGCAACAACGAATCCATGTCCTGCGTATAGACGATCGTATCCACCAATCCGGCTTTCACCTGCTCTTCTGCTTCCTGCAGCCCCATATAACGGTCGGCAAGGGCTTCCAGCTCTGCTACAGACAGATGACGGGAAGCACCTACTGCGCTCTTGAACTCGTCCCAGATACCGCCCATATATTCCTCCGTCTGCTTGCGGTCGGCGTCAGACATCGACGTGCGGAAGAACGGCTCCACCGCACTCTTGAACGTGCCAACTTTGAGGATTTGCATCTCCACGCCCACTTTCTCTAACAGACGGGTATAATACATCCTCTGTGCGGCAAGACCGTTCCAGTTGACAGCGCCCGTCGGGTCGAGACATATGCGGTCGGCTACGGAAGCGATGTAATAGTTGATCTGGCTATAGTCTTTGGCGGAAGCGAGCACCCATTTGCCGCTTTGCTTGAAATCCAGCAAGGCATCACGAATGGCTTTTGCGGAGGCAGGGGCCATAGCCAGTTCAGCTCCGTCAAGCCAGATTCCCAGAATTTTGTCATCGGTCTTGGCCAAACGGATATTTGATAAAAGGTCATCCAGACCAACGGTGTTTTCGTTGCGGTAATCGCTGTAATAGGGTACTTGTCCCATCAACCCTGCAAAAGGATTCTGCTCTTGCGCCTGCTCTACCAGCGTGCCGCTCAGTTGCAAACGATACACGGTTTTATCTTGCAGGGCAACAGTTGAAGAGGAGAACATATCCCCCATTATCCATCCGAGAATTGCACTGCAGATGAAATACACTGCAAAGAAAATCAGGCAGCCGGTCAGGCATCCTACTCTGCGGCGGGGACGCGGTCCGTCCGCCGGTGTGTTTTGATTAAAAATAATCATACCATTAAGAATTTGTGAGTTAATATTTATTTCTCGTTTGTGATTTTCAAATTAAACGTCATGCGGTGATAAGGCGTAGGACCATACTTACGGAGCGCCGCATAATGCCCGGCCGTAGGATATCCTTTGTTGCTATCCCAGCCATATTGCGGAAATTCCTCGTGCAGGCGCAGCATATATGCGTCGCGATAGGTCTTAGCCAACACACTTGCAGCGGCAATGGACATATATGTAGCATCTCCGTGCACCACTGTATCAGCCGGGATCTCCAGCAATTCTCCTTCCGGCACGTACGGTTTCCATTTGTTGCCGTCCACCAGTATATGTTGCGGACGAATGGAGAGCCGGTCCAATGCCCGTTGCATACCGAGGATAGAGCATTGGAGTATATTGCGTTCGTCTATCTCCTGCGGCGAAACCTCTACTACGGCCCAAGCCATAGCTTCCCTTTCGATAACCGGCCGGAGTAAATCGCGCTGGTGTTCGCTCAGCTGTTTGGAATCGTTGAGCCATGCGAACTCCGGCACCTTATCAACGCGTGCAGGATCAAGGATGACCGCTGCAGCAAAAACACTTCCTGCCAATGGCCCGCGCCCCGCCTCATCGCACCCTGCTTCTGTCAATCCGGGTATCATATATGGTTTCAGCATAGTTTCAATCATTTAAAACGGGTGTCCTATAGCGAAATGAAGTGTCATATCATTTTTCCAGCCCAGACCGTTGGTGGCCGTACGCCATTGTTTTCCTTCGGCTATCCGACTTGGGTCATGCAGTTTAACACCGAAGTCTATACGGAAAATAAGTATTGACAGGTCGAAACGCACTCCGACACCGTAACTCCATGCAATTTGTTTGTAGAAGTCCTTTCCGAACACGCCTCCCGGTTGCGATTTATACTCCCGAATTGTCCATATATTTCCTGCATCCAGAAAGGCTGCCAATTCCAGGAACTTGATGACTTTGAAACGGTATTCCAAGTTCATGTCAAGACGGATGTCACCCGCCTGAAGGTCATAGACCAACGAGTTTCCCGTTCCGCGGAACGTACCTGGGCCGAGCGTACGGGCCTGCCATC
Source organism: Bacteroidales bacterium UBA3843 (assembly GCA_002392745.1). Taxonomy (GTDB): domain Bacteria; phylum Bacteroidota; class Bacteroidia; order Bacteroidales; family Paludibacteraceae; genus Colicola. The sequence goes on along the minus strand of DGHR01000018.1, from coordinate 132,714 downwards.
CGCGGATTCCATTCGCACCACCGGCGAAGTAGCGTTTCTCGAAGGGGACGGTAGCTGCATTCAGGTATGGGACTGCCACGCCGATTCCGATATGTCCCACCAGATGGTGCTGCGGAGTGATGATACCATGATATGTAAAGTTGACATCCCCTTTGGCATACTGCGCGAACGGAATACGCCATAAGACATATGCTCCGTCAGAGTTCTGCGGCAGGTTTGCCAACCGGCTCAGTCCATAGAGTGCATTACCGGCCGTTTCGACCGTAAAAGCGAATTGGAGATAGGAGCGGTTGGGATAGCGTTGGCTGTAGGAAGAATAGGAACCTGTGTAACTCCAGTCCATGATGAAGTGGTCCTCGTAACTGGCTTTGAGCACAGAGGAACGCGTAATGAAGCGATCGTGGAACTCTTTGGACATCCAGGGCAGATAGATATAACTGATTCCCAAGAGGTTGAAGCGGTGGGTCCATCGGCTTCCCGGGCTGCGCGGAATGGTATAATAGAGTCCGGCGTTGGCGATGGTGCGCGTGTACTCATCCGGACGCTGCTGGTAATTGTAGGCAATGTTGATTTTGACCTGCGTAGGGAATGTCAGTCCCACTTCCGCTTTCGCCTCTAAAGCCCGGCCGCCACCGGCGCGCCATTCGTAGGAAACACCGGCACCTATATTCAGTTGTTCGGCACCATGGAAGATATTCTTGTTGACATAATTCAGTCCCGCTTTCACTCCCCAGTCGCCGGCGCTGTATGTACCACCGGCTTCTACTGAGATTGAGTTCATCTTGCCGCGCGAAACGGTGATATAGCAATCCAGAAGCGAGTCTCCGACCGGTGAGAATGCGATATCCACATATTTGACAGGAGGAAGCGCGTTCATGCGCGCGTATGTACGCTCCACCCGCCAAGCAGCGTACATTTCATCCGGTTTGATTCGGCTGGCGTGACGCAGAGCGTCTTTGCGCAGGAAGCGACGCCCGGTCCAGGAATAGGTATTGCCATAGCGGTCCGTTCCTGTCTTCAGGGTCACGCTGTCCGGCAAGCGGGCCGGTTCATAATCAATCTGATAGTAGACCCGATTAATATAATAGCGGGTTTTGAGGCGCATGAGCGAAGCGGAATCCAGCTCGAGCACATAGGGAGCCAAATGCAGGCGGACATCCACCTCATGCGAGTCCAACGCACTATCAGCAGTATATTCCAGCATTGACTTTTCCATGTAGAAATACCCGCGGTTGCGGAGCACAGTAGTGATTCGTTCGCGCTCCTCATCCATCGTCTGTGCGGAAAACTGCAATCCCTGCCGAATCTTGCAATCCGTATTGGTAGCAATAGCCTGAATGGCCTCTACCGGCACATCCACCTCATAGTTGCGGATGCGGTACGGTTGGTTGGCCCGGACCAGATAGGTAAGGTTGATTTTGCGATTTTTGACCACCTTCTGGGTATCGACAGAGGCGTTGAAATAGCCCATGTTGTTCATCTGCTGGGTGAGTTGCTGCATACTGATTTTGGTCAGTTCGTCATCGTAAATGACAGGAGCCTCACCCATCTTGTGCGCATTGCGGGCAAGCGTTTTTTTGCTTTTGGTGGTTGTGTCCAGCGGAGCCGTATTATAGATATGAAGCTGCAGTTTCCAGAAACCGAATATCTCTGTATTTTGTTTCTGTCGCAGGTAACTCCGCAGGTCGGAGGTAGAAACCGTTTTGTCATCCACACATTTTACGCGGGCCTTGTTGAGCAGATATTTGTCCTGCGGCACGAACTTTGTCGTGTTGCAAGAAGCCCCAAAGAACCCCAGCGCCAGCAGGAGCACTCCCTTGACAAGGGACCGGAAACCATATGTGCGTAATGCGCGTAACATAATACGAGCCGCAAAGGTACTAAAAAATTTTGATATATCAAAATATTTTACTAATTTTGCAGCCAAATTGATAATTTTATGAACATGAATCATATCAGCAAGGCCCAAATAAAGCTCATACGCAGCCTGCAGCAGAAGAAATTCCGCGAGGAGACAGGTCTGTTTGTCGCCGAAGGCGCCAAATGCGTTGAGGAACTGTGCAGGGGTTTCGAGTTGGTGTACAAAGTTCAGAGTACAGAATGCGGAGTGCAGGGCGAGGTGCTTTGCGCCACACCGAAAGAGATTGAACAGATGAGCGGATTGCGTACGCCGCAAGGAGTGATTGGAGTATTCAGAAAGAAATCTGACAGCTCTGCGGTCCTGCAGTCCGGCGGTCTGGTGCTTGTCCTGGACGGCATACAGGACCCGGGCAATTTAGGAACGATTATCCGCACTTGTGACTGGTTCGGCGTGCATGATATATTCTGCTCGCAGGATACCGCCGACTGCTACAACCCGAAAGTGGTGCAAGCTACGATGGGAGCCTTGGCTCGAGTGCGGGTGCATTATGTAGATTTGCCCGCATGGTTGGAAGGAGTCAAGAATCAAGAATCAGGACTAAAGACCCCTATTTACGGCACGTTGTTGGATGGAAAAAACATGTACGAAGTCCTGCGGGCCGAAGGAGGGTCTAAGAGCGAAGCGGTCCTACAGCGCAGCGGTCTTACAGGTGAAGCCGGTCTTACAGGTGAAGCCGGTCTGGCAGTAATCATCATGGGCAATGAGGGAAATGGTATTTCGCAGGAGGTGCGTCGGTTCATCACCCATCCGCTATTTATCCCCGCCTATACAGATGAGGGTAAATACAAAGAGACCTCCGATGTTGTCGAAAGTCTCAATGTCTCTATCGCTACGGCTATTGTTTTATCTGAATTCCGCAGGAGATAAGTATGGAAAAGATTTTCTTCGACACATTTGTTGAGTCCAAACTGAGCAAAAAGCGTAGAGAAAAAAAAGACACACCCGAAAAGTCCCAACGGCATATCAAAAAAGAAATCGGGATTGAGTGCAACAAAATCATGGCGCTGACAACCGCCGGAGGCAGTGGCAAATACCCATTGCTGTATGTAGAAGGCTATCCCGCGCCGCTGGAACTGCCGGACATGAACTTCGATACCGCGCAGGCACAAATAGAGGAGTTTGCCAAGAGAAAGGAATTCAACATGGATTATCTGGCAGGAAACGTCTTCCTGCGAATTGGGAACGAAGACAGGAGATTCAAAGTGCTGGTCAACAAGCGATGGGTAAAGACGGCTCGGGAAACGACGGGAGAGATAGTACTCAGCGACGGACAGATACTGAAGGGATTGACGGATGAGGACATAAGGCAATATATCAACGCTGCTGAAGAGGAAGACAAGAAGTTCCGGAAAATCGCAAATTTGACCAGAAAAATCTTACTCTCTGCGCCCAAAAAGGAATTCGAAAACAGACTCAAGAAAGTGAAAGAGGAGTTCCAGCCGATAGATGACGCAATGAGTCTGAACGGCTGCTTGTCTATCATCAGTATCATTTTGAATCTGGTGCTGACGATTTTGGTCATCATTTTGCTCTTCCGGCTATAATCGGTTTATTCCGCAAAGTGCGGTTTTCATTCCTTATTTTGGCGTCTTCTTTCCTTTTGCCGGAAACCTATTGCACATATCAAAAAAAGGCTGTAATTTTGCATCGTCTTTCGGAACTGAAAGATGCCGAAAATGCTCCGGCAAAGGCGAGCATCCAAACAGTTTTATTGATATGCTGTACAATTTGAAAAACGTCAAGTTCCGCCATCATGCGCCGGGTCCGAGGTTTCCCTCCACAACCGGTAATCCTTCCGGCGGCGGAAGAGCGAACAACACGCCCTCCGGCAAGTAAAATCATGATGGCGTTTTCCCGTCAAAGGAAACCATCGTATTACAAGAAAAATGACACCCGCCTGCGCGAGTGTCATTTTTTGTATAGCCATCCGGAGTCCGGACGAACGGATTAGTATGCGGACATTTGTTTTTTGACGGTGTCGTTGATGAAGTCCGCGAATTCTTGGATAGTCATCTGACCCTTCTCCTCCGCGCCTTGCTGACGAACAGAGACAAGTCCCTGCTCCGCCTCTTTCTCTCCGACGATAAGCATGTACGGGATACGTTTCAGTTCGTTGTCGCGGATCTTACGTCCGAGTTTCTCGTTACGGTCATCTACGATGACACGTACGTCCTGTTGCTCGAGCAGTTCTTTTACCTTCCAGGCATAGTCGTTCGATTTCTCGGAGATAGGCAGAACGACAGCCTGGTCCGGCGTGAGCCAGAGCGGGAACTTGCCGGCGGTGTGCTCGATAAGGACCGCCACAAAGCGTTCCATGGAGCCGAACGGCGCACGGTGAATCATAACGGGGCGGTGTTTCTGGTTGTCCTCGCCCGTATATTCGAGTTCGAAACGCTCCGGCAGGTTATAATCGACTTGGATAGTACCTAACTGCCAACGGCGACCGATAGCGTCCTTGACCATAAAGTCGAGTTTCGGACCGTAGAAAGCGGCTTCGCCGTACTCCACTTTGGCAGGGAGGTTTTTCTCTTTGCAGGCATCAATGATAGCCTGTTCAGCCATTGCCCATACCTCGTCAGAGCCGACATATTTCTCGTGGTTGTTCGGGTCGCGGAGCGATATCTGCGCTTCGAAATTCTCGAAATCAAGTGCTTTGAAGATAATCTCGATGATTTCCATTACGCGGATGAACTCCTGTTTTACCTGGTCCTGGCGGCAGAAGATATGCGCGTCATCCTGTGTAAAGGAACGCACACGTGTGAGTCCGTGGAGTTCGCCCGACTGCTCGTAACGATAAACGGTACCGAACTCGGCGCAGCGGAAAGGCAGGTCTTTGTAGCTCTTGGGGCTGTTCTTGTAAATCGCACAGTGGTGAGGGCAGTTCATCGGTTTGAGCATATACACCTCGCCTTCCTCCGGCGTGGTAATCGGCTGGAAGGAGTCCTTGCCGTAATGGTCCCAGTGACCGGACGTGATATAGAGTTGTTTAGAGCCGATATGCGGCGTGATAACCTGCTGATAACCATAGCGTTTCTGGATTTTCTTGAGGAAATCCTCGAGACGCAGGCGGAGGGCAGTTCCCTTCGGCAGCCAGATAGGCAGTCCTTTTCCGACCATGTCGGAGAACATGAAGAGTTCGAGTTCCTTACCTATTTTGCGGTGGTCGCGTTTCTTGGCCTCTTCAAGCAAAGCCAGATACTCGTCGAGCATGGCCTTCTTGGGGAACGAGATACCGTAGATACGCGTCATCATCGGTCGTTTCTCGTCTCCGCGCCAGTAAGCGGCAGCACAGGAGAGCACTTTGACCGCCTTGATAGGCTCGGTCGAAAGGAGGTGCGGACCCTTGCAGAGGTCAGTGAAATTGCCCTGGGTATAAGTGGATATATGTCCGTCCTCGAGGTCTGCGATGAGTTCGCATTTATAGGTCTGTCCCTTGTCTTGGAAGGCCTTGAGCGCGTCGGCTTTGGCAACAGTGCGTTTGACGAGTTGCTCTTTCTTGGCGCGAAGCTCCATCATCTTGTTCTCGATAGCGGGAAAATCGGAGTCCTTGATAGTAACGCCCTCGGGCGGCATGACGTCGTAGTAGAAACCGTTCTCGATAGCCGGTCCGATACCGAACTGGATACCGGGATAGAGTTCCTGCAGCGCCTCGGCCATGAGGTGGGAAGAGGTGTGCCAGAAGGCGTGCTTTGCCTCGGGGTCCTCCCATTTATGCAGGCGGATAGCGGCGTCGGCAGTGATAGGATAGTTGAGTTCTACGATTTGGTCATTGACACTTGCGCACAAGATGTCCTGCGCCAGACGGGAGCTGATGGATTCAGCGATTTGAAGAGGGGTTACCCCACTCTCATACTCACGGACAGAAGCGTCCGGGAAAGTGATTTTAATCATATTGTATAAACGTACAAATGTTTATGCCCGCGCGGCTCACAACTGCCGTTCAGGGCGTTAATATGGTGTTTGTTGTGATAGTCTGTTTGTTGTCACAAAGACAATTTACGGTGCAAAGGTACTGCTTTTTTTGCAAATACGCAAGCACACACACGTTTTTTGCAAAATAATGTACTTTTTTTTGCTAAAAAATTTGGACAAAAGATATTTT
>DGHR01000018.1:2743-126634 GCA_002392745.1 Bacteroidales bacterium UBA3843 | reverse complement strand
TCTTTGCAGTGGATTTTGGAAAGTTCTTCAAAAAAACTGAAATCCGGCGTCAAACGTTCTGTGACGCAAGAGAAATCTCCCCCTTATCACCCCCTAATCACGCCGAAATCACCCGGAAATCACCCCCTTTACCACAAACAAAAGTGCGTATTTGTGTCGAAATTCATACGAATTTGCGTCGAAACGAATAAAGAAGCGGTCCGTGAGGGTCGCTTTTTTTGTCTGCCCATAGGGCAGTGTTGTACCTTCGGCCCTTCCCTAAAGGGACCCTCCGTAGCTACTTCTTAGCCGCAAGGGCACGATTACTTCTTAGCCGCAAGGGCACGATTACTTCTTAGCCGCAAGGGAACGATTACTTCTTAGCCGCAAGGGAACGATTACTTCCGCGTCTTGCAATTTTTCGGCACGCCCCTTCCCCTACGGGGTGTTTCTTCTTTTTCTGCCCTATGGGCAGTGTCGTAACTTCGGCCCCTCCCCTAAAGGGACCCTCCGTAGCTACTTCCGCGTCTTGCAGACCATACGCAAGACGTGTCCTATAAAAATGAAGCAGGGACAAAAATGTCCCTTTGTTATAGCGATATCCGAGGGCCTTTGTATGCAAGCATCCACGACCCTCAAATATCCCTATAACATAGAATAATTATTCTATTCGCTTCATTTTTATACGACAAAAGTTTGCGTATGTGCAATTTTTGTCGTACCTTTGCAGCCGAATTATCATGTCGTAATGACACCTATTATTAACAGACACACAGAAAAAGGCCATGGAAACATTTTTTCAAACAGACTGGTTGGAGTTAGTAGCCAAAGTAGCGCTGGCAATGGCGTTGGGTTACCTGATAGGTTTTGAGCGTGAGTGGCACGGCAAAGTGGTAGGCACGCGCACCATATCGCTGATTGCAATAGGCAGTGCGTTGTACGTATTGATGTCGCCGACGATGGCGCAGGGCGACAACTCGCGTATCATCGCACAGGTGGTGTCCGGTATCGGTTTCTTAGGAGCAGGAATTATCTTCAAGCACGGCGACACCGTGAAGGGCCTGACTACAGCAGCGACAGTCTGGTGCGCGGCGGCGATAGGCTGTCTCTGCGGCTACGGGATGTATGCAGAAGCCGTGGTAGGCACTGCGGCCGTGATGGTGGTAAACCTGTTTTTCAAGCACCAGTTGGCCGGCAAACGGAACAAACAGCCGCAAGAGCCGGAGCAGAAAGAAGAAGAGTGAAGAAGCAACACTCTCTTTCTCAAAGACCGGAACGGAAATATCCGGACACAAAAGAAAATAATGATTCAATAATAACAGTAAACAGACAAACACATGAAAAAACACATTCTTTACGCATTGATATGTGCGGCGGGACTGAGTATGTATTCGCTGCCGGCACTGGGCTGGGGACAAGAAGGTCACCGGATCATCGCAAAGATTGCATATGACCACCTGCACCGCGGCGTCCGCAAGAAAGTGGACAAGATATTAGGCACACAGGGAATCATTCACTATGCCAACTGGCCGGACGAGATAAAAAGCGATACTATCTACCCGACGAGTTATGACTGGCATTTCCAAGATTTCAACGGAGGAATGAGCGACAGCGCCGTTTTGGCTGCACTTAGCGATTACCCGAAAGAGGGCGGCAACCTGTTCCGTGCGATGGACAGTTTGGTCAAGGAGGCCAAAGCCTGTCCCCGTTCGCTTCCCAAAGAAGAGGCAGACAGAGTGCGGATCAACCACACCCTGCGGTTTATCGTTCACCTGGCCGGAGACCGTTACTGTCCGATGCACACGGCGCATATGGACGACCGAGGAGGCAATGACGTGAAAATGAAATGGTTCGGACGCGACACACGCCTGCACACGGTCTGGGACACGCATCTGATTGAGAGTCAGGGATATAGCTACACGGAATACGTACGATTTCTGGAACTCAAATACCGCCATCGCAAGAAAGCTATCGAGCAGATGACGGACGAGGAACTATTGCTGCACAACTACCATTTCACCGAGGCTATCTACGAGTATCAGCAGACATGGGACGGCAATACATACCACTATATCTACCATTGGCACGAACCGATGGAGGAACAACTGTACACAGCCGGAATACGTTTGGCGCAGCTGCTGAACAAGATTTACAAATAAGAAAAACACCTTAAATCAGAAGATATGAAAAAAATGATTACTTTATTCGTGTGCATCGCAGCCTGTGTGAGTGTATCAGCGGTGGACATGCAAGCACACATGGGCACTCAGGAAGCGCAAGAGGCATACAGCCTGTACCTGAGCAAACAAACCAGTTACTACACAGGCGATTACAGCTACACACAATTATGCACACTGAGCGGAAACGACCTGTTCGGCGCACTGAATGCGCTGATGGGAAACACCAGCCGAATCGGCAGCAGCCAATTCAGTTACAAATCGTTGCGTTATGCATACGTGGATGTTGACAAAGATTTAAACATCAACGGAAACATCATCGGTTACTACGACGGCTATTCGCTGAACGGGACATGGGACAGCGGCAAGACATGGAACCGCGAACACACCTGGCCACAGTCGAAAGGAGCGGACAGTGGTATCCCGATGGGGCATGACATGCAGTCGGTGCGTCCGGCGAACGTAGCCGTGAACAGCGACCGAGGGAACACCGCCTACGGCGAAAACGGCAAGTGTTACGACCCTGACGAGGTAAAAATCAACAATAGTTATTATGTCACCGCCAATCTGGGTTCCTATCGCGGCGATTGCGCGCGTGTCATCCTATATGATTATCTTGTCTATGGCGAGGCCGGAGGGCACAAGAACAGCCTGTACAACGGCAATGCTCAATTGCTGAACAAATTAGGCAGCAGCGGCGTTTTCGAATCGATAGCCATTCTGTTGAAATGGCATATGAACGACCCTGTCTCGCTGACGGAGATGGTGCGCAACGACGGCGCACAAGCCTATCAAGGCAACCGCAACCCCTTTATCGACTATCCGGAATTTGCCATAGAGATACTGAAGAACGCCGACGGCGTGAAGACATACACCGTCACTGCGAACGGAGCGCCGATATGGCCTGCTTACCGGCTGACGCAAAGCAGCGGTTTTATTGCTTATCTGGGCACCAAAGACCAGCGTCCGGAGGAAGTAACCGTTACCGGTGCCACCTATACCTACGACCCGAAGAACGGCCGTCTGACCGTCAAAAACGTGAGCGACGACATGACCATCTCTTCGCCGTGGAAAAGTGCGGAAGGAATAGAGAACAACCCGACGGAACAAAAAGCCTACAAGACCATCCGTAACGGTCAAGTGGTAATTGTCCGCGAAGGGAAAATGTATAACGTAATGGGGTATAGGTTATCAGAATGAAAAGAGTATTGATTATAGGTTTTTTGAGCCTTTCGTGTGGTGTTTTTGCCGGCACGAACCTGCAGGTGTACTATGATTTCGGGAGTTTGGGTACAGCCTGTGCCAACCAACGCTCCAATCGCGTTACTACGACCGTGGAGTTGTTTTATCCTGACAACTGGGGCAACACCTTTGCGTTTGTGGATATAGACTATAACATCCATCCCACCGACCCGAAAAACACGCCGTTCATGGCTTATTGGGAGATAGCGCGGTGTCTGAATTTCTGGAAAAACACCAAGGCTAAAGACCTGAGCGTACAAGTGGAGTACAACGGCGGACTGGGCATAGGCAAGAACGGCGACGGCAGCTATTACGGCTATGGTATCAACCATGCAGCGCTGGTGGGTCTGAACTATTGTCTGCACACGGCGGATTACAAGAACATCTTCAATATAGAGCTGCTATTCAAATACGTAGTGGACAACCATAACATGTGGCGAGTGAAAGATGCAGGAGGGAATTGGGTCAACCAGTCGGGCAACCGGATTCCGTTGCAGTTCACCTTTGTCTGGGGATGCGAGGATTTCTGCACAGCCCCCGGGCTGCGTTTCTCCGGCTTTCTGGACATATGGGGTCAGAAACAGAGCGTCTGGGACCGCAAGACCGGTACATGGACAGACCCGGCGCGGCAGTCGTTTGTGCTGATAAGCGAGCCGCAGCTATGGTATAACATAGGGCGGTGGTTCAAGTGCCCGAACCTGAACATAGGCACAGAGATAGAGTTCAGTTACAACTTCACCGGCAAAGGATTCATGTGCAACCCATGCCTGGGCATCAAATGGTGCTTTGACTAAAGGTGAAAGGAGCCTACCCCCTGCCTCTCTCTGAAGGGAAGGGAGAAAGGTTTTCAAAGGTCAGAGTTTTGGGGTCTTTATTACGGACTCCTTAAATCAAGAATTATATGAAGAAAGGATTACTGGCATTGAGCCCGATAGGCGCAATGATTGCGTTGCTGGTCGGTCTCTCGGCATACTACGGCGGCGTCAGCAATGCACCGTTGCTGGTGGTGTTCGTGCTGACGGCCATTGTGGCAATAGCTACCACCCGCGGAGAGAAACTGACCGACCGCATTGCCATTTTCTCGCGTGGCGCAGGTAGCACCAACCTGTTGCTGATGGTGTGGATTTTCATGCTTGCAGGGGCTTTTGCCGCGAGTGCCAAACAGATGGGTGCAGCTGAGTCGATGGTTGAGTTGACACTTCGTTTCCTGCCGGCACGTTTTGCTTTAGCGGGGCTGTTTTTTGCCGCGTGCGTCACATCGCTGTGTATGGGTACCAGCGTAGGAACTATTGTGGCGCTGATGCCTATTGCCGCCGGACTGGCCGACAAGACCGCCATGGCGTTGCCGATGGTAGCCGCAGCGGTAGTGGGAGGGGCGTTTTTCGGCGACAATCTCTCTTTCATCAGCGACACCACCATTGTTTCCACCCAGACGCAAGGGTGCAAACTGAGCGATAAATTCCGGTTCAACATACGGATGGTCATGCCGGCCGCAGCGGTGGTAGGATTCATCTACGTGTTGCTGGGTAGCGAAGCCAGTGAGATGGCCGTTGACAAAGCCGTGTTGTGGTGGAAAGTCATCCCCTATCTGACAGTGTTGGTATGCGCAGCATGCGGAGTGAATGTGCTGGTGGTTCTGGTAGTCGGCAACCTGCTGACATGCATTACCGGAATAGCAGACGGGAGCTACACCTTCATGGGTTGGATAGACAGCACCCTGCAGGGTGTCATGGGGATGAGCGAACTGATTCTGATTTCCATGCTGGCGGGAGGTATTTTCGCGGTAATCAGCCATAACGGCGGAATGGACTACGTGATAGGCCATATAACGCGGCGTGTACAAAAACGCGCAGGCGCCGAATTGAGCATCTGCGCGCTGGTTGCGTTTGCCAACATTTGTACGGCGAACAACACGATAGCCATCCTCTCGGTGGGTGATATCGCACGGCGAATATCCGACCGTTTTGACATTGACCCTCGGCGTAGCGCAAGTCTGCTGGACACCACCTCCTGCTGCGTGCAGGGATTGCTGCCATACGGTGCGCAACTGCTAATCGCCAGCGGGTTGGCAGGCATCAGCGCCATGAGCATTGTGCCATACCTCTATTACCCGATGCTGTTGGGTGTAGCCGTATTGATTACCGTGGCTGTCCGCGGTCATAAAAAAACAAGCGCCTCGTGAGAGACGCTTTGTTTCTTATTGGTGCTGTTCGCGCAGCAGGTCGTTGACGGTCTTGACGGGATTGAACGTAGAAACCGGCACCTCAACGAAGATAGTGTTCCATCTGCTCATTGCGCCGTTCCATAATCCGGGCAACTCCAATGCCAGCAGTTCCTTGCCGTCCTTCGATTTATTGGAGATAAACCCTGTCTGCGGATCCACGTATTCGGGCAGGTTGAATGGTTTGCCCTCATAATCGCGGATGGCACATACCAAATCTACGGGATTGAAGTGGGTGGATTTCGCCATCAGTTCCGGATCGCTGATTTGGGTAGATTCCAAAATCTGGTATGAGATAGAGCCGTCGGATTCGCGGACCAAGAACGGTCCTCCGCCGGGTTCGCCGGTATTTTTCACCACGCCGCAGACACGGATAGGACGATTCAGTTTGGCGCGTTCCTCGTCGGTCAGACCGGGGTTCTTCAAAGCCTCAAAGATACGTTTTTGCTCGGTAACCAGCACACCGGCAAGGATTTGTTTGTAGCGAATCGTATCTTTCTTGAGCCGGTCGGGCACCACATTGTCAATATTCTTGATAAATACAATATCCGCATCCTGTTGGTTCAGGTTTTCTATAAGCGCACCATGTCCGCCGGGACGGAAAAGCAGTTTGCCGTCTTTGGTGCGGAACGGAGTGCCGTCCGGATTGGCTGCCAGGGTATCCGTGCTCGGCAATTGTTCGCTGAAAGTCACGTCGTAACGCACATTGTATTTATCCTCGAATTTCTTCAGATTGTCCGCTATATGCTGGCGGAAGAGCGGCAGATGGTCGTGCGAGACGGTAAAATGGAGATATACTGTCGGGCGCTCGCCTTCTGCAGCAGGCGCCACGCAATATTGCGCGCCTTCCACCAGATGCTCCAGAGCCGGTGTACGCGCACCGTCGCGGTATTTATGGAAGAGCAGCAGGCCCTTTGGCAGGTCGCCGTAATGCATGTCTTTCAGCAGGTAACGAACTGCTTCCTGGCCATCCTTTCCTGCCAGCTGAGGACCGAAAGCAAAATAATCCTTATGAGCCAGAAACTCTTGAATGAAAGGTGTTTCTATGCCGTCCTCCAAATATTGGAAGAGGTTTTTGAACATACGGCTGGCGGCACCCGAAGCAGGCACGAATTTCAAAATCTTGTGCCCTTCCTGCAGATATTGCTGCCATGCTGCGATATATTCCTCCTGCTCCGCACGTTTCGGAGCCAGAATACCGTTCTTGACCGATGCCGGCGCTACGATGTCCAACTGCGGAAAACCCGTACGGAGATGTTCCAACTGCTCCTCTGCTTTCTCTACTGAGATACCACGAGCTTGTAACTGCTCTAAATCCTGAGGTGTAAAAGTGTTCATGGTTAATTTTATTTGTTTAAAGATTATTTGCCTGCAAAATTACAACAAATATTTCATTTATGCAAATTTTATTTGCACATTTAGAAAAATATTCGTACCTTTGTAGCCGAATTTATTTTGCAGTATTACGTGCATATGAAAAATATTGCTTTTATCATCAATCCTATTTCCGGAAGCAAAGAGACGCAAAACGCGAAGCGCAAGTTACCGAAACTGATTATGCAGACTCTGGACCATGAGCAGTGGTTGCCGAATATCTGCTTCACAGAATACGCCGGTCACGCCACCGAATTGGCGCACCAGTATGCCCGTATGGGCTTTGACGCCGTAGTGGCGGTCGGCGGAGACGGCACTGTCAACGAAGTGGCACGCGGGTTGCGTGACACCAAGACCGCCATGGGCATTATCCCTATGGGAAGCGGCAACGGGTTTGCGCGACATCTGAATATCCCTATCCGTCCGGGCAAAGCCATTGAGATGATTAATCATTCCGAACCCATCAGTGTGGATTACGGACTGGCCAACGGACGGCTTTTTGTCAGCACCTGCGGCACCGGATTCGACGCACTCATTGCCGACCATTTCGCCGGCAGCAACAAGCGCGGCTTTGCCACCTATCTGCAGAACATCCTGAAGGACGTCTTCAGCTATGAACCACAGACCTATCATATCATCGGTGACGGACTGGACGTGACGCACAAGGCGTTTCTCATCACTTTCGCCAACGCCAATCAATGGGGCTACGAGGCGCTTATTGCGCCCAAAGCCAGCATCCAGGACGGTAAGATGGATATCATGCTGATGTCCAGCCATGCTATTCTAGGTAGTGCATCGCTGGCTCTGCGGCTTTTTGCCGGCAGCATAGACGACAGCCATTTTATGGACACTATCCGCGCGAAGGAAATCACATTGGAACGCGAAAACAATGCCCCGTTCCACATTGATGGCGACCCTGTGGAGATGGAAAAGGACATTCACATCCGCATCGTTCCAGACGGACTGCGCGTCCTGGCCGAGAAGAGATTCTAAATAACACCCTGCCATGACAATCAAAATCATCAACAAGAGCAACAACCCTCTGCCGCGGTACGAGAGTGCCCAGGCGGCAGGAATGGATATCCGCTGCCACATCAGCGAAGCTGTCACCCTTCAACCGATGGAAAGAAAACTCATACCCACCGGACTCTTCATCGAATTGCCGCAAGGCTACGAGGCACAGATTCGTCCGCGCAGCGGTCTGGCGCTCAAACGCGGGCTGACCGTACTCAATACGCCGGGCACCATTGACGCAGACTACCGCGGCGAAGTGGGCGTTATCCTTATCAACCTGAGTGGAGAACCGCAGACTATCGAACCCGGTGAACGCATCTGTCAGATGGTCATCGCGCGCCATGAAAGCCCGGAAGTAATCGAAGTGAACGAACTGAGCGAAACAGAACGCGGTGCAGGAGGCTTCGGCCATAGCGGCAGAAAATAATGATTACCCCGGAAAACAAATACTGTTTTATGCGTAGAGCAAAGACCCCATGGCTGTGTATCGCCGTTCTTGTGTTTTTGCTCCTTGTCCCGTATGGTTTGTCAGCCGCCAAACCCGTACAGCCGCAGCCCAAGACGGTCAGCACCGAGCGTGAGCAGCAGTTCACCTATTACTGGTATGCTGCGCGCCATGCTATTGACCGGGAGCAATATAGCGACGCATTGGCGTTGTTGTTATTCTGCAACGCCATCAAACCCGGTGACGGGACAACGCTCTGTTTTCTGGGAGTTATCTATGACGGACTGAACCAGAAAGAGCTGGCGCTGGACATGTTCCGCCAGGCGTACGAGGCAGACCCGCGTGACCAGTGGTACAAATATAGCAACGCACTGCTGGAGCTGCGCACACCCGACGGCTGGAAACAAGCACTGCAGGTCCTGCAAAACGCCGCTACACTCAACCCGAATAACGAAGAGTTGCTTGCTCAACTGCTCCGGATGTATGTCAGCGACGAAGAGTGGAAAAAAGCGCTCAGCACCATGGACCGGATTGATGCCATCAAGGGGTACGATGCCTACAGTGCACTCACGCGATACGGGGTCTATGTCCGTTGGGGGAAAGCCAAGAAAGCCATCGGCGCACTGGACAAGTATCTGGAGCAAGACCCGACCAACATCCAGTTCCTCATCTTCCGTATGCAGATTTTGGAGCAGATTGGTGCCAGACCCGCAGAGTTGTATGCAATGTACGAGAAGATTCTGCAGTTGGACCCGCACAACCTGGGGGTACTCAACAACTATGCCTACTATCTCGCTACGCACAAGGGAGACCTGAAGAAAGCAGAACGAATGAGCGAACTAACTATCCGCGAGGAACCGGACAACCCTGTCTATCTGGACACCTACGGCTGGATACTTGGTTTGCAGGGACAATACAATCTGGCTATTTTCTATATTGACAAAGCGGAACGTATCGCCCGGACTGCTTCACCCGCTTCGCTGCCGGTAATTAACGAACACAAAGCAGCGTTGGTCAAGGCGCAGCAAAAAGCACTAAAAAACAAGAAATGAAAACTATACTTCCATATTTATTCTTTACACTGAGCCTTTTGTTCATGGTCGGTTGCGGTGCACAGAAAAAAACGGCACAAAGCGCACATTCCGTAGAGGAAGAAAAAGCCGTGCCTGCATGGCATACTTGTCTGATTTCCGGTGCGCATGCTGTTGTCACTACCGACGAAAACAAAATTTCCGCTACGGTCACTATGCAGACCGTGCGCGATTCCATGCTGATTATCAGCGTAATGCCCATGCTCGGCATCGAGATGCTCAGACTGGAAGCCACACCTACCGAACTGGTTGCGATTGACAAGATTCACGGGCAATATGCACAAACCACCTACGCCGAACTCAACCGGAAACTGACACCGCAACTCAACTGGGATATCTTGCAGCAGATATGCTCCGCCGAGTTGCCTACGGGTAGCGAGCAGGCACGGCTCAACTACTCTTTCGGCGACCGGGAAATCCAGTTGCAACTCACCTACCCCGGACGCAAGACCGATGTACCGGTCAGAATGCAGAAACAGCGATTGGCTAAATACACACAAATAGACATCACCAAATGGCTCTGAACAAATCCTACTATATTATCAGCCTGCTGATTGGTCTGTGGCTGTGCTGCCCTGTGACAGCAGAAAATGTCAAGGACCTGCAGAAGAAGCAACAGAAACTGCAACAGGAAATCGAGCAGACCAACCAGATGCTCAAGCAGACGAAACGCGACGAAAGCGCCACGCTCAACAAACTGCAGCTGATCGGACAAAACATCAAAAACCAACGGCTGCTCATCCGGACTCTGGATAACGAAATTACCGCACTGGAGGATGAGATAACCTCGCTTGGCAATAAACGCGACTCACTGCAGGAGGTGCTGGAAGGGTACAAAAAGGACTACGCTGAGATGGTTCGGCGCAGCCACTATGCGCGGATACAACAATCGCCGTTGCTCTTCCTGCTCAGCAGCGACAGTTTCCAGCAACTGGCACGGCGTGCACGATATCTACAGGAGTTCGCACGTTTCCGGCAAGAGCAGGTCGCACGCATCGAGAACACGCAGGCAGAGATTGATACGCAGAACGAACTGCTGCGCGCCAATAAATCCGACAAAGAAACGGCGTTGAGCAACAGGAAGAAAGAACAGGCAAACCTGCAACGCGACGAACGCAAACAGCAAACCATGCTCACCCAGCTCAAGTCGAAAGAGAAGAAACTGAGCAAACAGCTACAGCAAAAGCAGAAACGCGTTGCCGAACTGAACAAGAAAATCGACGATATAGTGCGCAAACAAGCGGCCAGCAAGACCACGCTCACCAAAGAGCAGAAACTGGTAGCCGGAGGATTTGAAGCCAACAAGGGACGGTTGCCTTGGCCCGTTGAGAAAGGTATGATTAGCGGACATTTCGGCAAACAGCAACACTCCGTTTACGAACATGTGACCATTGACAACAAGGGTATCTATCTCCAGACCACCGCCGGAGCCAAAGCACGCGCGGTGTATAAAGGAGAAGTAAGTTCGTGTTTCTTGGTCGCAGGCACATATGCCGTTATTATACAGCACGGCAACTACCGCACCGTCTATTCCAACCTGAGCAAACTGCAGGTGAAACAGGGAGACAAGGTGGAACCCAAACAGGCTATCGGTACTATCTACACAGACCCCGAACAGGACCAGAAAACAGAACTGTATTTCCAGATATATAAAGACCGTGACATTCTAAATCCCGAATTATGGATCGCAAGATAAGAATATTTACCATTTGGACATTTATCATTTGTTCATTGCTCCTCAGCGGTTGCAAACAAAACAACTGGCTGGATTGGAAAGTGCAAAACGAACTATGGTTGGACGACAACCTGCGGAACGAAGGGGTCAAAGAGAGCGCTACCGGTCTGCAATACAAGATTATTGCCGACCCTACGCCGCAGGACGCACGCCCCAATACCACCAGCACCATCGTGTGTGACTATACCGCTAAGTTAATCAACGGTTATCAAGTGGACGGCGGACATGCTCAGTTGGATTTGAGCAACACTATCGTCGGCTTTGCCGAGGGATGCCACCTGATTCACAACAACGGAGATATAGAACTCTATATTCCCTACTATCTGGGATATGACTACCAGAAATCCATAGATAACGACGAATATAACGCCGAGGGCTTTGGTACGGAAGGAACAAGCGGCTATATTCCACCCTATTCAACATTGATTTACACCATCCATATATGCAGCGTAATTGGCAATTGATAGTATTCGCCGGGTTGGCTGCACTCCTGTGTGCTTGCCAGAATACCACTTTCCGCAGCAGTGTACCAGCATATCCTGTACACGCAGAAATACATACCACAGCCTTATTCCCTGATTTCAGACCCGAAAATCTCAATGCCTATATCACAGTGACTAAGGAGGGCTATAAAGAGAACGGTCGGTTTGTGTTACCTCTCAGAGTCACGGATGCGTACGGCTACGGAGGATTGGTTGTTTATGTTAGTTTGAACGGATATGTTGCCTTCGATTTAGCATGTCCAAACTGCGCAGCAAAAGGCAAGTGCATGACATGTGTTATGGATGAGCCAAACGTTAATTGTCCAGAATGCGGCGAGCAATATAATCTGCTTGATGGCTATGCGTTTCCTATGAATGGTATTTGTCGCGAAACACTGCGACCTCTACTTATTACCGTTCAAGGGGACAAGTTAATTATCACACAGAGGAGATGATTACCGAACACGATTTGATTTCTATAGGCATTGTCCGACGCACCCGTTACCGCGACCTGCCGCCTTTCGTCTTTGTCCGTCGCGACGGGCTGTTTGTGCCTTTCCGGTCGGAGGACATATCCGAACTCATTGGCGAGGAGGCGTTTCTGCTGCGGACGGATGTACAAGACGAGAACGAAGGTACACTCACATGGCAGGACCTCGTCGGTTTTACCATTGAGGACGAAGAGAGCGGTTCACTGGGAGTTATCGACTCGATAGACGAGTCCACCATCAACACTTTGGCAACCCTTACCGACGGACGGATGTTGCCGCTTCACGAAGATTTTATCACAGACATTGATACGGATGCGCAGGTACTGCATGTCCGTTTGCCTTTTGCGCTATGAACAATCCCAAACTGACGACACAAGAGATGGGGCGTATGAGCGTGGAGGCTTTCCACGCCGCTGACAAACTGCCGCTGACGGTTGTGCTGGACAATGTACGAAGCCAGCACAATGTGGGGGCCGTTTTCCGTACGGCCGACGCTATGAGGTTGGAGCGAGTGGTGCTCTGCGGCATCTGCTGCTGTCCGCCCAACAGAGAGATTCACAAGACAGCACTCGGAGCCGAAGAGAGCGTTGATTGGTACTATTCCAAGAACACCACCGAGGCTGTAAAACAACTGAAAGCGGAAGGATATACCGTCTATGCCGTCGAACAGGCACACAATTCCGTCACGCTGGAACAGGCTGCCAACCAAATTACAAATTGCCACAAAACGGCCATTGTTTTGGGACACGAGGTCTTCGGTGTCAGCCAGGATGTGATTGACCTTTGCGACGGCTGTATCGAGATTCCCCAGTACGGCACCAAACATTCGATGAATGTCTCCGTCACAGCCGGTATTGTCATGTACCGCCTGTCGGAGGCCATGAGAGCATAAGCATCCATCCGGAGCATCCTTCCGCCGGGAAAGGTAAAAAAACTATAACCAATAACCCGGAGCGTCCTTCCGCTTATCGGAAGGAAGACCGTGTCCGCTCCGCCGAGAAAGGTAATAATCATACACCTATAACCTATAACCTTTAACCTTTAACCAATAACCATTAACCAATAACCAATAACCATTATAAGTCACCCATTACAAATATTATCTCCTGCTCGTGACAAAGAAGTAGCCAAAGCAGCCATTCAGGCCGGAGCGGACGCCGTGTACATCGGTGCACCGGCTTTTGGTGCACGCCAGGCAGCGGGCAACAGTCTGGAGGATTTGGAGGAGGTGGTGACCTACGCCCACATGTTCGGGGTGCAGGTGCTCGTCACGCTCAACACGCTCCTCCGCGACGATGAGTACCCGCAGGCAGTGGAACTCGCGCACGCGTTATACAAGATAGGTGTAGATGCGTTAATCATCCAGGACCTCAACCTGCTGAATTTCGACCTGCCGCCTATCCGGCTACACGCCTCCACACAATGTGACAACCGCACAGCGGAACAGGCCATACGTATGCAGCAACTGGGCTTCAAACGTATCGTTCTCGCACGCGAATTGTCTATCAACGAGATAAGCGCTATCCACCGCGCGGTCGCTGAATACAGTGCCGAGCATCACCAAGAGCCCATCGAACTGGAGGCTTTCGTCCATGGTGCCCTCTGTGTCAGCTATTCCGGACGCTGCTATATCAGCGAGGTTCTCGCCAACCGCAGTGCCAACCGTGGCGCATGTGCGCAGTACTGCCGGATGGCATATGACCTGCTGGACAAAGACATGAACGAGGTGAGGGACGAAAAGGGCGCACCTATTCACCAGCGCTACCTCCTCTCGTTGCAAGATATGGACCGTAGTGCATATCTGAAAGAACTGATTGAGGCCGGCGTGACAACATTCAAGATAGAGGGACGGCTCAAGGATGCCGATTACGTAACGAACATCACAGCCTATTACCGCGAGAAAATAAACAATCTTACAGCGAACGAAGGTGAGCGGTCTTACAGTGAAACGGTCTTACAGCGTAAGCGGTCTTACAGCGAAGCGGTCTATAAACAAGAGTTTATACCCAACCCGGTCAAGACCTTCCATCGAGGGGGGATTGACTACCTTCTGCACGGACGCACGACACACATGGCCAATTGGGATACGCCCAAATCTACAGGTGAGTATATCGGCGAAGTATTGGAGGCGCGCGGCAACACCCTGCGGGTGCGGCTGAAGGAAGGTATCACATTGCATAACGGAGACGGTCTGACAATCGGTGCAGACGGATGCAATGTGAACGGTATAAACGGAAATATCATTTTGGTAAACAAAAGGTTAGCTCCATTAGGGGAAAACTTACGAAAAGGAGCGATTCCTTTATTCCGGAATCTGGATACAGAGTTTGTCAGAAATCTGCACTCTGAACGCAAAATACCCGTAGATATTCTCTTTAGGGAAACGGAAGACGGCTTTGAGTTGCAATATAAAGCTTTCCCCTCTGGAAGGGTTTGGGTAGGTTCTTTTGTCTATACGCACGAGCCGGCCAACAATCCCGGGAGAGCCATAGAGACCATCCGCACACAGTTGTCCAAACTGGGTGATACGCCGTATGTAGCACATGATATTCACATAGAGACCAAGCCATATTTCATTCCCATCAGCCTGCTGAACGAATGGAGACGGCAAGTGCTGACCACTTCACCCGAAGCGGTTTTCCAATCACCAATTACCAATCACCCGGAACGTCCTTCCGCTTTCGGAAGGAGTGGTCTCCGCCGAGAAAGGAATAAAAAACAATCACCTATCACCAATCACCAGTCACAAATAAGTTTGGCTGTGCCAAACAATCTGATGACTTGCAAATACTGTCTGCTCTTTGAGTCTGGTCACTGCCGAAAGACCAATCCGTATCCTGCCGCACAGGAACCGCGTTTCCTGCGCCTGCGCAACAACACGCTCCTGCAACTCACCTTCGACTGCAAGAACTGCCAAATGCTGGTAAATAAGGCATAACAAAATAGTTTCATAAAAGAAAATTATAGTTCGGTGATTGGCTGATTATTATCAATATTGATATTTTCTGCACGCTTCTTCCCTTCTTCGTACTTATCGGGCAAATCAGGCACTTACGCCGTTTTGCCCGCTTTTTTGGATTCTTTTTCTCACTGTTTCTACACCTGCAAATTTGCATATTTCAGAATTTTGTTGTACCTTTGCACCGCAAAGAACAACTCGGGGTCCCCCGACGGGCGCTAACGATAGCGCGTCCGGTGGGGAGAGCAGAGGCACCGAACGCCCCAATGACGACACGGTCGTCAGTCAATGCGTGAGGTTGCCGAATGCGACAGTACCTTTGCATCGTCAAAGGGACAACTCGGGGTCCCCGACGGGCGCTAACGATAGCGCGTCATTCTTGTTGCGTTTAGGACCTGCATAGGAGGCACGTATGACTCGCACCGTAGGCGCATTGTATCCCGGATACACCTATAATATATATAATATATTATCCCGTGAACTTTAAAAACCAAACCACTATGAACTGTAAAATCAATCCCATTCTCTATCATGTCTATCTCCGTCTCCAAGACACACTCGAGGCGGAAATCGTCCATCGGCGGAGACGCAAATCCGCATCCTGTATCGAAGTGGTCTTCTACAACCATTTCTGCTGGGAGCCATCCGGTCACCAGAACACGCTGCCGGAGGCGGAAAAATGCGGTTATTGGATTATCTGCCGACCGCAAAATGCGCACGGCAAAGAATACTACCGCGGCAAACGGGTTTACCAGCTTTTTCTCTCACCCGTCCACCCGAAGAAAGCCTTAGCCGCTAAAATAGAAGCCCGGCAAGCAGCTGCGGAGGTCACTTTCGTTCCTGTGGAAAACAAAGAAATCGGCACACACACTTGCACATCTCAAAAAAATACACTACCTTTGTGCCCGAAAACACTACAAACACATGATTACGGCACTCATATTATCTATGGTATTGCACGTGCACGCGGGCGAAACCATCAATGCAGCACTGGACAGTGCACGCTCAGTCTATGCCGCACGCGGCGAACGAACCACTATCCTGATAGAACCGGGTACATACCGCGAAGAGCTGACCATCGACGTACCCGGAGTGAGACTAATCAATGCCGCACGCAAACCGTCCATCGGACTGAAAAACCATGGTGTGGAATGCGACGGGAATGCCGTACGCCTGACATGGTATTACGGTCACGGATACCAATACCGCTCCATGGGCAGCCGCATCAACTACGGCGGCAGCCGCGAACGCAGATGGAACGCATCGGTGCTTGTGACCGCCCCTGATTTCTACGCCGAGAACATCATCTTCGAGAATTCTTTCAATCTCTATGTCTGCGACCTCGAAGCCGCTGACAGTCTGGTAGATATCTCGCAATCAGACATGCCGTGGACGGAAAAGGAAAGGCCTAAAAAGGCAATGCCCGTCCGCCCGAAAGAGACAGGCAGCACGGAAGTGCAGCAAAAACGCTACCGCGAACGGGCTGCAGCTATTTCCTTTACCGAAACGGCCACGCATGCACACCTGAAAAACTGCCGTGCCGTAGGCCGTCAGGACGTGTTGTACGGCGATGCCGGAGCTTCTATCTACTGGCAGGGAGGCATACTGCAAGGCGGAGTGGATTTCATCTTCGGGGCCATGACAATGGCGGTTGACAGAGCTACCATCGTAGCGAACATCAACGGCGAGAAAAACGACAAATGCTATATCAGTGCGGGACGGAGTGGTATAGACCCTGCAATCACCAATCACCAATCACAAATTACCAATCAAAGAGGTCTCCTTTTCTACAAATGCCATATACGGCTGGCGAATGAGGACGAGTTGGCACAACCTGTAACCGACTTGAGTTGGGCAATCGACAAAGGCGAACCGCAGGTCTTTCTCGCACGTCCCTGGCGATGGTGGGGCGAGACCGTATGGGCATACACCACTTGGGACAAAGGTATCCTGAATCCCGAGGGGTGGTCTGTCGGACTGGTGAAAAACAAAGAAGGCTTCCATCCCGAAAATCCCTGTCCGAACAGTTATGAATACCGCTCACAGGACAAGTCCGCCGGACGCCCGAAATGGGTAAAAGTGTTAGCAAAACCACTCCTGCCCGACGGAACAAAGATAAGTCCTAAGAAATGGGGGAAGAAAGATTGAACAGAGAACAACAACCTCTCGTATAGTATCAATGTAGGAGCGAAAGGTTATTTGAGAGATGATTTCAAAAAGGGGAAGACATCTTACGCATGCTTCGACAAGAACGGTCAAGTAGGTTTCTATTATCCCAATACAGGCGAGATTATTGCCGATCCGGGGAATGAGTATACCAATGAGAAATTCGCATGGAAATACAGTTTCGACAAGACGGCTTTCGAGAAAGCAACCGGTTGGACACGGTGGATGGAGAAGAACCCTTCTATGCCGCATAACAACCCGCCCGATGACGACATCTATGACACCAACGGCTTGAAATAAAAGCATAAATGTAGAAAAATTGACACTTTTCAAGTAAAAGCGCTCCTTTCGGGGCGCTTTTTTGTACATATACTTGTATATGTAGAATAATTTTCGTAACTTTGCAGCCGATTTGCTTTGTGCGCGTGACGTGCGTACGCGAGATAATAACAGAAACACCTATTGAGAAAGAATGAAAATAGCAATCATCGGATATGGGAAAATGGGGCACATGATAGAGGACGTCGCCCTCCAACGCGGACACGAGATCACTTGTGTGATAGACCGCTACCCTATAGAATCATCGCAAAGCGACTGTAGGACCGCTGCCGCTGCAAGACCGGCTTCTGTACCCGCAAGGGGTACGATTATTTCGTCTATGAGATGTTATACTCCGGAGGAAGGTTTTGAGAGCGAGGCGTTCAAGAGTGCCGATGTGGCGATTGAGTTCACTACCCCCGCTACCGCACAAGAAAATATTTTGCGCGCGTGGGCGCAAGGCGTGCCAGTAATATGCGGCACGACGGGCTGGAAACCGGAGGTGCTGACAGATGAGAGTGTAGAGTTGCGGGAAGTAGATAGCAAGAAGTTGATAGTAGAGAAAAAGACCGGCAAGGTGATGCTCGTATGGAGCAGTAACTTTTCCGTAGGCGTGAATATATTCTTCGAGCTGAACAAGTTCCTGGCAGAGAAGATGAAAAACCTCACCCCGACCCTCTCCCAAGGAGAGGGAGAGAAGGGAGAAGGTTATACGCCTTCTATCAAAGAGATTCATCATATTCACAAACTGGACAAGCCGAGCGGCACGGCAAAGACGCTCGCGGAGCAAATCTCCGCTATGTACGAAGGAAGGATGTACGATGTACGAAGGGAAGTGCCGATTGAATCCATCCGCGAGGGAGAAGTGCCGGGGACGCATGAGGTGACATGGGACAGCGAAGAAGATACGATAGTGATAACCCATATAGCCAAAGGCCGGCGTGGTTTTGCCTTAGGAGCCGTACTCGCAGCAGAGGAGGTTACACGTTGATTACCCGAAGCAAAGGAGATTGCCCGCAGAGCAGAAAGTAAGGACACACTATCGATAACCACTAAATATCACTAAGAACAACTAAGAACAACTAACGATTATTTTTTGAACAGCACGTTCGAAAAATCACTGAAAAAGGGAAATGAAAAGTTTTCAAGAAAGAATAAATGAGACGACTCGCGGCGGCTGGATCCGCGCAGGAATATGGGGAACGCTGTATGTGGCGTTCGTAATCTGGGTAGCCTGGGGCGACTGGAAAAGCCTGGGCTGGCTGGCGTTGCTGCCGCTTATCATTGATATGTTTACCACGCGGTATATCAACTACAGTTGGTGGCGGAAATACAAAGACACCAAGCCGGCGCTATATACTTTGTTCAGCTGGATAGACGCGATAGTGTTTGCGTTGGTGGCAGTGTATTTCATCAACCTGTATATCTTCCAGAACTACCAGATTCCGAGTTCGAGTTTGGAGAAGAGTCTGCGTGTGGGCGATTTCCTGTATGTCAGCAAGATGGCTTACGGTGCGCGTGTGCCGCAGACGCCACTGAGCATGCCGCTCGTGCAACACACCATGCCGAAATGGTTAGGAGGCGGGAAGAGTTATCTGGATTGGCCGCATTGGGAGTACAAGCGTCTGAAAGGCTGGACGAGCCCGAAGAAGGGGGATATAGTAGTCTTCAATTTCCCTGCCGGCGACACGGTGTGCCTGAAGATGCAAAACCCCGATTACTATACGCTTAAGTACTACTACGGCGAGACGCTTATAAAAAACCGCAAGGATGTGTTCGGCGAGATTGTGACGCGTCCTGTGGACAGGCGCGAGAACTATGTGAAGCGTTGCGTGGGTGAGCCGGGAGACAGTCTACGTATAATCAACAATGTTGTTTATACAAAGTCAAAAGTCGAAAGTCAAAAGTCGAAAGACGAATGGCAGCGTGAGCCGGAGAGAGAGGGGTTGCAGCTGAACTATCTGGTGCGGACGGACGGACATGTGTTCGGCGCGAAATACTTGGAGAAAATAGGTATCAGCATAGCTGACCGCGTGCAGGTGGATCCGCAGACATGGCATTTCCCGCTGACAGCAGAGATGAAAGCAGAGTTGGAGAAGAATCCGCATGTGCTCGCCGTAGAAATAGAGCCGGAGAGCCAAGGCGGAGCCGTTTATCCGCTGGGGCACAATGAATGGACGCGTGATAACTACGGACCGATATATATTCCTCGCAAAGGCGACAAGATTCTGATTACCGAAGAGAACTACTGGGTCTATAAGCGTATTGCGGAGGCGTATGAGTTCCGGCCGATGCAGATTGGCAAAGAGTATGAGTTCCAGATGGACTACTACTGGATGCAGGGCGACAACCGGCATAACAGCGCGGACAGCCGTTACTGGGGTTTTGTACCCGAGGACCATATTGTCGGACGGCCGGTGTTCATATGGCTGAGTATCGACAAAGACAAACACGGTATCCGTTGGAGCCGGCTGGGTAACAAAGCGACAGGCAGAGAATGATGGTACTCCCTACTGCATATTTGCCGCCGAGGTCATATATGGAAGCGCTGATGAGCGGAGCCTGTATGATTGAACAGATGGAGACGTTCGAGAAACAGACATTCCGCAACAGAGCGTTAATCAAATGTACGAAGGACGGATGTACGAAGGACGATGTGATCCGGCTGACCGTTCCGGTGAAGAAAGTGGAGCACAAACAGTTGACGCGGGATATAGAAATCAGTTATCAGACGAAATGGCAACACCAGCACTGGATAACACTCGTCAGCACATACCAACATACACCGTATTTTGTATATTTCGCCGACTATCTCAAGCCGTTCTACGAACGGGAGTACAAATGGCTGATTGACCTGAACGACGAGATGAATGCAACACTGGTTAGTTTGATGAAGAGGCAAAGACCGACATTAGTAGAAAGTCAAAAGTCAAAAGTCAAAAGCCGCACAGAGGACTGGAGCGGACAGATTTGGACAGACAAACATCCGTGGCAAACGGAATTGAGCGTGCTGGACACGCTATTTGATGATTGAAAAATGAAAAATATTGACTGGAGTAAATTAGGATTTCATTATACCGAGCCGGATTATATCGTCCGCGCGGCATATCATGAGGGCAAATGGGAAGAACCGTACGCGACCAAAGACAAGTTCTTGCATTTGCATGTATCCGCCACTTGTCTGCAATATGGACAAGAGGCGTTCGAGGGACTGAAAGCGTTCCGCGGAGTGGACGGCAAGATACGTATTTTCCGCTGGAGGGAGAATGCCAAACGCATGGCAAAGAGCGCCGAGGGGCTGTATATGGCTCCCGTGCCGGAGGAAATCTTCGGCAAGGCGATTTATCTGGCGCTGGAGAAAAACATGGATTTTCTGCCGCCATACGGCACCGGCGCAACCTTGTATTTCCGACCGCTGCTGATTGGTACGACGCCTCGTTTGGGAGTCGGTCCGGGACGGGATTTCGAATTCATCGTCATCCCCTCGCCGATAGGGCCGTACTATCCCGGCAAGTTCCATTGTACCACCTTTGTGGTGAACCGGCATGTGGACCGTGCGGCGCCGTTCGGAACGGGTACCTTCAAAGTAGGCGGTAACTATGCTTCGTCTTTCCGCGCGACCGAACCGGCGCATGCGCAGGGAATGGACTGCCTGTTCCTCGACGCACGCTATCACAAGTATATAGACGAATGTTCGGCTGCCAATTTTATCGGTATCAAAGAGTCGAAAGCAGAGATCGAGTATCTGACACCGCGGAGCAGTGCTATTCTGCCGAGTATAACGAACGACAGTCTGATGACCTTGGCACGCGAGAAAGGCTACAAAGTGACACGCCGGCATATACGTCTGGAGGAGTTAGCCGAGATGCAGGAAGCCGCAGCATGCGGCACGGCATGCGTCATCAGCCCGATTGACAAAGTGATAGACCCGGAGAAGAACAAGATTTATTCATTCGGAGCAGAACCCGGTCCTGTACTGACCGACCTCTACCGCTCGCTCAAAGACATCCAGTACGGACGGGCGGAAGACAGGCATGGATGGTGCGATGTAATTGAGAATTGAGAATTGAGAATTGAGAATTGAGTATTGAGAATTGAGTATTGAGAATTCAAATTAAAAATCATATTTTATGTTTAAGAACCAACCCAAAGGATTGTTCGCGTTGGCTTTAGCCAACACAGGCGAGCGTTTCGGCTACTACACGATGTTAGCCGTTTTCGCGCTGTTCTTGCGCGCTAATTTCGGTCTGTCGGCTTCGGCAGCCGGTGCTATTTACTCCACGTTCCTTGCGTTCGTTTATTTTCTGCCGCTGATTGGTGGTGTTTTAGCCGACAAAATCGGTTACGGCAAATGCGTAACAATAGGTATTATCATCATGTTCCTGGGCTATGTACTGCTCGCCATACCAATGGGTGGTGTGGAATACGGCAGTACGGCAATAGCGATGACCGGTATGATTGGCGCGCTGGTGCTTATCAGTTTTGGTACGGGTCTGTTCAAAGGCAACCTGCAAGTGATGGTGGGTAACCTCTATGACGACCCTCAGTATGCCGACCGCCGCGATGCCGCTTTCTCGCTGTTCTACATGGCTATCAACATCGGCGCTATGTTCGCTCCGACCGCAGCTGTGAAAATCATGGGCTGGGCGCAGAGTTCGCTGGGCGTGAGCGTCAATGACAGTTACCATTTCGCGTTCGCGGTAGCATGCGCTTCGCTCATCCTGAGTATCGTTATTTACTACGCTTGCCGTCCCTGGTTCAAGCATGTTGAGAACACCGCCAAACAAGCCGCAGCAAGCGGTCAGAAGGTAGAGGAACTGACACCGGAGCAGACCAAGAAACGTATTGTGGCGCTCTGTCTGGTGTTCGCGGTAGTGCTGTTCTTCTGGATGGCATTCCACCAGAACGGTCTGACCCTGACCTATTTCGCCAATGAGTTTGTCAACCCGGTAGTGACGGGCGTTCAGACGATGGCATTTGACATCATCAATCTGGTGCTGGTAGCCATTCTGGTATATGCATTATTCGGTGTTTTCGGCGAAGGAACAAAGAAAGCTAAGATGGTTTGGAGCTGCGTGGGAGTCGCAGTGCTGGCCGCGCTGGCATACAAGTATTTCAACCATCCGGCAGAGCTTGGCATCTCCGCGCCTATCTTCCAGCAGTTCAACCCGTTCTATGTAGTAGCGCTGACGCCGGTTAGCATGGCTATCTTCAGCGCGCTGGCCAAGAAAGGCAAAGAGCCTTCTGCACCGCGTAAAATCGCTTACGGTATGCTGGTGGCAGCCGCAGCTTATGCCGTAATGGCGTTCTGCTCTATCGGTCTGCTGACTCCGGCGGAGCAAGAGTTGGCGCGCGTGACAGGAGACGGCACGTTCGTTAACTCCAACGTGCTGATTATCACATATCTGGTACTTACTTTCGGCGAACTGCTGCTCAGCCCGATGGGTATCTCGTTTGTAAGCAAAGTAGCCCCTCCGCAATACAAAGGAATGATGATGGGTGGTTGGTTTGTGGCTACCGCCCTGGGTAACTTCCTCGTTTCTGTCGGTGGTTTCCTCTGGGGCGGCCTGCCGCTGTGGCTCGTATGGAGCGTATTTATCGGTGTATGCCTGATTGCAGCGATCTTTATGTTCGCAATGATGGGCAAGCTGGAAGACGCCACAAAGTAATGTACGAAGGACAAATGTACGATGTACGAAAGATATGGAAGAAGTAATCAAATATTTTAAAGGACTTGAGGAACGCATAGCCACTCTGGAAGCAGAGTTGGCTTCCCTCGAGGCCGAAATAGACGAACTCAAGAGTCGTCCTGCTCCCGAACCTCAGGTAGTAGAGAAGGTGGTAGAGAAAATCGTAGAAAAACCGGTAGAGGTTATCAAAGAGGTGGTAGTAGAAAAGCCGGTTGTAGTAGCCGCTCCCGTAGTTCCGGAGAAACCGGAAGATCCGGAAGCCATCCAGGAAGAGCCCGCAGCAGAAGAGCCGGTCAAGGAAGAACCGGTTAAGGAAGAGCCGGTGCAAGAGGAGCCCGCAAAAGAAGAAGCGGAGGCAGAGGAAATAGCTTCGCCCAAAGCGGCAATCTACGGCAAAGCGGTAGATGATATCCGTCAGGCTATCTCGCTGGGCGACCGTTTTCTCTATCAGCGCGAACTGTTCGGCCAGAACGCCGAACTAATGCAACGCACCTTGGATGAGTTGAACAAGCTCGGCTCGTATGACGAGGCGGTGGCATATATCAGCAACCGTTTCCAATGGGATACAGAGAGCAACACCTATCAGCAGTTCCTCGTAACCCTGCACCGGAGGTTCGGGTAAAACGTCAAATCGTTAAGATGTTAAGTTGTTGAGATGCTATATATCGTTCCGACACCGGTTGGCAACCTGCAGGACATGACGTTCCGCGCGATTGAGGTACTGAAATCCGTTGACCTGATTTTGGCGGAGGATACACGCACGAGCGGTATTCTCCTTCAGCACTATGACATCCGCACTCCGCTCAAGAGCCATCATAAGTTCAACGAACATGAGACGTCTGCGGATATTGTCGAGCGTTTGAAAGCAGGCGCGAACATCGCGTTGATTAGCGATGCCGGCACTCCGGCAATCAGCGACCCGGGCTTCTTCCTGGTGCGCGCTGCCGCTGAAGCGGATATTGAGATTCAGTGTCTGCCGGGTGCAACGGCCTTTGTGCCGGCGCTGGTGGATAGCGGCCTGCCGAACAACCATTTCTATTTCGAGGGTTTTTTGCCTCAAAAGAAAGGACGTCAGACGCGGTTGCAATACCTGGCGGCACTGGACCAGACATTCATTGTTTATGAATCGCCCTTCCGACTGGTCAAGACCCTGGAGCAACTGGCTGCTGTTTGCGGCGGGGAACGCAAGGCAACCGTCACCCGCGAGATCAGCAAAGTGCATGAAGAAACGGTGCGCGGTGCGCTGACGGAACTGGTGGCGCACTTCAAAGAAAAAGCACCGAAAGGCGAGATTGTCATTTGCGTGGCAGGAATAGAAAATCCAAAGTCAAAAGTCGAAAGCAATGAGTGAAATAAAATCCTTGGCAAAAGATACCGCCATTTACGGATTGAGTTCTATAATAGGCAAATTCCTCAATTATCTGCTCGTGCCCCTCTACACCTATGTGTTGGCACGTACAGAGGATTATGGAATTGTGACTAATCTATATGCTTGGACAGCACTGTTGCTGGTGATTTTGACGTATGGAATGGAGACCGGTTTTTTCCGTTTTGCCAACCGCGACGATTACGACCCCAAGCAAGTCTATCGTACAGCATACATGACACTTCTGACCACCAGTGCGCTTTTCGCATTGCTGGTGGTGGTGTTCCGTCAGCCGGTTGCCAATATACTCAACTACCCCGACCACTCTGAGTTTGTAGCGATGATGTTTGCGACGGTGGCGGTGGATGCGTTTGCCTGCATCCCGTTTGCCTATCTGCGGTACCGGAAGCGGCCTATCGTGTTTGCAGCGCTCAAACTGCTGTTTGTTATTCTCAATATTGCGTTCAATCTGCTCTTCCTGGTAGTATTAGGGAAGAATGATGTGTTCTATGTGTTCTTGAGCAACATTTTAGCAACGGGTATCCAGACGCTATGCCTGCTCCCGATGACGCTGCCGAAAGGCGGACGATTCAGTATGCCGGTGCTGAGAGACATGCTCCGCTACTCGCTGCCGTTACTGGTGCTCGGCGTAGCAGGCATCATGAACCAGACACTCGACCGCATTCTATTCCCTTATCTCTACACGGGTGCAGACGCGCAGGCACAACTGGGTATCTACGGAGCATGCTTCAAGGTGGCGATGGTGATGATGATGTTTACCCAGGCATTCCGGTATGCCTACGAACCCTTTGTCTTTGCCAAACACAAAGACCGTCAGTCGGTTGAGGCCTATGCAGATGCTATGAAATACTATCTCATCTTCTCATACCTCATCCTGCTCGGTGTCATATTCTATCTGGATATTTTCAGATATATCATATCCAGCGCTTATTGGGAGGGACTGAAAATCGTGCCGGTTGTATTGTGGACATATGTATTCCAAGGCGTTTATTTCAACCTCAGTTTCTGGTACAAGTTGACAGACGAGACCAAATGGGGAGCCTATTTCTCGCTGATTGGTTTGGCAATCACATTAGTATTGCAGATTGTAGGTGTGCCGCGCATCGGCTATTGGGCCAGCTGCGGTAGCAGCCTGGTTTGCTATTTTATCATTATGCTGCTTTCGTATTTCATCGGTCAGAAAAAGGCTCCTATTCCATACGACCTGCGCAGCATCGGGCGGTATACGGCATTGACAATCGGTCTTCTGGCGGTTTATTATGCGCTAAAACTATATTATATCCACAATATGTGGTTGCTGATGGGAATAGGAACACTCCTCATCGCCATATACCTCCTTGTAATGACCCGACGGGATTTTCCTCTGTCCGGGCTACCGGTGGTCGGCAAGTACTTCAAGAAAAAATGAACAAATTGCAAATGTCTAAATAGTAAATAGATTTATGTTTTCAGGAATTGTAGAAACCATGGCTCAGGTCGTTAAGGTAGAGACCGAGCAAACGAATAAACATTTCACACTTCGCAATCCTTTCGGCGAAGCGCTCAGTATTGACCAGTCTATCGCCCATAACGGCGTGTGCCTGACAGTAGTGAAGATTGAGGGCGACCTCTATACCGTAACGGCTATGCAGGAGACACTCCGGCTGACGAACCTGGACCTGCTCAAAGAGGGCGACTGGGTGAACGTAGAGCGTTCGATGATGATGGGCGGCCGTCTGGACGGACATATCGTGCAAGGTCATGTGGACCAGAAAGCCGTGTGCATAGAGGCGAAAGAGACCGACGGCAGTTGGTATTACCGCTTTGAGTACGACTCGACCAAAGAGATGGTAGAGCGCGGCTATTTCTGCGTGGACAAGGGCTCTGTTTGCATCAACGGTGTCAGTCTGACCGTCTGCGAACCGGATGTCAAGGGCGATAAAGGCTATGTGTCGGTATGCATCATTCCTTACACCCACGAGGAGACGAACTTCAAGTATATCAAAGCGGGAACGGTAGTGAATATCGAGTTTGACATCCTCGGAAAATATATCTCCCGCTACGCGGCGATACTGAACAAATGAAAAAAATGTAAATAATTAAATAGTAAATGTTTTTATGGACAAGATTAGTTATGCATTAGGCCTTTCAATGGGTCAAAACCTAATGGGAAGCGGTGTCGAGAGCCTGAATTATCAGGACTTGGCACAGGGCATCGAAGATGTGCTCACCAAACAGCAACCGAAGATTAGTTATCAGGAGGCGCAACAGGTACTGAACACGTTCTTCCAGGAATTGGAGAACAAGATTGCCGGCGCAGCCAAGGCAGACGGCGAGAAATTCCTTGCCGAGAATGCCAAACGCGAAGGCGTGAAAGTGACCGCAAGCGGTCTGCAGTATGAAATACTGGAGCCGTCGCTGGGTCAGAAACCGAAAGCAACCGACACCGTGCGCGTTCACTATGAGGGCACGCTGATTGACGGAACGGTGTTTGACAGCAGTTATAAACGCGGCGAGTCAATCACCTTCCCCTTGAACGGAGTTATTAAAGGTTGGACAGAAGGACTGCAACTCATGTCCATCGGCTCTAAATACAAATTTTTCATCCCGTATCAGTTAGCTTATGGCGAACGTGGCGCAGGTCAGTCCATTCCGCCGTATGCTGCCTTGATTTTTACGGTAGAACTGCTGGGAATAGAATAATCATACACTAAAAGAATGTTTATACATATGAAAAGATTCAGTATTATCTTGTTGGCTGCAATGGCTATGATTTCTTGCGGCAACAGTTACAAAGCACAGAAAGTTGAGCTTGCAAACGAAAATGACTCTGTCAACTATGCCCTCGGCTTGGTTAACGGTATGCAAATCAAAATGTATTACCTGCAAAACGACAGCAGCGATGAAGCCATTGCAGAGTTTGTGGATGCATTGGAGCAGGCTTATGCCGACAAAGAGGAAGAGATAAGCGATATCGCCCGCTCGGGACGCCAGCTCGGCCAATCCGTCAAGACCATGGAGAACAGCGGTCTGGCAGAAAACAAAGCATGGACTCTCAACGAGAAATTGTTGTTCCAGGGAATGGTAAACGCTCTTTACGACGACACCACAGTCATGAGTTTTGACGCAGCCCAGACATTCTTCATGCAGGCATACCAGAACACGGCTGAAGGCGAGGCCGGCAAAGCCATTACCGGCAAGTGCCCCAAGAAAGCACAGACGGTTGAGCTGACCAACCTGAACGACTCGCTCAACTATGCTTTCGGTGTTCT
This sequence comes from Bacteroidales bacterium UBA3843, assembly GCA_002392745.1. GTDB lineage: Bacteria > Bacteroidota > Bacteroidia > Bacteroidales > Paludibacteraceae > Colicola. The sequence continues at coordinate 98,612 of DGHR01000018.1, read as the reverse complement.
GAACGGCTCGCAGATAAAGATGTATCTGCTGGCAGAGGATAGCACAGGAACAGCCATCGACGAGTTTATTGACAATATCAACCATGGTCTGAAGAGCAACGTACGCAACCCGCAACTGGTAACCATGGGTAAAAACGTAGGCAAAACCATTCGCGAACAAGAGCCTGTGGGGCTGCTCGGCATTGCCGGTCTGGAAACGAACTTCGACCTGATCAAGCAGGGCTTCATCAACGGCTTGTACAACTATTCCGAGCAAATGGATTTGCAGACTGCAGGTCAGTACATTGACGCTGTGATTGGTCGTTTGAAATACGGCGAGACGAAAGCCGAGGGCGAGAAATTCCTGCAGGAGAACGCTCTGCGTGACGGTGTAAAAGTAACGGAGAGCGGTTTGCAGTACGAGGTTCTGACGGAGGGCAAAGGCCCGAAACCGACTGCCGAGCAGACGGTCAAGGTACATTACGAAGGTACATTGATTGACGGCACTGTCTTTGACAGCAGCTATCAGCGCGGCGAACCGATTGAATTCCCGTTGAACGGTGTAATCAAGGGCTGGACAGAAGGTCTGCAACTGATGCCTGTCGGCTCGAAATACAAGCTGTATATCCCCTACGAGCTCGGTTATGGCGAGCGCGGCGCAGGTCAATCGATTCCTCCTTTTGCTACTTTGATTTTCACCGTTGAGCTCTTGGAAATCAAGTAATAAAATGGGAAATGCCTAAATCATCAATCGACCAATGGGCGTAATAGCCAGACAATCCATACGTGGCACAATAGTGACCTATCTGGGTATTGCCGTAGGTGTTGTTACCACGTTCTTCGTACTAACCCGTTTCCTCACTACCGAGGAAATCGGGTTGGCACGAGTGCTTATTGACACGGCTATTTTATTCATGAGTCTGGCGCAGTTGGGAACCAGCGCAAGCATCATCCGTTTCTATCCGTATTTTCAGGATAAGAAAAGCGATGATGACCATGGTTTCTTCTTCTGGGCGATGGTGATACCATTTATCGGATTTCTCCTTTTTGCCATTCTGTATTGGACATGCCGTGTTCCGATAAGTGGATGGTTTGGCGACAAATCACCGCTGTTTGTAGAGTACTACTATTTCGTGCTGCCTTTGGCATTTTTCATGCTCTATCAAACGATATGCGAGGGTACATGCAATGTATTGATGCATATTGTCGTTCCGCGTGCGGTGCGGGAATTAGTCATACGGGTGGGTATGCTGGTCATCTACCTGCTGTATGCATTCCGGATTGTATCCATAGACGGCATGGTTGTCGGTATTTGCATCAACTATGCGATAGCGGCGCTCATCAACCTGTGCTTTTTCTTTTCGCTGCGGCCTGTCCGCCTGCGGCCGGACTGGGCGTTTCTGCGCAACAACGTCGCGCTGGTACGCAAATATCTCATCTATACCGGATTTCTCTTGCTATCCGCTCTCACGACAGTCCTGGCTCCTACTCTCTCTTCGTTCTTTGTGACAGCCAAGATGGGTTTGGACAGCACCGGTATTTTCGCCATCGCAACCTATATGGCCGTGCTGGTGAGTGTACCTAACCGCTCTGTCTCGGCGATTGCATCACCGCAGTTGTCCAGAGCTATCAAAGAGCAGAATCGCGAAGAATGTTCTGCCCTCATACGCCAGGTGACCAGAAACATGCTGCTCATTGGCGGATTCATACTACTGGCGATATGGTTGAATATCGACCTTATTTTCCATATACTGCCCAACGGCGCCACCTTCGCTACGGCAAAGAGCGTGGTGCTTATCTTAGGCGTCAGCCAATTGGTTTTGGGGACGTTTACTATATGTCTGACCGCATTGAACTATAGCCGGTATTATGCGCTCAGTCTCCTGTTGTCGCTGGTACTGACGGTCAGTGCCATCATATTGAACAACTACCTGGTGCCGCTGTACGGTATGGAGGGCGCTGCACTCAGCAATTTTATCTCATACGGACTGTACTATCTGTTGATTATTGCGGTCATAGTGCCGCTGGGACATTTCCATGTCGTAGATGGCAAATGGTGGTGCATTCTGGCGCTGCTGACTGCCATTTTCGTACTGAATGCACTATGGCAGAAATTCTTACCGGAGTTGAACATATGGGTGGATAGTATTGTGCGGAGCATAGTGCTGCTGGGCGGAGGGGCGGTTATCGCGTTTTATGCGAAGCTGTCGCCGGAGATAAACAGCCAGATTATACAGACGGTACATCATAAATCGTAAAATCATCTATCGGGATGCGCTATTTTATTACTTTTGCATACAGAGGGACGGACTATCATGGTTCGCAGACACAGCCCAACGGGATTACGGTGCAGGCTGTGCTGGAAGAGGCGATGGCTACCATTCTGCGCGAGCCCGTTCCGCTGACTTTCGCCGGACGGACCGATGCAGGGGTGCATGCCGCGTACATGGTAGCGCATTTCGACACCGTCAAACCCGTTCCCGTCAATCTGGCAGCAAGGCTCAACAATCTGCTTCCCGACTCGATTGCCATCCGCGGCATACGTCCCGTGCGGGATGATGCCCATGCGCGTTTTGACGCTACGGCACGGACATACCAATACCGCATTACCACAGCCAAAGACCCGTTCCTGTACCAGACCCACACACGCGTGGCTGCCGGACTGGATTTCGAGGCGATGAACCGCGCGGCACAATACCTGCTCGGGCAACAGGATTTCGCCTCGTTCTGCCGCATTCACACGGATGTAAAGACCACTATCTGCCATGTATGCGAGGCCCGATGGGTGCAAGAGAGCGAGACTACCGCATGCTTCACCATTACAGCAGACCGTTTTTTGAGAAACATGGTGCGCGCTGTGGTCGGCACACTGTTTGAAATAGGCCGCGGACATATGACGCCGGAACAGATGGCGGAAGTCATTGCAGCACACAGCCGCAGCCGGGCAGGTCACTCCGCCCCCGCAGAAGGACTGTCATTAGTTGATATCAAATATCCAAATAAAATATATTTATCATGAGAAATTACTTAACTACTTTGTTGCTTGCAGCAGTCGTTTTAGGAGCCTGCAGCCATGCACCACAGTACCAAACCACCACTCAACGCGATATTGACGCGTTGACCAAGTCGGCTTCGTTCGAAATGCCGAAAGTGCAGTTGCCCGTTTTCCCGGACCGCACCTACAACGTGCTGGATTACGGGGCAGACCCCACCGGTGTAGCCCTGTCCACCGGAGCCATCCAGTCGGCTATTGACGAGTGTACGGAAGCCGGAGGCGGCACTGTCATCATCCCTGCCGGTCTTTTCACTACCGGACCTATCCAACTGAAATCCAACGTACGCCTCTATACCGAGCGTAACTGTCTGGTTCTGTTCTCTCACGACCTGGACTTGTATGAGATTTACGATACATGGTTTGAGGGCATACCTACCAAGCGTTGCACCAGCCCGCTCAATGCCTTCAATGCGGAAAACATCGCCATCACCGGTCATGGTTCGTTCAACGGAAACGGCGACTGGTGGCGTCCGCTCAAGAAGAACAAGATGGCACCCAGCCAATGGAAACAACACCTGAAGAAAGGCGGAGTGGTCACAGAGAAAGATATCTGGTATCCGGATAGCGCATCTATCCTGGCGCAGAGTTACTGCGTGGACCAGAACGTACCCGTCATCACGGATGATACGTTGTGGCAGCAAGTGAAATCATTCCTCCGTCCGGTCATGGTTCATTTCGTCGGATGCAAAAACATCCTGCTTGAGGGTGTGACACTGGAGAACTCGCCGGCATGGAATATCCACCCGATGTGCTGCGAGAACCTGATACTGCGCGACCTGAATGTACGCAACCCGTGGTATAGCCAGAACGGCGACGGCGTGGATGTAGAGAGTTGCAAGAACGTAGTTATCAGCCGTTGCTCGTTCGACGTAGGCGATGATGCCATCTGCATGAAGTCCGGCAAGAACAAACCCGGTCGCGACCGCGGTATCCCGACGGAGAACGTGGTAGTAGACGACTGCACAGTCTATCATGGTCACGGCGGTTTTGTATGCGGCTCGGAGATGTCCGGCGGTATCAAGAACGTTCAGGTAAGCAACAACCTGTATATCGGCACCGATGTAGGTCTGCGCTTCAAATCAACACGCGGCCGCGGAGGCGTAGTAGAGAACATCTACATCCGTGACGTCAATATGGTCAATATTCCCAACGAAGGACTTTTGTTCGACCTCTTCTATGGCGGCAAGGGAGCCGGCGAGGAGACCGAGGAAGAGCTGGCAGCCCGTATGAACGCGGAGGCCCCCGAAGCAAGCGAAGAGACACCCGCTTTCCGCAATATTGTGATTGAAGATGTCAAGGGTCTGAATATCAAACGTGCCGTTTATTTCAATGGCCTGCCCGAACAGAAGATTGAGAATGTGACACTGCGCAACATGGATATGAGCGCCAACGAAGGTGCGCTCTTCCGCCAGACCAACGGGCTGATTATCGAGAACGTGAATATCCATGTAAACCAAGGCGAAGCGTTCACCTTGGCGCCGTCCGTTGAGAATGTCAAGATTAATTGAAAATAGTAAAAAGTCGAAAGTCGAAAGTCGAAAGACTCTTTCTTCTTTGAGCGTTAGCGGTCTTTTGACTTTGAGCGTAGTGGTCTTTCTACTCGCGGGGTGCGCCCCGCGGGTAGCCACTTCGTTCTGGCGTATCGGCACACCGGCTGATTCGACGCGCGAGGGCTATACCGTCATCCATGCGGAAGGCAAGACACGGCATTGCTACCCCATTACGGAATGGAGCTCGACAGACGAGAAAGAGGATGTCTATCATTCGCTGCACCACCATGGTGTGGCGATAGAGAGCGAGCAGATGGCATACCGTATCTATTTCGACAAGAAGCAGACCATAGACCCCTATTGCAAACGTACGCCGCAGTTGGAGTTGGCGCAGAGTTATTGGTATCCGAATGACAGTCTGTTGGCAGACGGCTATGGCGACGACATTTTGCGCGTAAGCGGCACCGTAGGCGTTGGCAGCGTGAAATATTGGAACGGCAAGAAGCAGGTACATATAGAGCATATAGCGTCCCGCAGCCAGCGGATAGTATCACAGAGCCGCACGAAGGCGGCCATAGAGGTTGCCGTCAAGGGTTGGCAGACCGAAGGCCGTACAGCAGATATGACCACCCGCTATACCATGCAGGCCGGTCACCGCGACATGCGGTGCGATGTATATGTGAGCGAACCGCTTGAAGGGCTGTGTACAGGTGTGCAGACGATACCGGCCAAAGGTCCGAATGACAAATCACAAATCACCCATATCCGGTTAGAGAACGGGGTTCTCCTCGCCTCTTGGGGCACAGACTGGCCGGTAAACGACAGCGCCAAGTATGCCAAAGAAACCGTGGGACTGGGAGTCTTTATTCCCAAAGAGTATGCCGGAGAATTGGTACGGGACACGCGGAACAACCTGTGTTTGCTGAAGTTATCAGCCGCCGGACAAGCGTATTCCGCTTACTTCTATCTCACCTGCTGCGGTGCGACCAAAGAAAACCACCCCGTGGCAAAGACAGCCGAGGAGTGGTATGCTTATTTGAAGAAATGGGCGAAAGGCCTCAAATGATTCAGTTCCCTTTTCTTTTTGCAGTTATTTTGCAGTCATTTTGCAATCATTTTGCAATCATTCACGGTAGCACACCGTTAGCACTATGGACAATCATTGTAGAATGAGTGTCCTTTTTTTGTATGCTCCGTAAGCCGCAGCCATAGCCACAAAGAACAACATCACCGCTTCATCCATGTTGAGTGGCGCCTTGCAATGACAGTCATCGCCACATTCTCCACAGTTTCCCTTACAGTCTTTAAGTTCCTCTCCACACTTAGAGCATACATATCCACCACGGCCGGCTCCGTATAAATCATCAACCCACACCCAGTCGCAGCCAGAGCATGCATCCGGGTCATCGGGGGTATTCGCTTTGCGACGTCCCTGTACAGCAGCCCGCTGCGGGGTTTCAGCAGCCAGCACACCTCCTGACACATTGGATGCCACTGTCCTGAATCCGGAAACAACGGGTACAGAGTTATTCAGGGTTCCGCGTGAAGAGAGAGAGGCTGTATTCATAGCCAAAGCACCGCTCTGTACATGCGCGTTGCAACCTGTGACATTTACTGAGGCGGAAGAAGTAGTTGCTATCCGTACGCCTGTGCTTGTAGAACGCATGGAAACAACAGGTGCCTGCGCCATAGCAGAATGGGTATGGTGTGCATGCCCTATTGCACGCGGGCGCAGGTACGCGCTCGTGCTTTTAGGTTTATAGGAAGAAGCGTACCGTACAGACGAACTGATGTGGCATGCCTCAGCGGCATTGAGCGACAGCATGCACACCAGACACATGCAAATTAGCCACATGACGCCGCATGCACACAACATTGTATATACGATGTGATTGCAGAATTTCATTAAACAGACTAATACCTATTATTCAATATGCCCTTGTCACAAGGGGAAACAATTATTTCTCTACAACTATACCTTGTGCGTTGTAGAGCACGCCGTTTTTGAGGACAAAGAGTTGGTTGTTCTTCACAAACTTCTGTACCTTGGTAGAGTTCTCTGCATTATCCAAAGCGGTAGCCACACCGGATTGTTCGTCTTCGTCACGACTAACAATCTCAAAACGGTCAGTAATCATACTATTCGGCTCTGCAAAGAACATATATTCAGTATCTTTGTCAATATCAATCGTCAAGTCTGCCACATGGTCGCGGAGAGCCAAATTGCGTTCGCTGCGCAGATGGCTGAAACGGAGCGTGTAAGCAGTAGTGTCTCCAGTACGGACTCCGATATATGTACCGGACATATTATCCGTAGCATCAACCGACAAGTTATCCGCGCCTTCAACAGCAAAAACATTCAGTTCACCATTCATCATCTTGTGCGCATCATGACCGTTCTCGAATGCTTTTATGTTTTCGGCAGACTCCAGGATATAGAGGTTGTCGCTCCATTTTTCGGTAGCTACTGTTACGCACAATGCACCGGAAGTCTCCTCCTCATCTGCATCCCCATCGTATTTAGGAGCACGGAGAGGTGTGTTGCTGTGTGTTGTGTAATTTGCATTCCAAACCAGTTTTTCATAATCCAGTGTCAGTGTACCGGCCTTGTTGGTATTGACATAGAATCCTTGCATGGCAGGAATGATAGTCGGGTAATCGAAATCTTGTGCAAGCGCTTTGACTTTCTTAACAGGAATGGAGATATATTGTCCTGCCGCTTTCAGGTCAACCGCTTGTCCAGCCCGAGCCTCGGCATCGCTACGCGAGCCGGTATTGAACAGATGTATAGAAGCCTCTACACCCTCCGAGAAATCGGTTTCCTCTATCAACGTGATATCGATAGGTGCGCTGTAACTATTGGCAAACACGTTACATCCCGGTTCCGCCGATTCGGGGGTATATTGCAAATTCAGCACCTTGTTCTCATTCGGTACAAACTGTCCTCCAAAGACATACATATCGCCTTCGGGCGTATAGTCCTGAGTAACGGCATAGCCTGTGAAGGGATTCAGCAATAGATTTTTTCTATTGTTTTTCCATTCGCCTGTAGCTTCATTCCAATCATATATCCAACCATAGAAGATAGATTTAGCTTTTATGCCGGCATCCGCCATCGGATAGCCGATATACTGCCATGCAGCAGGGTTTTTCAGCCCCAGTTCGTAATCACAATAGCCGATAGAGAACAACTCTACGGTAGCTTCCGGCATGGCGCCGGTGTATTCAGGAGAGATGCGCAGGTAACCTGTCTGACCTTTTGTTTCGCCACTTATACCGGCCTTCAGAATCAGGTTGTCTTTGGTAGCACCGGTAATACCTCCCGCTCCTACAGTCAGGCCGCCGGTAGGTGCAATAGTCAGGCTGACGCCCTCTTTGATTTCTACGCTGTATGCCGCTACTTGCTGCACAATTACGACATTATGTTCAATCACCACTTCATCGTCCAAGACAGGAACGAGGTTCTCATCCCAGTTGTCGTTCTTGCACCATTTGACGTGGTCGGTATCGCCGGCACCATCTCCGCTACCGTCGAAGATAAAATGTGCACGTTTGACATCCACCAGTGCGTTAGTACTAAAGTTGGTGTAGTTTCCTGCGTCAGCAGCAGGAACAAACGTGACCGCAAAGGGCTGGTCATCGCCGATATTCGGTTTATGGGAGGGTTCATTCCATTTCCATGAACCCTCTACCACGCAGTCTCCTGCTTTAGCCTGACCACCGGAAAGCACAGAAGCACTCAATGCATCGTGGTATTTGATATCACTGGCAGTAGGTGCAGTAAGTGTAAGTGCCGCCGGTGTTACAGTTACCGTAAAGGTTTTGCTATTGGCTTGATGGCAAGACGCAGCGGTTGTAGCAATTTTAATAGTATATACGCCTGCCTGCGTAGCATAGAAATTAGAACCTGAGATATGTCCCGTAGCTTTTGCAGCAGAAGTATTCGCTGCAGGGGCTACACTTTGAATTGAGTAGGAATAAGATACGTGACCGTTTGTAACAACGGGTTTTGCCAATGTTTTCAAGTCAATTGTCTTCTTATTGTCGTCACATATAGTTACTCCTACGCTACCATTAGACGCATTGATTTGCGGCTTCAGGTTATATTCTATGGTAATTGAATTAACTGCACATGTAGACCAAGTGAACGCTTTATAGAACACAATGGGAACTGACTCTCCATTTCCATATGTTTCCGAGCCTGATGTAATGTCTGCTGCAGATAATCTATCAAATAGGTCGCCTGTTTTGGTTCCTTGTCCGACTTGGATATACGAAGACTCTCCGGAGGCACGATTAACATTCAGTGTTACCTTTGTCACCTCTATATCGTAACCAGTATTTGTCCAAGTTAACGTATAAGTTGTATTTTCGTTATAGCGAATATCTTTGCCATTGGGCATATAAAGGATACGAGTATCTCCTAACCAGCCTTTAGAGCCTGTCATATATAAGCGACTTCCTGAGAAGGAGAAATTCACATGTCCATGCGTCCAAGAAACCTTCTTAGAACTATTATTATAACTATTGAGCAAATCAGTGCCGCTCAAAGTAGAGGTAAATCCCCATGCGTTGTTAGAAAGCGTTAGGGCGCAGAGAAACAGACAAATTTTAAGAATACAAGTAAGTTTTTTCATATCTTTTATACCTTTCGACTAATTTTGTAAAGTGCGGTTTGCAAAAGTGTGGTTTTTTAAGATTTTATGACCACATTCAGTAGTATTACCGCGAAAAACGGGTGCAAAATTAATATTTTCCATCGAAACCACCAAATTTTTTATCTCTTTCGCGCACAAATAGTAAGGATATATAGTCGAATATTAAAATAGTGCATGTTTTTATGTTGCAAAACATGTTTTTTAGAACATTTTGCCGATTTGGAACATTTTACATAGTATTCAATAAAGTAAAGGTGATTGGTTATTGGTGATTGGTTATTGGTGATTGGTTATTGTTTTTAGAAAAAAAATAAAGAAAATAAATCTATTATAAAGAAAATATTTGTTAGACAAAAACCTAAATAAAGGTTATAGGTTATTGGTTAAAGGTTATAGTTTAGAGGACGCTCGCGGGGCGAGCTATAGGTGAAAAGTGAAAGGGAAAAGTGAAAGGGGAAAGGGGAAGGTGAAAGGTGAAAAGTGAGAGGTTGTTGTTTTTTTACCTTTCTCGGCGGAGGCCATGTCTGGTTGGAGCGACGCTCCCCGCGGCTCCTGCCGTTCTTAGCCACAAGGGCACGATTAACGTTCCGATTTTCGAAGCCAAAAGTCAATTGGCTTCTCCATCCCGAAAGCGGAAGGACGTTCCGGGTGATAGGTTAGAGAGAGTTAGTTCTCTATTACGCCGGCTTCGAGCCAGGCTTGGAGAGTGGACTGTACATCGGCGAACGCCTGATCGCGCGAGACCTCGTATTCGGCAGTCATACAATCCGTCAGGTCCTCTACCGTAAACGCGCCTTTGGCCTTGGTCAACGTCTCCGCGTTCTCCCACAAGAAGGCGGCGGACTCGTTGAGAGTGACCATCTTGTTGAAATTGATGAGCGCCATTGACTCACCGACTAAGATATATTCGTTGCCCAGTTTGCGGAGCTTGAATCCTTCGATTGTTTTCATAAAGCCATTAATTATTTATGTACGAAGTACGAATGTACGATGTTTTTTATTTATAGAACCATTTGAGGATGGTATGGCGGTATATTTTGAGGAGGAAGGGTCGGTGTGGTTTGAGGCGCAGCCACAGTTTGCCTCGTGTGAGTAGTTTGCGGAAGCCGCGGGGACTCTCAATGCGAATAACCGTTCCGTATATCTCTTCCGGGCCGCAGAACTCGCGTCCCGAGAGATTGCCGTCCCCCTCCAAGTCATATACCACGTACGGCACGCCTTCATCTTCATCCCAGTCTTCCTCCACTATCCGGTGCAGCACGTATATATTCTCGTCATCATCTGTATATGAGGGCAGCGCGGAAGCCAGTACGATGTCTCCTATCTGCGGTTCGCGGTCGAGTTTGGCAAGCACGACAGAGTCCCGGTCCCCCTCGATAAACGGGCGCATACTGTCGCCGGAGGGCGTGAAACGCACCTCTTTGCCGGACGCGAGCATTTTTGCTATCTCAGGAATTAGTATGTCGTTGTCTACTTTCATTGTTTTTGTATAGTATTGGTGCATGCTATATATCCAGGACTATTCCGGCACATAGCGGAAACAGTTGGAGCAGGTTTCGGGGTCTGTGGTGTAATCAATTTGGTTGATATAGAATTTAGAACCGCCCCTATTTTGTATCTTCACCTGATAGTTTCCTTTTGCCGGCATGGGTATATCGACTGATCCTTTTAGGTAAGAGCCATAATCTGTTACTTCTGTCCAATCCGCATCTCCCTCCTCTTTGATATACACAGATATACTTTCACGGAGATTTGCGGAAGGGAAATATCTGAACTGAACTCTATTCATATATTCAATAGCCGGAGATACTATTACGTTATCGCCCTCATTCTCCATGAGAATGCAAATGCGAAGACTCTCCACGCCAAATTTTGCTTTTCCGCCGCAAGTATAGGTCGTGTCCGGGGCAATAGTGCCAATTGTATAGGACGGGGAGTTAAATGTGAGCCGGCCTGTGGACATCTCATGGAAGTTATGTGGGATAGTAACAAAACTCCCAGCGTAGGTAGGGCCTACGCTGAGGAGCATTGCGCTCAGGATGAGCGCTGTATAGAAAACGCGTTTCACTTATCTGTTGTATTGTATTGTTTGTTATACTATATTTGAGTTTATCGGTTGTGATTGAAGCGCGTTTCCGTATGTCAGGTTTATTCGATGCGTGTACCTGTGAGGTCAAAGACGGCACCGTCTCGGATTATCACGATTCGTCCGTCGCGGATAGCTTTGACAGCAGCAGGTTTGGCATCCACATTGTCGATTGGTGTAGCGCCATCGCAGGAAGTGGTGTAGTTCTTATAGGAAGCGCCCTTCCCGCTCCAAACGAAAGTAATCTTATCAATCCACAAGGCCCCATTGTTCGAGCGTACGCCCACGAAGGTGTAATCACCGGAAATGGTCAGTTCCGTATCCGTACCGCTTGCCATAGAGCCCAATTTGGTTCCTTTTCCTGAATTATCATACAAGTCGGAAGCTGCAGAATAAGCGGTTGTCTTGCCATAGATATCCAGTGTGCGGTCAGATGTGTTGCTATTCCATTCAACGATCACTTTTGTCAGTTTGCCGCCGGACGTGGTGGAGACGATACCCGAATTGCTGTTTTTCGAGCGGAGCTGGATAGCATCATTACCTCCGGCACTATTACCGGCATAGACAGCCGAAGAAGTCACTTTCTTATCGCTCCAGTCAGTATAGGAGGTACCGCTGGCGCCGGTAGTAGCGAGTGTCAGTTCGTCGCTGATTTCCGTACTTCCCTCTTCGTCTTGTTCAGCGAATACGGCATAGAAAGTAGCGGGTTCGGTGATAGCCTGTCCGGCGTTGACGAAGGCAGGTGCGGTAGTAGCCGAAGAGTAGTTAGCCTGGCTGCACCATCCCATGAAGACTTTTCCGTCGCACGCGGCAGGTTCGGTAGCCGGCAGAACGACTTTTCCTGTAGAGGTTGTCTTGGCGAACTCAACGCCGTTAGCCATGAAGGTAATTTCGAAGGGGTCAACGACTATAGCCGGTTCCTCGATATAGGTAAGTGTGATGAGCTGGCCGCTCTTCGTGATATCTTTAAGCGGTTTTCCGGAGACACCGGTCCAAGAATTCTTGGTTCCATAAGGCCAGACGTTCGTTTCCCCATAATCTTCTCCGATTTTTGTGCCATTAGAGCAAACAATCGTATAACGCGGGTTGTTCGCAGTGTTGTTCGGTTCATTGTTTTCCCACGCGGTAGCATCGAAATTCACTTTCCAAATCAGCAATCCGGCAGCCGGTACGAATTTATCCCAGCCCTGTTTCTGACGGTTCTCGAAATAATAGCATACGCCCGTATCGGTAGCTTTCTGCTGTTTGCCGGAAGCATTGACCTGATAAGCCTTGTAGCCCTCTACTCCGTTAGCCTTCAGTTCCAATTTGGCACCTTCCGAGCCAAGGTTTTCCGGAGTAATCCATCCGAAGAAGTATTTCTCCCACGGGCTGTAGTTAGGCGGGCAATGTCCGTCACCGTTGTAGCTTCCGCCATCCATGATATCCCATTCGTTGGGTGTAAGATAGTTCTTATAGTTGGTGCCATATTCCGTATCATACCAGTCGGGCAGTCCCATTACGTGTCCGAACTCATGGCAGAGTGTTCCGATGCCTCCAAAGGAAGAGCCGGACAATTCTCCGGACATGGCGTAGTTGTTCAGTTTCTTGCCATCGACGACACATTGGGATTTCGTGTAGGTACAGTTGTTATAAGAAATGGCAGATTCAATCTCCCAGTTGTGCGGCCAGATGGTTTCTGCCGATCCGCCGTCTGCCTGTCCCTGACCGGCGTAAATCACATAGACGAAGTCCACATAGCCGTCGTTATCGGAATCATAGTCTGTGAAATTGATATCGAAGTTCTGGTTCGCCAACAAACAAGCTTCGACCACAGCATCCGTTGCATACTGGTCTGAACCTTCGTCGTCAGGATCAGCATCCGTTCCGTAATAAGACACATTTTTGCTCAGCGTCACAGGTCCGAAGACATCGAACTGCGGGCGATAAGCGCCATTGGACTGGTCCGCAAAATACTGTGCGGCGGAGGGGTAGTTGACTCCGTTGTATGTATTGACCGTGCAGTTGGCGGAGTTGCATAGTTCGTTGAAGACCGCCTGTGTGTGCGCACTCTGCATCTTGGTATCCTTGAAGTTAGCGAGTATGACCACTCCCTTCGGCGCGAGGTTTGGCGTTGAGCCCACTACTTTTCTGGGTCCCATAGGTGCACGGCGTGCCTTAGCAGCAAGGCGTTTGGCGTTGAACTCGGCAGGCGTCGGTGCTTCGCCTACCACCTCATACATACCGTTTATCTCGCGCACGCGTTTACCGTCGCGATTAATCGTGTAGTGATAAAATTCATCTCCAATCTGTTGGATTTCGATAGTTGTGCCATCCGCTTGTGTGCGTGTCTGCCATCCGCGGCGTGCAGGAACTGCATATGCCGCCAATGTAAGGGCGCATAGCACGAGTAGTGTTGTGATTTTCTTCATGATAAATTTGTTTTTTTTATTTAAAATATTAGTGTTGTGATAATTTCAAGTACTTAAACACAGATAAACCCTTTGAGTGCTTTTGTGCGCACATGATATAAAAACGTGTAGCCGAAAGAAGCCCCGTATGAGTGATATCCCGGACGACAGGAACCGAAGCGGATGCCACAGATGGGGATTCTGCAAATTTCAAAAAGTGCGCAAAGGTAGTGAAAATATTTGACACATCCAAATTTTCCGGCGGAAAAAAAGGGCTTTTATGTTATGAAACACTACTATCCGCTTAAAAAATAAATTTATTAAGAAAAAACAAAACTTTATCGGGCTCTTATCGGACTTTTGTCGGAGGCTTATCGGATTTATGTTGACCTATGGCTAACATCAGACTCCAACCAACCATGTTCTCTCCCTCAGAGAAAACAATGGGGTACACACGGGAATGGACAAGAGAAAGGGGCGAAAGCGGGGGAAGAGATCAAGGATTACCGGGGCGAGGGTATAGTCCGCCTCACATAATAACGCACTTACCGCGCACTTATCACCCACTAACGACGCACTAACGACGCACTAATTTTCGGAAGGATAAAGGGAGGAAGAAAAGAAAGGAGGTGGATGCCATCCACCTGCAATGAACAATGTAGGCGGCAGAGCCGACTGTCCAGATATAATCCGGACGCAATAAACGAAGTCATGGCTCTCCCCGAGTTGTCCTTTGCGAGTGCAAAGGTACAACTTTTTTGGGATATATGCAAATTTGGGAGGAGAAAAAGGTGTTCCGGGAAATTCCCCAATGCCCGGACCGCTGCGCTATTCCGGAAATTGGCAAATAGCAGTAGATGGACATTTACATCCGGAAAGAAGAACGCACTGCGAGAAAGGTGTAAAAATTGGTAAATTTTGTAGAAAAAGTTACTTTTTTATTATTTTATTTGCGTATGTGCACGAAAAGCATTACTTTTGTACCCGAAATTGCAAAGTGCAGATAGCAAAACACGCGTTCGGCAAGGAGGTTGCGACAGTCGATACCGCTTTGCTTAATCGAAAAAGCAACTCCTGTCTCCGCTCTCCCAAAAAATTAAAATTTCCGGGGACCCCAACAACAAGAAATATAATTTTTATTATATAAAAACCCAAACATTTTCGTTTAACTTAAAACACAAAACACATGAAAAAGATTTTCACATTAGCCGCTGCCGTTCTGGCAAGCTTTAGCTTGAGCGCAGAGACAATTTTTTCGTTCACTGTAACAAGTGAAACTACAGCCAAAGGCACATACACAGCGGAAGGCGGAACCGCTGTTTGCTCGGGGGCTGCTATGTCAACTGGTGGTTCCAATGAGATAACTATTGGAACTCAAACATTTTATAAATTCAGTTCTAGCACTCAATGGGACTTCACTCTTGCAGATGGAGATAAATTTGCTGAAGGTGATGTTATTTCCATTACTGGTGCTTGTACAACCAGTAACAAAACAGGAAAAGGTGTTACACTGAACAGCATTGCAGTAACTGGCGATTTCCCTGCAAGTACTGCTAACACGTTGACATACACTGTTACCGCTACTGATGCTATTAATGGTCAAACAACCATCACTCTCAAACGTAATGATAGCGATATCAAATTCGGTTCAATCAGTGTTTCTCGCGAGGCCGTAGTTCCTATCACAGACCCTGTAGCAACAGTAACTATCGAAGGTCCGACAGAGGCTGCCGTTGGTTATGCTGCAGAATATACCGCTACAACTGATGTAAAAGCTGATGCTTATCAATGGTTTGTTGATGGTGTAGCACAAGATGGTGCAACCAAGAAGACTTTCGAGTTCACTCCTGCTGTAAAAGGCGCTACATACGCAATCGTTTGCAAAGCACGCAACGCCAACAACGCCACTGACGATTGGATCGCTTCCAATACCATCAATGTAACAGGAACCAAACTCTGTGGTGAATTGATTAAAGCTGTATACGATCCCAGCACAAAGAAATCTACCGTTACCGGTGTTATCGGTGGTACGGCTGACAGAAACACACAAGACAATGGAAAATTGGGTAGCAATGGACATTACTATGGCGCTGTTTTAGCAGGTGGTAGTTTGATGGCTGGTGACGTTGTTACTGTCAAAGCTTCTGCACTGAATGGTGGTAATACTGCTACTCTCTTTGCTGACAAAGGCGAAACTGAACTTGGTTCTGCTGCATTTGACGAAACAACATTAACAGCAGTTATCACTTTAACTAAATCTGCAAGTGCTGTTTATCTCTATCGTAAAGATAGCGGTTGCAACCCGAATATTGAGAGCATTTCTGTTTCCCGTTCTTGCGAGGATAGCAACGATGCTACTATTCACAAACTGACCGTTAACGGTAACGAGGTGGCTGAAAATGACGGCCTGTTCGAATACACTCTCAGTGCTTCTTATGCAGAGCCAACCGTTACTATCGCTTTTGAGATTCACCCGTTGGCAACAATCAAGTATAGCTTGAGCAATCCGTATGAGATGGCAACTCCGGACGTGGGTGATTCAAAAGGCCAGGCATTCACTATCATCGCTGAAGATGGTACAGAGAAGACTTATACTGTTCTAATTTACAAATCTGCTGAGCTTAGCAACGACGCTACACTGAAAGAGTTAAGCGTAGCAGGTTATACGCTTACTCCTGCGTTCGATTCTGCCGTTACAGAATATACCGTTACCAAACCGTACGAGGCTGCAATGCCGGCTGAAACTGACGTAACCGCTACTCCAAACAGTTCTAACGCCAAGGGCGCAGTTGTGACTGTCGCTGAAAATGTGATTACCATCACTGTTACCGCTGAGAACGATGAAACCAAAGTTTACACCGTTACCGTTAACAACGCTCCGGCAGTTAAGAAGATTAACGAAGTTATCCTGAGCAACGGCTACAGCGCATACATCGTTGAAGGTCAATCTGTTGAGCCGTTCGTTATTAACGGTTTCTATCTCGCAGGTCAAGACGCTCCGACTGTTAAGAGTTATCAAGTAAACAACGGTACCACTTGGGCTATTGACGGCAACGACATCACTCTTACCGGCGCTGACGCTTCTACCGCTACCTATCAGTTGGTTCTTGAAGCCGTTACTCCTGCTGAGTTCAATGCTGCAGAAATCACTTTCGATGGTACAGAGGCTTGGGCAAAAGCAGCTAACGGCTTTGATGCAAGCAAGGGCGGTTGGAAATTCTCCAAGACCGACGATGACTACAGCCGTGAGATTGCAGGTAAGACACACGTTGAGTTCTTCCTTCCGGCTTGCGACACAATCGTACTGAAAGCAGGTGCCAGCGGCACAGAGCGTGATGTACTCTTCTACGTAAACGGCACCAAGGTTGGCGAGAAAGCCAAACTGACCAAGGAAAATGGTGTAACACTTGCTGTTGAGCAAGATGCTCCGTTCATGCTCACCGTTGCTTCTGCACAAACCAGTGGTGACGGTGGCGTTGGCGCTATCCGCATGGCTAAGAAATCGACCACCCCGACTGCAATTGACAACACCGAGGCAGAGGTTAAGGCTGTTAAGCGTATTGTCAACGGTCAGCTCGTAATCGAGAAGAACGGCGTGAAGTACAACGCACAAGGCGCAGTCGTTAAATAATGACCGCCTACGGCTATAAGACAGCAGCTCCGCAGAAATGCGGGGCTGTTTTTTTTATTGAAGAAGGAAGAAAAAATAAAGGTTATTGGTGATTGGTTATTGGTGATTGGTGTATGATTATTACCTTTCTCGGCGGAGGCCGCTCCTTCCGATAAGCGGAAGGACGCTCCGGGTGATTGGTTATTGGTGATTGGTGTAGAGGACGCTCGCAGGCGAGCTACAGGTAAAAGTCGAAAGTCAAAAGTCAAAAGTCGAAAGTCGAAAGCAGGAAAAGGTGAAAGGGGAAAGGGAAGGGGCAATGTAATCGTTTTATTATCACGGAATTACAAAAAGAGAGTGATTTTTTAGCAGGAAGAATGAAATAAATTTCATTTTTTTCTTGCATATATCATTTTTTTATAGTAATTTTGTCGGCGATTTCGGATGTAACCGATACAAAACAAGAAGAAATATACGTCAGTTATACCTTTATAACATAATTAACCCTTCAAAATTTTTTAAAATTATGAAAAAATTGTTTTTAGTAGCAGTTGTAGCAATGGCCATGATCAGCTGCGGTAACAAGGCAACAGAGAACACAGAAGCACAAGAGGCAGCTCCGGTAGAGGCAGTAGAAGAAGCTCCCGCAGCACCCGCAGCTCCTGCAGCAGTAGCAGAAGAACCCAAAGCAGAGGCAGAACCCGCTGCAGAGGAGAAAGAGAAAAGCCTGATTCAACGCGCAGTTGAACTCGGCGAGGACGTAGCTACTGAGGTTGAGAAGAACAAATAATTCCCGGACTGATAAAGACTATGTCTTGACAAAAAAGAAGCGACCTGCGGGCCGCTTTTTTTTGTCTTGGAATAACCCCACCCAAAAGCCCTCCGCTCAAGGGAGAAGAGAGAATATGTAGGGAGGATGTGTAGGGAGAAATGAGAGAAAATAAGCGGTAATAATGCTACAGAGAGGGGAAAAAAGCCGGAAGATTTGCATATGTCAAAAAAAAGTTGTAAATTTGCACGCTTTTTGTATATCACTATACAAACCATATGAGGATTAATAGAAAATTAACATAGATAAACAAAAATAAAATTTATCGCCGGTAGTAGAAAGACATTAAACGATGCGAATATTACAACATATAGGTGAATACTTTTTACTGATGGGCCGGGTGTTGCGAATACCCGACCGTCAGCGTATGTTCTGGCGGCAATACAGCCGCGAGTTGGAGAAACAGGGTTTGCAGTCTCTGCCGATTGTGCTTATCATCTCCGTGTTTATCGGAGCCATCCTGACCATTCAGGCGAAGACGAACACAGAGAATCCGCTGCTGCCGACCTATACAGTCGGTCTGCTGACGCGCGAGACGCTGTTGCTGGAGTTTTCCAGCACGATATTATGTCTGATACTGGCAGGCAAAGTGGGTTCCAACATCGCTTCGGAGATAGGCACGATGCGTATCACGGAGCAGATAGATGCCATGGAGATAATGGGTGTGAATAGCGCCAATTATCTGATTCTGCCGAAAATAATGGCGTTTGTGACAATGATGCCGATGCTGGTTATCATCTCGACCGCCGTGGGACTGGTAGGCGGCTGGGCGGTAGGTGCCTTTACGGATATCATCACCGTGCATGACTACCTCGTCGGCGTGCAATACGCGTTCAACCCGTATTACGTATGGTATGGTATCATCAAGAGCCTGGTGTTCGCCTTTGTCATCACCAGTATGGCAAGTTACTACGGGTATAACGTGCGCGGCGGAGCATTAGATGTAGGAAGGGCGTCAACCAACGCAGTCGTAAACTCGAACATTATGATCCTGTTTTTAGATTTAGTGCTTTCAAAGCTGCTGCTTTGAGCACAAAATCTGACCGGCGCAAGCGCCTGTAAGACCGCTTCGCTGTAGGACCGTTTACACTGTAAGACCGCGGCAAGCCGCTGTAAGATAAAAAGATGCATAATTATAAAAATCTACATATCTGGCAAGAGGGTATAAATCTCGCGCGAAAGATTTATGAGGTTACGGGTCGCTTTCCGGCTAATGAGAAATACGGAATTGTTTCTCAAATGACCAGAGCAGCGGTTTCCATACCTTCTAACATAGCAGAAGGAGCTGGAAGAAACAGCAATAAAGATTTTGCTAACTTTTTAAGTATAGCTATTGGCTCGATTTTTGAATTGCATACACAAATTGCTATTTGCGAGCAGATAGGATACATAAATGAAGAAACAACAAAACAACTGGAACAGCAGATATACACACTGCAACAACAAATAACCACCTACAAACGGCGGATAGAAGGGAGCGCCCCGCGGCAAGGGGAAATATCCCCGACGAGCGAAAGCAAGAAATAAAAATCTTACAATGAGCGTAGCGAATGATCTTATAGTGAACGAAGGGAACGTTCCAACAATGATAGTGGTCATACAGCGAAGCGGTCACAACTTAGTTGTATTATATGATTGAAGTAAAAGATATAGTAAAGAGTTTTGATGGGAACGTGGTGCTGAACCACGTGAGTACCACGTTGCGCGACGGGGAAGTGAACATGATCATCGGCCAGTCGGGCAGCGGCAAGACCGTTCTGATGAAGAGTCTAATCGGTTTGCACAGTGTGGACAGCGGTCAGATACTCTACGACGGGCGTGACATCGCCCGGATGAAAGAGAAAGAGATCCGCACGCTTCACCGCGAGGTAGGCATGCTGTTTCAAGGCAGTGCACTGTTTGACAGCATGAGCGTGATGGAGAACGTACTCTTCCCGATGGAAATGTTCAGCCATCAGAGCCAAGAGGAGATGCAGGCGCGCGCAGAGTTCTGTCTCAGGCGCGTGGAGATGCCCGAACGCGTATGGCACCTGATGCCGAGCGAGATATCCGGCGGACAGCAGAAACGCGTGGCAATTGCGCGGGCGATAGTGCTGGAGCCGAAATACCTCTTCTGCGACGAACCGAACTCGGGACTGGACCCGAAGACGAGTCTGGTGATTGACGCGCTGATACAAGACATCACACGGGAATACAACATCTGCACGATAGTAAACAGCCACGATATGAACTCCATCATGGAGATAGGAGACAATATCGTGTTCCTGAAAGGCGGAAAGAAAGAGTGGCAGGGTTCGCGCCATGAGATCATGACGAGCGAAAACGAAGCACTGAACGATTTTGTCTTCGCCAGCGACTTGTTCAAGAAAGTGAAAGCCAGCGCTACGGAAAGGGGTAAAGGTTAAAGGTGAAAGGTTAAAGGTGAAAGATGAGAGGTGAAAGGTGAGAGGACGTTCGTGGGGCGAGCTACAGTTCGAAGCCCAAAGTCAACAGGCTTCTCCATCCCGAAAGCGGAAGGACGGAGGGAAGAGAATTAAGATTTTTATACACCAAGAATACTAAAAATATTTAAAATAATACACAACCAAAATGAAAAAGATTTTAGCATTGGCACTGGTTGCCATGATGAGTTTGAGTATGAGTGCCCAAGACGCACCGAAACGACATGGGGTACCCGCATACCGCGGACTGATTGAACGCGTACAGCCCAACGGCGACACGCTGCGTACATACCTGCGCGGCGACGAACGCAAACACTGGGCAATGACCGAAGACGGCTGGCAGATACTGGAGAACAAGAAAGGCTGGCTGGTATACGCCAAACAGAAAAAGAACGGCACTATTGCAACGAGCTGCAAGAAAGCCCACAACGCCGAAAAACGCAGCAAATGCGAAAAACGTTGGCTGGAGAAGCACGGAGTAAAGAAAGAAGTTGTCCTGTAAGACCAGTTCACAGCATGTAAGAAAAACCTATCAAAAGAGGATTATTATGAAGAAGATTCTAAGCATAGTTATACTATGCGCCGTTGCAGCGAGTGCAGCAGCCAAACCTGCGTACCGCGGTTCCATCGTCCGCACCGCAGCAGACGGAAGCGAACAAGTTGTATATCTGCATGGCAACGAAGATTTCCACTATATGACCGATGCAGACGGTCGTTGGCTGGACGCGACGACTCTGCGCCCGATAAGTGAGGAGGCGAAAAGTGAGAGACTAAAGGCGAGAAGCGAGAGCCGGAAGGTAAGAGGCCACCGGGCACCGCAACAGACAGAGGACGTAGGCGAAGAGCCGAATATCGCACCGCGCGGACTGTTGATATTGGTGAGCTTCCAGGACGTAACGTTCAGTACACCGAACACGACCATAGACAGCATGCTGAACGGGGATAATTTCACCCGCGACTAC
Source organism: Bacteroidales bacterium UBA3843 (assembly GCA_002392745.1). GTDB lineage: Bacteria > Bacteroidota > Bacteroidia > Bacteroidales > Paludibacteraceae > Colicola. The sequence continues at coordinate 77,112 of DGHR01000018.1, read as the reverse complement.
AGTTATGTTTATAGTTACCGCGACGAGTTCAATAAAATACAAAACGAAAACATCCAAATACAATCGGAAGGCAGTGCGCGCAAGTATTTCGAGGCGCAGAGCTATGGTCAATACAGCCCTGTGTTTGACGTGGTAGGCCCTGTGACTGTGAGCCAGAACATGGCCTACTACGGCGAAAACGACAACGACGGCAGCGACAAACGCCCGGTAGAGATGATTGCGGAAGCCTGCAAACTGGCAGACTCTGAGTTGGGCGTTGATTTCACGCAATACGACAATGACGACGACGGGTACGTAGATTTCGTGTATGTCATCTATGCCGGCTACGGGGAGGCCGACGGAGCCCCCGCAAACACCATATGGCCGCACCAGTACAATCTCTGGACATCTGCACGGAAGGAGTGCAAAGTGGACGGATTGCAAGTGGACCGCTACGCCTGCGGCTGCGAGTTGAGCTACGTCACCAAACAATATGACGGTATCGGTACCTTCTGCCACGAGTTCAGCCACGTGCTGGGTCTGCCGGATTTGTACCCCACCGGCGATGACAACAGCCATAAGACCTTAGGGGAATGGGACATCATGGACTACGGTCCGTACAACAACAACGGCAACACGCCTCCCGCCTATTCCGCCTATGAGCGTTTCTACATGGGCTGGCTCACGCCGCGTGTACTCAGCGACAAAGAATACGTATGGCTCAACCCGATTAACTACGGCAAGGGTTACTCTATTCTGCTCTGCGAGGGAGACAGCCACAACATGACAGGCTGGAATCCGAATCCCACCACATTCTACATGGTGGAGGCGCGCACGAAGAGCGGATGGGACAGCTATCTGCCGGGCGAAGGATTGCTAATCACCAAGATACAATACAAAAAGAACACTTGGACATACAACGCAGTTAACAACAACTCCCGCAACATGTGTGTGGACCTGATAGAGGCAGACGGGAGCGCCCCCACATACAACCAAAACAATCCCTACAACGGCTTTTTCGGGAAGACCACGGATGCATTCCCAGCCGGAGCGAGCGAGTGGACCGGTTTTGCCGGACACGAGATAACGAATATCTCGGTTCAGAAAGGCGGCGCTGTCACATTCAGTTACCGCGGTGCGGCAGTAAGTGCCCTGGACGAAGCAGAAGACGGCAAGAAGGCCCATAAGATACTGCGCAACGGCCAGATCTACATGATATACAAAGGCCAGATGTACGATGTACAAGGGAGAAGAATTGAGAATTGGTAATGAAAATCATCTCGTATAATTTGAACGGCATCCGTTCAGCAATGAGCAAAGGGCTCCTGGAATGGTTGCAGACGGAAAGCCCGGATGTGTTTTGTATCCAAGAGAGCAAAGCCCAACCGGAGCAGATAGACGTGATGGCCATGCAGGAGATAGGTTATCATAGTTATATCCACTCGGCAGAGAAAAAAGGCTACTCGGGTGTATGTATCTTCTGCAAACGCGAGCCGGACAAAGTGGTAGCGGGCATGGGCAATCCCAAATACGACCGCGAGGGGCGAGTACTGCGCGCCGATTTCGGCGACATCACAGTCGTTGACGCCTATATTCCCAGCGGTACGACAGGAGACGTCCGGCAGGATTTCAAGATGGAGTTTCTGGAGGATTTTCTGGACTGGATACAGGAGTTGCGCAAAGAGCGTCCGAACCTGGTTGTATGCGGAGACTACAACATCTGCCACAAGCCGATAGACATCAATCACCCCGAACGCCAGATTGGTGTATCAGGTTTTCTGCCGGAAGAGCGCGAGTGGATGGACCGCTGGGAAGCAAGCGGAATGGTGGACAGTTTCCGAGTGTTTGACCAGAGTGCGGAACGATACAGCTGGTGGAGCTGGCGCGCCGGAGCACGTGCTCGCAACGTAGGCTGGCGGATAGACTACCACTGGGTGAGCGAGAGCCTGCGCGGACGGCTGAAAGACGGGAAAATACTGACCGAAGCCGTGCATAGCGATCATTGCCCCGTGATGGTGGAAATAAATGACCAGACCGCCTGAGGCAGAGAGACCGTTACACTAAAAGACTGCGGCAAAGCCGCTGAGAGACTATGGATAAACTGAGAACAGAACACCTGATTAAGAAATACGGCAAGAGGACCGTGGTAAACGATGTATCTATCGAGCTGACACAAGGCGAGATAGTCGGTTTGCTGGGTCCGAACGGAGCTGGCAAGACCACCACCTTCTACATGACGACCGGCCTGGTAAGCGCCAACAACGGCAAGATATTTCTCAACGACCAGGACATCACCGCGTTCCCGATGTACAAACGTGCGAAGATGGGTATCGGCTATCTGCCGCAAGAGGCGAGTGTATTCCGCAAGATGACTGTAGAGGATAATATCCGCTCGGTGCTGGAACTGACTGATTTTTCCAAAGAATACCAGGAGGAGAAACTGGAGCAACTAATCAAGGAGTTCAACCTGGCTCATGTGCGGAAGAACCTGGGCGACCGGTTGAGCGGAGGCGAGAGACGACGTACGGAGATAGCCCGGTGTCTGGCTATCGAGCCGAAGTTCGTGATGCTGGACGAGCCTTTTGCCGGTGTGGACCCGATAGCCGTACAGGAGATTCAGGACGTCGTATGGCGGCTGAAAGACAAAAACATCGGTATTCTGATAACCGACCACAATGTGGACGAGACACTGATGATAACCGACCGCGCATACCTGCTGTTTGAAGGTAAGATATTATTCCACGGCACGCCGGAGGAACTGGCGGCTAACCCTGTGGTGCGGCAAAACTATCTGGGTCGCGACTTTGAGCTGAAACGGAAAACAAGAGTCGAATAAGGGAAAACAGTGAGAGGTTACCGGTTCATATTATCCATCGTTTGCGCATGTATCCTGTGCGGATGCGGGAATACGCCCCAAGCGGAGCCCATTGTGCGCGAGTGTACGTCCATCCCCACAGAAGGGAGAGCCAGCGCAAGCGTATGCGCGGCAGACGGCAAAGCATACGTCTTCGGCGGGCGGGACAGTCACAAGCACTATCTGAATGACCTGTGGACCTATAGCCCTCAAGAGGACAAATGGACAGATTTAGGCGCAACGCCGCTGCGCGCACGAGTAAAAGCAACAATGGTGGCCCAGGAAGAGAAACTATACGTGGGACTGGGTTATTCCGCCCTGTCCGCCTATAACGACTCCGCCTACCAACAAGACTGGTGGGAATATACTCCGTCGGTCAACCAATGGAAAAGGCTGGCAGACTATCCGAACAAGAACACCGTGGCCGCTATGGTATACGCCGAGGCAGGAAAGATATACGTGCTCTATGGTAACGGGCGGTTTTTCACATCAGAAATAGGCGTTTACACGATAGCGACCGATACATGGGAAATCATGCCGAACAACGCCAACCGCGCCTCCAGTTGCTTCGGTGCATGCGCTGCAAGACAAAAAGACATTCTCTATTTCGGCACCGGATTTAATTCGCACAACCTGACCCAATGGTATTCCGTCGATGCAGCCAAAGACCATTGGCAGAAGCTTTGCTCCCTCCCCGGCAAGGGAAGGCAATGGAGCGTATGCGCCGCCACGGAAGATTATATATACCTATTCGGCGGCAGACATTTTGCAGGAGAGATGACCGGCGGAGAAGTGTTTGAGAACTATATGCGCTATTCGCCGGAGAAAGACCAATGGGAATGGTGCGGCACAATGCCTTGCGGCCGGGCGGAAAACATGATTGCATTCAGCATGAACGGCAAAGCCTATTTCGGCTTGGGAGAAAACGAGAACGGCACCTGTTTGACGACATTATATTGCATTGAAGAATAAGTTTATCCATAGTATCCTGCTGCTTGCGATTGCCATCCCATCCTATGCATGGGAATGGTGGCCGCTGCCGATGGCGGAGCCGGACATGCGCCGAGACACACTATACTATACCGGCGAAGTCAGCGGTGTGTTTTCCAACGGAGAGCGGACACCGAGTTGGTTGCAGAACAACCGCGACGGAGAGATTTCCGCCATGCCGCACAACGGAAACATCAGCATTGGCATCCTGAAACCGGCCACGCGGCCCAACCGATGGTTTGACTACGATTTCGGGGTTGTTATCAGCGGCCGGCTCAGCGGAGGACCAAACGGCGCAGGGATAAAAGGGACAGGATTCATGCGCGAATTGTACGCGCACGTACGCCTGTACATAGTGGATATTACCGCCGGCATCCACCCGGTGTACTACGGAGCCGGGGATAAAGAGCTGAGCAGCGGAAGTCTACTTTTTTCCAATAACGCCCACCCTATTCCGCGGATTAGTATCGGTTTCGAGAGATGGACTCCTATCCCCGGCCTTTTCGGTTACGCAGAGGTGAAAGGAGGTCTCACGCATGGATGGCTGGGCGACAACTCGGAGGTGGTCAAAGGGACACTGCTCCACCACAAATATATCGGCGGACGAATAGGCGGCAAGTTGCCGGTGAATATCAGTTATGAGTTCCACCACGTAGCGCAATGGGGCGGGCAGTCGAGTGTTTACGGTGATTTAGGGAATGATTTTCAGGCATGGAAAAATGCCCTGCTGGTTAAGTCGGGCGGCACGATGCGAAACGACCAACTGAACGCGCAGGGAAACCACATCGGTTTCCAACAATTGGCATTGGACGTGAAGGGCGAAGGCTGGAAAGTGAGTGCATACTGGCAGATTATCAACGAAGACGGTCCCATCCGTTTCATCGGTTTCGGGATGAACAACAAAGACGGTCTATGGGGCGTCAGCGCCAGTCAAACCCGCTGGCCGTATATACAGGGACTGACCTATGAGTTTCTGAACACCACCGACCAATCCGGTCCGTTTCACGACCGAGACGGATGTGTCTACGGCGGAGCCGATAATTATTACAACAACTCCATTTACCGTCAAGGCTGGAGTTATTACGGCCGGATAATCGGTTCGCCACTGTTGAGTCTGAACAACAACCGCGTGATGGCTCACCACATAGGCATCAGGGGCGATATTTACGGTTTTCAATACCGCGCCTTAGTCACCTATTCACAAAACTACGGAAGATATTATGCTCCGTCTTATAGCGAAAACACGGCCGTTTTGCTGGAAGTGAAGAAACATGTGCCTCAAGCCTGGGGATTGGACTTCGGAATTGGCCTCGGCGGCGATTTCGGCACACAGTACGGCAACTGTTTCGGAGCAATGATAACAATAAGCAAAAGAGGATTAATAACATCATGGTAGAGAGCCAGACGATACATATTATCATGCCGGTCAAGGATTCCATTGAGACGACAGAGGAAGCAATCCGTGCCATCGTATCCGCAGGGTACACGCTGACCGTATATGACGATTATTCCTCACCTCAGAACGCTACGCGTCTGGACACTCTGGTCAAAGAGACAGGGATAGAGGTTTTGCACCTCAGCGAGTATGTCAATCACCCCTCTCCCAACTACCGATGGGTACTCATCAATGCGCAGCAGAAAGCACTGGAAAATGGTTCCCACCTCATCATCATTGAGAGCGATGTGATGGTGCGACCGGACACAATCACACGGTTGCAGGAGGCTGTAACGGATGGTGTAGGAATGGTAGCAGCAGTAACGGTCAATGAGACGGGAGAAATCAATTTCCCCTACGAGTACGCACGGCGGCTGAAACAAGACGGAGAGAGCAAGAAGCGATTTTCCTTCTGTTGCACCCTTCTCTCCAACGCATTTCTCCTCGCCTACGATTTCAAGTTGCTGGATGAGACAAAGAACTGGTACGATGTGCATATCTCCCATAAGTCCACCGAACTGGGCTTCAAGAACCTCCTCCAAATCAGCAATCCGGTGCTCCATCGTCCCCACTCCAGCAGGCCATGGAAGCAGCTCAAATATACGAATCCGATTGTGTATTATTGGCGCAAGCTAACCCAACGAAGAGATAAAATATGAAACCATTGGTATCCGTCATAGTACCCTTGTATAATGCAGCGCCATACATCCGCGAGACGCTGGAGAGCGTTGTTGCCTCCACCTACAGGCCGATAGAGATTGTGGTGGTAGATGACGGCAGTACCGATGACAGTCTCCGCATAGCACAGGAGTTTGCCCAAACTAACCCGGAGACAAAGGTGATACACCAAGAGAACGGAGGTGTCAGCGCCGCCCGCAACCATGCTATCAGGGCAGCAAAAGGGAGTTGGATACTCCCCGTAGATGCCGATGACAAAATCAGCAGCACCTATATTGAGCACGCTGTAGAAGCCATCCGCGACGACATCCGCGTGATTGGATGCAAGGCCGCATTTTTCGGAGAGAGGACCGGCGAATGGAAACTACCGGAGTACTCACCTGAGAGGCTGGCACACAGAAACATGATACATATATCATCTCTCTTCCGCAAAGCCGACTGGCAAAAAGCCGGCGGGTTCTGCGAAGAAGATATCTACCGTGAGGACTGGGATTTCTGGCTCTCGATGATGGAACTGGGCGGCAGATATATCCGTCTGGATGAAACAGGACTATACTACCGCGTTACGAAAGGCAGCCGCCGTCACACTGCCAAAAACATGAAGCACGCCATCGTGGATGCCATCAACCGCCGCCATCCGGCTTATATGGAGAAATACATGGGCGGTCCCTTGCATTACCACCGTTCGTGGAGCCGGTTTCTCAATCTCTTCCGCTCCGTAAAGCAGACAGGCGATTTTGACCGATGGACGGAGGGTGAAGTAATTTTCCATCGGCGGAACACCCTTCGCCTAACAGACGGTGTAATGGTCAAGCAGTTTGCTACACCGAGGCTGTGGCGCGGTATATGGTATGGCCTTATCGGACGCAGCAAAGCACGCCGCAGTTACGAGAACGCTCTTCGTATGCAGGGACTAACCCCTGCGCCTGTCGCCTATCGCGAAGTGCGGATTTGTGGTATTTTACGCGAAAGCTGGTACGCCAGCGAGGTATCGCCCTGCGCGTTTACGTTCAACGACCTGATTGGTGCTCCGCTTTTCCCCAATAGAGACAAGATATTATCCGCCATCGGTAGCTTCACCGCCACGCTTCACAAGCGGGGTATTCTCCATCGCGACTACTCTGGCGGAAATATTCTTTTTAACAAAGACGGAAGCCGCATAGAAATAGTGGACCTCAACCGTATTCATTTCTACAAGACGCTCACCCGCACCCGCCGGTTGCAAAATTTCGAGAGACTGAATATCGACCGAGAGGCGCTTGCCGTGATGGCGCGCTCCTATGCACAATCTATGGGAGAGGACGGACAGTACGACTCGGAATATATCATCAGCCATCGGTGGCACAAGCATATCAAACAAGGAATTACCAACTTATGAACACATACCGGAATATAGTCGGAAAGATTAATTACGGCTTCTTTTTAGCATTCGTCGCATTGTTGCCCTTCCCACAGATAGCTATACGCTATGCAATGGTATTATGGGCTATAAGTTGGTTATTGGAAGGCAGATGGTTGCATCGTCCCGCATCGCCCAGAACAAACAAGATGATTATTCCGTTCCTATTATTCGGGTTATGGTATGGCTGGAAAGCCGTATCCGGTCTATGGGCTCCAGATCATGCAGCCTGGGGGTCACAGATGGAGCGGTGTATGACCTTTGCGCTGGTAGTGCCAATTGCTTTATGGGGTGTCAACCGGTACTATGACTGGCGTACAGCAGGGAAAGTGCTGGTATACAGTTGTCTCATTGCTGTCCCTTTTTATATCATCACGCTGACAGTCTTCTACCATCATCCAGAATTGGCAACCATCGCCCACGGGCGGATGGCGTGGAACTACAACCTGCCCAACTGGCATTTATTTGTATCGGATAATATCTCCGTACTGAAGCACCGTTTGTTTCTATGCAGTGTAGAATTGTTTGGAGCATGTATTGCCTGCCAGTTATGGAAAAACAAATGGCATGTATTACTTCCGTCCCTGGCGGTCATGGTTTCCACTATTCCACTAACGGGCTCCCGCCAATCCGTACTGACAGCCGCAGCATTGCTGGCAGTGGGTATTCTATATGCATTTCCACGTCCCATGCGGTGGAAATACGGGACAGGTGTCCTGCTGCTGGTAATGGTCTTAGGCGGATTGGTGCTGCAAATGCATCCGCGTATGCATGATGTCCACCTCTCGGACATAAGCCGGATACGCGAAATCAGCCCAGAGCACAACGTGCGGTTTAATATCTGGGGCGCCGCGCTGCAAAATCCTTCCGACTACCTGCTATACGGCTTGGGAGGAGGGCAAAGCAGAGAATATATATACGAGATTTTCCATGAAAAGGGGTATTCTTACGGGGGCGAGCAGCATTTTCATCCGCATAACCAGTATCTGACAGAAGCAATGGAAATCGGTATCTTTGGAATGCTTCTATTCATTGCCGCATGGTTGGCTGTTCCTCTGTGTGCGAGCAACAAGGGGAAGAAGACAGCCGTCTTGATGACTGTCCTATTTATGATGAATATGTTTACGGATTGTATGTTTGCCTCGTTTTGCGGGATTGCGCTATGGGCAGTAGGAATGCTATTTATCTTTCTCCAATCCGACGCGCAGAGTGAACAATAGACCCCGCGGAATACAGAGGCTCATCACAGTGCGGCCTGGGACAGCGCTATAGGCATCAAACGTATATTCAGTCAGTTCGGTTCCGAAATCATACAGGTTGTAGCATAGCACTTCCAGCGACATCGGGACATCGCGAACCCACCATCGGCCTGTGGCACGCAGTTCAAGATTGAAGAACGCATCCTTGCGTTTCCCAAAATGATTATTCACAGGATTGATTCCCCTGGCATCAGACGGCACTATTACCATCTGTGTATGCCCGTCTACCATCTGCGTCTTAGCTACGAAAGTAGAAAACGGTTGTCCGTCTTTGAACTTGAAGTTCAAGCCCACAGAGAAATACTTGCAGGCATTGTAGGTCACTTGCAGACGGGCGATATAGGCACGGTCTTGATTCAGGCGGCCATTTGCCTGGTATGGTTTGTCGCCTTCAGGCGGAACAATAAACGTATTCGGGTCTGCGGTAGTCTCGGACAGAGCACCGATATTATTATGCAAGGGGCCATTTCCCAGTGAACTGAAACCGGACATCAAAAAGCTCTGCCAGCTCAATTGCACAAACCATTTGCGGCCGTTATAGGTATAGCGAATCAGGTTGGAGATATAATAGGGAGTCAGCGTTCCGGGTTGAGAAGACAGCAGATTCAGCGGCTGTGTGGTGAGTGTGTATTGCCCCGTCTCGGCACCATCGGCCAAACGGGTGAACCATTGGTTGTAATAGGCTCGATAGGTACTCAACACCGCTATTTCATGTCTTCGCGAACGGCCAAACGTGAAATAGACAGGGATATCCACTACTGCATACGAGGGCTGGTGCATCCACAGGCGGTTGTCCTGCGTATGGAATCTGCCGCCGGTTGTTGTCATGAAGGAGTTGTCCGTATAGCACAACTCTCCGTTCATATAATCATTGCTCAGATAGCGCACCTCATTCCAGGAATAAGACATTCGATGATGACCGGCAGACACTCCAAAACGGAACCACCACACCGGCTGATAATCCAATGCGAATTTCGCCAACCAATTAGGACTAATGACCGTTTTCCCCTCTCCAAGCACAACTCCGTCAAACGAGACTCCCAAATGACCATACAAACGCAGCCCCTTCGCCACCTCTTTCTCTGCGATTACCCGCGCCTCGTTCTCCAAAATGCCCGCTGTGAAAGCATGTGAAGTCCAATGGCAGGTATATAATTGTGTCGGCGACAGGTCTTCTATTGACTGCGCATAGACGGAATTGTTCCACTCCTCCGCAGTAGGATGGAAATGCAGCAAGGAGTTATATCCCTCCGCATGCACCCGCAACCAAGGCAACAGAGACCGGTCATATCGCACCGACAGATTGATACTATGCTGCCGGCCATCGGGATACCAGGGTTCGAAAGCTTCGCCGTCTTGGTCTATGACATTTCTTGCAAAAGAGAGACTATCATGGCGGAGTTGGTTCATCTCGTAACTCACGCCATACACTATTTTTCCGTTGTCGGCAAATTTCTTCGCTGCATACAGTCCCAGTTGGTACATCTGCTGTTGCGCCAGTTCGTTATGGTTGAGATAGAACTCCGAGCCATAGTCCGAACGTCCCTTGGCTATCAGGAAATAGTTTAACTTGTCCCAGCCGGGATTGCTGCGAACGGGTATCTGTCCGTCCAACTGCGCCGCATAACATGCCGCATCGAACATGCCGCTGATGCCCGTATGGTTGAAAGCAGTCAGCCGGCGCTGGCCATAATGCACATATGCATGCTGATAATACCGCTGTCCGTAGGCCGATATTGCAAAAGTAGCCTCAGCCGTACCGGCTCCCAGAATATGATTGCGCATCTGAACAGGGCGCGAGTCTATCGTACGTTCGGAGGCTGAGTGGTGAAAGAGGTTGATGAGTTGACGTGTGCCGGGAGAAATGCCTCCTAATCCACCCGCATTCCCCGTCAGCCGCACAACGCACTGCTGGGTACTATCATCCGAGAAGGACAACTCTCCACGATGATAATCCAGCGCCAGCGAGGTGCGGTCCATACCGAAGTACAAGAGCGCATCCCCGGGCTGCGTACGGCTGTCCACACGCATCCCGTTAAGGGAATACTTAGTCTGGCGGAAAGAATTGCCGGCAATAGAAAAGACCCTTCTATCGCCCAGATTCCATTCGCCTGTCGTCTCTGTTTCGTAGACCACATACGGACTGCTGTTATCCAAATAATGGCTGAGGTCGGTAGTTTGATACCAATCTCGAAAGAATGTACTACTCACGCTATCAACGCCCAGTGCAGCAGAATAAAGAGAATGCGTAAGAGCCAACAGAACCCCTATGAAGAACCAGCGCTTCATGGGGTCTTAGGACGAAGAATATTAATATGATAGGCCAAGCCTATGCGAACCTGGTGGAAGGGATAGTCTTTTATTCCCCATTGATACTGGAGATAAGGTTCAAAACCTTTGACATGACCGGCCAACTTAGCACGAAGAATCATGGGTGCATCGCCGTGACGTTCCCAACCCACATAGCCTCCCCATGTAGCCTGTAGCGACACATACTTATGTTTAGCCAACGCCTGAAGTCCATACATGACCGCATCGTTCTGACGTCCATTATCCGTCTGCCAGCACAGGAATCCGGCCGACCCTGCCAGACGGAACTCCCAGTCCTTGTGCCTGAGCGAGTTGCCTATACTCAGGTCAAAAAAATAGCCCGGCGTATCAAAGTGTCTCCGGCGTTCGAACTGTCCTCCGCTAGCGGATTTCAGGCCCACACGTATGGCAGCCTGCGGAATCCATTTCGCTTTATCCGAATGGAACCAGTCGCTATGCAACACCTGTATTTCCGTGGACACATATGCATCGCCCGCACCGCTTCCTTTCCCGTCATATTGGTTGTACCATTCATATACCGGCATCCATATTGTCAGATTAGCCCATCGGGTGAATAGCGGTACAGAAAGCCGCATGAATACATCTGCTGTGCGGTTGTTTTGATAACCGAAATAGCCATCCGCCGCCAATTCAAGGCGCAGATGGCTGTTTGTTCTACCGTCCGTCATCTCCGGTACGGGAAAGGCGTTAGGTCCAAAATAAGCAGGTGCGATACCGGTTGGTTGGCTGAGATCAGGAGCGACTATGGGGACCTCTGCACGCGTATACATGCACAGGCACAATACTATTGTCACTATCCATAGCCTCCTCTGCTTCATTAGCCAAACAGGTTTTGGAAAAAATTCTTTTTGTTTGCGGTTCCCGGAGCAATGTTCGGGCTGTCTTGCAACTGTTCGATTAGTTTGCGTTCGTCTTTGCTCAGTTTTTCAGGGATATACACACTTACGTTGATTAACAAATCTCCGGTTCCGTAATTACGCCCGTATTGGTCTATCTGCGGCAACCCTTTACCTCTCATGCGCAGCACTTTGCCGGGTTGTGTTCCCGGAGTAATGGTAATCTTGGCCTCGCCTGTCAGGGTCGGGATTTGCACTTGTCCACCCAGAACGGCTGTCGGCATATCCAGAAGAAGATTATATATCAAATCGCTATCCTGGCGGATGAAATCCTTATGTTCTTCCTCTTCAATCAATACCAGCAAGTCTCCATTTACACCTCCATATGGAGCTGCATTTCCCTTGCCGGGGACTGTCAGTTGCATACCGCCTGCGACACCGGCCGGAATAGTAATCGTGATGATTTCTTCATCGCGCACTACGCCCTGACCGCCACATTTCGGACACTTGTTTTTTATCACGGTGCCTTCTCCGTTGCATGTCTCGCACTCGGTTTGGACTTGCATCATTCCGAATATACCGCGTTGCTGACGAATAGTACGTCCGGATCCTTTGCATGTCGGGCATGTCTCTGTGCGTCCGTCTGCACTTCCTGTTCCGTTACAATCCTTGCATTGAACCAGTTTGCGGACTTTGATTTTTTTCTCGCATCCGGCAGCAATCTCTTCGAGCGTCAAATGCACTTTCACGCGCATATCGCTACCTCGACGGACGCGAGGACCACGGTTTCGGCCACCGCCTCCACCTCCAAACAAGTCGCCTAAATCAAATCCGGCTCCGCCGAAAATATCTCCGAAATGAGAGAATATATCCTCCATCGACATTCCGCCGGCACTGAATCCGCCGGCACCTTGCATACCGGCCATTCCAAATTGGTCATAACGCTGGCGTTTCTGAGGGTCAGACAACACTTCATAGGCCTCGGCAGCCTCTTTGAATTTCTCTTCAGCCTCTTTATCCCCAGGATTCTTATCGGGATGGTATTGAATAGCCTTTTTGCGATAGGCTTTCTTTATCTCCTCGGCGCTGGCGGTTTTGTCGACGCCGAGCACTTCATAATAATCTCTTTTTTCTGCCATAAAATCATTCACGATTTTGTCATTTACAACTTGGTCTTTTATTTATTCGTTTTACCATTGTGTCTTTACTGTTTGTCAATAGGTCAAGCATCCAAATGGAAACATTTAAGAAAATGGAAAATGAACAAATGGAAACCGGAATTATTCACCGACGACCACTTTTGCAAATCGTATTACTTTCTCACCCAGTTTGTAGCCTCGCTGGGTACAATCTATCACCTTGCCCTTTTTATCCTCTCCGGCTGCAAAAGTCGTCACCGCTTCATGTTCATCCGTGTTAAAATCTGCACCGTCCGTTTCAATGGCATGCACATCATTCTTTTCCAGAAACGAAACAAATTTCTGCTGTATTAGCCGGATTCCTTCGCGCAGGGCATTGATATCCTCTGTCTTGTCCATTGCTTCTGTAGCACGTTCAAAATCATCTACCAATGGCAACATTTCCTTGAAGATCCGTTCTCCGGCAGTCGCCATCAGTTCCAGTTTCTCTTTGTTGGTACGGCGGCGATAGTTGTCAAACTCCGCCATCATACGCAAGTTCTTGTCCTCCAGTTCTGATATACGTTCCTGCGCCTCGGTCAATTGCTCTTCGATTGTCGGCTCTGTTTGTTCCTGACCAGCCGACGCTTCTTGCGAATCCAGATTCTCTTGTTCTACGGGATTCTCCAAATTCTCGTCTTTTATGTTTTGCTTTTCTTTGCTCATAATTATAATTAATATTCTGCTTGTAATGGGGCAAATCTCATGCCAACCACTTTATCTCTGCCATTTTGTCATACTATCTGCATTACCCCACGTAAATCTGCCACAATATACGTAGCCTCTTTCCCCTCTTCGGGTAATCCGTCCGATTTTATCCATAGGCTGTCTATCCCCGCAGCTTTTGCACCGGCTATGTCACTGGTATAACTGTCTCCTATCATTAATGCCTCGTTTGCATTTACACCATTTAACTGCAAGGCTTTTTCAAACAGTTGCGGTTGGGGTTTGTTGATGCCGACTTCCTCACTAATTAGCGTGTAGGAAAAATAATCCTGCAGACCAGAATGCGCAAACTTGTAATACTGCACTTCCTTGAAACCGTTACTGATAATGGTAAGAGGATATTTCTCCGCCAAATAGCGTACCGTTTCCTCTGCGTACGGCATCAGAGAGAAATACTTGTTGGTCAGTTGCAAAAATATATCGCCGGCCTCTCTTGCCTGCGCGGGATTACCCATCACATGATGAAAACGTTGGAAATGCAACTCCTCTTTGCTGATTTCTCCACGCCCGTATTGAGTCCACAACTCCATGTTGTAGGGCTTATAGGCAGCAATAAAATCCGCTGCTGTCGGATAAACTGATTTCAACTGATAAATAGCGTACAAGTCTTGCAAGGCACACTGTTCTGCATGACTCCAGTCTCCGATGGTATCATCCCAATCTAAAAATATAACCCGATAGCGTTTCACGCTGCAAAGGTAGTGCTTTTTTACGACATACGCAAATTAAATCAGGTATTTATGATGTATGGATTTAAATTTTAATTTGCATATATCAAAAAAAAAAAGTAATTTTGCACCCGCATAGCCGATATACTATATGCATGCTTACCCATAAACACATTATATTAACTGCTTTTTTTGCCCTATTAACTCTAAGCCTATTTGCTCAAGAGCCTATACCCAACGCTCCTAAAAAAACAAGCAAGGGGCTTCTATTTTTCTATCGTATAGGTAATCGTATCGATCACTATTTGTTGCAGGGAGTAGACACCAACTATATAACGTTGCCTGAACATAGTTGGCGACTGGCTTACACCAATGCGATGATTGGTGTCAATTCAAACCTCACCTCCACCAATATTTTCATAGACCCGGACCTAGTTTCATACCGCGTAGATATTTCGCTGCTTAACCGAACGACGCCCAGTGTGGACTTGGGTTTCAATGCCGGCTACCGAGGGTTCGGATTTGGCTATTCATGGGATGCAATACATGCATATACCCAACGACTTAGTTTCTCGCTGGGCAGTAAGCGGATGGGGCTCGATTTTTCCATCCACACCAGTACTAATATTAATACTTCGATAGCTGTGGACCGAGACCCAGTTGCCGGAATAGGATTTAAGAATAATATTGTTATCACGAATGCGAGTCTCAATATATGGTACGCGCTGAACGCGACACGCTATTCACACCAAGCGGCGGTCAAGCAATCGTATATCCAGCGCA
Source organism: Bacteroidales bacterium UBA3843 (assembly GCA_002392745.1). Classification (GTDB taxonomy): domain Bacteria; phylum Bacteroidota; class Bacteroidia; order Bacteroidales; family Paludibacteraceae; genus Colicola. The sequence continues at coordinate 61,996 of DGHR01000018.1, read as the reverse complement.
AGACAGCCGGTTCTCCGCTGATTTTCTTGTCGTACATGTCAAGCCAGATGGAGTTGAGCGACACTCTGAAATTTTCGGACGATGCCGAACGTCCCGTACTGCCCTCTTTGATGTCGAATATGACCGCCATCCGCACGCGCCAGATTGCCATCGGACTCGGTTATGGTATCAACTATACGCCCAACAAGGGGAAAGTGGTGCTCCACGCCTCTGCCGCCGCTTTGTTAGTGACCTATTCGGTCAATCTGGTTTCTTACTACCTGCCCGATAGTATCCGGGAAGGTTTGCCGGACGATCCGATGTACAATCTGCGCCCCTCATTCCCCGTACACATCACAGGAAACGTACGCGCTGCCGTCAGTTGGGAAATCAACAAATGGGTTCACTTGTCAGCATGGGCCACCGGAGAAAATATTCGTTTCCGCTCTGAGCTAACGACAAACGACAATATCATCCGGCTCTCCAACTGGAACTGGAAGGTGCAAGTATCCGTAGGTGTACGACTCGGTGCCGGCAGGGATAGAGTCCAACGCGCTTTGGTAGATGAGTTGCCGGTTGTGGAAGAAAAACAAAAACGGCAGAACAAACTGCCGTTATGGGTGCTCGAGTATTTCTACTCGCCACGGGAATAATCCCATCCTCTAAAACATACTCTGCTGGCCGTCGGCCGCAAGCGGTGTCTTTCCCAAATGCCGATATGCCAGTTCTGTAGCTTCCCTGCCTCGGGGGGTGCGTTTGATAAAACCCTCTTTAATCAGATACGGTTCATATACATCCTCTATCGTGCCGGCATCTTCACCCATAGCCGTTGCTATGGTATTCAGGCCTACCGGTCCGCCGCGGAACTTATCTATGATGGTGGTCAGCAGTTTGTTGTCTATCTGGTCCAAGCCGAAGGTATCTATATTCAGGGCCTCCAGAGCGTATTGTGCTATTTCCAAGTCAATCTTGCCATCTCCTTTCACCTGCGCGAAGTCCCGTACCCGGCGCAGCAATGCATTGGCGATACGAGGCGTACCGCGACTTCTGCGGGCTATCTCTCCTGCTGCTTTCTCATTGATTTCCACACCAAGCAGTCTGGCGGAACGCTTGACGATTCCGGACAGTATATCGGCGTCATAATATTCCAAGTGGCAGTTGATCCCGAAACGGGCACGCAACGGACTGGTCAGCAGACCACTGCGGGTAGTAGCGCCGATGAGTGTAAAATGGTTTAAATCTATCTGTATTGTGCGGGCAGAAGGCCCCTTGTCAATCATAATATCGATGCGATAATCCTCCATCGCGGAATACAGATACTCTTCCACAATAGGGCTCAATCTGTGAATCTCATCTATGAACAACACATCATTCGGCTCCAGGGATGTAAGCAATCCGGCCAAATCGCCCGGTTTGTCCAGGACAGGCCCGCTTGTTACTTTGAAACCAACCCCCAACTCGTTCGCGATAATATTGCTTAGTGTTGTCTTGCCAAGACCCGGAGGACCGAACAGGAGAACATGATCCAGACTCTCGCCGCGTAACTTGGCTGCTTCCACGAAAATCTTCAGGTTGCTGGTCACTTTGCTTTGCCCCGCGAAATCGGCAAAACATAAAGGGCGCAAAGCATTGTCCTGCTCCTTCTCCGACATCTGTTGGCGTATATCAAACTCACTCATAACTGTGTCTTTTCTCTAAATAATGCTTCCAGGTTCTCGATTTCATTAATTAGCAGGTCAGCTTTTATTGTGCCATGGTCGAGTATGACTACCCGGTCACACATCTCACGCACCTCCTGCATAATATGGGTAGACAGAATCACCGTTCTCTCTTTTCCCAATTCACGAATCAGGCTGCGTATCTCGACCAACTGATTCGGGTCCAAACCTGTGGTCGGTTCATCCAGAATCAACAATTCCGGGTTTCCTATCAATGCCTGTGCCAGTCCGACGCGCTGGCGGTAGCCTTTGCTCAACTCGCGGATATGTTTGTGCCTTTCCGGAGTCAGTCCGACACGTTCTATCAACTCGTCCACCAATTCGGCATTTTTAATTTTTGATTTGTAATTGGTAAGCCCCGCCATGAAGGAGAGGTACTCGGCGACATACATCTCTTCATACAGAGGATTATTCTCCGGCAGATAGCCGATATGCTGCGGAGCTTTCACACTGCCGCTTTCCGCGCCCCATAATCCTATTAATATCTTCATCAGCGTGGATTTGCCGGCACCGTTAGGACCCAGCAACCCCACCACTTGACCAGCAGGGATCTCCAGATTCACATCGCATAGCACCTGTTGCCGGCCGAAGGACTTGTTGATATGTTGCAGACTGACCATTGTGTCTATTTGGTCTTTTTGCGAAACTCCCGCTGCGCCTTCTTCAGTTGTTTCAGATAGGTCTTACTAGTATGAAGACGGGCAAATGCGGCACTGGCTACAACACGTGCAGCGTCCACGTCGCTTTGCCAATGATAGCCGGCTATCACACGGCTCTGGCCATACTCAAAACCTTCCCGCAACAAGGCATCCTCTGCCGCAGGATTAATCTCACACAATATTAACGCTGTCGTCCAGCCCAGCGTGGTATGACCGGATGGATACGAGCCGTTGTGACGAAGCACCTCTTCGTCCTCCGGAACTAATGTCGGCTCATTGAAATACATATATGGACGGGCGCGCATATAGGTAATCTTCGCACTATCGCAAGCACCGTTTGCCGTTTTGGTTGCATCGGTGAGCAGCCGCCATAGACAAGGTGTATTTTTCGGAGAAATCTTCACACCCATCACCGGAGAAAAAACAGCAGCCATACGCTCAATACTATATTCTGCATCCAAACGGGCTTTTTCGCCACGGGCCGTATTACGCATGCGTTTCCCCCATTGATACTGCGCAGTATCATATGCAAAACGCATCTCTGTTGTCTGAGGAGGGCCCGGCAGGTAATGCAGCGCATTGGGCATCTCGCAAACTGCAAAATACGGATGAGCATCTTCTGCCCATAGCCCCAGCGATAGTGCCAGAAGCGGGAGTAGTAACAATCGTTTCATTGCGGTAATTTGTTTATTCGTCGTCTATAGGGTATAAATCGAGCGCAAAGATACAACTTTTTTGCGAGATATGCAAAAAAAAACGCCCGTCGGGGCGTTTTTTAGTCGGACACACGGCCTGTTCAGACCGTAGCTTCGATGTTCTTAGCCCTGATGGGCACGATTATCTACACTGTCGCTTCAATGTTCTTAGCCCTGATGGGCACGATTATCTACACTGTCGCTTCAATGTTCTTAGCCCTGAGGGGCACGATTATCTACACTGTCGCTTCAATGTTCTTAGCCCTGAGGGGCACGATTATCTACACTGTCGCTTCGATGTTCCAGACAAAGGCGCGTACACCGACCTCCTCGTTGCGGAGGTCGAGTTTCTTGATGGATTCCAAGAGTGCGGGCACCTGTTCGTCCTCAACGACGGTGATAACACAGGAGTTCATCTCAGGCCATGCGTGGGTGCCACGGCGGGGTTCGCCGCCATTAGTACCACGACCTTGTACTTGCTCAAAGAACGTGAAGCCTTTGATATTCAGGATATCAAGCATATATTCCACACGACCGGTGTTTGCCTGATTAAAAACTATCATTACACTTTTCATAAGCAAAAATCAGTCAAAAGTCGAAAGTCAAAAGCATAGTTTGTTTCGACTCTGACATGCGACAATATAATACGTTAAACATTTTGTGCTTTCTACTTTTTACTTTCCTCTTTCGACTTAACTTTCAGGTCCATGAAGATGAATTTCTTGCGGAGGGCTTCCTGTTTGTCGCGGTCTCCGTGGCGTGACATAACACCGTAGAGCACAGGCACTACGTAGAGCGTCAGGAAGGTGGAGACAGTCAGACCACCAATCACAACGATACCCAGCGGCTGCCACATCTCGGCACCTTCACCAGAAGAAACCGCCATAGGAATCATACCAAGGATGGTAGTGAACGCCGTCATGAGGACAGGACGGATACGACTGCGTCCGGACATCTGGATAGCCTGGTTGAGTTCATAGCCACGCTCACGCATAAGGTTGATATAGTCCACGAGCACAATACCGTTCTTCACCACAATACCCACCAAGAGCACCAGACCGAGGGCACCAATCATATCCAACGAACGGCCTGTAAGCCAGAGGGCTACGATAACACCCGAGAGGGCAAACGGAATAGAGAACATGATGATTGCCGGCATTCGAAGTGACTCGAACTGCGACGCCATGACGATATATACCAACAGGATAATCATCAGACCGAGCAGAATCATGTCGGAGAAGGTGTCCTGCTGCGTCTCGTAGTTACCGCCGATGTGGGTGGAGTAACCGACAGGGATGTCGAGTTGCGGGATGACCTCTGTCTCAATAGATTTCGCCAGTTCACCAAGGGTGGTGTTGTACGGTGTAGCCTTGACGGTAACGATACGCTGGCGCGCCTTACGCTCGATGGTAGGCGGCGCCCAGTATTCGCCGACCGTAGCCACCTCGGACAGTTTGACGGTCTTGCCTGTCGCCGTCGGGATAGAGAGGTTGAGGATGTCGGAGATAGAGTTGCGGTCTTCCTCCATGAGGCGTACCACGATGTCGTACTCCGAACCGTCGTCCTTGAGGTAACCGCACGCCATACCTGCTACACGGTTGCGCAAATAAGTAGAGATTGTAGCGGAGCTCAAACCGAGACGCGACGCTTTTTCCTTGTCCACGGTAATCTTGATATCCGGACGGTCGTCCTCGCGGGAGATATTCACATCGCGGGCACCGGGCAGTTGCGAAATCAGCTGACGGCATTGTTCTGCCATCTGGGAGGTCTTGTCAAAATCATAACCGTAAATTTCCAAATCGACTGTGTTTCCGCCGCCGGGACCGCCGGATGAAACAGCACACTGGTATTCGTTAATCTCAGGGTATTTCGCCATCTCCTGACGGAGGATTTCGGCAATAGTCCATATGTCGCGGTCACGCTCCCATTTCTTAGGCAGACGGACAGTCATCTGAATCTTGTTGTTCATCGTCGAAGAGAAGAGCGCTGCGATAGAGGCATCATCATTCGAACCGGCGGAGGTGTTAATCAGTTGTATCTCCGGCACGAGTTCCACGAAACGTGCTTCCAGTTTGCGGGCGGTCTTGAGGGTCTCCTCGATACGCGTACCGCGTTGCAGCTTGACGGTCACGGAGAGACGTCCGTTGTCCTGCTCCTGCATGAAGTCCGTACCAATCTTGCCCATGAAGACAGGAGTCAGAGAGGCAACAAAGAAAGCAATGAGGATAAGGAAGGTGAGCGCCTTGTGGCGAAGACACCAGCCCAGCGACTTGGCGTAATACTCGTCAATGATGTCGAGCATGTGTACCACCGTACGCTCGTACCAGCCTTTCTTGCCCGCCTCGTCGTCCACCAGATTGCCGTTCTCATCCACATGCACTTTCTTGGCTTTCAGCAGTTTGGAGCAGAGCATAGGCGTCAGCGAGATAGCCACGAGGGTGGAGGTACAGCAGACTACCGTCACAATCCATCCCAACTCATGGAACATGATTCCCGCCATGCCGGAGAGCATGGTCAGCGGCACGAATACCACAACGAGCACCAGAGTTGTCGCAATAACGGACACCCATACCTCGTTGGTGGCGTAGATAGACGCCTCGTGCGGGTCCTCGCCGCGCTCCACGTGACGGGTGATATTCTCCAAAACCACAATCGCATCATCCACCACCATACCAATAGCGATAGTGAGCGAACAGAGGGAGATGATATTCAAGGACGAATCCGCCAGACCGAGGTAGATAAACGCCACAATCAGGGCAATAGGAATAGTGATACCGATGATGATGGTTGCACGCCATTTGCCGAGGAAGAAGAGTACCACGAGCACCACGAAGAGCAGGGCGTAGAGCACGGACTCTTCGAGGGAGTTGATGGAGTTCTGGATATTCTCCGAGGAGTCGTAGATCTTCTCGATCTTGACGTCTGTCGGGAGCTGTTTCTGTATCTTCGCCAGCTCGGCACGCACGTCCTTACAAACCTGCACAGTGTTGGCACCGGTCTGCTTGGCGATGACGAGACGCACGGCTTCACGACCGTTGGTCTTCTCGTCCAATGAGAGGTCCTTAATCGTATCCTTGACGGTAGCGATGTCGCGGATGAAGACCTGCTGGCCCTGCGGCGTCATAGCTACCATGAGGTTTGCTATCTCGGAAGACTCAATGTACTCCGAACGTACCTGCATCTGGTACTGCTCCTGGGGCATCTTAATCGTACCAGAAGATAGGTTGAGATTGTTCGCCGAAACGACCTGTCCCACCTGCTCCAGCGTGATGCCGTAGGCATCGAGTTTCTGCTGGTCGATATTGACATAGACATAGCGGTCCGGCGCACCCGAGAGGGAGATATTACCGATACCGTCAATATGGTTCAACTGCGGCACCACTTCGTCGTTCAGAATCTTGTCCAGCCCCGCATAGGTCTCATCCGCCGTAATGGAGTACTGGCAGATAGGCATGGAGGACGTGGAGAGTTTGAAGATAACCGGCTTGGCGCAGTTGTCCGGCAGGTTGTTTGCCGCCATATCGACGAACGAACGCACGTCGTTCACCGCCTCGTCCATGTTGCTACCCCACTCCAACTCCAGCGTCACCACGGAGATATTATCCTTGGACTGCGAAGTGATGTGTTTGAGGTGATCGACGGAGGTCAGGGCATTCTCCATGATCTTCGTCACGTTGGTCTCCATCTCGGAAGCCGATGCACCCGGATAGGTAGTCATGACCGTAATATACGGCGGGTCCATCTCCGGGAACTGGTCAATCGGCAGCTTCAGGAAACTGTATATACCGATGACGATGACCGCCACAAAGATGAGGGCGGTGGTCACCGGTTTTTCGATTGCTGATTTATAAATGCTCATAGGATTTCCTAGTTGTCTAGTCGACTAGTTTTCTAGCAGACTAGTAAATTATTCAACTACATTAACCTTCACGCCGTCCACGAGTTTGTGCTGGCCGGTGGTGACGAACTCGACACCCTCTTTGATTTCCGGCGCGATAATCTCGATGTCCTGATCGAATCGCTGTCCGAGAGTAACAGCCACACGTTTAGCGCGGCCGTCCTCTACGATGAAGACATAACGATCGTTGGCGCCGACGAGTTTCTCTACGCTCTGGTAAGGCACAACGATAGCATTCGCTTTGCCCAGGCCAATAGTGGTCGTCACGTACATACCCGGACGAAGCAGATTGCTGCCGTTCGGAATAACAATCTTGCATTGGAAAGTGTGGCTGGAGGGGTCAATGGTCGGATAAACGATTTCCACTGTAGCAGGGAACACTTTATTCGGATAAATCTCCGATGTCAGCGTCAGCTTCATCCCCTTCTTCAGCAGCGGGAAATAGGTCTCAGGAATAGCCACCAGTGCTTTCAGTTTGTCTATCTGGGTGAGCACCAGGATTGGCTGACCGCCGTAGAGTTCGCCATCCTCGTATGTCTTAGCAGAAATAACACCGGCGAAAGGCGCTTTTACATACGTATTCTGCTCCAAAAACTCCAACTGCTCTTTAGTGGACTTGTACTGCATCATGATCTGGTCGTACTGCTGTTGTGTAGCCGATCCTGTCTTGAGCAGTTGCTCCACACGATTCTTCTCAATCTCCAGATTGGTCATCGTGATTTTGGTGGTTTTGTACTGTGTCTGATCCATGCGCACCAGGTCCGCTCCCGCAGAGACACGGTCTCCCACTTCGCGGTAGATATGCTCAATCTTACCGGTGAGCGAAGGAGCCACATTCTGGGTCAGGTAGCCTTGCAGGTTGGTTGAAACAGAGATTTCACGCTCTATCTCGCGCGGCTGGAGAACGACCGTGCGCACTTGCTCCACGCGTTCTTCCTCTTCCGCAACAGAGGTTTCTTTGCTGCCGCAGCCAATCAAAGCGAGTGCGGCAAAAATGTAAAGAATATTCTTTTTCATATATGTAAATGTGTTATTTCGTAATGACGTAATCACGGGATGACGTAATTATTTATTCAGGAACTCCTCCAGGTCCGCCTGTGCGCTAACGAGATTCAGCATTGCCTGCACATAGGAACTTTGCGCATTGATGAGGTCGTTAGAAGCATTCGTCAGTTCCAGATTGGATGCTGCACCCCATTTAAATTTCTCTGTAGCCGAGTTGAAGACACGTTGCGCCACCTCTATATTGTCTTTTTCGTTCATATAGGTCTCGTAGGTGTTCGTGAGATTGAAACAGAGCTGGCGATATTGTATAGCCAAATTGTCCGTGGTCTCGGAGAGGTTGTTTTTTGCTTCTTCGTACGCAATTTTCTTTTCTACCACGCCGGCGGCTCTTTTACCGGATGACCAGAGCGGCATTTTGACGGAGACTTGAATGACATTCGGCGGCGTCATACGCATACCGCCTTCACCGTAGTATTTCTGGTTCTGGTAGTTATAAGCAAGGCTAATCGTTGGCCCGTATGCCCATCCCGCCATGTGTACGTTGCGCTTGGCGAGCTCAGTCTGCTTCTTGAGCAGTTGGTAATTGAGGTTGTTCTCAATGTTAAAGTCCTCTGCCAACAGGTTAATCACCCGCTCCGGCGAGAGCACTTCGTCGATATTCTCCGTCAGGACCAATTCTGTCTCTACAGGCACATCCAGCAGCACTTTGAGACTGTTGGTAGCCAGTTCTATATTGCGTTTCTGGGTGTTGATGGAGTTTTTGAGGGTGTTGACGCGCACGCGAATCTGGTCTGCAGAGGTCTGTTCTGCAGCTCCCACATTAACGGCGTTCTGGGTCATTTGCTCCAAGTCCTGGATATTTACCAAGCTGGAATCCAAGAGGTTAGAAATGCTCTGCAGCGCCAGCACGGAAACATAACTGCTCATGACGCTGCTGCGAAGCTCAATCTCCGATTTCTCCAGGGCAATCTTCTTCATGTCGATGGCAATATTGTTGAGCAGGACGCCCACAACTCCCTGACCGTTGATTCCGACAGCAGCAGTCAGACCGAGCGCGCCCACATTAGGCATGTTGATTTCAATGTTGGCTCCCCCCATTCCGAGCGTTGCGCTATAACCAAGATAATTGCTGTAGGTATAACTTCCATCCACACTCGGCAACATCGAGGCAATGGTCTGCCAGCGCTGGGCGTATGCTTCCTGAACGGCGAGAGAGGCGTTTCGCAACGTTCTATTCTGCTTCACCGCATAATCCTGCGCCTCTTTGAGACTCATACTGAGCGCAGCAGGGGCAGAGGCGGTGTCCTGCGGTTGATGACTTTTCGTAGCAGCCATCACATGGTCCTCTGCCATCAGGCTTGAACTCAATGCTACTGCTGCAATTAATACCAAAATTTGTTTCTTCATATTGTTGTTTTATGTTAATGTTCTGTTTAGTCGGATATTCCGGAAATTCCGGATTTACCAGAAACTCCGGACGTTTATTGGTAGAGTTTCATTCCTTCTTCGCTCAGGATTCCGCGAACGAAAATATCCATCGCTGTATGACTCAACTGGTGCATATTGTGTCCGTGCCCCTCAATCACCTCAAAATCATTGATGGCATCGCTATTGAGTTTTGCAAAAAGGACCGCTGTTAATTCTATATTAAGGTTCGCGCGCACGAGCCCTTCCTGCTGCCCTTGCTCCAGATACGCCATGATATATTCTTTCTGGGTCCGGAAACAATTGGTCTGAAACTCTGCGAACTGACGGGGATAGTATTTCTTGAGGTCATAAACCAACTGGGGCACACGCCTTACGTCGTTTTTCTCCGCCTCCTGGCGTTTCATGAAGCGGCTCACCAATTTTCGGAAGTCCTTCATCTGGAGCAGTTCCTCCATCTTGGAGGCAATGTAGGCAATGTTACTTTGCAATAATTGTGCCACCAATGCATCTTTGGACTCGAAATAGACATAAAATGTCTTTTTGGACATGCCCAACTCACGGCAAATGTCATCGATAGACACACTGCGAATCCCCAGGCGAAAGAACATCTCGCCTGCAGTCTTGATGATATTATTTACAATTTTGTCATTTACCATTTTGGTATTTATTTTGACATTTAGCTATTGAACCATTTTGCAAAACGGGTGCAAAGGTACACTTTTTTTGCGACACACACAAGAAACTTGGAAACTTTTTGCGCCACAAAAGTTTCTTTGTAAAGTAGAGTTTACATTTTATTGTCACGTTCCGACAGTACTGTCCACTAAAAAAACAAACAAAAACCTTTGAATGCTTTAGGAGTTGTCGCAATGATGCGACAAAAATGCACGAAGCACTCAAAGACATAAAAATAAAATAACCTAGGTATCACCTATGTGTCGCCTAGGTATAACATAGGTTAGGTCTTATAATCAGCGCATTGAGTGCGGGAATTGATTCGAACAAGAATGCGCGAGAACAAAAAAAGAGGGACGCAGGTGTGCGTCCCTCTTCGGTATCCGCCAAACTTGGCGGATTTATCATCAGTGCGTTTATCGTACTTGAACGCCCTGTACGTTGTAGAGTTTGCCGTCGCGAACGATATAGAGAACGCCGTCAACTACCACTTTGTTGATTTTCTCGGTCAGGAGGATTTCCTCGATACCCTGTGCTTTCTCAATCAGAGTGAGTTCAGCGCCTTGGGCAATCTGATACGAATCTTTCATCTCACCGCCTGACTCATATTGGGTGTGAGCCAAAACACCTACAACCAGCACTTTGTCGTGCTCAGCCAGTGCAGGACCAACCTCAGCGGAGCATTTTGCGCGGTATGCCTGGATGTCGCCATAGGTGGATGTAGGATCGTCATTCAACCAAACGGTGATGTTTCCGTTTTCAGCACTATACGCAGTCTTGATCTTAGCGATATACGCTAATACAGCTACGCGCTCCTTGCCATCAACGGGCAGTGCCTCTACGCGAGTCTTAGCCTCTGCGGCGCCGATGGTATCCAGTTCTGCTTGCTCACCGTGAGTTCCAGTACCTTTGTATATCTGGAGTTGGATTTTACCCTTGCTTGTTTTGAATTTCGTGATTTTGCCGCGAACGAACATAAGGTCATTTTCTACCACGTCCTTGTCTGTCGTGGTGTTGGAAGCAAAGAATTCTCCGTATGCGCCTATTTCGTCCGCCATGTTGAATGTCCATGTGCCATCCGAATTCTTGTCATACACCTTAACGGCATAGCCGGTAACGATATACTCTTTGGTATCCGTAGTAGAAGAACTATTGGCTGCGGGCTCAGCCAGTGCATTAGCAATTTCAAGCGCTTTTGCGACTGAGATAGTATCCGGACCTGCAATCACAGGAGGATTCGGGTTCTTGCCAATAGTCTCTACATAATAGCCACCGGTAACCTCATAGAAGTTTTTAGCCTCGTACAGCGACACGCCGCCAGCATATACCAATACGGTGTCACCAATACGGAGGGTTTCCTCTGCCTCTGCCAGCGAAGCCCATTTAGCTTTGTCCTTGCCCAGACCATCATAGAACTCGATAGTGTCGGTAGCTACGCTAAGGTCTGCCATCCAGAAGCTAACTTTGCCGCCGAAATCAGCGTATGTAATAAACGGCTGACCCATTACCACACCTACTACATAGTGGTCGTGAGCGTCTTTTGCGTCAGCCAAAGCAATAGCCTCCGTTACAGAAACTGTATCGGGTGTCCAAACAACAGCTGCCTCGCCTACAGTAACAGTAATTTTCGTAATTTTGCTGGTTCCTGTAGCTGAGAATGCAACAGATTTAGCGTTACCGGTCCAACTTTTTCCGGTAAGTTCAGAAAAAGCAAAAGCCGAACCTTCAAACTCTACAGCAGTGATATCTTCTTCTGCAGTAAAAGTAAGGGATCCACCATTGTAAACACGCAAGTCCAATTTGCCATTACTGTTCCAAATACGAGTAGCAGTACTACCATCAGTGGCAGTCATCGTCACACCGTCTACCGTCACAGGGGCTGTGATGTTGGTGGCGGCACTGGCCTCAGGAGCTGTAAGGCCCATGTCAGCCGGTTTTGTAAAATCAAACACGGCTTTTGTTGCATTAACAGCTACTACAGCCATCAATGCTACAAGTAATGTAAAAATCTTTTTCATAATGTTAATTTTAATTGTTAAATAAAAAAATTGGTGTAAATATGTTCTATAACATAAATATGTTACTTGTTGCCCGATTTACGGTGCAAAGGTACGACAAATAATTGGAATATGCAAATAAAAAATGTTTTTTTCGTAAAATAACGCAAACTCTTGCATATATCGCAAAAAAGTAGTACTTTTGCAGTCGCGTTCGGCAACAAGTGAGCAATGGTCCATACCGCTCCGCTAAATGGGCGGGCAACTTGTGTCTCCGCTCTCCGGTCTGCAAAACTACGTTTTACATCCCGGGTATAAAGACACTACTAAAAAAATGCGAAAATGAGCAAACTTTTAATCATAGACGATGAGCGCAGCATCCGCAATACGCTCAAAGAGATTCTTGCAGACGAAGGTCACGAGGTTGACGTAGCCGAAAACGGTACGCAGGGCCTGGAGATGGCGCAAAACAAAGCATACGACCTTATCTACTCTGACATCAAAATGCCGGGAATGGACGGATTGGAGGTGCTGGAGAAAATAGTCGAAAGTCGAAAGTCGAAAGTCGAAAGCGAAGAGTCCATAGACTGCCCCGTAGTGATGATTACGGGTCACGGGGATGTAGAAACGGCAGTGCAGGCACTTAAAGCAGGTGCGTATGATTTCCTGCTGAAGCCCCTGGACCTGAACCGTATTCTCATCACCACGAAGAATGCGTTAGAATCGAAGACCCTGAAACAAGAGACCAAACGGCTAAGGACCAAAGTACAAGCCAAGGGTCCGCAGATGATAGGCAAGAGCGCAGCTATCCAGCGCGTACGCGATATAATAGAAAAGGTGGCGCCCACCGAAGCCCGCGTGCTTATCACCGGTCCGAACGGAACGGGCAAAGAGGTAGTGGCACATCTGATTCACCAACAATCGTCGCGCGCCAACGGCCCGATGGTAGAAGTCAACTGTGCAGCCATTCCGTCCGAACTGATTGAGTCAGAACTCTTCGGGCATATGAAGGGTTCGTTCACCGGTGCTGTCAAAGACCGGGCCGGTAAGTTCGAACAGGCCGACGGAGGCACACTCTTTCTGGACGAGATAGGCGACATGAGTCTGGCGGCGCAGACAAAAGTACTGCGCGCATTGCAGGAGAGCGAGATTACACGCGTAGGTTCGGACAAAGCTATCAAAGTGAACGTGCGTGTGCTGGCGGCAACGAATAAAGACCTGGCCGCAGAGATTGCCAAAGGCAATTTCCGCGAAGACCTCTTCCACCGCCTGAACGTCATTCCCATCCACGTACCCTCGCTCAACGAGCGGATAGAAGATATCCCATTGCTGGTAGATTATTTCTGCGAGCGGATATGCGACGAGCAAGGCATTGCCGTGAAGACCTTTGATGCGACGGCCATCCAAGCGCTGCAAGCGCGAGAGTGGACAGGCAACATCCGCCAGCTGCGCAATGTCGTAGAGCGACTGATCATCCTCGCCGGAGCGAAGATTACCAAAGACGATGTGGACCTTTACGCATAGCCTACTAGTCAACTAGTCAACTAGTCAACTGGATTCTCTATGATTTTGCAATCCCTACATATTCTCAATTACCGCAATATACGCGAGGCGAGTTTGGAGTTTGCGCCCAAGCTCAATTGTTTCGTGGGCTTGAACGGGCAGGGAAAGACTAATGTGTTGGACGCTATTTATCTGCTGAGTTTCGCCAAATCGGCTTTCACCACTCAAGATTCCCTGAACATCACCCATGGGGAGGAAATGGCAATGGTGCAGGGGGTGTATAAGGGACAAAGTGACGAAGTACAAGGTACAAAGGAGGCGTTTACAATCTCATGCGGTTTGAGAAGAGGAGTAAAGAAGCAGTTCAGGAAAGACAAGAAAGATTATCCGCGACTCATTGACCATATTGGACTGATTCCATTAGTTATGATCAGTCCCGGTGACCAGCAGTTGATTGACGAAGGCTCGGACGAGAGACGGCGGTTTATGGACGTGGTAATCAGTCAGTTGGACCGCAAATATCTGGATTGCCTCACCAATTATAATGCCCTACTCAAACAGCGCAACGCCCTTTTGAAAAAATTAGGGGACGCACAATCACTCTCTCCGGAAGGAAAAGACGGGGAGGGCTTTGACCTGCTTGAAGTACTGGAATGGCAGATGGTGGAGCCGGCGGAGTATATTTATAAGGCAAGGACGGAGTTTTTTGAGAAATTCCAACCGCATTTTGTGAAAGTTTACCGTCAGATTGCCGGGCTGGACAATCCGGAAAATACTGACCATCCGGAAAGTCCGGAGATACCTGTATTGCGTTATGTATCGCAGTTGCAGGACAGGGATTTGCGCGAAGCATATGTGCGTACCCGGCAACGGGATCTGATACTCGGATGGACGTCCCAAGGCATACATAAAGACGACCTTGACATGCGTCTGGGCGAGTACCCGTTGAAACAAGTCGGCTCACAAGGACAGCAACGGACATTCATCCTCGCAATGAAATTGGCACAGGCTTTGTACTTATCGAAAGCAGAAAGTCAAAAGTCGAAAGACCGCTTCGCTCAAAGCCAGAGACCGATTCTGCTGCTGGATGACATATTCGACCGGCTGGACAGCGAACGGGTACAAAGAATCGTAGGAATGGTGCAGGGTCCGGATTTCGGTCAGATTTTCATCACCGACACCGACCGCGAACACCTGACAGAGATAGTCAAGCCCAGCGCAAGTGCAAAGATATTCCACGTAGAAGGAGGGAGAATTGAGAATTGAGAATTGAGAATTGAGAATTGAGAATTGAGAGTTGAGAATTGAGAATTGAGAATTGAGAATTGAGAGTTTTCAGATACATAGTAACCATTGTACTTTGCAGTTTGTCCCTTTGTACATTAAAAGCCGAAATCGGCTTTAGGGGCGCGTGGATAGCTACCGTCGCCAATATCGACTGGCCGTCCGCAGAAGCCGTGGGCAACACCGAGATGCAACAGGCAGAGATGGTTTTTCTGCTTGACTCGCTGCAATCCCTCGGCATCAATGCCATCATTTTCCAAGTCCGTCCTACAGCCGACGCGCTCTATTACAGCGAATACGAACCCGTTTCCCATTGGCTGACCGGAAAGCAGGGGGAGTGGGGCGAAGAGTCGAAAGCAGAAAGTCAAAAGTCGAAAGCATGGGACCCTCTGGAGTGGACTATTTTCCAAGCGCACAAACGGGGTATGGAAGTGCATGTATGGCTCAATCCGTACCGTGTGAATCTCGCCAAAACGGACACATCGATGATCTCTGCGGACCATATCTTCCGGAGACATCCGGAATGGTTCTGGGAATACAACAAACAATGGTATTTCGACCCTGCGCTCCCCGAGACGCGCGAATGGATTTGTACTATTGTACAAGATATCGTCTCGCGCTATGACATTCAGGCCGTTCATATGGACGATTATTTCTACCCCTACCCCGTAGGCGGCAAGCCCTTGCCGGACAGCGCCTCTTTTGAGCGTTCCCCGCGGGGATTTGCGGATATCGGGGACTGGCGAAGAAACAATGTGAACCTCGCTATTCAAGCCATCAGCCGCACTATCAAGGAGTGCAAAGACTCCGTCGAGTTCGGCATCTCGCCTTTCGGCGTATGGAGGAATGCGAGTGTCGATTCTACGGGTTCGGCCACACGTGCAGGCATCACCAATTACGATGATTTGTACGCGGACATACGGCTGTGGATCAAGCAGGGCTGGATAGACTATGTGCTGCCGCAACTTTACTGGGAAATCGGCAAGAAAGTGGCTGATTACGAAGTGCTCGCCCACTGGTGGGCAAACGAAGTACGCGGGACAAAGTGCAAACTCTATGTCGGCATGGCACCATACCGATTGGAGAATGCAAGCAAAAAAACGCCTTGGGGGCAAGGCAACGAGATAAGTCGTCAGATGCGACTGAACCGCACTATTCCTGAAATAACGGGTGAATGCTTCTACTCCACCCGTCCGTTACTTCGCAATCCGCGGAATGTATGTGACAGTATTGTCAGTTTTCCTGTTCCTCTGGCGGAGTAGGATATTCGAAAATCAAAGGAATACTTTTGGGAATGCTCATCGCCGCGCCGCCGACACGAATAACGGGGCGCAGATTTACCGTAATCTTGCTTGGCGAATCACCACGGCCTATCGCATTCCATGCCAATTTGCGCACGCTGGCTTTGCTTTGTCCGGAGAATAGTTGATTTAAGCTAAAACTGAGAGGTAGAGCCAAATCGGCGGATGTGCCGCCCAGCACCGTAAAATTCGCCGGTATAGAGCCATCAGCCACTTGTATCGAATCATCCAGGCAGACCGTGTAATAGAGCCGTTCCATGGAAGCGATACCTTTATTGGGATTGGTCACTTTCATATGGAGCGTGAAGCCCATTCTAACAGTTTCGTCCGGACTTTTGATGAAGCGCGTGACACGCGCTATGCCTTGTATACTCAGCAATTCGCTGCGCGTCATTTCCAGAAAAGTGACATCGGAAATATGGCTATACTCGTAGGTGCAATCCTTGAGTTTTACGGCCTGCACAACCGAACATCCGCAGAAAGCGAGCGCCAGTAAGCACGCGCATAGAGACTTGACATTTCGCTTCATAAGTCATTCATTTGGTTTGACGTTGCAAAATTACATATTTTTCCGCTAACCACCAAACAAAAATCACTTTTTTCAAAGATAAACTTGTATGTTTCAAACATTTGTTGTAATTTTGCAACGAATCTTAAAAAACTATCGTCGCTTGCCGACGCGGTTTAGAACCGAGCAGGCAAGCCATTCGGTAAAAAAGACAAGCGCAGGTGTGCGCTAATGGATAAAATAAGCGTTTGCTTTATTTGAGATTTGCAATTATTATACTTTTTATTAGATGAAAAAAATTACTCTATTTTGCATGCTAATCCTTTGTGGCATGGTTAATACTTATGCTGCAAGTATTAAAGATCATACAGAAAATGTCAAGGGACCTGTCAAAATGATGACCATGTCTAGTAAGCAAGCAGGGACTCGGGTATGGAAATACTGGTATGATTCTATTGGAAGATTAACCGAATTTGCTATATACCACGATGGAAAGATTATGGATGATAGTTATGTGCGACAATATACCATTAACAATGTTTATATGGATTATTACTACAATCAGAAAGGTCTCATAAAAGGCAAATTTAAACAAACACAATTAGATTCCCTGGGCAATAAGATTTATGTTAGATTTTATAGAGACGGAAAGCTATTCAGAGCAGATTCCATTGTCTATAATGAGCAGGGTAAAATGATTGAGAATTACATAAAACATGATAGCGTATTTCAGTTAAGATATCGATGCGAGTATGACTCTCTCAACAGGATAACAATGTGGTATAATCATAATTCACGCGGTAATGAAACCACAAGAACATATGAATACCTCCCTGATGGTAGCTACGTAGAGCATGAATCAAGCAAGGATTACGGAAAAAGACCTGATAAAAAATACATCCTCAACAATCAAGGGCAACTCATAGAAATTAAGGGAAAAGAAGAACACTCCCGTTTCCGGAAATTTGACAAATACGGAAATTGGACCGTTTGGACAGAAGTACGAAACATTCCTATTGGACATTTTGAATATACATATACTAGAGAAATTGAATACTACGAGTAATTTCTATAAATATTTAGAACATGTTAGCGGCGGCAGAGATGTCGCTGCTGTTTTGTGCCCGATGACATCGGGCGGAATGGACATAGAAGGACGGATAATATCCGCACTAATTAACAAAGCCAGAATCATAACCGAAGGTAACAGCTAAAAAATGGCGGATACAATCCGCCGAAATGGACATACGCTCCGCACGGGTCACGACCGCATTGAGCACGAAACGGGCGGGGCGGCGCGTTTGGCTATGTCCGAATACAATTCGGACGCAATAGACAAAGTGACGGACGCGAGGGCGAAGTAATCGTTCGAGCGAAGCGAGATAAGAATTGTCCGCACGCAGAGGGCGGATGCGAGACGCTAAACCGCCTATGCGGCGAGCCCCCAAAGCGGATGAGTTGATCGCCCATGTATGGGCGATACTAAAGTTGTTTGCGGATGGAGGCGATGACGAAGCCACGGAGGGTTTTGTAGTGTTTGGCACGATGGTTGGAAAGCGAGTCGTGCCATTTTTTGAGCCACTCGTCATGCTTGACCGGATCACGGAGGTCGGCATCGGCTTTTGCCGAGGCTTCTTTGATGAGTTGGAAGGCTTGGCGTTGTGCATCGGTTACGGCATCCGGATCACGGTGTTCGGGCATGTGCGAAATGACCTCCTGACCGAAACGGTTGGTGAGATAGAAACGATGTCCATTAGGCGGCAGTTTGCCAGTGTAGGTCTTGAATTTTTTATTTAATGTTACTTTTCCCATATTGGTTGCTGTTCAGATAGGTCTTGCCCCCGATTTAATTCCGAGATACTCTCGATCCGATTCTCTCTCGATAGTGTCTCGCTAGTCTGATTTGGCTACCTATACGAGAAATATCAAGGAGAATAAAATGAAACGGAAAATCGGGAGCGAAGATACTATATTTTTTTCAAATATGCAAATTCTGTTGCACAAAAAACACATTTTTCAGGAAAAAACGCGCACGCACTTGCATATTCCAAAAAAAAGCAGTAATTTTGCAGCGCAAAATGTGTGCGAGTGAAACAGAAGCAGATGCCGCGCATGAATGAGCGGTACACAAACGCTAAAGAATACAAAATCTATTAACAAACAACACATATCACAACATGATTTATTCGAAAGAAGTACAAGAAATGTGCGTGGTAGCGAAAGGTCCGAAGCACGGACCGGCCCCTATTCCCGAAGAGGGCAAATGGGTGAAGGCTACGGAGATAAAGGACATCTCCGGTATGACGCACGGAATCGGCTGGTGCGCACCGCAACAGGGTTGCTGCAAACTCAGTCTGAACGTAAAAGACGGAATCATTGAGGAGGCTTTGGTAGAGACCATCGGTTGCTCCGGTATGACGCACTCTGCTGCCATGGCGGCTGAGATTCTGCCGGGCAAGACCATCCTGGAGGCACTGAACACAGACCTCGTATGCGATGCCATCAACACCGCTATGCGCGAGTTGTTCCTGCAGATCGTTTACGGTCGTACACAGAGCGCATTCTCGGAGGGCGGTCTGGCCATTGGTGCCGGTCTGGAAGATCTGGGCAAAGGACTGGTTAGCCAGTGCGGTACGCTGTATTCGACCAAAGCCAAAGGCGTTCGTTACCTGCAGTTGACCGAGGGTTATATCACCAAGGAGTTCCTGGACGAGGACAACGAGGTTTGCGGATATGAGTACGTACACATGGGCAAGTTCATGGACGCCGTGAAGAAGGGTGTTCCCGCTGACGAGGCACTGAAGAGCGTAACCGGAACCTACGGCCGCACGACCAAAGAGCAAGGTGCAGTTAAATCGATTGATCCACGCAAAAACTAAGGAGGAGAGACTATGATTCGTGAAGTAAAATTTGAGTCGCAAGACCGCCGCGAGAAACAGATTCTCGCCGCTCTGAACGCTAACGGTATCGCTTCCATCGAGGAGGCCAACCAGATTTGCGAACAATACGGCCTCGATCCTTATCAGACCTGCGAGGAGACCCAACGTATATGTTTTGAGAACGCCAAGTGGGCTTACGTAGTAGGTACCGCTATTGCGCTGAAGAAAGGCTGCAAGAACGCCGCTGACGCTGCCGAGGCAATCGGTATCGGTCTGCAGTCCTTCTGTATCCCGGGTTCGGTGGCTGACGACCGCAAGGTAGGTATCGGTCACGGTAATCTGGCAGCCCGTCTGCTGCGCGAGGAGACCCAGTGCTTTGCATTCCTCGCCGGCCACGAGTCTTTCGCAGCCGCTGAAGGCGCTATCAAGATTGCCGAGATGGCAAACAAGGTGCGTAAGAACCCGCTCCGCTGCATTCTGAACGGTCTGGGCAAAGACGCTGCGATGATTATCAGCCGTATCAACGGTTTCACCTATGTACAGACCGAGTTTGACTATTTCACGGGCGAACTGAAGATTGTGCGCAAGAAAGCGTACAGCGACGGTCCGCGTGCAAAGGTTAACTGCTATGGCGCAGACGACGTTCGCGAGGGCGTGGCTATTCTCTGGCACGAGAACGTGGATGTCAGCATCACCGGTAACTCGACCAACCCGACACGCTTCCAGCACCCGGTAGCAGGTACGTACAAGAAAGAGCGTATCCTGGCCGGCAAGCCGTATTTCAGCGTAGCTTCGGGCGGCGGTACAGGCCGTACGCTGCACCCGGATAACATGGCAGCAGGTCCTGCTTCGTATGGTATGACCGACACCCTCGGCCGTATGCACAGCGACGCACAGTTCGCAGGTTCGAGCTCCGTTCCGGCACACGTAGAGATGATGGGCTTCCTGGGCATCGGAAACAACCCGATGGTAGGTTGCACCGTAGCCTGCGCAGTAAACGTAGCACTGGCTCTGAACAAGTAAATCCCCCCCACCCCGAGGGAGTTCTACGGACGGCCACCGGCAGTCCGATCGAGCAGAGCTCTTCACCCCTCAAGGGAGGGGAAAGGGAGGATGGGAGAAGAGAAGTCGAAAGACAAAAATACGAAATGAAAAATAAATTAAGTGACTCTAATCACATTTTTTAACAATTTCTATTTTATAATTCATTAATTTAACATTATGAAGAAATTTTTATTCGTTGCAGTTCTTGCTTTAGCAAGCATCACTGCTTATGCACAGCCCCGTGCAATCGGTGCCCGTATTGGTTACGGAGCAGAAGTTTCTTATGAGCACGGTTTGGGTAGCGGTAACATGATTTCTCTCGAAGTCGGTGTTCCGGGTTTCAACCGTTTGGAGGCTGCTTGTACTTATGACTGGATCGATCCGTTCGGTGCTACCGTACCTTGGAACGAGAAGGGTGAGTGGCACTGGTACATGGGTGTCGGTGGTGCTTTCCAGACCACTTGGGTGGCCAACGGTGTAGGTTTCATTGGTGCAGCCGGTCGTTTCGGTATTGAGTACGACTTCTGGTTCCCGCTCCAACTGTCGCTGGATTTCCGTCCGACCCTCGGTGTAGCATTTGGCTATAACGGAGGCGGTGCAGCCTTCGGCTATGATGTTTACGGCGCAGGTCTTGGCCTCGGTGTCCGCTACAAATTCTAAGTAAACGAAACGTCAATCGCTCATAGTGCTATTTGCGCTGATGGCGATTACGCTTAGCGCAGGGACCGCGTCTGTCAAAGGACGCGGTCTCAGTGCTAGTTCATCCAATCCAGCGGCGCGCGGATTCTTCCGTTTTGCGCCTTTCGGCCAGAGTCTGTACGCCGACATGCACCCGAATTTCGTTCGGCTGGACATCCCGTATGCGACCAACCGTCCGGTGTATGATTTCGGAGCCCACAACTCATCCTACCGCTGGCAGACCACGGGGCTATTCGGCATCAACCTGCCCATATGGACAGGCAATCTGGCGGACAGCACGTATGCCCTGAACGTCACATGGGCGATGAGCGCCAACCTATGGATGGACTTCTTTGATTTCAGTACGTCTCCTATCGTGGACACCGACTACAGGATAGGCATCCCGAGTGTCACTTTTCTCCATCGGCTGAACAAAGGTTTTGCGAAGAACTACTCCATCCAATGGAGCCCGTTCAAACATGAGTCCACGCATATAGGGGACGAATTGCAAATCCGCTCAATCGACCGCGACTACGCTATCCGTCGCGTAAATGTATCCTATAACTACACTGAATTTGTTTTCACACTGAACGAGGCCGAAGACCGCTACGCGGAGAATCATTGTTTCCGCGTGGGGCTGATGGTACTCTGGCATGGCGGCTGGTACAACATGGACCCGGATGCCGGTGATGCCTCGCTGGTGGATATAAAGGGCACAGACAAAGTGCCATACACCCAACGCAACCCGTGGGAAGTATATCTGCAATACCAATACCAGTCTCCCACCAGCCGGCACGGTTTTCAAGGGATCGCCTCCGCAGAGATTCGCAACCGTGAGTGCTATGGTTTTGACCTGAGTGTCCGCAAATCGGACGACCCGAAAAACCTGCAGAAAGAAAAACGCGTATTCACCTATAATATTTTCATAGGCGCGCGCTACAACACCCCGGGATACGACGGCTATTTCTCGCGCATCGCTTTCGGCCTGCGCCTCTATCACGGCAACTGTCCTTATGGTCAGTTCCGCAGCATTGACAACTACAGTCAGGTCGGTGCCTGCCTGATGTTTCAATAAAAATACCATTTTTATTTGCATATGTCATTTTTTTTCCGTACCTTTGCAGCGACTACGGAAAGATTTCACTATAAAACAATACCACCCATATGAAAAAAATCCTTATTTCGTTACTGGCAGTAGCTTTGAGTTTGCCGGTATTTGCAGGTCTAAGACAGAAAAAAGCGGACAAAGACACCAACCAGTTCCGCTATGAGATTGAGTGTGCCGGCAATGCTATTCAGGGCACTTATCTGGTGAAGGTATGGAGCTATAGCAAAAGCGCCTCGATAGCGGAGAACCAATGCCGCAAAAACGCAGTACATGGTGTTATATTCAAAGGTTACGGCGGCGGTCAGGGTTGTGTATCGCAGCGTCCGCTGGCCAACACTCCGGGTGCCGAGACACAAAACAAGGAGTATTTTGACAGTTTCTTCTCCGAGGGAGGCGAGTTTCAGAAATACGCCTCTATCATGGAAGGCACGACCGAGGTTGTCAAGGTAGGTCGGGAATACAAGGTAGGCGTTACCGTGAGCGTCCGCAAAGACGACTTGCGCAAGGCGCTTGAGGCTGCAGGCATTATCCGCGGTCTTAACTCCGGATTCTAATCATTTGCCATTGGGTCACTTAATCACATAGAGAATTATGAAAAAAACTATTTTGTACATCGTACTTTGTACTCTTGTACTATCTTTAGCCGGATGCGGCGCTAAACGTTCTCAGGCCTATTACGACAAGCCGAGCCAACTGCTGAGTGTTAACTATGACGGCACATTCGTTATCCGTACGCAAGTGCGGTCGCGCAACGCTTCGCTGATTTTTGATGACGCACAACGCAAAGCCGTTGAGGAAGTCATCTTTGACGGCGTCAAATCAGCCAGCAGCAGTGTGGCAGACCTGAAACCGCTTTGTTTCGACATGAACGCCCGTGAGAAATACGAAGACTATTTCCGTATCTTTTTCCGCGACGGCGGTGAATGGACCAAATATGCCAGGCTGAAGGACAAACGCTCCGGCTCTACCCGCTACGAACGCACCTCTTCTCAGACGGTCGGAACCGTGACTGTTACTGTCGACCGCGCTGCGCTCAAGACACGGCTCCAGGCAGATGGTATTATTCCCGAGGAAGGGAGATACTAAGATATTTACCATTTGGTCATTTATTTAATTATTTGGAGAATTATGAAAAAGTCAATATTTACGCTTGCGTTAGCACTGGTGGCACTGGTAGCGAGCGCGCAGATCAAGAAACCGGAGCTGATGGTAATCCCATCGGATGTATGGTGCATCACCAACGGCTATTACACAGAAGTGGAGAACATGGGGACCACCGTCAAAGTGCCCAACTACAAACAAGCCCTGCAAGAAAACATGGGCCTGAAGATGGCGATAGCCAAACTGAACGACCTGATGGCCGAGCGCCAGTTCCCGCTACAGAGTCTGGAACAGACGATAAAGAACCTGGAGCAACGCCGAATGGAGGACAACATGACGATAAGCAAAGCCGGCAACGAGTTGGCCGAGAGTCCGTTGGACGAAGTCGCCCGTACTGCCAAATGCGACATAATATTGGAACTCAGCTGGGAAGTGAAAGACTTCGGTCCGAAACATTCGCTGGCATATATACTGGAAGCCCGCGACGCCTATACCAGCAAATCGATTGGAGCAGCCAGCGGCACAGGAGCGCCGTCTCTCTCCGCGGATGTAGATGTGCTGCTGGAGGAAGCGATTGTGGCCAACATGGACAATTTCAACAACCGTTTGATGGACCATTTCAGCGAAATGCAGACAATAGGACGTGAGGTCAGTCTGGACATCAAAGTCTTTGCCAACAACGCCGCCGGGATAGATTTGGAGACAGAATACAACGGTGAGGAGTTGATAGACATCATCAACAACTGGCTGCAAGTCAACACCATACAAGGCCGCTTCTCCATGCCGTACGCCAGCGAGAACGTAGCCAACTTCACCCAGGTACGCATTCCCGTATACGATGAGCGCGGTCGTGCCATCGATGCTAACGGATTTGCCAAACAGTTAACCAAGATGCTCAAAAAAGAGCCGTATAACATCCCTGCCAAAGTGCTGGTAAAAGGTTTAGGCAGAGCGGTGATTATCTTAGGAGAAAAGTAAAGGCATTTACTATTTAGTTATTTACCATTTACCATTTAGATTGTTATGAAACGAGTATATTCATTTATCGCAGCAGCGCTGATGAGCGCAACGATACTTGCCGCAGAGACCACTTTTCTGCCCATCGCAGTCATGGCAGGTGATGACACCGAGACATTCCCCTCCGGAGCCAAAGCCCTGATTGAGAACAAACTGACCCAGTTACTTACCCGCAACGGCATTGCCGGAATGGATTATGCGGGACAGTTCATCCTAACGGTCACCACCTCTCCTCTGGACAAAGATGTCATCCCCGGCCCTCCGGCAAAGATTGCCGAGAAAATGGAGATGAACCTCTACATCGTGGATGCATATGCAAAGACCATCTTCTCCAGCACAAGCATGACAGTACGCGGTCTGGGCGAGACGGAGACCAAATGCTACATGAATGCCATCAGCCACATGCCGCTGCAAAGCCCCGAGTTGACCAAATTCATTGAGGACGGCAAGCAGAAAATCATCAATTATTATGACCATGAGGCAGCGCAACTGATTAAGAAAGCGCAGTTCCTGGCAAAGCAGAAGAAATACGAAGAGGCACTATACATCGTTTGTCTGATTCCCCAACAATGCAAGAGTTACGACGCGGCACTGGCTGCAGGACTGGATATATACCAACAGTATATAGACAACGCGTGCAACATTAATCTGGCAGCTGCTCGTCAGGCATGGGCGGCAGAGCAGAACAAAGCGGGCGCATATGCCGCCGGTGCATATCTGGCGAACATCTTGCCCGATGCCGGTTGCTACGACGAGGCGATGGCATTGTACCAAGAAATCAAAGGGAAAGTGCTGGATGATTGGAAATTCGAGATGAAGAAATATCAGGACGGAGTAGATTTGGAGCGTCAGCGTATTTCTTCCATGCGCGATATAGGTGTAGCTTTTGGTGCTCACCAACCCTCCAATACCACTACCATCGAGTTTGTCCGCGGAATTCTATGAGACGAATTCTAACCGTAATCTTACTCGTCGGAATAGGTCTTGGCGTATGTGCCCAGACCCATTCCGACGAGTTAGCCTACCGACGCAATGCGTTGGCTATGATGCTTGTCTACCACCCAGAGGATGAGTTCGGCGGCGAGATACAAAAAGCCTTTGATTCGCTGCCTATTCCGGACAAGTATGACGACCACAACGTTGGTCTGCGCATCATAGACAACAGCCAGATTGAGAATGTCAAACGCCGCGATAACGGCTATTACAAAGCCACCTACGGTCACCAGTTAACTGCTTCCGAGCTCAAGGCCAACGCCCTGCACACCGAACAGTTGCTGAACAATGCAGAGGTAGCCAAATGGATGGTAGCCAAATGGTTTAACTTGCATGGGAAGACGACCGACGATGCATGTTTCGACACACAGCTTATCCAGGCTCGCGGACAATACAATGCGACGGATGTGGACGTAGCCGTGGCGCTTCAGACCACTCGCGGATTGGCCACTCTGAGCGATGCAGGAGAAGAGTTGCTGGGCCAGAGTTTCGTACTTGTTAACGACATCACCTATGTCACGGCGGAGCAGGAAGCAGCCGCAGCCAAGACAGCGATAGGAGTTATCGGCGGATTGTTCGATGCATTCACAGGAGGCAAAACAGGACAAGATCTGGCCAAGACGGCCGGAGCCATCGCAGACAGTTTCACCGGGTTCAAAGTAAAAACCCATTCATACCTGTACCGATTGGTCTGGAATGACTCGGTAGCGGCTATCTTCTATACGCAACACTACACAGACCATCCGGATCCGGAGAAACTGAAGGCCTTCGTAAACGATCACTCCACTTACAAGATGCAGTATGTAGCGCATGAGTATGAATTCGACAAGAAATCCGTGCTCAAGGGCAAATACTCCCGGACAGAACTGGTACGTACTATTTGCGCCAGATCAATGGACAAAAACATTGTCGCGCTGGCCAAGCAATACGAAGATTTCAAAGTCAAGACTCCCGTTTACAAGGTGCTGACCAACCAACGTGGCAAAATAGAGGGCTACGCCGCCAAGATAGGAATGAAAGAGGGAATTACGGACGGCAGCAAATTCCAAGTGGTGGAGCGCGTGCTGAACCCAAAGACAGGAAAGACTTCCTACCGCTATATTGCCACTGTCAAAGCCGTCAAAGGCAAGGTATGGGACAACCGCTACAACGCCGTATTGGAAGAAGCTGACGGAGCGACACTGCCCTACACCACGTTCCAAAAAACAGCGGGAGGAGAGATTTTGCCGGGCATGTTGCTAATCGAGGGAAAGTATAAGAAAATCGAGAATTGATACATACAACATAAAAGACGAAAAGGGCTCGTCTCCCGACGAACCCTTTCCCATATAACAAACAATCTTTATTTATTCACTATTTACTAGTGTTTCTTTACTCTCACCTATAAGATAGCAAAAGCCGTGCCAAACTATTCATGTCACAGCAAAAAAAATTATACATGAAAAGATTTGCATATGTTACAAAAAAGTCGTAACTTTGCGCCGTTTTTTCACAATCACACAGAACCGATGACAAAAAATTTCGTTGAAGAATTGCGTTGGAGAGGCATGCTCCAAGACATCATGCCGGGTACAGAAGAACAACTAATGAAGGAAGTGACAACCGCGTATGTAGGAATAGACCCGACAGCAGACAGCCTACATATAGGTCACTTGTGCGGAATAATGATGTTACGCCACCTGCAGGCTTGCGGTCACAAGCCGATTGCCTTGTTGGGCGGTGCCACAGGTATGATTGGCGACCCGAGCGGTAAGAGCGCCGAACGCAACCTGCTGACAGAAGAGACACTTCGCCATAATGTACAGTGTATCCGCGAGCAGCTGGAACACTTCCTGGATTTTAACAGCAATGAGCCTAATGCCGCCGAATTGGTGAATAACTACGATTGGATGAAGGACTACACCTTCCTGGATTTCGCGCGTAACATCGGCAAACTGATTACCGTCAACTACATGATGGCAAAGGACTCCGTAAAGAAACGTTTCAACGGCGAGTTCAGCCAGGGAATGTCGTTCACCGAGTTTACCTACCAGCTGCTTCAGGGCTATGATTTCGTTTATCTGAACGAGCACAAAAACTGCAAATTACAGATGGGCGGTTCGGACCAATGGGGAAACATCACCACCGGTACAGAGCTGATTAAGAAGATTACGGGCAATGAGGCTTATGCACTGACATGCCCGCTGATTACCAAAGCCGACGGAGGCAAGTTCGGAAAGACTGAGAGCGGCAATGTATGGTTGAGCAAGAAATACACAAGTCCCTATAAATTCTACCAGTTCTGGATGAACGTGAGCGATGACGATGCAAAGCGTTACATTAAGATATTCACGAGTCTGAGCCGTGAGGAAATAGAGGCACTTATCGCCGAGCACGACCAGGCTCCGCACTTGCGTACATTGCAGAAACGGCTGGCGAAAGAAGTCACATGCATGGTGCACTCCGAGGCGGACTACAATGCCGCAGTGGAGGCAAGCAATATATTATTCGGCAACGCTACTGCAGATGCGCTGCGCGCATTGGATGAAGAGACATTCCTGCAGGTTTTTGAAGGTGTAGAGCGCTACGAGATAAGTCTCCGCGACCTGAAAGACGGTATTCCTCCGCTTGACCTGCTGGCCGAGGCCACACAGATATTCCCTTCCAAAGGCGAGGCACGCAAGATGATTCAGGCGAACGGTTTCTCAATGAACAAAGAAAAACTGACCGACCCGCAAACGCCCATCACCGACGCCGCCCTCCTCAACGGCAAATACCTCCTCTTCCAAAAAGGCAAGAAAAATTACTATTTGGTGGTCGCAAAATAAGAAAAAGTAAAAAAAAGTGCAAAATAGCACTGTAAAATTTGGTCAATTCAAAAAAAAGCAGTACCTTTGCACCCGCTTTTCATCGGAAGGTATATACTGACCGGATAAAAAGCGACCGGTTTTGTCCACTCGTATATCGGTATTACACCGGATTTTGGTTCCGAGAAGCGAGGTTCGACTCCTCGGTGGACAACAAAGGGATTACCCCCACCCTGTCCCTCCCCACAAGGGAGGGAATTTAATGAAAAGGGGGTTCGTGTGATGGGATACGGGCAGCCACACAAAAAAAGCCTCCCCGTCCTTTTCCTAAGAGGGATTGAGGAAATGCAAGGCTGAGCATTACTGCCCCATATTGAGTAACACATTTTAATAAAATGAAAGAATTTGCATTAGTAGGTACTCCGCGTAGCGAGTACGGAAAGAAAGCCGCCAAGGCACTTCGCGCAGAAGAACTGATTCCCTGCAACATTTACGGTTGCGGTCTGAACTGCACCTTTACGGTAGCCGCAGCAGACGTTCGTAAGTTGATTTACAGCCCGGACACTCAGATTGTTGATCTGACAGTCGGTGACACCAAGACCAAAGCTATCATCAAGGAGCTTCAGTTCCACCCGATTAGCGGCGACACACTGCATATTGACTTTCTGGCAGTAGATGAGAAAAAGCCGGTAGTAGTTGAGATTCCTATTCAACTGAACGGTTTGGCAGAGGGTGTTAAGGCCGGTGGTAAACTGGTTCAAGACATGCGCAAACTCAAAGTCTGCGGTATCTACACCGCATTCCCTGACCGCATCAACATTGACGTTACCGAGCTCGGTCTTGGTAAGAAAATCGCCGTTGCTGATGTCAAGGTAGAAGGTCTGAAGTTCGTCAACCCCGCAGACGCATGCGTTGCCGAAGTTAAGGCTACCCGTCAGAGCAAACAGGCTTAAGCCTAAGTATGAAGGACGGATGTACGATGTACGAAGGGGCGAGGCGTTTGACGCCCCGCTCCTAATTTTTTAACGTGCGTAGCACCATTTTAACTCTTTAACAATATAACGGAATGAAATTCCTCATAGTCGGTTTAGGAAACATAGGCGATGAGTATGCCGGCACCCGGCACAACATCGGCTTTATGATGATTGATGCTTTTGCGAAATCGGTCAATGCCGAGTGGCAGGACAAACGCTACGGCTTTGTCGCCAAATGCCGCGTGAAGAGTGCCGAGATGGTATTGTTGAAACCAAGCACCTATATGAACCTCAGCGGCAATGCCGTGCGGTATTGGTTGCAACAAGAGAAGATTCCAGTGGAAAACATGTTGGTGATGGTAGACGACCTCAACCTGCCGTTCGGCACCATTCGCATCCGCAAACAGGGTTCCAACGGAGGCCACAACGGATTGGGAAA
This sequence comes from Bacteroidales bacterium UBA3843, assembly GCA_002392745.1. Classification (GTDB taxonomy): domain Bacteria; phylum Bacteroidota; class Bacteroidia; order Bacteroidales; family Paludibacteraceae; genus Colicola. Next base: position 32,327 of record DGHR01000018.1, on the reverse strand, counting down.
CATACAATCTGTATTAGGAACGGATGCGTACGCGCGCGTGCGTTTCGGTATCGGCAACGAGTTCACACGCGGAGCACAAATCAACTTCGTTCTCGGCAGATGGACCGACGAGGAACAAAAACAAATAGACGAACGTCTCAAAGTGACAACAGAGATTATTCCCTCGTTCTGTCTCCAAGGCATCGACAGAACCATGAACCAGTTTAATGGGAAGTAAAGGTGAAAGGTTATAGGTTATAGGTTATTGGTTATTGGTTATTGGTTATAGGTGAAAGTGGAAAGTGTCAGGAAAAATAATATATCCCATCCATGGATAGCGGCTGTGACCAACTTGCTGTTGGTGATGGCCATATACACGTTGACGCGTGTGTTTTTCTACCTGACCAGCCGCGATTTATTTCCCGATGTAACGTGTGCCCACCTATGGGAGATGCTATTAGGGGGTATGCGTTTCGACCTGACGGCAGTGCTCTATTTGAGCAGCGTATATCTGTTGATGGTGCTCTTACCGTTACCTCAGACATGGCGGCTAAACCGGTATTATCAAACGGCAGCCAAATGGTTCTTTCTCCTTCCCAACCTGTTGGGTATCGCCGTCAACTGTATCGACATGGTATATGTGCGATTTACCGACAGGCGCACCACTATCACGTTCTTCGATGAGTTCAGTCATGACGGGAACCTCGTCTCTATTTTCTGTCAGGGTGTTGTGCAATATTGGTACGTTACACTGTTCGCTTTGGCGGCTATGGGTTTGCTGGTCTTGTTATTCCGGGAATACAAAATACAAACGACAGCGCAACACGCCACATGGTGGTATTATACGTGGGAGAGTGTGCTATTTGTTGTCTCGGTCTATTTCATTATTATCGGTATCCGCGGCGGTTTCGGAGCTTACACTCGTCCCATCACATTGAGCAACGCCCTGCAATACACCGATCGCCCGCAAGAGACACTGCTCGTACTGAACACGCCCTTCTCGCTGATGCGTTCTACGGAGGGAAGCACCTATACCGACCCGCATTACTACACACAGGAGGAGATGACCGCTATCATGACTCCGGAACATGAAGGACGACAGACACAGAACAATGAGCAAAAGACAAAAATGAATGTGGTGGTGCTTATTCTGGAGTCATTCAGCCGTGAGTTTATCGGATTCTATAATGAAAGCCGTGGCTACACGCCGTTTCTGGACAGTCTGTTGGCGCAGAGTGTAACCTGGACCCGGTCATTCGCATCGGGTCGCAAAAGTATAGATGCCATGCCCTCGGTACTCTCTTCCATTCCCATGCTGATAGAGCCGTACGTAGTCACTCCCTATTCCACCAACGCCGTCTCTTCGATAGCCGACTGTCTGGGAGCCTGCGGTTACGAGACAGCATTTTTCCATGGAGCACCGAACGGTTCCATGGGTTTTCAGGCATACGCGCGCAGTGCCGGATTTGATGCTTACTACGGGATGGACGAATATCCGGAAGCGAGCAGGGATTTTGACGGCACATGGGCTATCTGGGATGAGGAATTTCTGCAGTTCTATGCGCAGACGATGAGTAGCATGCCGGAGCCGTTTATGACAGCCGTATTCACGGCCTCAAGCCATCATCCATTCCGTGTGCCGGAGAGGTATGAGGGTGTTTTCCCGCAGGGTACGCAACCCATCCATCAATGTATAGGTTACAGCGACAATGCCTTGCGCCGCTTTTTCGATTTCGCGCGCACCCAACCATGGTATGACCACACACTGTTCGTTTTGACGGCCGACCATACCAACCAGTTGAGTATGCCGGAATATACCAATGCCAAAGGCCTGTACGAAGTGCCGATTGCCTTTTTCTGTCCGGGGATGCTTCCCGCCGAAAAGCGGCAAGGCGTCATCAGCCAGACGGATATCATGCCATCCGTGCTTGGAGCAGTGGGCTACACCGGACCGTATTTCGCTTTTGGCGAGGATGCACTGACCCGGCCCAAGACACATCCGTATGCCGTATGCTACAACAATCCGGTCTTCCAGATTATGTCCGACAGCCTGCTGATGCAGTTCGACGGCCGCCAAGTGACAGCATTGTACAACTACGTCAGCGACCCGCTTTTGCAACAGCCGATGGACATATCTCTGGCTCCCGAACCGATGCTGAGTTATCTGAAAGCATATATCCAACAATATACCACCCGCATGATTAACAACCAACTGACTTATGGAAGTACGGATTGACAAATATCTGTGGGCGATGCGCATCTACAAGACGCGCTCCATCGCCGCGGACGCCTGCAAGAACGGGCGGATTACCATGAACGGTGTGCAACTGAAGCCCAGCCGGACATTCAAGATAGGCGACCAGTTTAATGTTCGCAAAGGTCCGATTACCTATACCTACCGGGTGTTACAACTGAGCGAGAACCGTCTGGGAGCCAAGTTAGTACCCGAATACATGCGTGATTGCACAGACCCCAAACAACTGGAGTTGCTGGAGTTGGCGCGCATGGCAGGAAACGGAAGCCGCGACAGAGGCACGGGACGCCCGACCAAGAAAGACCGCCGTGAGATAGAGACGTTTATGAGCGATAGCTATTTAGACGAAATAGACTGGGAGGATGAGGAGAATTGAGAATTGAGAATTGAGAATTGAGAATTAAAAATTGAGAATTAATTGAAATCGAAACGTGACAATATAGCAGAATACATCCTATATCTATGGCAGATAGAGGATTATCTGCGCGCCTTCCCCCAACAAGGAGAGGCGAACGCGGAGTTGCAAGAGTTCAACGAGATGATGCACCGCGAGGGAATCACCGAGAGCGGTCATCTGCAGTTGGCGCAAAATGCCTTAAACGAGTTGGAAGAGCTGCACACGCAGTTGTTGAACGAGGATGCGATGTACCGCGCAGCTATCATGCGTCTGCAACCTTCGCTCAACCTATTGAAGGCCAAGACCGACCGCCCCACGATGAGCGACATAGAGGCAGGCCTCGTTTTGCTCTATCAGGTAATGCTGTTGCGGCTGCAGAAACGCGAGATAACCCCTCAGACTGCGACCGTTCAGGAGCAAGTGACGCAGGTTCTGCAGTTCTTAAGCCGCGTTTACCGCGATAATGGTATATCGAAATAACCAAACACCATCATGACAACCAAACAACGATATTCATCCGTTCTCTCTTGGTTTGAAGCGAACATGCCTGTAGCGGAGAGCGAACTGCATTACAACAACCCCTATGAGTTGCTGGTAGCCGTAATGCTGTCTGCCCAATGCACCGACAAACGGGTGAACATGGTCACTCCGTCACTCTTTGCGGCCTATCCGACCGCAGAGGCATTGGCGAAGTCCAGCAGCGACGAAGTGTTCGAATATATCAAGTCGGTCAGTTACCCGCGCTCGAAAGCCGAACATCTGGTGGAGATGGCCAAACGGCTTGTAGAGGTATACCACGGTGTTGTGCCGGACAATATAGATGATTTGCAGACCCTGCAGGGCGTGGGCAGAAAAACAGCGAATGTGGTATGCGCCGTCATATGGCAGCAACCCACAATGGCGGTTGACACGCATATTTTCCGCGTGAGCGAACGAATAGGACTAACGACAGGCAGCAAGAATCCGCTGCAGACAGAAAAACAGTTGGTAAAATATATTCCTGCAGACCTTATTCCCAAGGCGCATCACTGGCTACTGCTACACGGAAGGTATGTATGCCAGGCACGCAGGCCCCACTGCGAACAATGCGGATTACAACCCTATTGCAGATATTTTCTGAAAAAATGACGTACGTTTTGCGTATATCATTTTTTTTTAGTAATTTTGTACCGAGATTTTGAGGTCTCGGTAAATCGACATATCGAAAATAATTAAAACAACGATATTATGGCAGAGAAACAAGGACCATCCGCTGACAAGTTGAAAGCACTACAGGCTGCGATGGCAAAGATTGACAAAGACTACGGCAAAGGCGCCATCATGCGTCTGGGCGATGAAAACATCGAAAATGTACCCGTTATCCCGACCGGCAGTATAGGATTAAACCTTGCGCTGGGCGTAGGCGGTTATCCCAAGGGGCGTATTATTGAGATATACGGTCCGGAGTCATCAGGAAAGACCACCCTCGCTATTCATGCGATGGCGGAAGTGCAGAAAGCAGGCGGTATAGCTGCGATCATCGATGCCGAACATGCTTTCGACCGTTTCTATGCCGAGAAACTGGGTGTCAACATCAACGAATTACTGATAGCCCAGCCCGATAGCGGCGAGCAGGCGTTGGATATCGCCGACGAACTGATTCGTTCGGCCGCAGTGGACTTGATTGTCATTGACTCGGTAGCCGCATTGACTCCCAAAGCAGAGATTGCCGGCGAGATGGGCGACAACAAAGTAGGTCTGCAAGCCCGACTGATGTCGCAGGCGCTGCGCAAGATGACCGCTTCTGTCAACAAGACAGGCACCACCGTCATCTTTATCAACCAACTGCGCGAGAAAATCGGCGTGATGTTCGGCAATCCGGAGACCACCACCGGCGGTAATGCATTGAAGTTCTATGCCAGCGTACGTCTGGATATCCGCAAGACAGGCCAAATCAAGGACGGCGATAACATCAAGGGTAACCAAGTACGCGTCAAGGTAGTAAAGAACAAGGTGGCCCCACCATTCAAGAAAGCAGAGTTTGACCTGATGTTCAACGAAGGTATCTCACGTATCGGCGAGATTCTGGATTTCGCAGTAGCCGCCGAGATTATCAAGAAGAGCGGTTCGTTCTTCAGCTACGGCGACACGAAGCTCGGCCAAGGTCGCGACAACGTGAAGGCTACATTGCAGGACAATCCGGAGCTGTGTGACGAACTGGAGACCAAGATTAACGAAGCTGTCAAAGAAAAAGGCCTGGAAACCATTCTCTCGAAAATAGGCAAGTAACAACCTCTCCCCCGCCCCTCCCATCAATGGAGGGAGAATAGTTTGGAGAATACGAAGCAGTATATATTATCTCCGAAAGAAGCATACGAGGCCTCTCAGCGGTGGCGGATTGTAAAGCGGAGTGTAGATGCACGTCAGCGTGAGCTGAAGGTGCATCTAACCGTATTAACGGACGAAGAAGGGAACCCCGTAGCAAAGGATGAAGTACGAAGTACGAAGTACGAGCCGCCGGCGTACAGGGATGTGCATGAAGCGGAGCGGAAGGCGATAATTATCGGTGCCGGTCCAGCCGGGTTATTTGCAGCGTTGACACTACTGGAGCATGGGATTAAGCCCATTATCTATGAGCGCGGGAAAGAAGTCAGCGCGCGGAAGAAGGATATAGCTCTGCTGAACAGGAATGAGGGTTTGAATCCTGAGTCGAACTACTGCTTCGGCGAAGGCGGCGCAGGCACCTTCTCAGACGGCAAGTTGTTCTCCCGTTCCAAGAAACGGGGAAACATGCAGCGGGTGATGGAGATATTCCATTATTTCGGGGCAGCGGACACCGTACTCTATGAGGCTCATGCACATATCGGAAGTGACAAACTGCCGGGTATCATCAAACGGATGCGCGAGTGCATTCTCGAGCACGGAGGAGAGATATACTTTGAGACTTGCATTACAAGCCTCAAAGATGTACGAAGGAGCGAAGTACGATGTACGAAGGAAGGGGATAAAGGACAAGGGAAAGAATTACCCATAATCCTTGCCATCGGGCACTCGGCGCATGATACATATCGGATGTTAGCCGCAGAAGGTGTTGCGTTAGAAGCCAAGGGTTTTGCCATGGGCGTACGCGCCGAACACCCGCAGGCACTCATCAACAAGTTGATGTACCATCTGAAGCCATCAGCCGTGAGCCGTCAGCCATCAGAACTCATCCAATATGTCGGTAACGCTTCATACAGTTTAGTGACGCAAGTGGACGGGCGAGGCGTATATTCTTTTTGCATGTGTCCGGGCGGACATATTGTGCCTGCCGGCAGTTCGGCGGACAGTTGCGTGGTAAACGGAATGAGTGCCAGTCATCGTAACTCGCCCTACGCCAACAGCGGAATGGTGGTGCAGATTAATCCGGAAGACCTGCCAGGCGATGATCCGCTTCGCGGACTGGAATATCAGGAAGCATTGGAACGCGAGGCATTCAAACAGAGCCACAACCTCTCCCCAGCCCTCCCTGAGAGGGAGGGACAAAGAATAATGGCATCAGCTGTTGCTCCGGCGCAGAGGATGCGGGATTTCGTGGAAGGCAGAGCGAGCAAGAATCTGCCGCCATGCAGTTATCTGCCGGGAATCATACCAAGCAGGCTGGACCTATGGCTGCCGCCTTTCATCGGCAAGCGGCTGCAACAAGGTTTCCGGGATTTTGACAAGAAATATCCGGGTTTCCTGACAAACGATGCAGTTATCGTAGGCGTAGAGAGTCGGAGCAGCAGTGCCGTACGTATCCCCCGTGACCCGGAGACATTAGAATCGATTAACACTCCGGGGCTTTACCCATGCGGCGAAGGCGCGGGCTATGCCGGAGGTATCACTTCGTCTGCCCTCGACGGCATCAACGCCGCACTGAAGATTGCAGGTAAACATTAAAATCGAATCTCTATTCTTTTTCTTCAACAAGTTTTAGCGTTACCGTTCCATTGCCGTGTAACCAACTCGACAGGGGCTCGATAATCACTAAGTATCACTAAGAATCACCAAGAACAACTAACGTTTTATTTTTGAACAGAGCGTTCGAAAGAAATTTCTTTGAGCAATAAAAAAATGCAGGCCCGAAGGTCTGCATTTTTATTCAACGCGATGCAACTTAGATTAGAGAGCTACGCCGAGAGCGTTGTAACGAACACCGTTCTTGATGATAACGAGTTGGCCGTTCTCGAATACTTTCTGAGCCTTAATAGTCTCAGTAACATTCTCGATACCTTGAGCAACATCCTCATTGATACCAATTGCACGTACGCGGAAACCACCAGCAGTCTCCTTCAAAGTAACAGTGCTACCATTCGCATAGAATTTCAGGATTGCTTCAGGATCGCCCTGTGCGAGTTTTTCTACATTACCCTTGTCAGCAGAAGCGCTCTCATCAGGAGAAGAGAAAGCAGTTCCATCTTTTCCTTTTGCTGTAACAGCCAAAGAAATCACGTCATCCATTTTAAGACCAGTAATAACCAGTACTACATTCTTACCATCTGCCTGCATGTATTTCTCAGCAAACTTCAATATGTTGTCTTTGTGACCGTCCTTGGTTTCATTACCATTCTTATATTGAATAGTCAAACCATCGAAGCCATTGAGAGTAACATTCATCAAAGTACCAACTGTAGAAGTGTAGTTAACAGAAGGCATTGTTTGTTCTGTTTCTTTACCTTGGTCCATAGTGTAGGTAGATACAGCACCTTGTTCATCTACGGTAATGGCATCCGATTGAATGCCAGCGAAATCGTAAACCTTAGCGTTTACAGTGAGAGCTGCAACAGCAGCTGCTGCGAAGAGGAAAAATTTCTTCATAATTGTTGAGTTTTAAATTGTTAGTATTAAAGTTAATTATAATATTCGTTTTACAAATCTGCTGCAAAGGTACTACATTTTTCGGAAACATACAAGTATATATTGCCGAAAAATGTAGATTTTTTGCCTTTTTATTCCGCAGCGTCCGGATCTTTGCCGTTATAGAAGACATTTTTGATCTTTTTGTAGTCCGTAATCGGCATAGGTTTGGGATTAATCTGGCAGTTAGTGAAGTTGATATTCTCCGCATACTCCATCTTGATACCGCCGCGGTTACCGATGATGGTTACCTGGTCGAAGAGGATATTGTGGACCGGTTTGCCTTTGAGTCCCTGGATATCGACAGCCTGTTTGGAACCGATGCAGGTGATGTTGCGGAAGGTCATGTTGGACCAGTCAGGGAAGAACGCATCCTTGTTGTCCGAGTCGGTAGCGGATACGCCTGCTCCCTTGTCGGCATAGCCGGAGGAGATGAGGAATGCGGATTCGCGGATATCCTTCATGATGATATTATAGCAATAGATATCCTCGCACCATCCTCCACGTCCCGGAGCCGATTTGAAGCGGCAACCGATATCGGTTCCTTCGAAGCGGCAGTCTTTGACCACCAGGCGCTGCATACCGCCGGAGAACTCAGAACCGATGACAAAGCCGCCGTGTGCACGATAGACGGTATCGTTGGTGATGAGGAAATCGCGTTGCGGTCCGGCATCCACACCCTTTTGTCCCACACCGCCTTTCATACAGATACCATCGTCACCGCAGGATATGTTGCAATTAACAATCAGCGCCACCTGGATATTACCCGGGTCCATAGCATCGCCGTTCTGCGCCCAATGGGGGCAGCGGATGTTGACACCATCAATAATAAGGTTTTGCACGCGCGTAGGCACGAAGTGGAACTTCGGCGAATTGAGCAGGTGCACATTCTCCAGGAGGACATTCTTGGAGTCGGTGATATTGACCAGATGCGGACGCATCTTCTCCTGAATAATCGGGTCGGAGGCAATATTGGGGATATTGAGGTCCTTATTGAGATTGAAGGGATACCACACAAGCCATTTCTTGCTGTTGCCATCCGGACGGGTGACACCTCCCATTGCGAGCACTTCGTCCCATACATTGCCATCCGCAGCAATAACCTCGGGAGCCATCACTTTCTTCTGCTTAATCGGGCGCCAGTAGATACCCTGACCATCAATAGTGCCGCGGCCTGTGATGGATACATTCTCCAATTTGGAGCCATAGATAAGCGCGTGGCATTTCTTGGAACCGTCGCGGAGGGAGTCGGATTTCTGGATATAGAGTTCCTTGTTGGTAGAACCCAGAATAACGGCATTGTCAGCGAGATGCAGGTCGAGGTTGCTTACCAGTTTGATAGGTCCTGTGAGCCATTTTCCGTCGGGTACATTGAGGTGTCCTCCACCTTGTTTTTTCAGGTGTTTGAGTGCCTTGGCGAACGCTTCTGTGTTGTCCGTAACACCATCGCCGACGCCCCCGAAATCCACGATATTTACCGTATAGTCGGGTATTACGACCTCCTGAACCTGCTCAACCGCGCACGGGAGATCCTGATAATAATGGGAATACTTGGTCTGCGCCATAGCGCTAATGCTAATCAACGCAACCACAGAAAGAATTAGTTTTCTCATATTTGTTTCTTTTAGAGTTCGAAAAGATTAGAACAAATCTTGTACCAAACTATTCAGATAGACCTCCAGATTGGTATAATTCTCGTCCAACGTACATATTTTGCCGTCGGAAAGATTGTTTTTATCCAGTCCGTTAGCGTCTTCCCATTCGTCCGGCATACCATCATGATCGGTATCCACGGGTGCCGTTTTGGAAGCCAAATCCGGGTATCCTCCGACGTCAGAAGGTGTATCTATGAGTCCTCCCTTACTAATCTGACCTTTTTTAGGAGTGACGCTTCCGGTCACCGTTGATGAAGTTACCGTTTGTCCATTCCGAACGATTCCATTACGTACATCTTCTACTATACGCAGATCTACGGCATCACGATGGAGAGAGCAACCCGCTTTCGCAAGCACCGTCTCATACGCGTCCAGAGCAGATTGTTCGTTCGTAAGTGCAGTCAAGCCATCACTCCAACGGGCTGCAGCCTTACAGAGATCTTTCTTGTCCGACTCATCAGGATCAACGCCCTGCCAGTTGTCGTTAGTGACGGTAGTATTGCCATCAACATAATTACCTGTGATATAGAACTTACCCGGTTCCACTGTACCTCCAGGAGATTTACCGCAGTTGTCAGCACAGCTTGTCGTCGGGTTTACGATACGAGATTTTTTAGAGGTTGCCGGGCCGTATTTGTAATAGTTATTCACCATGTTAATATGGCGTCCACCAGCACCTTTATTAGTTCCTTCTCCCCCATAAGCAGAGTTACCACCCCAGTTGAAGATCACATTGTTGACATAATCAATGGGTCCAGCGCATTTGGTATTTACAAAGTCATGGTCGAAACGCGGGTTACGCGAATCGTGGTGCGCTAACAAATTATGATGGAAGGAAGCATTGGTACCTCCCCATATACCGCCATAACCATGCGATCCTTTGTCGTGAACAGAGGTGCGCAAACTCTCAGTAATAAAACAGTATTGAAGTGTAAAATTGGTATTACCATACACACTGACACACTCGTCGGTACTCCAAGAGAAGGAGCAGTGGTCAATGATGATGTTTCTGCGGTCGTTGATAGTGAGCGCATCGCCCTCCACCTTGTTCTGGTCTCCCATACGGAAGCGAAGGAAACGTATAATCACATTGCTGGCTTTAACCACTATCGGAAACCCAGCTATACAAATACCATCTCCCGGAGCTGTTTGCCCTGCAATAGTAAGTGCTCCTTCGGTAATATCCAACTGACGCGTCAGGTTAATGGTTCCAGACACATCAAAAACGATTGTTTTTGAACCAGGTAGCGAAAGATTATAACGCAGGGATCCGCGGTCGTTATCATCGTCCGTGAGAGTTGTCACGTGACAAACCATACCGCCACGACCTCCAGCCGTATACTTACCACCACCTTCTGCCCCAGGGAAAGCCAAAGCTTGTGCATCCGGAGCAGGGGGTGTAGGATCCTGACCGCCTGCACAAGAGGCCAGGATTCCCACAACCAATAATAGAAATGGATATTTACGACTAATAACCATAATCGTTCCAAAGTTTACCATTCGAAGCATTGACATTCACATCAAAGATAGGCCAGTATTGGCGCATATCTACATCCACTCCTTTCTTATATAATGTATATGTGTTAGGATCCAAGTGGCGTTTACCATCCTTGCTCCATACATATTTGCACACCCACCCAGCGGATTTGTCGTATGCTGCCGGTTTGGTATCACCAGGGTAGAAGCCGATGATAGTATCCAGAACGTATGCTTTTCCTTTCGTTGCGTATGAATCATCTTCCTTATAGGTGAAATAGACCGAATCCATACGTCCCGCGAAATCGCCGGTACCCTTATCCAGTTCTGCGATGCGCTCCATGGTACTTTCCAGTTTAGATTTCAGCATACCCCATCGCATCAAGTCGTACTTACGGATATTCTCGCCGCAGAACTCAAACGCACGCTCATTTACGATAGCCTCGAAATCAAGCGGTTTGGAGGGCAATCCTGCGCGCGCACGTACTTTATCAAAACATGCTTGCGGGTCTATGCCCGTTGTATTAGCGGGAGCGTTCCCCTCTTTAGAACCGATAGCGGCTTCCGCAAACATCAGCAGAATGTCTGCATAGCGGAGAACCGGCATGTCGATGCAATCCTCGTTGCTGGAATAGGAACGTTTCATCCACTCTACACGGAACTTACCCAAATACCAAGAGTTTGGAGCATAAATCTTCTGGTACAACTTACTCTCGGAGGTGGAACTATTCGGGAAAGCTGCGGAGTCGCTACTTACGCCATTACCATTGTCATATTCCCAGCCATATGTACATATTGTTACATCACGGCGTTGGTCTTCCGGTTCAAAGTCCCACAAGAAAGTCGGAACGATTTGAATCATACCTTGTACCTTCGTATTGTTGGTATTGCCGTCACCATACGAGATTGTGTTCTTGAGGACACCAGGTACATTTGTTGATATTTTCAATCCTGTTAATGCAAGCACTTGTCCACGTGCTTCGTCCAGGAACGGGATAGCCCAAATAAACTCGGACTGCTGGTAGTTTGTCACATCAGCGCAAAGTTCTTTCCAGATTTCCTCGAACGATGATTGCAGTTTGTAATCTTCCTCGTTGATCACCTGTGCGCAGGCCCACATTGCTTCCTGATAAAGTTCCTGGCGTTTGTCTGCATCTTTTATGTTATACTGCACAGAGCAAGCTTTCGTTCCTCCTATTGTAAACACGTCCGGACGCATAGCCAATCCGGCATACATCAAATCGGTACGGGCTAACAAGCCGAGTGCCAGGGCTTTACTCGGACGGCCAGTATAATTAGCAGCACGGCCGGGACAACTTGGAGACCAAGGCATCAAACGAGCCGCCTCTTTGAGGTCGATACGTAGTTGCTCAAAGATGACATTACGATCTTCCTTAGCATTATACAGATCACTGACAGACTCTCCTGTGAAGGAAGAGAAAGTAGCAGGAACATCTCCCCAAAGTTTTACCATCTCGAGAAAACAGAATGCTCTCAAGGTAAGCGCTTCTCCTAACAGATATCGGAACTCTGCGTTGGTAGTATCGGAATACTGGCGGATACCTTCCACCACTACGTTAGCACGCTCAATGGCAGCCGTCAGATAAGCCCAAGGATCTTTTCCGTTGGAGGTAGACAGGTCGCCGGTACCTTTACTCAAAGCGTAAATGGATGCTTCACGTGCCTGGCCGCCACTCTTGTTGCAATACTCAATATCCGTATTGAGAGCGACATATCCACCGCAAAGACGGTTACGGAAGGACTTGTCCTCGCCAAAGATATTGTAGATACCACCGATTGCCTGCTCAGTGGACGAAGGCGAGAGGAATACCGAAGTATTCATGGCCGAAGGAGATTCGGTGGTAAAGAAATTCTTCTCGCAGGCTACTAATGTCAGTGCCAGTGCACTTAGAATAAAATATTTTGTTTTCATAATCGATTTGTTTTCAGGATTAGAATTGAACATTCAGACCTACGTTGATACCGCGGCTCTTGGGATAAGCAGAGAAATCTACACCAGGAGTCAACGGGTTCTTGCTGGAACGAGTGTCGACCTCCGGATCCATACCCGTATATTTCGTAGCGCAGAACAGGTTTGTCCCCTGAACATACAAACGGATATTATTGATAACTTTGGTCTTCTCCATCCATACTTTCGGGAAGGAATAACCGATGGTTAATTGGTTCAGTCGAAGGAATGATCCATCTTCCATGCATTTGTCTGTCACTATATAGTCTGACATGATTGGTGAAGCATTTCTTGCTCCTTTGTTGGCATTGAAAGCATCTACTTTTGCCGCAAATGCCTCATACTGTTCATCTTTCAGGAACTGCTCACCGGTAGCCGGACGTGTATAGATATCCGCCGGATTCAAATATTCAGGATTATCCAGGAAATTTCTTCCGCTTCCATCAAACATCGAGTAGCGATTTACATAACTAACATCAGAAATCAAGTTACGCAGACGTGATTTTTCGGTAATAGTGGTGTATTCCATCTTATTGAGATTCAAGATTTTATTGCCGATTGAGAACGTAAAGTTAGCACCCAAATCAATGCGTCCCCATTTATCTGCACCTATATTGAAGTTCAAGTTGAAACCTCCAGTCAGGAAGGGCACGGTGTTTCCCAAAAGAACTTTGTCTCGTTCGTCAATAATATGATCATCGTTTTGGTCAACAAATTTCGTAGCACCCGGCATTACTTTATTAGAAAGGAATCCGTCTCCGTAGGTAGGAACACCATCTTTTCTATTCCAAGAATCGGTTGTAATATTATAGTTTTGGAAATCAGATGCGGTGTAGTATCCATCCGTTTGGTATCCCCATACATTTCCGATAGGTTGTCCAACCTCAACCAAGAACTCAGCCAAAGTCAGGTACTCCGAGGATCCAAAACAGCCTGTTTGCGCGCTGATCGATTTTGCGCCACCCAAGTCAATTACCTTATTTCTGTTATACGCGATATTCGCATCAAGAGTCAGGTTGTAGGATAAACTTTTTGATTTTCTATCCAAAATAACACCCTTTGCAGAGAACTCGACACCCATGTTTTGGGTCGAACCGATATTCTGGTATTGGTAATTATAACGAGAAGGCAGGGTTTGACGGATAATCAGGTCGCGAGTATTGTTCCAATAGAGATCAATAGCACCTGTCAAACGTTCGTTGAAGAAGCCATAATCGATACCGAAGTCACGGGTAATCGTGGTCTCCCATTTCAAGTGGGGGTTCGGTGCAATCTTGTCGCTCCCTCCCACTACGAGGATATTGCTTGCACCGGAACCCATGTCAATATACGTCATTTGAGAGGAAAGGAAGTCGCGATGCAGATATCCCAGATCCACGTTATTGTTTCCCGCCATACCATAGGAGAGACGGAATTTCAGGTTGCTCAACCAGCTGGAAGCACCTTGCATCCACTCCTCGTCCGACATACGCCAAGCGGCTGCCACTGACGGGAAGAAGCCCCATTGGTTCTCTTTCTCGAAACGAGTAGAGCAGTCTGCACGGAAAGTAGCGGTAATATAATAGCGTCCTTTGTAGTCATAGTTCGCGCGAGCGAAGAACGAGAGTTGGTTATCTTTCGGGGCAATGTAATTGAGGATTTCCGAATAGGCAGCCTGGCCTAAATAATTGAAAATCTCCCCCTTCTCCTCATTATAATTTCCCTTATAGCCGAAACCATTTTGAGTCTTGGTTTCAGATTTATGGATGATAGTCTCTTCACCGAGAAGAACACTTACATTATGTGAGTTATCGACGAAGCTTTGTTTCCATTCCAATGTGTTGGCATTGCGGAGACGTGACTCTTTTTCAGTCAGTACCTGAACCTGCGAAGTACCACCTTTGATACCCGGACGACCGGTATTTTTAGCGAAATAGGTACTCGGTCCATAGTAGCGATCGGTATTGATGGAACGGGAATCATACCCCAGCTCAACGCGTGCTGTAAAGTACTTTGCAAATTTGTAGCTGGCATAACCATTGATTGTCCACTTGTTATCTACTTTGAATTTATAGTTTTCACGAATGGCTTTATTCGGTTCCACAAGGCTTCCGATTGTCTCATCCTCTTCGCTGGCTCCCTCTGTATTCTTAGAAAGCAGTGTTGTCGGAGTGTAAACGACCGCATTGCGCAGACGCGATTCAGAACTGGTTCCGTTATCTTTGATAGCGTTTGAGCCAGCTCCGAGAACCTGTGTATTGGTGTAACGTGCGGTGAAACCCAATGTAAAATTCTTAAAGGGTTTGAATTTTGCCTTCGCAGAGATATTATTACGTACATAGTTGGACATGTACATAATCGCTTTATCATCTATACGGTTGTAAGAAAGGTTGAAGTTAGCGTTCTTGTTACCGCCACTCAAACTTACTGAATGATTAGATGAAAAACCAGTGTTTCCGAATGCACTATCCTGCCAGTTTTTGAACGGATGCAATGATGCGTTTTCATATTCTGTCAAGAGGTCGGAAATACTCGTTGTCTCCTGCTCTTCGTCAGGTCGGTGCTTGGTACGGTTGTACAGCGCATCGAAATAAGCATTGAAATTGCTTTTCAGTTTGGTTTTATCTTTGTAATAAGCCCATTCGTATTGAGCCATCATAAAATCTTTGGGATCCAGCACGTCATATTTCTTGGCGATTTTCTTCCATCCCACATAACCGGAATAGTCTACATGGAAGGTCATCTTGTCATCCTCGGTACCGGAATCCTTGGTGGTGATGATAATTACACCGTTGGCACCCTGCGCACCATAGATAGCGGTTGCCGCAGCATCTTTCAGGACGTCCATCGAAGCGATGTCGCTCGGCGCGATATCCGAGATACTGGAAACAGGGAAACCGTCCACGATGTACAACGGGTCGTTCGACTGAGTCAGAGAGGTACCACCGCGGACACGGATTTTTACATCTGCATCCGGGCTACCTTCAGTTGTCGTTACCGACACACCCGCCAGTTTGCCTTGCAGCGCTTCGCTGGCGGAAGCCACCGGGATGTCTTTCAGCTGGTCCGCATTCACCGAAGCCACAGAGGTTACGACATCGCGTTTCTTGGTTGTACCATAACCGGTTACAACGACTTCTTCCAGCACCTCGCTGTTTTCGGACAGCACTACGTTCATCACACTGCCGGTAATGTTCAGCTCCTGGGTCTTCATACCGATGTAGGAGAAGACGAGCACCTTGGCGTCATCCGGCACATCCAGACTGTAGTTACCGTCAAAATCTGTTACTGTACCGATCGAGGTACCCTTCACAACCACCGAGGCGGAGATAATGGTCTCGCCCGTCTGGTCTTTGACTGTTCCGCTAATCACACGAGCCTGAGCAGCCATGCCCAACAGGAGCAAGACCGACATCGCCATGGTACGGAATACACTGAAATTCAGTTTCATAAAAGAGAATTTGGTTTGTATTGTTTAAAGTTAAATAAATAATTTATTTACGTTTTGAGAAATAACGGCGCAAAGGTAGTTCTTTTTACCCATATACATGTGGAATAATTGACGGAAAATTTACACATTTGCTATTTTTGCCAACTCTACTTGTCAAAACGGTTCCGCATACGTACATCCCTCTCGCCATCTGGAACATCCGTAGCGTGTATTGCCCCGGATGATGAGCCCCTGGCGGCAGACAGGACAGAGCATGCCCGCCTTGTTGGTTTTCACGTCGCGCACCACGCCTGAAGTCATCTCTTTCAGTTCGTCCAGGAACTGCTGCGCCGTATATTCGCCGCGCTCTATCTCACGCAGTTTCTTCTCCCATAGGCCGGTCAGTTCTGCCGATTTCAGCAACGGGGAAATAATCGTGTGAATCAGGTCAATCCCCACCTCGGTGGCGCGAATCGACTTGCCTTGTTTCTGGATATATTTGCGCTGGTATAGTTTCTCGATAATGGCGGCGCGTGTGGACGGACGGCCGATGCCGTTCTCCTTCATCGCTTCGCGCAGTTCGTCGTTGTCCACCGTTTTGCCGGCCGTTTCCATAGCACGGAGCAATGTGGCCTCGGTGTAATATTTGGGCGGCGTGGTTGTTTTCTCTTTCAGAACGGGTTCGTGGGTTCCTGACTCGCCCTTCGTGAACGCAGGAAGCGATTTGGAGGATTCCTGGTTCTCCGTTGCCTCCTGGTTTTCCGGCATATCCGGTTCCTCTTTGCCAAAGACGGAACGCCATCCCGGTTTGAGCACTTCGCGTCCGGTGACGCGGAAATCGATCTCTCCGGCACGGGCTGTCACGGTGGTGTTGCTCACTTCGCATTCGGGATAGAACGCCGCGATGAAATGCAGCGCCACCAGGTCGTACACCTTCTTCTCGTCCGCCGTCAGCGCTTCCGGCCGCTGGCCCGTAGGGATGATGGCATGATGGTCGGTGACTTTTTTGTTGTCGAACACTTTTTTGGATTTGGGCAGCGAACCGGCTCCTTTCTTGCCGTCCGCTTTCAGCGCCAGCAGCGGAACTGCCTGCGGGAAATAATCCTTGATGCCGGTGAGCGTAGCGGGCACTTTGGGATAGATATCGTCGCTCAGATACGTGGTATCCACACGCGGATAGGTCGTCACGCGTTTCTCATAGAGCGACTGGATGAGTTGGAGAGTCTGCTCGGCGGAGAACGAGAACTTGCGGTTGCAATCGACCTGAAGCGACGTCAGGTCATAGAGTTTCGGAGCATACTCCAGTGCTTTTTTCTTCTCTACCGCGGTAATGGTCAGCGGCAGGTCCTTGATGCTGTCCACCAGCGCCTGTCCCTGTTCTTCGGAGGTAATGGCATACTCATTTTCTTCGGCCGGCAGCTGTGCGCTGAAGAGTGTATCGCGATAGTTGGTCTTGAGCTCCCAATAGGTGCGCGGCACGAAATGCTCTATCTCGGCCTGGCGTTTGACAACCAGCGCGAGTGTAGGTGTCTGGACACGTCCGACGGACAGCACCTGACGGTTCTTGCCGGTGCCTTTCGCATACCTTATAGTATACGCGCGCGTAGCGTTCATGCCCAGCAGCCAGTCCCCGATAGCGCGCATCAGACCCGCCTCGTAGAGATGCTGGTATTCGTCTTGCGGTTTCAGTTGGCGGAAGCCTTCGCGGATTGCCTCTTCGGTCAGCGAACTGACCCATAAGCGTTTCACGGGGCACTTGCAACCCGCCTGCTGGTAGACCCATCGCTGTATTAGCTCTCCCTCCTGGCCGGCATCGCCGCAGTTGATGACCTCGTCGGCTTGCTCTATCAGGCTCTTGATGATATTGAACTGTTTGTGCACCCCCTCGTCGCCCTGCACCTTGATGGAAAAGCGCGGAGGAATCATCGGCAGGCTGCTCAGACTCCAGGCTTTCCATTGCTCGGTATATTCCTGCGGGTCCAACAGGGCGCACAGATGACCGAAGGTCCAGGTCACCCAATACCCGTTGCCCTCGAAATAGCCGTTCTTGCGCTGGTTGGCTCCCAGCACTCGGGCGATATATTCGCCCACGGACGGTTTCTCTGCTACACAAACTATCACGTGATTTGCTATTTAGTCCGTTATCCGTTACGCTTGCTGCGCTCCGTAGCCGTAGCCTGCGCGCAGGCCTTTCACGCCGTTGAGCACACAGGTCACATTCTTCATCCGGCCTTTTTCCACCACCTGGTTGATATAATCCACCATCTCCGACGGCGTATATTTGTACCGGCTGACAAAAATGGTCATGTCTGCTATGCGGTCCAGCAGATAGGTGTCGCTGACCAGTGCCACAGGGGCTGTATCCACGATGATATAATCATATCGTTGGCGCAGTTCGGCGAACAACTGGTCCAGGCGTTCGGTCTGCAGCAACTCCGAGGGGTTGGGCGGTATACTGCCGCAAGGAATGATATCCAGATTGGCGTGCTCGCCGCTCGGGACGATGATATCATCCAACTGCACATCGCTGTCCGTGAGGTAATAGGTCAGCTGCCCTTTGTTGCTCAGTCCGAAATAGTACGCCAGCATCGGTTTGCGGATATCGAGTCCGACGAGTACGACCCGCTTGCCCAGGATAGCGAGCGAGAGCGCCGTGTTGCTCGAGATATACGATTTGCCCTCTCCGTTGATGCACGATGTTACCAGCACGACGGGGTTCTTGACCGACGACGGGATGACGTACCGCAGGTTCGTACGCAACAGACGGAAGAGTTCGGCGGAAACGGTCGATTCGCCCTCGTGGATAGCAATATGTTTTCCTCGCGAGTTCTCGACTATCTGTGCCAGCAGCGGTGCTTTTATCTTGCGTTCATAATCCTTGACGTCGTCTATCTTGTCGTTGAAGAGGACATAGACATATAGCACGCCTGCGGGCAGGAGAAGTCCCAGCATGAGACACAGGAGCAGCAGTTTCTTGAGTTTCGGGGAGTTGCTCTTCAGGTCGCGTTGCGGCATATCCAGTATCTTCGCCGGCATGGCCGTGGCGGCGAGCATCAGGGCGTTCTCCTCGCGTTTCTCATAGAGGAAGAGGTAGAGCCGCTCCTTGATCTGCTGCTGGCGCACGGCACGCACATATTCGCGTTGCTGCTCCGGCGCTTCTTTGATCCGGCGGTTGTATTTGGTGTCCTGCTGTTGCAGGCTCCGCCGGCGTATCTGCAGGCTCTCGCGCACGGAAGCTATCGTAGCGACGATGTTCTCGCGCATGGAAGCCAGTTGTCCGTCCATCTGCTCGATGACAGGGTTGTCGGGTGTGGCCGTGCGCAAGATTCGCATGCGCTGGAGCTGAAGGGTGTTGTATTCGCTCAGCCCCTCTGCGAGCGAGGCATCGTCGATACCTATGTTCGACGGGATGAGATTGTTGCGTTTGCTCTCGTCGCGGAGGAACTGGTCGACATAATCCACCAGGCTCAGTTGCGTCTCTATCTCCAGCATCGCCTGCTGTTCCTGACTGCCGGCTTGCAGAAAGAGTCCCGCCTGTGCCTGGAGATCGGCGATATTGTTTTTCTCCTTGTAATCCGCCAGTGCATCTTCCGCTTCCGTCAGTTCGGCAGTGATGATATTCAGTCTCTCCTCGATGAACGAGGCGGTGTTGGTCGCGATGAGGTTCTTGTCCGCCACGGCGTTCATGTTGTATTGCTCGATCATCCGATAGAGCAGTGCTTTGTCGCGTTCGGGCATGGTGGAAGTCATCGAGAGCGAGATGATGTTCGACTCCTTTTTATGTTGCGCCACGCGGATAAGTTCCCTGTACGAAGCCACAACCAGTTCGCGCCGTGCGTGGTTGAGCCGGTATGTGGTATCGGGACTGAGCGGACGGTGCGCGATGATACGTATAGTGCCGACGCCCGTCTCGATGGGTTCGTCCAGTGTCTTCACGCGCCGCGTGGAGCGGTGCCAGAAGCCCATTTTCGTCTTCACTTTGTAGCCGTTGGCGGTCGGGCGGACGGTCACTGCGAACGGTTGTATCTCCGCATCGGGAGTGAGGGCAATATACTCCACGTCGAAGGCAGGGTTCCGCCATTCGCCTTCCCAACGCATTCCGTTGCGAAGCGAGTGGCCCTCCCACAGGTTCAGCGCATCCAGACTCTGATAGAGCAAGCCTCTCGAAGCGAGCACAACCACTTCGTCTTCGGCGGCCTGGTTGCCTGTCAGTCCCAGGAGCGTGAACGCCTCCATCTGGCTCCCTACTCCGTCTTTCTGGCGCAGCATCACACTGGCGTCAGTGGTCCATTTGGGCGATTTGCGCAGGTAGTACAAGGTGCCCATGAGCAGGCAGACGGCTACGCCTACGGCGAACCACCACCAGTGTTCAACTACCAGACGGACAATTTTGCGGATATCTATTTCGTTGCTGTTTTGTTCCATACCGTTTTGTTTTTAGGACATGCATCTCTCCTGCGTTATTTGTTGGCCGCATTCACCACGGTCACAATCACGGTGGCGGCACTGGCTACAGTGCTGACCATGCTCAGCCAGAGGCTGACGTTCGTACTGCTGATAGCGCGTACTTTGTTCGGCGAGACGTATATGACATCGTTTTGCTGCAGGTAGTAATAGGGCGAGTTCACCAGGTCGGCGCTGTGCAGGTCAACGCGCTGCATCTCTATCTTGCCGTTGCATTCGCGGGTAATAAGCACATTGTCGCGACGGCCGTAGGAAGTCATGTCGCCCGCTGCAGCCAATGCTTCCAGGATGGTCAGACGCCCGTTGCTGAGAGGCACAGTACCCGGACGGGCCACCTCACCCATCACCGCCACCTTGGCGTTGACCAGATGCAGCTGCACCATCGGGTTGAGCACCTGTTGCGACAGCCGCGCCTTCAGCGTGTCCACCGCCTCGCTTTCTTTCAGCCCCGCCAGGTGAATCTTGCCGAGCACCGGCATCTCTATATCGCCGTTGGTATCCACCGTGTAATATTGCAACTCCGGCGTGGTCTGCAGTTTCTCCGTGCCGGGCGTGGCATACACCACTGTCGGCAGATTGTAGGGCACCACCGCCTCCTGGTCCAATGCGGACACAAAAATAGTGAGGGCATCACCCTGGCGGATAACGAACTCCGACTGAGGGGTGAAAGTGGCGTTCAACTGTTCGGCGCGGGCGGGGTCAGCATCGCGCAGATACGTCATTTGCTTCTGGGTCACACAGCCGGTTGCGCACACCGCCAGCAGCGCCAGCACCAAAAGAGAATGGATAGTTTTATTCATGATGTTCAAAATATAGCGTGCAAAGGTAATACTTTTTTCTCACATATGCAAGCGCGCGCGAAGAATATCTGCAAAAATGCATTTTTTTTCATAAAAATAAAACTCTTTGGGTTTTATTCTTTCCGCTCTCGAAAAAATTTAGTACTTTTGCATGACATTTTGTCATGTTCAATTATGACTCAACAGGAATTATTAGCTATCAAGCAGCGTTTTGGTATCATCGGCCAGAGTCCGCTGCTGAACCGCGACATAGAGATTGCCGTCCAGGTGGCGCGCACGGACCTGAGTGTGCTTATCACAGGCGAGTCCGGTGTGGGCAAGGAACATTTTCCGAAAATCATACATGCCTATTCAGCCCGCAAACACGGGCCCTATTTCGCCGTCAACTGCGGTGCCATCCCCGAGGGGACCATCGACAGCGAACTCTTCGGCCATGAAAAAGGCGCCTTCACCGACGCCAAGAACGAGCACAAGGGCTATTTCGAGATAGCCGACGGCGGCACGCTCTTTCTGGACGAAGTGGGCGAGTTGCCCCTGCAGACCCAGGTGCGTCTGCTGCGTGTACTGGAGACAGGCGAGTTTCTCCGCATGGGGTCAAGCACCGTGCGCAAGACCAACGTGCGCGTCGTTGCGGCAACCAACCTCAATATGCGCCAGGCTATCGACGACGGGCGTTTCCGCGAGGACCTCTATTACCGTCTGAACACCGTAGAGATTCGCGTGCCCGCTCTGCGCGACCGCAAGGAAGACATACCTTTGCTGTTCCGCAAGTTCGCCGTGGATTTCTGCAACCGCTACCAGATGCCGCCGCTCTCGCTCAACGACGAGGCGACACGCATGCTCCAAAACTCGTACTGGCGGGGAAACATCCGTCAGTTGAAGAACCTGGCGGAACAGATTGCCGTCATCGAGATGGACCATCAGATCAGCGCCGAGACACTGAGCCGCTATCTGCCGCGCGAGGAGAACCGCCAGGAGATAGTACTTCGCAACGAGGCGCAGCCGCAGGCCGGCAAAGACTACTCGCACGAGATAGGTATCCTCTATAACATGCTGATGAAAACGCAGCAGGAACTGCGCGAGTTGAAGGAACGGCTCGGAGCCGGCCACACCGCCGCACAGCCGCTCATCACATCTGCCGGCGAACCTGCCGCACAGACGATTATCCAGCGACCGGCCGACACAGAGGAATGGGCCAACGGAGAGGTAGTGGACGACGACCCCGCACCGGCACCCGCACCGGAACCCGCCCAACCGAAACTGGAGAGGATGGAGGATATCGAACGCGAACAGATCAAACGGACGCTCGAGGAGAACAACGGCAACCGGAAAGTGACTGCCGCACGGCTCGGCATCAGCGAACGGACCCTCTACCGCAAAATCAAAGAGTACGGGCTATAGTGCGCCTCCGGCGCAGTGTATAGCAGCAGAGCCGCAAGAAAAAAGAAGATTAAAAAAAATGCCTTGTTTTTTAGGTTCATGTCCGAAGGCGGTTGTAACTCCGCAAGGAGTGTGAATTAGGAAGGAATGACAAACGGGAGTTTACTCACAGGGCGGCATAGCCCCCTAAGGCACAAGGCACGTAGGGCTTACAAGCGGCTGAGGGGTTTTGTATGTTTTTGTTCCTAAAAATATTTTCTTTATAATCTCTGCAAGGCGGTATTTTTAGTATTTTTGTTAAATATATACAGCGCAAGGCACTATAGAAACGATGAAAAAAGCATTATGGATAATGAGTGTGGTACTGGGCATGAGCGTGCTCAATAGTTGCAGCATCAGTTATAAGTTCAACGGTGCGAACATCGACTATCAGACAACCCATAGTATCTCAATAGCCGATTTCCCGAACAATGCGGCAATGGTCAACCCGACGCTGAGCAACAACCTGAGCGAAGGAATCCGCGACCTGTACCAGCGCCAGACGCGTCTGCAGATACTGCGCAAGGGCGGAGACCTGGAATTGGAAGGCGCTATCGTGGGTTACGACATCAGCCAGGGCGCTATCTCCACCGACAGTTACGCATCCGAAAGCAAACTGACAATCCGCGTCACCGTTCATTTCACCAACAATATCCACCCTGAGGAATCGTTCGACAAGACCTATACCGCCTACCAGACTTTCGACGCCAGCAGACTGCTGACCGAAGTGCAGGATGAGTTGTGCGCGATTATGATCAAGGAGATAGCGGAGAACATCTACAACGACACTGTTGCCAAATGGTAACACGCAACGTGCGAGGGGTTTATTTCGGAAAAATACGTGTAATATTTGCGTATATCAAAAAATAATTGTATCTTTGCAGCCGATTTTATAAAGGTGAGAGGAAGCCTGCCCCGCCCCATCCCTAAAGGGTAAGGTGAAAGCTGAAAGGTGAAAGGTTGAAATAACATTTAAAACTTATAATAATATGTACATTTTCTTAACTATTCTAATCGTCATTGCCGCTATCCTGCTGACGCTTCTGGTGTTGGTACAGAATAGCAAGGGCGGTGGATTGGCAGCCGGTTTTGCAAGCGGCAACCAGGTGATGGGTGCTCCCAAGACGGCGGACTTTCTGGAGAAAGCTACATGGACACTCATCGCGCTTATCATAGCCTGCAGCATTGCAGCTGTCGGTTTCAGCAAAGGTCAGCAGTCCAACGATGAGCAGCAGTCTGCCATCGAGGTAGAGGCTCCGGCAGCCCAGCAACCCGCAGCAGCCGAGATGCCGGCAGAAACTCCCGCTGAAAGCGCAGAGTAAGCAGCCCCAACGGCAAAAAAAAGAATGGAGTCTCGCCAGAGCTCCATTTTTTTTGTGTTTTTTTTACTGTTTTCCCGACGGTCAGCCGACGGTCAACCGACAGTCACGTCTCACGTGCCAATACCGTCACACACCTTTTGTCAGGGTCGAAACGGGTCAGCCGGCAGGCAGCTCCGGAAGAGGAATCGGCAGTGGTAGTGGACGAAGCTCCGGCTCAACAGCCTGCAGCTGAATTCCCGGTTGAGCAGCCGGCTGAGTAAAAAAACTTCAGTCACATCAACAAAGCAAAGCGACCCGCAGAAATGCAGGTCGCTTTACTTTTTGTAACCCTCGTGAATATCACGGGTCCGTGTTCATCGTTAACCTCCAATAGGCGTACCTCCGCCTCCGCCCGAATACGAGCCATTTACGGAAACGGAAATGAATTGCAACAGGTTCTCGCCATGAAGGCTTGCTACTTCGCTGATGGGTTTAATATAGTTCTTTTTCATAATACTCTAATCTCTTATCTTTAAACTTTAATCTTTAAACTTTACCTTCCCTGCCCTCCCCCGAAGGGAAGGGCCTGGGAAGACGTTCATTTATTTCACCAGACGTCCTGTTGCGTCATAGATTTTCTCACCACGGAGGATGAACAACTGACCATTCATCATCACCTTCATCGGCGCTTCTCCTACCTCGAGATCCTCAAGACCGGTTGCTACGTTCGTGCCGTTGACACCCAAAGTGATGCGGCGACGTCCCGGAGCCGGGTTCGGATTAGTAATCGGATTTACATCACCCATCTCGAGCCATGCGCGGTTAGCCAGCACTTGCAGACCGGTTTCTTTAGCCGACCAGAGCGCGTGATCACGGAAGAAATAGATATCTCTGCTTGCAGCATCCTCAGCCGAGAAGGTCTCGCCTGTGAAGGTTCCCTTCAATGCGCCAGTGTTGACAGGCGAGGATACTTCTGTTGAACCATAAAGGAGAGCGATAAGGTTACCTTCTGCTTGGAATACATACGGGACGCCAGCCTCTAAGTCACCAGAGACAACCTCATCGAATACAATCTTACCAATATCATTCTTTCCTACCAATTCATAGAAGGAAGCACCCTGTGCCGTTGCAACCGGTACGTTATGGTCAAGACAGATAGTTCCAAGTACACCAGCACCAAGCATTTCCGTGCGGCTATAGTCTGCGTTCAGTTTGACAGAAGCCAAACCGCAGTCGCCATTATGTTGTTGCGAAACAATTGCCACCATGTTGGTAGTATTCTTGTTAAGCGTCACTTCAAAGTTCTCTGTCAAGGCATCCATCACTTCGGTGCCATTCACATAGATCTTTGCCACGCATGCATCTCCACTGTTTTTCTTGGAAACTTTCCACCCAAATGAAGCACTCTTGGCAGGACCAAAGAAGAAATACTCACGAGTTAAACCTTTCACTTTACGTCCGTCGTCCGGAGTAACCACTTTTTGGAATGCCCAGCCTTTTGAATCGCCTTTCCATCCGTACGCGCTCTTAACATATGCCTCCGAGCCATCAAAGGTCTGCTCTGCTTCCAATGCCGTAAGCGGAGCAACTGCATCCAATGTAAAGTTATATTCCTTACGGCTATCATCTGTACCAACCAAAACGAGTTTACTACCTTCAATCAATACACCGCCCGTGGTTTTAACATTTGCATTTGCCTCATAGGACTCAATCGTCGGAGCCGCTTCGCCATCCATGTAATATGCAGTTACTGTGCTTCCATTGATGAACGCGTCAAAGCCATTCGAGAAGACAATCTTCGTTACCTGAAGATCCAATGCCCATTTAGCATAAAGTGTGATATCTTCGGTAATAGTCAACGCTGTAATATCAGCAACTGCGTGTTCGTCAGCAAGGTCAGAGTTATTATACCAGCCAACAAACACATTATGATCTTTTGTCGGATCGTCTACTGCTGCCGGATGACCGTTTATCTCCACCTCTTGAGCATCAATGGAGGAACCACCATTTGTCTCGAAGGTAACAGTAAAGCGTGTTACGGCATCTTTCCAAGTAGCAGTTACCGTGACATTTTTAGCCGGCATAGTAAACTTACCATCTGTGATTGTAACATCCGAAGATGTCCATACATCAAACTCTTTATCTGTCGGAGCCGTAAACGTACTTGCCGGAAGTGTGACCTCTGCGCCCTCAATATATTGAAGTGTAGCCATAGAACCGCTCGCGCCAGTTCCGGCTGCAAAAGCCACATCGTATTTTGTACGGGTTTCAATATAAGAAACAGAGAAGGATTTCATTACTATCCATTTGCTCGCACCGTGAACACGGATGTAACGAATATCTTCTATAATATCTGTCTTGTTGATGGCATTATCTTTCCAGTTGCCGGCAGAGAGTGACGTAGTATAGGATTGCTTAACGGTTGTACCGTCTGCACCCAGTAATTCAATTTCCTCATTAAATGCGTTGCTAGAGCCGCCAGTGAGGACAACATTCAGAGCTGCAACAGTTGTTGTAATGCCAAGATCATAAGTGGCAATAGCATTTGCATTCTTCGCAAACGCTACAGCATCCGCACTCATTCCATTATTGTCAGGAGCAGTAAGCGAATTTTCGGTGAACTTACATACATAATTTGCCGTTGCTTTAGAGTCCGTGTCATAACCGTCATTGCTGAAAGTCCAGCCGGCAGGTGCTGCATCGGCACATGCGAAGGAAGCGGTGTATGTATCTACAGCCGTCCATACAGGGAAGAGTTCGATAGGTGCATTGGCGGTATAGGAAGCGCCGAGAGCATAAGCCTGTGCGCCACCGTCGGTTTCAGCCCATCCTGTTTGCAGATATCCGTCACGTGTGAAACGCTCGGAAGAGAGAGTGAGGGCAATATCCTTTACCTTGGTATCAGCGACTATTGTTCCTGTACCATAAGCTCCTTTACTATAAGTTACCGTGTATTTCGGGGTCTCGTTCTTCCATGTAGCGGTGACGGTTACATCATTAGCCGGCATGGTGAATTGGTTAGACGAGATAGTTACATCCGAAGAAGTCCATGCGTCGAACTCTTTGAGGGAAGGAGCAGTGAAGGTACATTCCGGCAAGGTAACCGTTGCGCCGGCAGGATATTTCTTCGCCTCCATTGTACCGGTTCCTCCGTCACCTGCAGCAAAGCTCACGGTGTACTTCACCGGGCGGATTACTTTGATGGCTGCGATGTGGATGGTATTGGCAACTCGACGCACATACAATGTGTTGGTGTTTATTCCTTCTGGGATAACTGCATAGACGGCCTTACAGGAAGTTTTAGAGCCAGCGCCGGTAGCCATAGATGCCGCAACATCTCCTGTATGTTCTGTCGTTGTTGACACCATCCAAGAGCCATACCCACAAAGCCAAATCGTGTCACCTGTTTGGAACTTCTCCGTTCCAGAAAGGGTCAACTGCAAATATAATGCATTACCTCCTGATTTCAAACCTTTTGAAACCGTTGCTTTCAAGTCTCCTGGTACAGTTGCATCATATGCAACATCTTCGACAGCCCATGTTTTGTTGGCAAAATCTGAGGAACACGCCGTTGTTGTGCCTCCTGTTGTTGTGGTGATAACTACAGCTTCCGAACCATTTGGAGCGCTTGTTTCGGAATTTTGCCACAAGAATAATACCTTTGGTGCGGCTTTCCATTGAGCAGTGAGAACCACATTCTCGGTACCTACCGTATATGTTGCGCCAGCAGCATAAGCAGTACCGTTTTGGTCTTTCCAACCATTGAACACTTTGGTAGCATGTGTCATTGCACCTTGTCCTGCCACCTCAAAGGTAGCACCGGTAGTCTTGGCAGTCTCCGTAGGAACAGTACCTGTACCCTCACCTGCATTATAGGTGACGGTATAAGCCGTTGCCCATTGAGCGGTCAGTGTCATGTCTGCAGAAACGGTTGCGCCGACAGCGACATCGTTATCCGAAGCATCTTTCCAACCGGCAAACACTTGTCCTGTAGGAGCAGTAAAGCCTGCCGGACAATCGGCTACGGTCGTTGCTGCATTGTCAACCACATCGGAACCTGTTCCCAGACCTGCTTTGTAAGTAACAGTATAGGTTGTTGCAGGAGCAGCAGACTCCAAGTACACTTCCATTGCATAGAGAAGCAACTTACGTGCGCTTGTGGGAGAATTACTTAAATTGGAAGGATTGAATGATACTGTAGTTGTTCCAGCATTAACAGCGAATTCAACACTTTTTAATTTTTTACTACTCGCGGTAATAGTCGTAGTAGAAAAAGTTGTTGCTGTCAACTTTGTTTTAATGCCATAAGTTTCCGTACTCGCATAATAAGTTACATTTGCTGTTCCTGTCGTTGCGCCACTCAAAGTGACAGTTTTTCCTGAAGAAGGTTCTCCGTTTGAATCTGTTCCAAAAAGTATTCTTACGTACCCATCTCTTGGGGCGTGAATTTCAACCGCCACGTTAGAACCAGCAGTAGGAGTTGTATTTGCAGACAATCCATTTAAAGTGGATGGGTCTGTTGCAGTAGAACTAGAATTAGCATATTTCGGATAATTTAATGCTTTAGATACCGCATAACATAGTGCCGCCAACTCATCCACATCTGTCGGCAACTGGCGTGCTGTGCCTGGGTTAGAAATAATATAAAACCCGCCGCCGTCATATGCGATATCAATAGCTGCATTAGTGGAATTATTCTTCCATGCACTACCATTCCAATATAAACGCGGATTGTGAACTGCATCTGCGGCAGTAGTCGCAGCATCATCAGCCGCAGCCCAGTCATTGAAATTCACAGTCCATTCAGGGACGGATGTCGCAGCATTATACGTGTATGCTGCCCACACATTAGTTATGCCTAATGCGAGGAGGAAAAATAAAGTTAAAATTTTCGGTAAACCTTTTTTCATGGTTTTAGATTTTTTAAGTGAATAATATGATTTTGATTTATATGACTATTTTATCACGGCGCAAAGATACGAAAAATATTTCACGTGCACAAAAATACCCCCTATAAAATTACTTTTTTTCACAAAAAAGAGGTGTTTTTTTAATAAAAACAGCTATAATTTCTTTTGTTTGCCGGTATGAAAGAGCCAAAATCAGATACGGAGAAACGGCAGAGTCTTTCTAGGAATGTCGGTTTGAGAGAGTTATCGGAGGCTATTCGGAGGCAATTCGTGGTAAAACAGGAGTAAAAGTATGGTGTATGATGTATAGTGTATGGTGTAACACAAAAAAAGTACGATAAAAGTATTACAAAAGCACGACAGAAGTCCGATGAAGTGGAGCGTTTTTTTATAGTGTCCGCAATTCAGTCTGAAAAAAAACAGAAAAGCGGCCCGCGAGGGTCGCTTTTCCATATACAGCCCGAAGGGCTAATTACATATCTTCGCCGTTGAGGGCAGCCTCAGCCGCCTCACGGGCAGCCTGGATAGCGGCATACTCCTCCTGGTTGTGGACAGCAATCTTGCTGAACTCGCGCAGACCGGTACCGGCAGGGATGAGGTTACCGCAGATAACGTTCTCCTTCATACCCTCCAGATAGTCCACTTTGCCGCGGATAGCTGCCTCGTTGAGAACCTTGGTGGTCTCCTGGAAGGA
>DGHR01000018.1:980-2711 GCA_002392745.1 Bacteroidales bacterium UBA3843 | reverse complement strand
GTCTCCTGGAAGGAAGCCGCGGACATAAAGGACTTGGTGCCCAACGCAGCGCGGGTGATACCTTGCAGAATCTGCTTGGCGGTAGCGCACTCGGCGTCGCGTGCCTGAACCAGTTTCTTATCGCGGCGGCGGAGCGACGAGTTCTCGTCGTGCAGACGGCGTGCGGTAACAATCTGTCCCTCGCGGAGCACCTCGCTGTCGCCGGCATTGGTAACCACCTTGCGGCCCCAGATACGGTCGTTCTCCTCCAGGAAGTCCATCTTGTCCACCACGTCGCCCTCGAGGAAGCGGGTGTCGCCCGGCTCGATGATCTCTACCTTGCGCATCATCTGGCGCACAATAATCTCGAAGTGCTTGTCGTTGATTTCCACACCCTGCATACGATATACAGCCTGTGCCTCGTTGACGATATAGTCCTGTACGGCGGTCGGACCCTGGATTGCCAGGATGTCCTCGGGAGTAACAGCACCGTCGGAGAGAGGTACACCGGCGCGTACATAGTCGCCCTCCTGTACCAGAATCTGCTTGCTGAGCGGAATCAGATAAGCCTTCTGCTCACCCAGTTTGCTGGTGATGAAGAGCTCGCGGTTACCGCGTTTGATCTTGCCGAACGAAATCTCGCCGTCGATCTCAGCGACCACAGCAGGGTTGGACGGGTTGCGTGCCTCGAAGAGCTCGGTGATACGCGGCAGACCGGAGGTGATATCACCGCCGCTGCTGGTCACGCGTGCCATGGAGAACAAGAGGTCACCGACCTTCACTTCCTCACCGTCTGCGTGTATCAGGCTGGCCTTGACAGGCAGGTTGTAGGTGCGCAGCACATTACCCTCGGCATCGATGATATGTGCCTGCGGCATCTTGGTCTTGTCCTTGGTATCGGTGATCGACACTTCGCGTTTGCCGGTCTGCTCGTCGGTCTCGGTCTTGCAGGTCACGCCCTCGATGACATCCTCGTAGCGGATGCGGCCGTCCTGCTCGATAACCAACGATGCCTTATACGGATCCCACTCGCAGACAACGGTACCCTTCGGATATTTCTCGCCCGGAGTGATGAACAGTTTGGAAGCGTACGGGATATTGAAGTTGGAGAGGATAACGCCGGTCTTCTCGTCCTTGAGCTGGAGCTCGTTGAGACGGCTGACCACAATCACATCGCCTGCAGCGGTGGTGATAGTACGCAGGTCCTCGATATCCACAATACCGTCGCGTGTCAGTTCGTAGGTGTTCTGGGTTGCTACACCGCCTGCCAAACCACCGGAGTGGAAGGTACGGAGGGTCAGCTGTGTACCCGGTTCACCGATAGCCTGTGCGGCGATAACGCCGACAGCCTCGCCCTTCTGCACCATCTTACGCGAAGCGAGGTTGCGTCCGTAGCACTTGGCGCAGACGCCCTTCTTGCTCTCGCAGGTGAGCACGGAACGGATCTCTACTTCCTCGATACCGGCTGCCTCGATAGCCTCGCATTGTGCCTCGCGGATCTCCTCGCCGGCCGCCACGATGAGCTTGCCGTCCGGTCCGATGATGTCGTGTACCGACACACGGCCCAGGATGCGGAGAGTCAGAGAAGCGATGACGTGACCGTTGGCGTCCTTGATAGCACGGGCAGTCAGACCACGCAGCGTACCGCAGTCCTCTTCGTTGATGATCACATCGTGCGATACATCGACCAGACGACGGGTCAGATAACCGGCATCGGCAGTCTTCAACGCGGTATCGGCCAGACCCTTACGG
>DGHR01000018.1:0-909 GCA_002392745.1 Bacteroidales bacterium UBA3843 | reverse complement strand
GAGATGAAGTACTCCAACACGGACATACCCTCTTTGAAGTTCGCCAACACAGGGTTCTCGATATCGGTACGGGTGTCGGTGGAACCGGCCTTCAGAGGCTTACCCATGATACCACGGATACCTGCCAACTGCTTGATCTGCTGCTGGTTACCACGGGCACCGGAGTGCATCATCATATATACGGAGTTGAAGCCTTGGTCGGCGTTCTCCATGTGGTCCATCAGGATCTTGGTCATCTCGGCGTCGATATTCTTCCATGTATCGACAGTCTGACGGTAACGCTGGTCGTCGGACATCTCACCAATACTATAGAGCTCCGTGATATTGTCGACAATCTGGTTACCCTTGTCAATCAGGGCTTTCTTCTCCTCCGGGATGATGATATCGTTGAGGTTGAAGCTCAGACCACCGCGGAAGGCGCGATAGTAACCGAGGTCCTTGATATCGTCCAGGAACTGTGCAGCACGCGCCACACCGCAGGTCTTGATGACCTGGGAGATGATATCCTTGACAGCACCCTTCTTCATCAGCACGTTCTGATAACCGATCTCGTCAGGCACGTAGGCATTCACCATCACGCGGCCCGGAGTGGTCTCGATAATATGCTGTACGGGTTGGCCGTTCACTACATCCTGGACACGCACATTGACTTTGGCGTGGATGTCCACAGCCCCTTCGTTCAGCGCGATGATAGCCTCTTCCTCGGAATAGAAAGTCAGACCCTCGCCCTTTACGCCTGCGCGTTCCTTGGTAATATAATACAGACCGAGAATCATATCCTGAGACGGCACCGTGATAGGGTTACCGTTGGCCGGGTCGAGGATATTGTGCGAACCCAGCATCAGCAGTTGTGCCTCCAATATAGCCTCGTTGCTCAGCGGCAAGTGTACAGCCATCTGGTCACCATCG
>DGHR01000001.1:32424-51058 GCA_002392745.1 Bacteroidales bacterium UBA3843 | reverse complement strand
TCAGTTGCTCTACCAACTGAGCTAGGGAGACTCGCTTATTTCTCAAAAGCGGGTGCAAAGGTACTGCTTTTTTTTGATATGACCAAATTTTTCTGCATTTTTTTTGTAAAAAGGAGGAAAATACTTGTATATGTGCAAAAAAAACAGTATCTTTGCACGCTATTTATGTGGAAAATACTAAAAAGAACACAATACAATGGAATTTAAGTATGCACCGATGTTTCAGCTCGGCAAAGACGAGACTGAGTATTACCTGCTGACCAAGGACTATGTATCGGTCGGCAATTTTGAAGGACACGAAATACTGAAAGTGGCTCCAGAGGCCCTTACGCTGATGGCTCAACAGGCTTTTCATGACGTAAGCTTCATGCTCCGCCGCAGTCATAACGAACAGGTGGCGAAGATACTGCGCGACCCGGAGGCCAGTGCCAACGACAAATATGTCGCATTGACATTCCTGCGCAACGCGGAAGTGGCCTGCAAGGGTCAACTGCCGTTGTGTCAGGACACAGGAACGGCAATCATCCACGGCGAGAAAGGACAGTGTGTATTTACGAATGTACGAAGTACGATGTACGAAGGTCGTGAAGTGTCGGACGAGGAAGCGCTGAGCCGCGGCGTGTTCAACACCTACACGGAGTGCAACCTGCGCTACAGCCAGAACGCTCCGCTGGACATGTACAACGAGGTGAACACCAAATGCAACCTGCCGGCGCAGATTGACCTGGAGGCTACCGAGGGCAACGAATACCGTTTCCTCTGTGTGACCAAGGGCGGCGGTTCGGCCAACAAGACTTATCTCTATCAGGAGACGAAAGCGCGCATCCAGAACCCCGGAACGCTCATTCCGTTCCTCGTAGAGAAGATGAAGAGTCTGGGAACGGCTGCCTGTCCGCCATATCATATTGCAATCGTCATCGGCGGCACGAGCGCAGAGAAGAACCTGCTGACCGTGAAGCTGGCTTCCACGCATTACTATGACAGCCTGCCCACCACGGGCGATGAGACCGGCCGCGCCTTCCGCGACACAGAGTTGGAGAAACAACTGCTGCAAGAGGCATACAAGATTGGTCTGGGTGCACAGTTCGGCGGCAAATACATGGCTCATGACGTGCGCGTAGTGCGCCTGCCGCGCCACGGCGCGAGCTGTCCGATCGGTCTGGGCGTGAGCTGCTCGGCTGACCGTAACATCAAATGCAAAATCAACAAAGACGGAATCTGGATTGAGAAACTGGACAGCAATCCCGGCAGCCTGATTCCTGCGGAGCTGCGTCAGGCCGGCGAGGGCGATGCCGTCCGCATTGACCTGAACCAACCGATGAAAGACGTATGCGCTATTCTGACGAAATACCCCATCGGTACGCGCCTGAGCCTGAACGGCACGATTATTGTGGGCCGTGATATCGCACACGCGAAGATAAAAGCCCGTCTGGATGCCGGAGAACCCATGCCGGAGTATCTGAAGAACCACCCGATTTACTATGCGGGTCCTGCCAAAACCCCTGCAGGCATGGCGTGCGGATCGATGGGTCCGACCACAGCCGGCCGTATGGATCCGTATGTGGACGAGTTTCAGGAGCACGGCGGCAGTCTGATCATGCTCGCCAAGGGCAACCGCTCTATCGATGTGACCAACGCTTGCCAGAAACACGGCGGTTTCTATCTGGGTTCGATTGGAGGCCCTGCGGCCATCCTTGCGCAGAATAACATCAAGTCCATCGAATGTGTCGAATACCCCGAACTGGGGATGGAAGCCATCTGGAAGATTGAGGTGGAGGATTTCCCTGCATTCATCCTGGTGGACGACAAAGGAAACGACTTCTTCAAACAACTGAAACCCTGCGAGGGTTGCACAATCTATCAATAAATGAGCAGCAAAAACGAGAGTTGGTGGGAACGTGCGCGGCACAAATACCGTCTGGCAATGCTGGACGATGTGACGCTGCGTGAGGTGTTTCATGTCCGTCTGACGGGCTTGGGCACCTTCAGCGTGCTTACCTTGCTGTTTGTATTGCTGTTGGCATTGTTGTCCGTACTGATTATTTTCACACCTATCCGAAACGTGCTGCCCGGCTACAGCGAGAGCATCCGCCAGCAGCTGATACAGGAATCCGCCCGTGTGGACTCGCTGCAATCGTCGCTGACGCTGCAACGCCAGTATCTGGATGTCATCAAGCAGCTGACCGCGGGGACTATTGAGTCCGACAGCGTCCGGTCGCTTGACTCGCTGCAGATAGTGCAAGGCATCCAAGTGCTGGAGACACGCAATGAGGCGACGGTAGAATTTATGGCGCAGTACGAGCAGGCGGAGCGTGACCAGTTGTCGCTCTTCGACAGTCAAGCGCAACGGAACGTGCAGCGCCTGTACCGTCCGGCACGAGGGGTGATTGTCCAACCCGCGCAACCCGAACACCGCCAATACGGAGTGCATATCCTGGTGGCTCAAAACGAGAACATACAGGCAGTGCTCAAGGGAACCATCGTATATATCGAACGCGACTGGAACAACACCTCCACCATCATGGTGCAACACCAGCAATACATCAGTATCTACCGCCAGGTGGACCGTGTGCTCAAGAACGTCGGAGCAGAGGTGAGAGGCGGCGAGACATTAGGCTTGGTAACAGGCGAGAAAGAGTTTGTGTTTGAGTTGTGGAAAGACGGCAAACCCGTCAATCCCGAGGAAGTTATAACTTTTTAAGCAGTGAAGAAACGAATAGCAATATTAGGCAGTACCGGTTCGATAGGCACGCAGACACTGGATGTGGTTCGCCGTCACCCCGACCGCTATGAGATATACGCCATCAGTGCGCACCGCAGTGTGGATTTGCTGGTGGCGCAGGCCCGCGAGTTTCATCCGGAGGTGGTCTGTATCGCCGACGAGAGCAAGTATGCACAGCTCCGCGCCGCCCTCTCGGATATGGAGATCAAGGTATGGGCCGGAGCTGAGGCGATTGCCCAAATGGTAACCATGCCCAGCATCGATGTGGTCGTGGCGGCTATGGTAGGTTACGCAGGATTGCAACCGACTATCGAAGCCATCAAAGCGGGCAAGACTATCGCCCTGGCGAACAAAGAAACACTGGTAGTCGCCGGCGAAATCATCTGTGAACTGGCACAGCAATACCATGCTCCTATCATCCCCGTAGATAGCGAACACAGTGCTATTTTCCAATCGCTGGTGGGAGAAGACCGCAGCGAGATAGAAAAAATCCTCCTGACCGCCAGCGGCGGACCCTTCCGCACATTCACTCTCGACCAGATGCGGAGCGTGAAAGCCGCAGATGCACTCAAACACCCGAACTGGGAAATGGGAGCCAAGATTACCATCGACTCGGCTACGATGATGAACAAGGGCTTCGAGGTAATAGAAGCCAAGTGGCTCTTTGGCGTGCCCGTCGAGAAAATCCAAGTGCTGGTTCATCCGCAGTCAATCGTCCACTCCGCCGTGCAGTTTACCGACGGCGCCATCAAGGCGCAACTGGGTGCTCCGGACATGAGGCTTCCTATTCAGTACGCCCTCTCTTTCCCGGAGCGGCTCGCCAGCGATTTCCCGCGTGCCGACCTGTTGCAGTTGGGCAATCTGACCTTTGAGAAACCAGACATGGACCGTTTCCCGAATCTGGCGCTCGCCTACGAAGCCATGAGCCGCGGCGGAAACATACCGTGTGTGCTGAATGCCGCCAACGAGGTGGTGAATCTCGCCTTCCGCGAAGACCGATGCGGCTTCCTGCAGATGTCAGAAATCATCGCCGAGACCATGCATCGTGCGCCGTTTATAGCCCGTCCGTCCTACGAAGAGTACGTCGCAACCGACCGTGAGGCGCGGGAGACAGCCTCGCGGTGCCTGGAAGGGAGAGGCGTTTAGTGTTTAATCTGTAATATTTAAATCCAAACCATAGTGATTCAAGCCATTCAACTCATATTAGCCCTCAGTTTTCTCGTGCTGATTCACGAGTTGGGCCATTTTACGTTCGCGCGCATTTTTCATGTGCGCGTGGAGAAATTTTACATGTTCTTCAACCCGCAGTTCAGTCTTCTTCGCGCGAAGAAGATTAACGGCAAATGGCGTTTCCGATTCTTTGCGAAAAACGTAGAGCCGGCTGCAGTAGAGGCGCACAAAGACGAGAAGGGGAATCCGGTCTTGCGCCCCATGACCGATGAAGAGCTGTCCGCGTTGCCGGAAGATGACTGGCGTCGTTACCCCGACAACACAGAGTGGGGTATAGGATGGCTGCCTTTCGGCGGTTATTGCGCTATCGCCGGAATGGTGGATGAGACCAAGTCGACATCAGACCTGCCGAGTGAACCGCAGGACTGGGAGTTCCGTTCGAAACCGGCATGGCAAAGACTGCTGATTATCTTAGGCGGTATTCTGGTCAATTTTATAGGTGCCATAGCTATCTTTACCATCCTGTTGTGGCATTACGGGAGTGACAGTCTGCCACTGCGCAACGTCAACACCGGCCTGTATTATTCCGAGGTGCTGCAAAACGAAGGTTTTCAGCAGCAAGACCGTATCTTGTCTATAGACGGGCAAGAACCGGAGGAACTGTCGGATGTCGTGCAGGCAATCATCATCGAGGGTAAACGCGATGTAATGGTTCTCCGCGGCAGCGATACCGTGCAGTTGACCATGAGCGAAGATCTGGGTACCCGCTATCTCGCTATACAGAATGCGTTTGACAAGGCAGAGCGTGAGAAAGCCAGAGCAGACAAGAACTATACCAAGCGCCGCTATGTGCTGCTGACGGAATGGATTCCGTTTGTGGTGGATACCGTGCTTCCGGGAAATGCAGCCGAGCTCGCAGGTATAGTGAAAGGCGACAGTATAGTCGCCGTTGACGGCGTGCCTACTCCCTGTGCCGTCCAAGTGACACAGGAACTGCAGAAACATCCGTGTGACTCCATTACGATGGATTATTACCGCGACGGGGCATTGCAAACAGCGCATCTGTTTATCGGCGACCAAGGGAAAATAGGTGTTGGTCCCAAGAACCAGCTGAACTATTTCGAACTGGAGCACACCGATTATAATTTCTGGCAGTCTATTCCTGCCGGAATCAGCTACGGGTGGAATATCCTGGCCATGTACGTGAAACAGTTCCGGCTGGTATTTACCAAGGAAGGAGCGCAGTCTCTCGGCGGCTTCGGAGCCATCGGGTCTATGTTCCCCGCGGCGTGGAGCTGGTATGCCTTCTGGCATATGACGGCATTCCTGAGCGTTATACTGGCGTTCATGAACTTCTTGCCGATACCGGCATTGGACGGCGGGTATATCCTGTTCCTGCTGGTAGAGATTATCACGCGCCGCAAACCCAGCGACCGCTTCCTGGAGATAGCCAACGAAGTGGGATTCTGGTTGCTGTTAGCCCTGCTGATTTTTGCAAACGGAAACGATATATTCAAACTGTTCTTCTGAGATTATGGAGTATTTTGTACATGAGTCATCCTATGTGGACGAAGGATGCCAGATAGGCCGAGGGACCAAGATATGGCATTTCAGCCATATCATGAGTGGTTGCGTGATAGGCGAAGACTGCAATATCGGTCAGAACGTCGTCATCTCGCCCGGTGTGACACTTGGCCGCAACTGCAAAATACAGAACAACGTGTCGGTTTACACGGGAGTGCGTTGCGAGGACGATGTGTTCCTCGGGCCGTCCATGGTCTTTACCAACGTGATTAACCCCCGTGCCGCCGTCAGCCGCAAGAGCGAGTATCGCGAGACCGTGCTGCAACGCGGAGTATCCGTCGGAGCCAATGCTACGATAGTCTGCGGGCATACCTTAGGCGAGTATTGCATGATAGGCGCCGGTTCGGTAGTGACCAAGGATGTTCCCGCCTATGCGCTGATGGCCGGCAATCCCGCCCGGCGGATAGGATGGGTGAACAAACACGGAGACAAATGCGCTTCGCTCGAAGAGGCGATGAATGCATAGACAGTACTTTGGGTATGACCCAATGGCGCATGACAAGATGATATATGACTAAATCGTATAAGACAAGATGATACAACGTATTCAAACAGTTTATTTGCTATTAGTAGTAGCCCTGGGCATACTGCTTTGCTTTGTTCCGGTTCTGCAGTTGGTCACTCCGGCCGATGCCGAGTCGCTGCAAATATGGGAATTGACCGCTTTCGGAGGTGCTCCGCTGAAAGGGATATGGGGATTGGCGGTAGCTACGCTGATTATACCGGTGTTGGCGTTCGCAGACATATTCCTCTATAAAAAACGTCTGTTGCAAGCACGGCTAAATATCTTTACGGTTCTTTTCTGTTTGGGATATTACGGCGTGCTGGCTATCTATGTATGGCTGGCCCAAGTGAGCCTTAATCTGGAATGGCATGTGTTGCCCTGGGCAGCCATTCCGCTGGTATGCATGATTTTAACCCTGATGGCGACACGCGCCATCCTCAAGGACGAGGCGTTGGTACGTGCGGCCGATAGAATACGATAAACTATGATTTTTCTTCAAGCAACTCCTACCGCAGAGCAGATACAGCAACGTCAGGATTCTCTCCGCGCCGGCGCGCAGCAGATGTTAGAACTGGCAAAAGAAAATCCTCAGACATTCTGGCAGGAAATGGGGCAAACCATGCTGCATTTCGGAATCAAAGTGCTGGCGGCATTCCTTATCTTCGGAATAGGCATATTGCTTATCCGCTGGGTCAAAAGCCTGCTGCAAAAGATGTTCGCCCGGCGCAAGACCGAGCCTACGATTGCGTCTTTTGTATCGTCGTTTGTATCAATATCGCTGACAGTCGTGCTGGTGATTGTATCCATCAGCACTCTCGGCGTGAATACCACCTCACTGGCGGCTTTGCTGGCGGCGGGAGGTATGGCTATCGGTATGTCACTTTCCGGCACGGTACAGAATTTTGCCGGCGGAATCATGCTCCTTGCCTTCAAACCCTTCAAGGCGGGTGATTTCATCGAGGCGCAAGGAACAAGCGGCAAGGTCATAGAGGTCAATATCACCGCAACCAAGATACTGACGGTGGACAACAGAGTGGTGATTCTGCCTAACGGCGCACTCTCCAACGGAGTCATCAACAACTACAACGGGCGGCCGCTGCGGCGTGTGGATTGGGAAGTCAGTGTTTCCTACGGAGTGGATGCTCAGAAATGCAAAGAGGCTATCCTGGCGATACTGAATAGCGACAAACGAGTCCTGCAATCGAATACGAACATGAAGAAATTATACAAGGAACTCAATATCTCTTCGTATCAACTCTCCACTGTCAACTATCGCATGGATTCGATTCCCGCTCCGTTCGTAGCGCTAAAGTCCTTGAACGAGAACGATATTACATTTGTTGTCCGTGCCTGGGTGCGCGGGGCGGATTATTGGGATGTATATTTCTCTATCCAGGAGCGTTTCTATACCGAACTGCCTCCGCAGGGATTCACATTCGCTTACCCGCATATGGATGTGACGATGGTGAATTAAAAATTACGAATTACGAATTGGATACACTATTAGGTAAAACATTGGCTGAACTGCAGGAGGCGGCTTTGTCCGTCGGGCTGCAGAAGTTTGCCGGCAAACAGTTGGCAGAGTGGATCTATGTACGGCGTGTAGCCGATATAGACGAGATGACCAATATCTCGCTGAAAGGCAGAGAGGCATTAAAGGCACACTATACAGTCGGACGTCATGCACCCGTCCGCGAGGCTGTCAGTGCCGACGGCACCCGTAAATACCTATTCGAAATCCCCCATTCCCTATCACCGATTACAAATAACAAATCTGCGGTGGAGGGCAGGGGAGAGGCTTTCGTTGAAACCGTCTATATTCCGGAGAATGAGCGCGCCACGCTCTGTGTGTCTTCACAAGTCGGTTGCAAAATGGGTTGCCGCTTCTGTATGACAGGAGCGCTTGGTTTTCACGGACACCTGTCTGCGGCCGAGATTCTGAACCAAATCTTCGAGATTGACCGTTTGGCAGCAGCAGACGGACGTGCAACTCTCAGCAATATCGTGCTGATGGGCGAGGGAGAACCGATGGACAACTTGGACAATGTGCTCCGGGCATTAACGATACTGACTGCTTCGTACGCCTGCGCATGGTCTCCCAAACGCATTACGGTCTCTACTGTAGGCATACCGGCAATGAGAAGATTTCTGGAGGAGAGCGAATGCCATCTGGCAGTCTCGCTGCACAATCCCTTCCCCTCGGAACGGGCGCAGATAATGCCGGCGGAGAAAATCATGTCCATTACGCAAGTGGTGGAACTATTGCGGCAATACGACTGGTCCCACCAGCGCAGGGTGAGTTTTGAATATATCTGCTGGCACGGGACGGACGAATCGAGAGAAGGAAGACCGGTGCCGAACGATACGCTCCGTCATGCTAAAGAGCTGGTTCGCTTGTTACATGGATTGGAATGCCGTGTTAACCTGATACGTTTTCATGCCGGCGTAGAGCAGGTGACTGCCAATAGCCTGAACGAACGCCGATTCCCCGGTTCCGATGAACGGCAGATGGAGTGGCTGCGCGATTATCTGACAGAGAAGGGAATAACAACCACTATCCGCCGCTCCCGTGGTGAGGATATTTTAGCCGCCTGCGGTATGCTGGTCAATTCGCTGGAAACGCACTGAAAAAACGCTGTTTAGATACCCGCCCTTTCCGCTTTATATCCTACTCTCAAATCATCCGTTCCGTTTCAATGCTGCAAAGGTACAGCATTTTCGCGAAATGTGCAAGTAAACCATTTTGGAAAAAGAGTTGGGAAAATAACCTCCGGCTGTGATTTCTTTTCGTAGCCGGAGGTGAGGAGTTTGTTTTTTCTGATTATCGGTTAACCTATAATCCATAACCTTTACATTTGTATGGCAACAGGCTTGAGCAGGTCCTGATTGCCGGCAGAAGGAAAATGTATCTATGACGGTACATAACGACGGAGACGATTTACAACATTCTGCTCAGTTGCTCGTAGTATTTGGGAGAAACAGGCACGGACTTGGCGTTGGCTATGTCCAGTTCGGCTTGTATAATGCCCTCTTTGTCACGACGGAGTACTTTTACGTGAGACGGATTGACATAATAGGAGCGTTGGCAACGCACGATACCATGTCTTTCCATCAACTCTTCTATCCCGCGCATGGATTGGCGCAACGAGTATTCCTTTGGCGATTCTCCCTCCAGGTAATGAATGCTAACATAGTTCTCCTGCGCCTCGATATACAGAATCACGTCGTGGGCAATCACCAGTTTCAGCCGGCCGGTTATATCCGCAAAACGCACCAAGTCTTCTTCTGCCGCCTGCAGCTCGTCCGGGCGCAAGAGGGCCATCAGCATGGCGATAATCAGGTAGGGGTAGGGCAATATGCTGAAACTCAGTCTCAGGCAATTACCCAGAGCCGGAAAATAACCGATGTTTCCATAGATAAGCGCCATATACAGGGCGGCAAAGGCGGAGAAAACAACCACTTCCGCCAAAGACCATAGCGTGTATTGCCACCATGTGAGACGTAGATGTTTGCGGCATGCGGTCATCGGAATGCGAGACGCGCACAACACACCAATCATTATACACATCACCATCAAAGAGTTGAACACCAACATCTCATTGTCCGCTTGCATGAAACGAACCATCCATTGGCTCCTATAGAGCAAGATGAACCCCAGATAGAAAACCGGAATAGCCAATACATGGAGCAACAGTGTTGGCACGGATAGTAGTGAAGCAGGAATTTTAGCCATGATTTAGTCTATTTGTATGGTGTGACGAAAAACTATTCTTTATAATTTCGTCACTATATTTGTGTTTTAGTCTATAATTTGCTCGTTTCGTCACTATTTTTAGTGTGTTGTCACATTTAGTTGCGCGCCTCGCAGATTAGCAGTAATTTTGCACCGTCAAATCAAAATAATGTTGAACCAATTAAATTCACAATCATATGAAAACTGTACAAAAAATCGGAATGGACTTGTTAGTAGCGCTCTATTTCCTGCAGTTGCCGGTTGTAGTGGCTTATCTGGTAATGAGTCTCTAATGGGTAACCATATCGGTTGCTTCGTCTAAGTAAGCGGCACTGCCGCAATAGCGAGCAAACAGAGTTTGCATAATGTTTAATCAATACAATATATAATCAATCTAACTCACAATTATGGACAAGACACTAATTATTCAAGCAGAGAGCGGTCTTCTATATGATTGGAAGGCTA
Organism: Bacteroidales bacterium UBA3843; assembly: GCA_002392745.1. GTDB lineage: Bacteria > Bacteroidota > Bacteroidia > Bacteroidales > Paludibacteraceae > Colicola. The sequence continues at coordinate 40,879 of DGHR01000001.1, read as the reverse complement.
TAGCAGCCAATCCGGGCGGCACCCATGAGCCTCAGGTGGATTTGGTAGCCTACAAGGCACTCTATATAAATAAGATTGCGCAAGCGCGCGCGTGCGGACAAGAACCCGTGCTGGTCAGTCTGCCTATCATTGATGAAAATCGCTATTTTGCATCTATTACGCGCGGCATGAGTCTTCGCGAGCGCCAAAATCTGCTCTATTGGTTAGGCGGCAGTACGGAGCGGCTCCGCAATATCCACGCGCTGTATAATCTGGCGCTGTTCCGTGTAGCTGCACAGCAGTGTGTGCATATCGTTGATATCACAAGCCCCATGTTGGAGCGCGCCGACTATAGCCAGTTGCTGCAGCAGGACGGCATTAGTCTGTCTGCCAAAGGACAAGCACTGGTCAACAACCAGCTGGTCCGGATATATGCTCATGAGATTACCGCCTGAGCGGTAGTCTCGTGGGCATTCCCTCTTATCGTCTCATATTCGCTTTGGCCTGTTCGCGAGCCAGTTTCTGCTGCTCGCGCTGCATCTGCTCCAGGCGCTGCATGAAGCCGGATTTAGGTTTGCCGGCTTTCTTCTTTTTGTTCTTCTCAATCTCCTCCAGCATCTTCTTGTCATTCAGCGTCCAGCGGAAAATCATCGTCTGCAGGATAGTGAAGAAGAGCGAAACAAGGTAGTAATAGCTCAATCCGGCGGCATAATCATTGAAGATGAAGAGGAACATGAGCGGCATAGCGTACATCATGTATTTCATGAACTTCATGTTCGGGTCAGTAGCCTGCGATTGCATGGTGATATATGTGTATGCAATGTTGGTTACAGTCATCAGCAAGCAGAACAATGACAAGTGGTCGCCGAGCAAAGGAATATTGAAGTTCCAATGGAAGACTGCATCATATGTTGACAGGTCCGGCGCCCATAGCAGCGATTTGCCACGGAGCTCGATAGCTGTAGGCAGGAACCAGAACATGGCCATCAAAACGGGGAACTGGAATAGCATAGGCAGACATCCGGACATAGGACTGACTCCGGCTTGCTGATAGAGCTGCATCGTAGCGGCCTGGCGCTCCTGCATCTTCTCCGCCGGATATTGCTCGTTGATAGCGTCAATCTGCGGTTTGAGCGCACGCATCTTCGCGCTGGATTTGTACGAGACAAACACAAACGGCAGAATAATCAACTTGATGACAAGAGTCATAAGCAGAATGACGATACCGATATGCAATCCCCATCCGGTAAAGAGGTCGAACATCGGAATAACGAGCCATTCGTTAATCCAGCTCACAATCTTCCATCCCAGCGGCACCAGTTTGTTCAAATGCAGTCTGTCTTCCCGCTCCACACCCTCGTCATACGCCTTGAGTGTATGGTAATGGTTCGGACCGCAATAGAGCCGGAAGCCCGTTGGCGTCTTGCCGCTCAGGTCGAATGGCACGGATGTCTGAGTGGTGTATTGCTTGATGTATCCGCTGTGTTTGCTCTGCGGGATAGATTGGAACTGCGACGAAGAGAACGCATCGTCGGCAATCAGGACGGTAGAGAAGAACTGGTCTTTGTATCCAATCCATCGTACGCGCGCGTTCTCCTTCTGCGTGTCCTCTTTCGATTCGCTCAGTTTCTCCATGTCCCCGCCCACCAGCATGTATTGCAGTTGGGCATAGCGTTCCTCGAACTTGCGGCCTTGTTCCTGTTGAGGAATCAGTTGCTGCCAATGCATCTCCATCGAGTTGACGTTTTGCGCCAGAACGGTCTGCATGTTATGAGGAACGATAGAGAAGCGAACCATATAACTATCCGACAACTCATACACAAAATCCATGTACGCCTCCGGGTTGTCTGTCGGCAGGCGCATAATCACGCAGTTCGCCGAATCGGTCTCTATCGGCGTGAAATACATGTTCGAAGTCTGCAGGATTCGGTTGTTGGCGGTAATGAGTGTGAAAGCCATTGACGCCTCTTCTCCGCGGAACAGGCACAGCGGGTTGACGGAGTCTCCGCTAGCGTGATAATCCGGCAGTTCGGCGCGCTGTACGAATCCTCCGTGTGTAGAGAGGGTCAGTTTCAGATGTTCGTTTTGCAACGAAACCAGTTGTTCTTCACCTTGTGCAGCGGGCGCAAACGGTCCGTAGGCGGCCTGGAGGCGTTGTGCCAGGTCCACACTCTCTGCCGGAGTGACAGCAGCAGCCGTGTCCTGTACCAGAAGTGTCAGCGAGTCCGAGAGGCGCTGCGCCTCGATCTCCATTTGCCGGGCAACATTGATTGAGTCTTGTTTGCGTTGGCGTTCCGCCAATTCCTCCTTCGAGGGGCGGTTGAGCATAGTGAACCCGACGATAATTGCGGCTATTAGTAGAAAGCCGATCCAAGTGTTTTTATCCATTTATACCAATTAAATTTAGTTATAGTCAGCCGGGGAGCTTATCAGGCGCCCCGACCGTAGGTTTTGTTTCGGCCGATCAGATGATGTCAAAAGCCACATCCATCATGTTGGTAAACGAGTTCTGGCGTTGTTCGGCGGTGGTTGCTTCGCCGGTCAGGATATGGTCGCTGACGGTGCAAATGACCAGCGCTTTCTTCCCTGCGCGCGCGGCATTCATATAGAGTGCCGGTGCCTCCATCTCGTCGGCGAGCACTCCCATCTTGGTCCAGTTGGCCTTGCGCGGGTCCTCGCAATAGAAACTATCCGCAGAGAACACATTTCCCACGTGGTATTTGTAACCGCGTTTCTCGCATGCGTCCACGGCGCGGCGGCAGAGGTCGAAGTCTGCGATGGGGGCGAACGTACCGTTCAGTTGGTATTGCTCCGCCCAGTTCGAGTCGGTGCATGAGCCCTGCGCAATCACCAGGTCTCCCAGGTTGACATACATCTGGCGTGCGCCGCACGAGCCTACACGTATAATCGTCTCTACGTCATAGAAATTGTAGAGCTCGTAGGTGTATATGCCGATTGACGGGATACCCATACCATGACCCATTACGGTCACACGTTTGCCTTTGTACTCGCCCGTGAATCCCAGCATTCCGCGTACATTATTGATTTGCACAGGGTTGGTGAGGAAGCGCTCTGCCATCAGTTTGGCACGCAGCGGGTCGCCGGCCATAATCATTGTCTTCGCGATTTCTCCATACTGCGCACCGATGTGCGGAGTAGGACATTGTTCTTTTGCCATAATAATTGTTGTGTTTTAAGGTTAATAATGTTATATTATTTTTTGATTATTTTCTCATTGGTTGGTTTTCCATTTATCCGTTGTATTTGTACCATTCGATAGCCTGTTCCAGGTCTTCGGGAGTGTCGATGCCGATGGTTTTGACCGTGGTCTCTCCCACCCGGATATGCAATCCGTTCTCCAGCCATCTCATCTGCTCCAGGCTCTCGGCCTGTTCGAGCGCGGTAGGCGGCATGGCCGTAATGCGTTTCAGTATGTCCGCGCGATAGGCGTAAATGCCGATATGGCGATAGTACTGTCCCCGGCTGAGCCACTCGCTTTTGTTCACTCCGCGCAGGTAGGGGATGACGCTGCGGGAGAAGAGCAGGGCTTCTCCTGTCAAACGGCTCCATGCCACTTTGGGCGTGTTCGGGTTCTCCAGGTCAGCGAGTGTGTCTTCCTCCGTGAACGGCCGCACGAGTGTGGCAATCTCGGTCTGCGGCTCTTCGAAACAGCGCATGAGTGTTTCTATCTGTTCCGGTTGTATAAAGGGTTCGTCACCCTGGATGTTGATGATGACGGTGTCGGTGTCGTTTTGCGCGCGCCACTGTGGAGTGGTGATGGCTTCGTAGGCTTCCAGGCATCTGTCCGTGCCGCAACGGTGGTCGCTACGCGTCATTACCACTTTGCCGCCAAACGTCTCGACGGCGTCGTAGATGCGCTCGTCATCGGTCGCCACGAGGACAGTGTCCAGCGCTTTGGAGGCTTGCTCGTACACGCGTCGGATGACCGTCTTGCCGCAAATCTCCGCCAATGGTTTGCCCGGGAAACGCGTGGATGCGTACCGCGCGGGGATGATTCCAATAAATTTCATATATGTGTTCCGTTTTTCAGTTCTCTGTCTTGTCCAGGTCGCCGTTTTCCACCTTGGTCAAGAGATTAATCGCTCCGGCGACAGTCTTGACGTTCGTGATGGATACATATCGTCTGCCGGTCTTGTGTCCGTGTTTGTCTGTCTCCTCGTGCAGACTGCATCGTTTCGGGCGTGTGACGGCATATTGGATAATCCGGCCGAAGGCTTGTGATTGCCAATAGGCATCTTTGTTTTGTACCAGATAGAGGGTCATTCGCTCCTGTTTGAGGAGAATCTTCTCTATGCCGAGCCGGCAACACAGCCATCTGAGCCGCACGACGGACAGCAGTTCGTCCGCTTGTTCCGGCAATGGTCCGAAACGGTCTATCAGCCGTTTCCGGAACTCCAGCATCTGGTCTTCGTCCCGCAGGCTGTCCAGTTCGCGATACAGCGTGATACGCTCGCTGATGTTCTCGATATAGTCCGTTGGGAAATTGACCGGCAGGTCTGTTTCCAACTGCGCATCCGAACACCATGCACGCTCCTTGGTACTTTGTCCTTTGTCACTTTGGTACTGCCCACCTGGCCCACTTGGTACTTCACCAAGGCCTTCTTCGTCCCGGAGCTCTTCGATGGCTTCGTTCAGGATGCGCTGGTAGGTCTCGTATCCCAGGTCGGCGATGAATCCGGACTGTTCCGCACCGAGCATGTTGCCCGCTCCGCGGATATCCAGGTCCTGCATCGCCAGATTGAATCCGGCTCCCAGTTCAGCAAAGGTGCTGAGCGCCTCCAGCCGTCTTCGCGCATCCGAGGTCAGCAGCTCGCGGTCCGGCGTGATGAGATAGCAATAGGCTTTGCGGTTGCTTCTTCCCACGCGTCCGCGCAACTGGTGCAAATCCGCGAGGCCGTATTGCTGCGCCGAGAAGATGAGTATGGTGTTGACATTCGGGATGTCCACGCCGGATTCGATGATGGTGGTGGAAATCAGGATGTCGAAATCATAATTGATAAATGCTTCCAGACGTTCCTCCATCTCGCCTGCCGGCATTTGTCCGTGGGCGGTGATGATACGTGCATCGGGGCACAGTTGGCGGATCTTGCGTTCGATACGCGGGAGCATCTCTATCCGGTTGTTGACGATGAAGATTTGTCCGTTCCGCCCCATCTCCAGGTCAATCGCCTCTTTGATGATGTCTTCGTCGTCGAGCGTGATGAGCTCCGTCTGTACGGGATAACGGTTCTGCGGCGGAGTGGTCATGACGCTCAGGTCTCTTGCGCCGAGCAGACTGAACTGCAGCGTGCGCGGGATGGGCGTTGCCGTGAGCGTGAGCACGTCGATATTGGTACGCAGCGTCTTCAGTTTCTCCTTGACCGCCACGCCGAATTTCTGTTCCTCATCGATAATAAGCAGACCCAGGTCGTGCCATTTGACGGCTTTGCCGACGATCTTGTGCGTACCTATCAGGATATCTATCTTGCCTGCTTCCAGGTCCGCGAGTATCTCTTTGGTCTCTTTCGCCGATTTGAGACGGCTCAGGTATTCGATACGCACAGGCATGTTCGACATCCGTTCGCGGAAGGTGTTGTAATGCTGCAGCGCCAATACGGTTGTCGGCACCAGAACGGCTACCTGTTTCCCGTCCGTCGCTACCTTGAACGCGGCACGCATCGCTACTTCCGTCTTGCCGAAACCGACGTCGCCGCAGACCAACCGGTCCATGGGCATCGGGCTCTCCAAATCCCGTTTCACATCCGCCGTCGCTTTCGCCTGGTCGGGCGTGTCTTCATAGAGGAACGATGCCTCCAATTCGTGCTGCATATACCCGTCCGGCGAATAGGCAAAGCCCTGTTGCTGTTTGCGCGTCGCGTAGAGCCGGATGAGGTCACGGGCGATATCTTTCACCTTCTCCTTCGTCCGCTCTTTCAGCCGTTCCCATGCTCCGCTGCCCAGCCGGGCTATTGAGGGTTCGCTACCTTCCTTGCCTTTGTATTTGCTGATGCGATGCAGGTTGTGGATGGAGACAAAGACATTGGCGTTGTCGCGGTAGATCAGTTTGATCATCTCCTGCGGCTTGCCGTTCACCGGCGTTGTGACGAGGCCGCCGAACCGTGCTATCCCGTGGTCCGAGTGAACGACATAGTCGCCTATACGGAGTTGGTTGATTTCCTTCAGGGTGATGATGGCTTTTCCTCGACGGGCGTTCTCGCTGGAGAGCATCACACGGTGGTAACGCTCGAAAATCTGGTGGTCGGTGTAGCAGCATATCTTCAAGTCCTTGTCGATAAATCCCTCATGCAGCGTCGCATTGATGCCTGTAAAAGAGACCGCCTTCGGCTGACAGACCGCTTCGCTGGCAGACCGCTTCGCTGACAGACCGTCCTCCGGACTGACAGACTGGTTTAGAAATGTAATTTGGTCTGTATTCTGTACTCTGTATTCTGTACTCTCAAAGATTGCCTTCAATCGGTCCAGTTGTTTTTGCTGGTCCGCGAGGATATAAATCTTGTATCCCTCGTCTATGCGGCGGCTCAGGTCCTCGGTGAGCAGGTCGAACTGCTTGTGAAAGAGGGGCTGAGGCGTGGTGTCGAACGTGATTCTTGTGGGGGCGGGGAAACTGCTCTTCTCCGCGAGTTCGACGGTGCATCTGTTTTCCAAGTCGAGCAATGCGCTCTGCAGTCCCAATCCTTCGGTTTTGAATTTCACTACCTGCCAGTCTTTGCTGACCCAAATCGTGTTCTGCGGCAGGAAGGAGAGTATGTTGTCTTCGGACGTATCGTCGCGCCGGTTCGACATTACTATCTCCGCTTCCTGCACCTTCGTCTTGCTCAACTGGTCCTCTATGTCAAACTCACGGATCGACTCTATCTCGTCGCCGAAGAAGTCCAGACGGTACGGGGTGTCGTGGCTGTAGCTGTAGATGTCCAGTATGCCGCCGCGGATGGCGAACTGACCGGGCTCATATACAAAATCCACGCGTTCGAAACCGAGCTCGCTTAGTTGGGTGCCTATTTCGCTCAGTTGTACCTCCTGACCAGAATGCAGCGTGAGGCGCCGATGACGCAGCGTCTCCGGAGATGGAGCCGGCTCCGCTATCGCCTCGGGGTAGGTCACCACCACTATGTCTGACACCTGTTGCGTGAGCGCGGTCAGCGTCTCAGTGCGCTGGATGGCCGCCGCCTCGTCCATCACACGCCTCTTCTGGGCGGCGGGGAAGATACATATCTGTCGCGAACCGCCGCTCAGCACTTGCATGTCCTTGCCGAACGACAGCGCCTCGTCCACATTGTCCATCACGATGAATAGCGGCAATCGAACGGCACTCAGCACTATCGCGCACGCACTCGCATGCAGACCGCTCACGAGCAGGTGGCTCGACTCGCTCGCCGCCAACTCCCGTTGCAACCGACGGAGCTCTGGGTGCTGCGCATACAATATGTTCAAATCCGTTATCTGCATCTCCTAATTGCGCGTAGGCGCATACTTACGCAAACTAAAAAACGTGTAAAAAAGCGTGCAAAGTTACTCATTTTTTTCCACATATGCAAGCCCCCGCGCGTTTTTTACAGAAAATGTATATTTTTAAGCGCAAAAATTTGGAGAAATAGGGAAAATGTATTATCTTCGGCCCTCTCCGAAAAAGGGAAGGTATATGCTACCAAATTTTCCGACAAAAGGCGTTTCTTTTCTGCCCATGGGCAGTGTTGTATCTTCGGCCTCTCCCATAAAGGGACCCTCCGTAGCTACTACCGCGTCTTGCAGGGCGTATGAAAATTTTTCGGCACGCCCCTTCCCATGTGGGGTGGGACCCTCCGAAAAAGGGAAGGTATATGCGACCAAATTTTCCGACAAAAGGCGTTTCTTTTCTGCCCAATGGGCAGTGTTGTACCTTCGGCCCCTCCCCTAAAGGGACCCTCCGTAGCTACTTCCGCGTCTTGCAGCCTATATGCAACCTCGCACAAAAATACGAAGCAGGGATAAACCCTTCGTTATAGTGCTATCCGAAGGTCTTTGTATGCAAGCATCCACATCCCCTCGGACATCACTATAACATAGAATAAATATTCTATTGCTTCATTTTTTTTGTGCGAAAAATTTGCATATATGAAATTTTTGTTGTACCTTTGTATCGGATTTTGGGAAGTTCTTCAAATAGCCCGAAATCCGGCGTCAAACATTCTGTGACGCAAGAGAAATCTCCCCCTTATCACCCCCTAATCACGCCGAAATCACCCGGAAATCACCCCCTTTAATGTCGGTGAAGGGTCTATTTTACTTCTATGCGCTGTCTATCTGTCTATAAGATCTATAAGATATGTCTTTTCTAAATTTTCTATAAGTGTCTTTCTATAAGATATAAAAAAATGGAGAATGGAGAATTGGGTTGCCGCAATGATGCGACAAAAGTGCACGGAGAGAGATGATTAAAGGGAAACGGAATTGCCGGATAATCCAGACCGCTTTGCTA
>DGHR01000001.1:0-32302 GCA_002392745.1 Bacteroidales bacterium UBA3843 | reverse complement strand
TTGCTATTCCGGATAATCCAGACCGTTTTGCTATTCCGGATAATCCAGACCGCTTTGCTATTCCGGATAATCCCGACCGTTTTGCTATTCCAGACAAACCAGACCGCTTTGCTATTCCGGATAATCCAGACCGTTTTTGCTATTCCGGATAATCCAGACCGCTTTGCTATTCCGGATAATCCAGACGGAGGCCGGATGGCATCCGGCTGAAGGGACATAGAGACAGATGCGAGGGGGGGCAACTGCGCCCAGGTATGGTTGGGAAACGGGGCCAAGACAGGGTGAGAAAATGTGAGTATTCAAGGGATTGGATGTTTCGTGTAAACAGCTTGTTATCAGCCGTTTGCAAAGACGTATCACATTTATTTGTGATAAGCCTTATTACTCCCTCTTGCGTGGTTCGGAAAATAGTAGTACCTTTGCACCGTCAATCGAAAAATCGGGCAATATGTTTCTTGAGAATCGAACCATATAACCACTTTTAAAAAATCGAACAATTATGGATCCCTGGTATTACATTCTTATTTTATTCGGTATCATTGAGGTACTGTTGTTTATTATTATCTGGATATGCTATCGCGTATCGTGCCTGAAACGACAGATGGCCGATTTGCAAATCCAGATGTTGCTCAACCAGCGCGAGGAATCCCTGCGCCGGCAAATGCTGTTGCAGCAGTTGCAGCGTGACGGCAAGACGGATGCGCTGGATGAAGTGACTCTCCTGTTCTCGCAAAAGACAAAAGAGCTGCAACGCCTGTACCCCGCATTGACAGAAACGGATTTGCAGGTGCTGACACTGATTGGGCTGGATGTGTCCAACAGTGACATTCTGCAGCTAACAGGTATGTCCAAGCGGACCTATTACAAACGTCGCCAACTCATTGCGCAGCGCATGGGCACCACCGCCGCCGCGCTCAATGAAATAGCGCGTAATTGTTTCACCCCTAAAATCAATTAATTATGTCATCCTCCATTAAAAACAAACTCGCAGTGATTGCCAAAGTTGCATTCACGTTTCTCGAATTTCTCATTGTAATCTACATTCTGTCTCTCATCAAGAACACGGATTGGCTGTTTGTCTTTACCGCCGTTTTCATAGGCTTGACAATGCTCTGTGCGTGGTTGGGAAACAAGCATAAGAAAGCGGTTGTGCCCACAGCAGAGGAACTCAAGACGGCGATGGAGCCCCATATGGATTTCAGCAATTCGGTGGACTGGTTTCCCATTATCTCGTGGAGCGTCATGGTGCTGATTTCCTGGCCGTTATTTTGGATTTATATAAAACAGGAATCCCTCTTTCCAGACGGATTGGTAATAGCGGTGTTTTTTATCATCGTAATGCTTCCTTTCTTTCTTGCCCATTGCCGCAACAAGTATTACATCCAGGACGGTGTGCTGGTGGTACAGGAATACGATTTGTTCCGTCTCAGTTCAAATCTCCGCATTCCGATAGAGTCCATCAGCGAGGTGTCGACTTCGGATTTGCTGACGCTGACGCCGCGTCTGGTAATCATGGTGGAAGGCGTGGAGAGGCGTCTGCGATGCACAACACACACACGCGAACTGGCTGTAGCTATCCTGCGACTGCAAAACAAGGCATAGCATCCGGATGTCCTTTTTTCGCGTGTGTCGTGCAAATGAAAATTTTTCCGACAAAGAGCGTTTCTTTTCTGCCCATGGGCAGTGTCGTACCTTCGGCCCCTCCCCTATAAATGGGGTCCCCTCCGTAGCTACTACCGCGTCTTGCAGGGCGTATGAATTTTTCGGCACGCCCCTTCCCCTGTGGGGTGGGACCCTCCGAAAAAGGGAAGGTATATGCGACCAAATTTTCCGACAAAGAGCGTTTTCTTTCTGCCCTGTGGGCAGTGTCGTACCTTCGGCCCCTCCCCTAAAGGGACCCTCCGTAGCTACTACCGCGTCTTGCAGCCTATACGCAAACATAAAGCAAAATTTTAGAAAAGGGCTGCGCCCTACTTTTTAGGACTAAATAGCCGGACTTATGCAAGCATAGCACCTGCTATCTATTCCTAAAAAACGTAGAGTTACTCTACTTTTTCTAAAATTTTGCATTTTTATTTGCATATATGAAATTTTTGTTGTACCTTTGCACCGTGAATTGATTGAGGGGACCCGAATAGGTTCCCTCGCTTGTTAGAATAAGATAAAGAATATGGAACTGAAGCAACAACTGCAAGAGTGGATTAACGAGTATCTCAAGGATACCGACTATCAACTGATTACACTGAACATCTCCGCCGACAATGATATCCTCGTCGAGGTGGACCGGCTGCAAGGCGTCGATGTCGATTTCTGCGCGGAACTCAACCGATTCCTCGTCGAGAAATTGGATAACCCCTCTCCGGCTCTCCCCTCAAGGGAGAGTGTAGATTATTCGCTCGAAGTGGGAAGCGTCTCGCTGACAGACCCCTTCAAAACCAAAATGCAGTTCCAAAAGAACCTCGGGCACAACGTCGAGGTCATGATGACTACTGAGGGGCAAAGTATTAAATACAAGGGACTCCTTGTCTCGGTCGACGAAGAGACCTTCAGCGTCGATGTCGAGGAGAAAGTCGCCGTGCAGGGCAAGAAACGCAAGGAGACACAGACCGTCACACACACATGGCGCTTCGATGAACCCAAATATGTCAAGTACGACCTGAAGTTCTAGAACAAGGACCGTTCACTGCGTTCACTAAAGGAATAAGGAATAAAGACAAAAATGACTCGACCGATAGTAACAAATCTTTACTCTTTTAGCGAAGCGGTCCTTAATCCTTAGTCAAAAAACTAAATTATATACTACAAAATGGCAAAAACTCAAGAGTCAATCAACCTGATTGACATTTTCTCAGAATTCAATGATTTCAAGAAAATCGACAAACAAACATTTATCAATGTGCTGGAAGATTCCTTCCGCAACGTCATAGCCAAGATGTACGGCTCGGACGCCAACTACGACGTGATTATCAACCCCGACAAGGGCGACCTGGAAATCTACCGCAACCGTCTCGTGATGGAGGACGACGACGTCGCTAACCCTGACACGCAAATCGCCCTCAGCGATGCGCGACTCATTGACGACGAGGCGGAGATAGGAGAGGAAGTGACCGACAAGGTGGACTTCTCCTCGTTCGGACGACGCATGATTCTCAACCTCCGGCAGACATTGGCCTCCAAGATCCTCGAGCTCCAGAAGGAGAACCTCTATCTGAAATACTCCGAGATGCTGGGACAGGTCGTAAGTGGCGAACTGTACCAGGTCTGGAAGAAGGAGATGCTGCTACTCGACGAAGAGGGCAACGAACTCTATCTGCCTAAGCAGAACCAGATTCCTACAGACTACTACCGCAAAGGCGAAATGGTGCGCGCTGTCGTCGTGCAGGTCGACAATAAAAACCAGAACCCGAAAATCATCCTCAGCCGCACCAGCCCATTGTTCCTACAGCGACTCTTCGAACAGGAGGTACCCGAGGTCAAGGAAGGACTGATCGCCATTAAGAACATCGCACGCATTCCCGGTGAACGCGCCAAAGTCGCAGTCGAGAGCTTCGACGACCGCATCGACCCCGTGGGCGCCTGCGTGGGCGTCAAAGGCGCGCGTATTCATGGTATCGTGCGCGAACTGCGCAACGAGAACATCGACGTCATCAACTACACCAAGAACACCAACCTCTATATCCAGCGTGCATTAGCGCCCGCAAAAATATCTACCATGGAGGTCGACGAAGAGGCCAAGACGGCAAAGGTCTACCTGAAGCCCGACGAGGTATCACTCGCTATCGGTAAGGGGGGATTCAACATCAAGCTCGCCTGCATGCTCACAGGATACCAGATTGACGTATACCGCGAGATGGACGAAGAGGACCTGGATGATATCTATCTCGACGAATTCAACGACGAAATAGACCAGTGGGTACTCGATGCCTTCAAGGCTATCGGACTCGATACAGCCAAAGATGTCCTGGGCACAAGCAAAGACGAGCTGCTTCGCAAGACCGACCTGGAGGAAGAGACTATCGATGACGTCCTTCGAATACTCAAGGCGGAGTTCGCTAACGACTAAGTCGATGAATGCGAATTGATTTACCATTTGGTAAATGGCCAAATGGTAAATGACCAAATAAATGGCCAAATAGTAAATGTCCAAATGGTAAATGATTAAATCGTAAATGATATGGCGATAAAACTGATAAAAGCATGTAAGGAACTGAATATTGGCATGGCAACACTGACCGCTTTCTGCGAGAAGCAAGGACGGCCCATCGAGGCGGACCCAAACGTCCGAATCGATGATGATTTGTATCTGTTGTTAGCCAAGGAGTTCAACCGCGACATGGCGACCAAACTGGAGGCAGACCGTCAAGCCGCCGCGCGCCAGGCCAAGGAGGAAGCCAGCCGTCTGGCTGCAGAGCAAGCCGCGGCCCAAGAGGAAGCGGCGCGTCTCGCTGCCGAAGAAGCCCGCCGTGCCGCCGAAGAGAAAGCTGCTGCCGAGAAGGCTGCTGCAGAGAAAGCTGCTGCAGAGAAAGCTGCCGCCGAAAAGGCTGCTGCGGAGAAAGCTGCTGCGGAGAAAGCCGCCGCAGAAAAGGCCGCTGCAGAAAAGGCTGCCGCGGAGAAAGCCGCTCAAACACAATCGGCCGCCCGGGAGAAAGCTCCGCAGCAGAAAGCCGAACCCAAGAAATCCGAGATTTTCACGCTCGGAAAGCATGAGCTGAAGACCACTCCCAAAGTGGTAGGCAAGATTGACTTGGATTCGATTGACACCTCAACCCGTCCTGCGAAGAAGACCAAGGAGCAGAAACGCAAGGAGCGCGAGGAACGCCAGCAGGCGCAGCATGAACAGCAACAAGCCGCTGCCGCAGAAAGACGCAAACGCGAACGCATACGCAACGCCGCCGCCAAAGTAGACCCGACCGATAAACGAAACCAGACCGGCAAAGGCGGAAAAGGCAAGAAAAACCAACCGCGAGAAGCTACGCAAGAGGAGGTGGAAAAGGCGCTCAAAGAGACCCTGAACCGTCTACAACAGCCCAAAGGCAAAAACAACTCGTCCAAATACAAACGCGAACGCCGCGAGCAGGAGAGAGAAAAACATGAGTTGGAGGTAATGGAGGCGCAGGAGCAGTCGAAGATACTGAAACTCACCGAGTTCGTTACTGCCAATGACTTGGCTAACATGATGAACGTCCCGGTCAACAAAATCATCGCTACCTGTATGTCCTTGGGACTCTTTGTCTCTATCAACCAGCGGCTGGATGCCGAGACCATCAACCTGGTGGCGGAAGAGTTCGGTTTCAAAACGGAGTACGTGGCTGCACACGTGGTGGAAGAAATCAACGCCGACGAAGTCATCAACGACGAAGACATAGAATCCCGCTGCCCGATTGTCACGGTCATGGGTCACGTGGACCATGGTAAGACCTCGCTGCTCGACCACATCCGCAACGCCAATGTGATTGCCGGTGAGGCGGGAGGTATCACCCAGCATATCGGTGCCTATAATGTCAAACTCAAGAACGGACAGCACATCACCTTCCTGGACACACCGGGTCACGCGGCATTTACCGCTATGCGTGCCCGCGGTGCAAAAGTGACCGATATAGCCATCATCATCATTGCGGCCGACGACGCCGTCATGCCGCAGACCGTTGAGGCCATCAACCACGCACAGGCTGCAGGAGTCCCGATGGTATTTGCCATCAACAAGGTCGACAAACCCGGAGCCAACCCGGACAAGATTCGCGAACAGTTGTCGAACATGAACATACTGGTCGAGGACTGGGGCGGCAAATACCAATGTCAGGAGATAAGCGCGAAGAAGGGAACGGGCGTCTATGAACTGCTGGAGAAAGTCCTCCTGGAGGCTGAGATGCTGGACCTGAAAGCCAACCCCAAACGCCGTGCCAAGGGTTCTGTCATCGAGTCCTCGCTGGACAAAGGACGCGGATACGTGGCCACATTGCTGGTGCAGGACGGCACGCTCCATATGGGCGATATCATCCTGGCCGGTACCTACCACGGCCGCATCAAAGCCATGTTCAACGAACGCGGACAGCGCATTACAGAAGTGCGTCCCGGAGAGCCTTGCTCCGTGCTGGGACTGAACGGCGCTCCGCAGGCCGGTGACGAATTCAATGTCCTGCCCACCGAGCAGGAGGCACGAGAGATTGCCAACAAACGCGAGCAACTCCAACGCGAGCAGTCCATCCGTACCAAGAAACATATCGGTTTGGAAGAAATCGGACGCCGTTTGGCTATCGGCGATTTCAAGGAACTGAACGTCATCGTCAAAGCCGACGTGGACGGTTCGGTAGAGGCCATCAAGGACTCACTCCTGAAACTATCGACGGAGAACATCCAGGTGAACGTCATTCACGGTGCCGTGGGTGCCATCAGCGACAGCGATGTGATGCTTGCAGCCGCATCCGATGCGATGATCGTCGGCTTCAACGTACGTCCTACCGCTACAGCACGCAAGATGGCCGAGAGCGAAGAAGTGGACATCCGTATTTACTCCATCATCTACGACGCCATCAACGAACTGAAGGACGCTATGGCCGGTATGTTGTCTCCGGAAGTGAAAGAGGAAGTGACTGCTACCCTGGAGGTACTGCAGACCTTCCATATTTCGAAAGTGGGAACTATTGCCGGATGTATCGTCCGCGAGGGCAAAATCAAACGCGGCAACAAGGTGCGCGTCATCCGCGACGGTATTGTCATCAAGACCGCCGAACTGGCCTCGCTGAAGCATGTGAAAGACGACATCAAGGAAGCCGGCGTAAACACCGAGTGCGGTCTGAGCCTCAAAGCCTATGACGACCTGCAGGTAGGCGATATGCTGGAGGCCTTTGAGGAAGTAGAGGTAGCAAAGACACTTTAATACACACCCGAAACGAACAATGAAAACAGAATGAATATGAAAGCAATCCTTCGTACATTGTACATCGTACCGCTGTGCCTTCTCTTGACCGGCTGCTGGACTCGCATATGGACAGTTGCGCCGACCACAGAGTACGTAGCACCGGTCAAGACGGTCTATACGACGTCCGTGACCACCCCTGCACCCAAACATACAACGGTGCAGACCGTTACCGTCACTTCGTTCAACAACGACCTGTCGTTCTATCTGGACCTTCAGGCTGTTGCTGCTGCCTTTGCAGAAAGCCGCTCTGTGAGCGAGTTCGAGCAGATTCTCAACTCCAGCCGCTACATGATTAACAATTTGGACCTGAACGGCGACGGATGGATTGACTACCTGCGTGTGATTGAGACCTATCGCGGAAACTACCATACATTTCTGATTCAGGCATGTCTGGACTATGGAGTGTTCCAGGACGTGGCTACCCTGATTGCGGAGCGCCGGCCGAACACTCTGTATGTAGAGGTGGTTGGAGACCGCTATTTGTATGGTCCGAACTACATCGTCCGTCCTACCTTCATCAAGCGTCCTCCGCTGTGGGACGACTTCGGCCGTTCATCCTACGCCTTATGGAGTTCCCCCTATGCCTATGGAGCCTTCCCGTCTTACTACATGCGTCCGAAGCCCGTTTACCTGAGCCATTACCAGGCGTATGTGACGACCTACATGTCAAACCATCATTACTGCCATGTGTGCGACTACCCCACAACGGTGTTCTACACCAACTATACCGTGCTCGTGCAGCCGAACAGACGTAATGATTTCGCCGTTCAGCACCCTCAGCAGTCGTTTGAGCAGCGTGTCACTCATACGCTCACAGCCAATGGGTCGGGCGTAACGGTTCGCAACGCCGGTGAACTGCGCACACACACTCAGAACCGCACAAGCGGTACGGCAGAGACGCGCACGAACAGTACTTCTACCCGCAGCTCGTCTGCTACGACCAGCGGCGTGACCACACGTACCGGCAGTGCAACACAAGGTCAGACCACCAACCGCACCGCTGCTACAGCCTCCACGCGCACGGAAACTACTTCCAAGACCACTACCTCTAAAGCGACCAGCGGCACTTCCACACGTAGCACCGGTGCAACACAAGGTCAGACCACCAACCGCACCGCTGCTACAGCCTCCACGCGCACGGAAGCTACTCCCAAGACCACTACCTCTAAAGCGACCAGCGGCACTTCCACCCGCTCGGGCTCTACGACACGCCAACCCTCCACCACTGTAGAGACACGTGTCAACAAGAGCGGAACTACGCGTACCACTATACGGCAGACAGACGCCTCCGGCCGAACGACCACCGTGAAGCGCACCTCGTCGTCAACGAGCACACGCTCCGGTGCAACCTCCACCCGAACAAGCGATACCTCTACCCGTACGAGCACCTCCACCCGAACAAGCGGTACTTCCACCCGTACGAGTGGTACGACCACTTCGACCTCCAGAACCAGCGGCAGTACGCGCCGTTGACAGTGTCCGGGACAGGAAACAACAAAAAAAGCGTCACCTTGAAGGGTGGCGCTTTTTGTCTTTAATGCGGCGACTCAATAACTCTCTTCTGCCGAGGGGAACGAACTGTCTTTTACGGCGGCCACATATTCGCCAACCGCTGTTTTGACGTTCTCTGCCAACTGCGCAAAATGACGCAAGAACTTGGGCTTGAAGCCTTGGTTCAGTCCCAGCATGTCATGGAGCACCAGTACTTGACCGTCCGTGCCGTTGCCGGCGCCGATACCAATTACGGGACATGAAACGGCTTTGGTCACTTTTTCCGCCAGGTCGGCAGGTATCTTCTCCAGCACAATGGAGAAACAGCCGGCTTGGTCCAGCAACTTGGCGTCGTGCATCAGTTTCTCAGCCTCTGCGTTCTCTTTTGCACGGAGACCATATCCGCCGAACTGGTTGACCGACTGAGGGGTCAGCCCCAGATGTCCCATTACGGGTACACCGGCTTGGATCATATGACGGATGGCCGGCAAAATCTCCTCTCCTCCCTCCAGTTTGACAGCGTCGCAGCCGCTCTCCTTCAGTATGCGGATAGCATTGCGGACTGCTTCTTCCTCGCTAATTTGGTAGCTGCCGAACGGCATGTCACATACGACCAGGGCGTGCTGAGCGCCGCGGACCACACCTTTGGTCAGAAAAATCATCTCGTCCATGGTAATGGGCAGCGTGTATTGGTTGCCGCATACCACATTGCTGGCGCTGTCGCCGACAAGGAGCATATCTATTCCCGCCTCGTCCACCAGACTGGCAAGGGTGAAATCATAACTGGTCAGCATGGCAATTTTCTCGCCGGCTGCCTTCATTTGCCGTATTTTGGCTGTTGTCATACGGCTGTTTTGTACGTGTACTGACATGATTAGCTATACGTGATTTGGTTTTTGCTGTTTGTGTATTGCCGAAAACGGCGACAAAATTACTGCTTTTTTTTGATATGTGCAAAAAAAAGTGTATCTTTGCAGCCTGAAATGGTCAAATAATGAAACGGAATACTTTTCTTTTTACCGGCTTGTCAGTGCTGATGGTCCTGCTTTGGTGTATGGACGTGTGCAGCGGAAGCATCTGGCTGTGGCCGTTGGGAGACCATCTGTCGCCAATGGAGCAGCAGATCATCCACGTCATCCGTCTTCCCAAATCACTCACAGCTGTTTTAGCCGGAGCTGCGTTGTCCGTCGCCGGTCTGATAATGCAGACTCTCTTCCGGAACCCCCTGGCCGGACCTTATACGCTGGGTGTCTCGTCCGGAGCCAGTTTGGGAGTAGCGTTTCTGACGATGTGCACTACGTTGCTTCCTGTCGCCTTTTCTCCGTTAGCTACCCGCCTGTATCTGCCGTTGGCCGCCTGTCTTGGGGCCAGCATGGTACTCTTGCTGGTGTTGGCTGTCAGCAAGCGGGTGACCGGCAACGTCAGTCTGCTCATCGTCGGTATGATGTTCGGCTCGATTGCCGGAGCGCTGGTCAGCCTGTTGCAGAACTTTGCCAACCCGGATGCGCTGAAGATGTTTATTGTCTGGACGCTCGGTTCGCTCAGCAGCGTAGGGTGGGGGGATATGCAGATGCTCCTGCCGGTTTTGCTTGCTGGCGCGCTGTTTGTGCTGTTAGCCCTCAAACCGCTTAATGGCTTGATGCTCGGCGAGGAGTATGCCCGCGGTTTAGGCATTAATATCGAGCGTACACGGCTATATATAGTGTTGGCAACGGGACTGCTTGCCGGAGGAGTTACCGCGTTCTGCGGCCCGATCGCTTTTGTCGGAGTAGCTGTGCCGCATATGGCGCGCGGGCTATTTCATACATCCAACCATCGAATCACTGTACCGGCCTCCGCACTCATCGGCGCAAGCCTCTTGCTGGTATGCGATATATTGTGTTCGCTATTTACCTATCCGCTACCCATTTCCACTGTCTCCGCCCTCTTCGGAGCACCGGTCATCATCTGGATAATCCTAAAAAACAAATAACATGAAAACGCTTCTTTTCGTCCTCTTGACGCTCATCTTGCCCTACGACTTTTCCGACCCCGATGTAATCCGGGTAGGCAAGAACTACTATATGACTTACAGCACTTTTGCCTGTGTGCCGGGCTTGCAGATTCTTCAGTCGCCGGACGGCGTGGCATGGACGATAGTGGATGCCGCCATACCGGACACCGTGCCCGGTTATGGTGCGCAGGAGGCCTGTCCGGCCGGATGCGGAGTGTGGGCCCCCTCCATCCGCCATCATAAAGGGCGTTTTTATATTTACTACGGCGATCCGGACCGGGGAATCTATTGCATCCGTTCCGAGAAGACCAGGACTCTGCCGGCCCGTTGGGAGCAGGCTGTTCTGGTCAAGGCCGGCAAAGGGCTGATAGACCCGTGCCCGCTATGGGATGACGACGGCCGCTGCTATCTGGTACATGCCTTCGCCGGCAGCAGAGCGGGCCTCAAATCCGTGCTGGCGGTGTGTGAACTGGAGCAAGACGGACTGTCTGTCTTGCGGGACGACCGGATAGTGTTCGACGGTCACGGCGAGAACCCCACTTGTGAGGGCCCCAAGTTCCACAAGCGAGATGGCTATTACTACATTTTCTGTCCCGCCGGCGGAGTCAAGACAGGCTGGCAGTTGTGTCTTCGCAGCCGGACGGTCTATGGACCGTATGAATGGAAACGGGTTCTGGAGCAGGGAAACACCGCCGTCAATGCCCCACACCAGGGGGCGTGGGTAGATGACAAGTTCTATCATTTCCAGGATGTTGGCACCGCCGGCCGTATCGTCCATATGCAACCCTTACGGTGGCAGGACCGGTGGCCTGTTATCGGCAATAACGGAGTACCGGTGGAGGACGAATCTATAGCAATGCCTTCGTGCCGGCAGGACGATTTTCTTTCGCTTCAGTTGGCGCCCGAGTGGCAATGGTCCGGCAACAGGAAAGCGCAATATTACTATTGCAACGCGGCGGCAGGTTTTCTGCGGCTGTTTACCTATCCCTCGGACGATGTGCAGACGGCGCCAAACCTGCTCATGCGCAAAATCCCTGCGAACACCGCATTTACCGTCACGGCTCGTCTCCGTTTTGTACCGAGGTCTCAGGGTAAACATCCCCTGCCGCAAGAGCAGGCCGGCCTAATCATTCATGGACGCCACAGCCGCACGTTACCTGTTCCCGGCGACGAGCAGTGGTGGTATGCGCGCATTGAGGTCAGCCCGACCCACCTTTGCCGTTTCTTCCTCTCACAAGACAACAAAAAATGGGAGGAACAAGGCCTCCCATTCCAAGCGGTTGCCGGCGAGTGGATTGGTGCGAAAATGGGCATGTACGCCACACGCACCCTAATCCCCGCTGCTTCCCCATACAAACGTCCGGATAATGATGCCGGATATATGGATGTCGACTGGTTCCAACTATCAATTACGGAACCGTAATACGCCATCGCGCAGTTCGACGATGACCGGCTTCGACTGATCCACACGGCCTGCGATAATGGATTTCGACAACTCGTTCAATACCAGCCGCTGCAAGGCGCGCTTGACAGGACGGGCACCGAACTGCGGGTCGTAACCCTCTTTGGCAATGTAATCTATGGCATCATCCGTTACACGCAGGTCTATGCCGTTTTTCTCCAGCATCTTGTGTACTTGGCTGATTTGCAGCCCTACTATGTCGCGGATCTGCTTCTCTGTGAGCGGCGTGAACATTATCGTTTCGTCAATACGGTTGAGAAACTCCGGACGGATAGTCTGCCGCAACAGTTCCATTACCTGCTTGCGGGTCGTTTCATGATCCACACCTTTCTCCTCGTTCTCGCGGATGAGTTGCGAACCCAGGTTGCTCGTCAGTATGATTAGCGTGTTCTTGAAATTGACCACACGGCCTTTGTTGTCCGTCAGACGGCCGTCGTCCAGCACTTGCAGCAATACGTTGAACACGTCCGGATGAGCTTTCTCTATCTCGTCGAACAGCACTACCGAGTAGGGCTTGCGACGAATAGCTTCGGTCAGCTGACCGCCTTCGTCATATCCGACGTATCCCGGAGGAGCTCCTATCAGTCGCGTCGCGGAGAATTTCTCCTGGTATTCGCTCATATCGATTCGCGTCATCATGTTCTCGTCATCGAACAGGTAGTCTGCCAACGCTTTGGCCAACTCCGTTTTGCCGACGCCTGTGGTCCCCAGGAAGATGAAGGAACCTATCGGACGTTTAGGGTCTTGTAGTCCGGCTCGGCTGCGGCGGATGGCATCACTGACGGCTGCGATAGCTTCGTCCTGGCCGACAACACGTTTGTGCAATTCTTCCTCCAGGTGGAGTAATTTGTCACGCTCCGATTGCATCATCTTTGTCACCGGGATGCCGGTCCAGCGGGCTACTACCTCCGCTACATCATCCTCGTCCACTTCCTCTTTTATCAGGCTCTCACCTCCCATGGCATGCAGTGCATCCTGCGCCGCTTTGATGTTCGCTTCGGCCTGTTGCAGACGGCTGTAGCGTATCTCCGCTACCTTGC
This sequence comes from Bacteroidales bacterium UBA3843, assembly GCA_002392745.1. Lineage (GTDB taxonomy): Bacteria > Bacteroidota > Bacteroidia > Bacteroidales > Paludibacteraceae > Colicola. The sequence continues at coordinate 19,397 of DGHR01000001.1, read as the reverse complement.
CGTAATCACCCTCGCGTTCGGCCACTTCCGCTTCATGTTTCATCTGCTCGATACGGGCTTTTTCATTCTGGATAGTGGCAACGTACCCTTTCTCCTTGTTCCAGCGTGCGTTGAGTTCGTTGGACTTGTTTTTCAGGTCCTTGAGCTGTTTCTCAATCTCGCTTAGTTTGGCTTCGTCCTTCTCGCGCTTGATGGCCTCGCGTTCGATTTCCAATTGTTTGATCTGGCGGTCCAGCGAATCTATCTCCTCGGGTTTGGAATCCACCTCCAAACGCAGTTTGGCTGCGGCTTCGTCCACCAGGTCTATGGCTTTGTCCGGCAGAAAACGGTCCGTTATGTATCTGGCCGATAATGTCACTGCTGCTATCAGTGCATCGTCCTTGATACGCACTTTGTGGTGGGTCTCGTAGCGCTCTTTCAGTCCGCGCAGGATACTGATAGTGGCACTCTCGTCCGGTTCGTCTACCATCACTACCTGGAATCGGCGCTCTAACGCCTTGTCTGTCTCGAAATACTTTTGGTATTCATCCAGGGTGGTGGCGCCTATCGCGCGCAGGTCACCACGCGCCAAGGCCGGCTTCAATATGTTCGCCGCGTCCATCGCGCCGCTTGACTTGCCGGCTCCCACCAGCGTGTGAATCTCGTCGATAAAGAGGATTATCTCGCCATCGGAGGCCACCACTTCGTTGACTACTCCTTTCAGTCGCTCTTCAAACTCACCCTGATATTTCGCACCGGCTATCAATGCACCCATATCCAGTGAGTAAATCTGTTTCTTCTTCAGGTTCTCCGGCACGTCGCCGCGTATGATGCGGTGCGCCAAACCCTCAGCGATGGCGGTCTTGCCCACACCGGGTTCGCCTATCAATATTGGGTTGTTCTTGGTCCTGCGGCTCAGGATCTGCAGCACTCGGCGTATCTCATCGTCACGGCCGATGACCGGGTCTAGTTTGCCCGATTGCGCTCGTTCGCACAGATTGATGGCGAACTTCTTCAAATTTTCTTGGTTCGTGTTTGTGTTCATAGTGGTATAGTGTTTTTAATTTTCAATTCTCAATTCTCAATTCTCAATTCTCAATTCTCAATTTACAACTATTGCGCCAACCTTCCTTCAACTGACAAAATGGCAGATATTAAGTGTTTTCAATTCTCAATTCTCAATTCTCAATTCTCAAACGCTATCTGGCGGAGCAACCCAACCCGGACTCTTCCCGGTAATATAGAATAAAACTATTTTATTTTTATTCTATTTTTTAATTAAAAATCATTGAAAATTTGCGTATATGCATTTTTTGTCGTATCTTTGTAGCCGCGAATGATAGTAACCCCCAAATATACCTATTCCAATGCGTTATAAATGGCTTCCAATAGTGAGTGCGCTGTTTCTCGTCATAGCAATGACACTACAGTTTGTGATGTCGTATCACCGGACCAAGGCGGATGTCATGGAGCGCATTGATTACAAGATGGAGTTGGCGCAGAAAGATGTAATTTCCGAGTTGCATGACATGTGCGATGCCGTATCGGATATAGCGACCTATCTGCCGCAGTATATCCAGGATACGACAACCCAACACCAGATGATTGAATCTGTACTTTGGCGGTATCCGAATCTGTTCAGTTGTTATTTTCACTATACCCCCGATTATGTTCATAGACCCGGTTCGCGCACTGCAGTGGGTGCTCTCCGTGCGGGTAAGGATTCGATAGTCAGCTCCGGTCCTGCCAGTGTAATCAATTATACAGACCGTGACTGGTATAAAGGCGCGATGCAGAGCGATGAAACGGGCTATTGGAGCAGTTCTTACAACGATGTAGATACCGATAGTCTGATATTTACCTATTCCCGTAAGGCGTATGATGAAAAAGGCCGTGTCATCGGCGTAGCCGGTGCGGATTACACCTTGTCATGGACGAAGCAGTTGCTTCAAGACACCCGTCCGTACGAAGACGCCGTGTGCCAGTTGTACGGCCCTAGTGGCACACTAATAGTACAGACCGGCGATGTAGATGATTTGGCGGGAATGATCGTCTCGAAAAAAATGCTGTCACCAGCCAATATGCTGCTGTTAATAGCCGTACCTGAGCATCATATATGGGATGATATCATCAGAGTTTCGCTCATCACGTTTGTGGTATTACTCGTCGGAATACTGGTAGCCGGTATTCTTATTCGACGGTTATGGCGCGATCAGGAAGAATACGTTCGCGCAGAGACGGCAAACAAAGTGCTGGAAAAAGAGCTGCGCATAGCCAGCAATATCCAGAAAAACATCCTTCGTGTAGGCGACCGCGACAAGGTAAAAAGCGAGGATAAATGGCAGGATGTGGAACTACAGGCCGCACTGATTCCGATGCGTGAGGTGGGCGGCGATTTGTATGATTTCTACCGTAAGGAAGACGATCTCTATTTTATTATCGGCGACGTGAGCGGCAAGAGCGTGCCGGCGGCTATGTTCATGAGCGCCACTGTCAACCTGTTCCGCTCGGCAGTGCGCCGGCTGCAATCGCCCAAGGCCATCATGGAAGACATTAATGCCGTGCTGAGCGACAACAACCCCTCCATGATGTTCGTTACCGCCTTTGTAGGCCGGCTGCATATACCTACGGGTGAAGTGCTGTACTGCAATGCGGGGCACCTTCCTCCGATTAAAGTACAAAGGGACAAAGTAAGTGACCAAGTGACTAAGGACCAAGGACTAAGGACCAAGGAGATTGCGCTGATACCTAATATTCCTTTGGGTTATGAGGGAAGATTCCGCTTTGAAGAACAAGGTATGTTGCTTGGCAAGGATGAGACATTGGTCCTTTATACGGACGGTCTTACCGAAGTTAGGAACGAGCAGCACGAGATGCTTGGTATGCAGCGATGGTTGGAAATGGTGGCAGCAAATATCTCCTCTACAGGCGGAGACAATGTGAGTGCCATTCGCAAAGCCGAGATACGGTTTATCGGCAAAGCCGAGCAGACAGATGACATGACGCTGATGACCATCCGGCTGACGAAGGAAGTACAACCATTGGTTGTCCGTGTGGATAACAGGCTCGACCAACTGCCTGTAATCAGGACGGCATTGCATAATTACGGGCTATGCGCCGGTTCGGACAAACGTACGCTTAAACGATTAGAAGTGGCATTGGAGGAGGTAGTTGTGAATATTATCAACTATTCACAGGCAGAGTGGGCAGAACTGAGAGTTGAAACCAGTTCTGAAATTGAAAGCAGAAAGTTGATAGTTACGCTAAGTGACAACGGGGTGTCTTTTAATCCGACCAATAAGGTACCAACTGACAAAATACCAAGTACGCAGGAAGGATTGAAAGATGAGAACGGCGAATGGCGTATAGGCGGACTGGGTATCGCTTTGCTGCGGCAGATAGCGGATGAATTGCGATACCGCCGTACTGAAGAAGGACAAAATGAATTGACCATCATAAAAAACATCTGATATGAACATCACCATTGAACAATCGAAAGATGAGATTTTGGTTCGCATTATCGGCGAACTGGACACCATTGCCACTACAGAACAGGCCGGTGAACTACAACAAGTGCTGGACCTCGCTGACAAGGCAATAGTAGTTGACTGCACGGAACTGGAATATATCTCTTCCGCCGGCTTGCGATTCTTCATGCAACTCAAGCGCGAGAGCGAAGCAAAAGGCGGCAGTATCCGGATTTGCCATTTGAATGAGGACGTAGCAGACATATTCCGTATGAGCGGATTCCAGAATATCTTTGAGATTGAGTAGAAAGTCGAAAGCCATGAAAAGTCCGTTAAGCCAAGCACAATTAGGCGTGTATTATGCCTGTGAAACCTCCGTCAGTGATGAAGTTAATTACCAAAATCCGATTGTCTATGCCCTTCCGGATAATGTGGATTTGGAGCGACTGCAGAGTGCCGTTCTTGCCACACTGAAAGCACACCCGTACATGTGCGGGCATATTGAGCTGGATGATGAGGGCATGCCGATGATGGTAACGGGGGATACACCACTTGTACGTAACATTGAATTATCCGAACAAGAGTGGGGCGAGGCGAAAAAGACTTTCGCCCGCACAATGGATGTACACGGAGAGAGGCTGTATCGGGCGGAGATATATGAAGTCGAAAGTCAAAAGCAGAAAGTCGAAAGCTATCTATATCTTGATGTGCATCATGTGATTTCGGATGGATTCTCACATGCAGTATTGGCGCGGGATATCAGCAGGGCGTATAATGGGGAACCGCTTAGCGCGGAACTCATGGACGGTACTGCGATAGCCCAAGAAGAAACCGCGCAGCGCGCTGACGATGCTTTGATGCGCGAAGCTCGTGAGTGGTATGCCCGCGAGTTTAGCGATGCAGCAGAGACCGATTCACTGCCTATACCACTTGCCCAACAGGCTTTGACCCCTGAGCACGTCAATAACTATACGACCTATTCCCTTTCAGTAACAAAAGAAGATGTCCACACCATAGAACAACGTTTTGGCGTGAAAGAGAGTGTCATCATGCAAGCAGCTTGGTCATTGTTGCTCGGGGCTTATTCAGCGGAAGAGAAAGCCTCTTACTGCACTGTTTTCTATGGTCGAAGCGACCGCCGCACGCGCGATGCTGTGACCATGATGGTACATACATTGCCGGTATTCGCTAATTGGAGCGGCCGCTCGTCCTTAATGACACTACAGGAACTGCTCTCTGCCCTGAACGAACAGATGCACCAGACGCGGAAATATATGTACTATGCCTACCAAGATGCTGTAAAGGATTTAGGACTGAATAACCAAGTCATGTTCGTTCATCAGGGAAGAGTGGTCGATAAAGTGCGCTACTTGCACTTAGGCGATGACGAAATCCCCCTTACCGATCTGCGCAAACCAATCCCCGGTTGGAAACTGAGCGTCGAGTTGGAGGAGATAAACGAGCGATATTGGCTCAAGATAAGTTACAGCACGGCCGACTACTCCGATGCGTTCATGCAGGAGTTGGCAAAGACGTATAGCATGATTCTCCGCTCGATGGTGACGGCGGAGAACGTGAGCGAGATTGAGTATTGTGATGAGGAGCAGAGCAAGTGGCTGGATGAACGCAACCCAAAAGACGAACAAAGGGACAAACTACAAAGTACAAAGGATTCGCTTGTGGGACGTTTCAAAAAGCACGCAACTGAACAGCCGGACGCAGTATGCGTTGTGGCAGGCGATGTGCGGTTGACATATACCGAGGTGGATCGGCTTAGTGATGAACTGGCAGAACAAATCACCAAGAACCAATCACCAATAACCAATATTTCACGCTGCGGCGAGCATGTGATTGGTTATTCCGTGCCGCGTAACGAACAGATGGTGATAGTGCCGCTCGCTATTGCCAAAGCCGGGTTTACAGCCATGCCGCTGGATAGTTCCTATCCTGCCGAGCGACTGGAGTTCATGCGCGAGGACGCCGCAAAATATAAAGACGGCGATGCGTTCATACTGCTTTATACATCAGGCACGACCGGCACACCAAAGGGTGTGATGCTGAGCGAGCAGAATATTATTACCTTCTGCGATTACCATACTCATCATATAGACTTGACACCCGAGAGCCGGTACGCCACGTATGCCGGTTACGGCTTTGACGCGTATATGATGGATCTATGGGGATGTATGGTGGCAGGTTGCGCGATACATGTCATCGGAGACGATATCCGTTTTGATTTGGAGGGACTGTACAACTATTTTGTCAAGGAATCCATCACACATGCCTTCATGACCACCCAGATGGCTACCCAACTGGTAATCAATTATCCGGATATACCCGGTTTGCAGTATTTAGGAACCGGTGGCGAAAAAATGATGAGCCTCACTCCGCCTTCTTACAAACTGCTTAACTGCTACGGTCCGACGGAGTGTACGGTCTATGTATCCAGTTTCTGGGTGGAGAAGAACGAGCCGAATATCCCTATCGGATTCCCGAACGATACGGCACAGCTCTTTATTGTCAACAAGAACGGCAAACGTGTTCCTTGGGGTGCAGCAGGCGAACTGCTGATAGCCGGACCGCAGGTTGGTATCGGTTATCTCAACCAACCCGAGAAGACCGCAGAGGCGTTTGTGGAAGTTCCAAGTAACAAAGTACCAGGTACAAAGGTTCGCGTATATAAGACAGGCGACATCGTGCGCTACCGCCAGGACGGAGCGATTGAGTTCGTCGGACGCAAAGACGGACAAGTCAAGATTCGCGGTTTCCGTATTGAATTGAAAGAGGTAGAGGCGGTTATCCGCCAGTTTGAGGGTATCAAGGATGCTACCGTTCAGGCCTTTGATTTTCCGGACGGCGGCGGTAAGTTCATCGCAGCATACATCGTTTCAGACCAACAGGTTGATATTCAGGCGCTCAATGCCTTTATCATGGACCAGAAACCGCCTTATATGGTTCCGACTGTCACGATGCAGATAGATGCTATTCCGCTCAACCAGAACCAGAAAGTGAACAAACGGGCATTGCCGGAGCCGATAGCAGTCGAAAGTCAAAAGTCGAAAGAAGAAAGCGCCGCACCGCTCAATGTATTGGAGGAGCAGTTGCGTGACATGGTCGCCGGTATCGTGGGGAACAGCGATTTCGGAATCATGACCGACCTGAGATACGTAGGGCTGAGTTCCATCTCCGCCATCAAACTGGCTACACTGGTCTATAAGCGGTTCGGAGTGCAACTTGATGCCAAACTGCTTATCAAAGGGGCGAACATCCAGCTTATCGAAAACGAGATATTGAAGGCGATGATGGATGGCAGTCAAAAGTCAAAAGTCGAAAATCAAAAGACTCCTTCTACTTTGAGCGAAGCGGTCTCATTCCCTCTCAGCCACGCGCAGACAGGCGTTTATTTCGAGTGCATGAAGAATCCCGCTTCGACACTATATAATATTCCCATGCGCGCGAGAATGCCGGAGGGCGTTCGTGCCGAGGAACTGCGTGCAGCAGTGCAACAAGTCGTGCGGAACCACCCGGAGCTGTTCGTTCATTTCCGGACAAACGAGACCGGAGTGGAGCAGCTTGTCGACTATAACCAAGAGTGGAAACTGGAGACCGTTGAGCTGCAAGAGGCGCAGTTGCCGGCCTACCGCGCGGAATTTGTCCGCCCCTTCAATCTCTCGAAAGACCAACTCTTCCGGTTCTGCATCGTGCAGACGGAAAAGGCGTTGTATCTCTATTGCGACATGCACCATTTGGTATGCGACGGCGCTTCGTATGATGTGTTCTTCAATGAGCTGTGCGCATTGCTCAACGGCGGGACTATCGAACCGGAAATGTGCTCTTATGCCGGGTTCGTGGCGGAGGAACAGGCCGCAGAGCATAGCCCGGAATACGCAGCAGCCAAAGAGTTCTTCCATTCGCAGTTGGCGCAAGTGGAGGGCGTGACAGAACTACCGGCCGACCTGACCAACCCCAAAGACGGCGAGATAGGGCAGGTCTATGCACCAATGAATCTGCAGGCCGCCGGGCAGGTGGCGAAAACTGCAGGCGTGACAGCCGCCGGTGCAACACTCGCGGCTGTATTCTACACGCTCGCGCGCTTCGCTAACAACGACAACCTCTGTATCACCACTATCTCCAACGGCCGTAGCAACCTCAAGATGGCAAACACGATTGGCATGATGGTGAACACGCTTGCATTGAGCAGCAAGATAGGCACGCAGACCGTAGAGGAGTTCGTTCGGGAGACAGGCAGGAAATTCGAGCAGACACTCTCCCATGAGAACTACCCGTTTGCTCAGATAGCCGCCGACTATGACCTGACGGCGGAAATCATGTATGCCTACCAGCTCGGCGTCCTTTCCGAATACCGGGTGAAGGGACAGACGATGGAGACGGAGAACATGGAACTGAACGTGCCGAAGTTCAAGATTGCGTTCTATATCGTGGAGGTGGATGGCAAACCTTCTGTAGCGATTGAGTACGACAACGGCCGTTACAGCCGCGAGATGATGCAGAGCCTCGCGCAGTCCGTATGCAATGCCGTGAGTGCGTTTGCCTTGGATACCAAAGCCCCGTTGCGCTCCGTCTCGCTGATGGACGACCAACAGACAGCGCTGCTCGATAGTTTCAACGACACCCACGTGGACTATGATGACACGCAGACCATACTCTCGCTCTTCAAAACGCAGGTGGCGAAGACGCCGGACAACATCGCCGTCATCTTCCGCGACAAACGAATCACCTACCGCGAGCTGGATGAGATAACCGACCGCATTGCCGCCCGGTTGCACCCGACAACGAATGTCATTGCCATCAAGGTGGAACGCTCCGAATGGATGACCATCGGCGCGCTCGCCGTCCTCAAAACAGGGTGTGCGTACATGCCGCTTGACCCCTCATATCCGGAAGAGCGACTCAATTATATGCAGCAGGACGGCAACAGTTGCATGCTCCTCACCGAAAAAGAGCTGGAAGCCTACAGCGCAGCGGTCCTACAGCGTAGCGGTCCTACAGCGCAGCGGTCCTACAGTGAAACGGTCCTACAGCGTAGCGGTCAAATCTCTCCTTCGGATTTATTCATCCTTCTCTATACTTCCGGTTCTACGGGCGTGCCCAAGGGCGTGATGTTGGAGCATCGTAACCTTGTGGCGTTCTGTCATTGGTACCACCGGTATTACGACCTGCAGGCCGGCGATAAAGTGGCGGCATATGCTTCGTTCGGGTTCGATGCCAATATGATGGATATGTACCCGGCGCTGACTTGCGGTGCTGCGGTTTGCATCATCCCCGAAGACATGCGGCTGAACCTGCCGGAGTTGGGACGGTATTTCGACCAGGAGGGAGTGACACACTCGTTCATGACCACACAGATCGGATTCCAGTTCGCTACGAATGTGGAGTGCCATAACTTGAAACATCTGTCTGTGGGCGGTGAAGCACTGGCTGCTCTCACGCCGCCAACCAACTACAAGATGCACAACGGCTATGGCCCGACCGAGTGTACTATCTTCACCACCACGTATTGTTTGAACGGCTATGAGCAGCATATACCTATCGGCAAACCGCTGGATAATATGCAACTGTTTGTTATGGATACCGACGGCCGGCGTCTGCCGCTCGGTGCTGCAGGCGAGTTATGGGTCAGTGGCCCGCAAGTAGGACGAGGTTACCTCAACCTCCCCGAAAAGACAAAAGAAACTTTTGTCACTTACAGCCCGAAGGGCGGTCTTACAGGCGAAGCCGGTCTCAAGTGTTACCGCACCGGTGACATCGTGCGCTATCTGCCGGACGGCAACATCCAGTTTGTAGGGCGGCGCGACGGACAGGTCAAGATTCGCGGGTTCCGTATCGAACTGAAAGAGGTGGAGACGGTGATACGTCAGTTCCCCGGCATCAAAGATGCAACCGTGCAGGCGTTCGACTATCCCAACGGCGGTAAATTTATCGCGGCATATATCGTCAGCGACGAGAAGATAGATGTGCAGGCGCTCAATGCCTTCATCCGCGAGACCAAACCGCCATACATGGTGCCTGCTGCTACGATGCAGATTGACGCTATTCCGCTCAACCAGAACCAGAAAGTGAACCGCAAAGCACTGCCGGCTCCGAAGATTCAGGCGGACGACCATGCTTATGTGGCACCCGCCAACGAGACCGAAAAACTGTTTGCGGACATCTTTGCTTCCGTACTGAGCCTGGAGAAAGTAGGTGCGACGGACAACTTCTTCGATCTGGGCGGCACGTCCCTCATGGTCACACGTGTTATCATCGAGGCGGAGAAAGGCGGACAACACATCGCGTATGCCGACCTCTTCAGCCATCCTACGCCCCGGCTCTTGGCGCAGATGGTAAATGGCAAAAAGGAAAATGACAGCGATGCACCCGATACGGTCATTACGGATTTTGATTACGAACCCATCAACGCACTGCTCCGGAAGAACACTTTGGACACCTTCGTACATCGTACATCTGACCTTCGTACATTAGGTCATGTTCTTCTGACCGGTGCCACAGGCTTCCTTGGTATCCATGTGCTCAAGGAACTCATCGACTCTGATGCAGAGACCATCACCTGTCTTGTGCGCGGCAAGGACCGGCACGATGCCGAACGTCGTGTACGCAACTTGCTGTTCTACTATTTCAGCCGTCGTTTCGACGACCTCTTCGGCAAGCGCTTGTTCGTCATCAACGGCGATGTCACAAGCGATTTCACGGAGTGTCTTTCGACAGGCTCTGTCCCGTTTCGACCTTCGACCGTCTTCAACTGTGCCGCAAACGTGAAGCATTTCTCCAAGGGCACGGATATTGAGGATGTGAATATCGGCGGTGCACAACGCTGCGTGGACTTCTGTCTGGCTACCGGTGCGCGGCTCATACATGTATCCACTACCTCCACCGGAGGTATCTGGATTGGGAATAATGCGCCGGCACCTGTCCTGACGGAACGGAATATCTATTTCGGTCAGTATCTGGGCAACCAGTATATGCACTCGAAGTTCCTTGCCGACCGCCTTATCCTCGACGCTGTGGCGCATAAGGGGCTCAAGGCAAAAATCATGAGGGTGGGCAACCTCGCGGCACGCAGTTATGACGGCGAGTTCCAAGTCAATTTCTCCACCAACAGCTATATGGGCCGTATCAAGATCTTCAATATGTTAGGCTGTTGTCCGTATGAGCAGTACGACTCGCCTACCGAGTTCTCGCCTATCAACGAGACGGCGCGGGCTATTGTCCTCTTGGCTACAACTCCGGATGACTGTACGGTCTTCCAGCCTTACAACACCCATACGCGCTTGCTGGGCGATGTGCTGAACGAGTTGAAGAAAATCGGTACGGATATACGGTTTGTCGAGTCTATGGAGTTCGGCGCGTTGGTACAGCAAGCCGCCGCGGATCCTAAGAAAGCAGCTCTGCTGACCACTATGCTCGCCTATCAGAACATGGCGAACGGACAGCCTTCGAAGCAAGTCGACCGTGATAACGAGTACACCTCGCAGGTACTGCTGCGCCTTGGCTTCCGCTGGTCGGAACCCGACAGCGACTATGTCGGCAAGATGTTGACGGCTATCAGCCAACTCGGCTTCTTTGACCAATAACCTTTACCCCCATGCAGCGTCACCAACTCTTTTACTTGATTACCGGCGCGGTCGGCTATCTCGGCCTGACTGTTACCAAGCAGCTTGTCTCCCGCGGAGCCATGGTCCGCGCGTTTATATTGCCCAACGACCCGGCACGCATGTATCTGCCGGCGGAAGTGGAGGTCTTCGAAGGCGATTTGACCGACAGGGAGAGCATGCGTGCATTCTTCACCCTGCCCGATGGCACAGAGGCATATGTGCTGCACATTGCCGGTATAGTGACTGCCAACCCCGAATGGAGTCAACGGGTGATTGATGTGAATGTGGGGGGAACGAAGAATATCATCGATTTATGCCTGGCAACGCCCGGTATCCGGCGCATGGTCTATTGCTCCAGCACAGGCGCTATTCCTGACCAACCCAAAGGTACGGCCATCAAGGAGACGGACTGTTTCGACCCGTCATTAGTACCCGGCTGCTACTCGCAGAGCAAAGCGATGGCGACCCGAGAGGTGCTGGATGCCTGCCGCGAGAGGGGACTGCGGGCTTGTGTCGTTCATCCAAGCGGTATTCTTGGACCGGGAGACTATGCCAGAGGGGAACTCACCCAAACATTAGTGAGAATCATCCGGGGCGAACTGCCTGTCGGGCTGGATTGTGATTTCAACCTGTGCGATGTGCGCGATTTGGCGGAAGGACTCATCAATGCCGCCGAACGAGGACGCGATGGCGAGTGCTATATATTAGCAAACAAGCCTGTCACCTTCAAACAGTTCAGCGACATGGCCATAGGTGCCGTAGGCGGCAAAAAGATACGCCTTTTCTTGCCCTTGCCCGTAGCAATGGTAGGTGTCAAACTGATGGAACGCCTGGCTAAGATAAGAGGCAAGAAACCGGTACTCACTTCATTCTATCTGGTCAATGTAGCGCGAAACAACCATTTCGATGCCGCCAAGGCGCAAACGGAACTGGGCTATCATACCCGTCCCTACAGCCAAACCATCGATGACCATATACAATGGATGCAGGCAGAAGGAATTCTATAACCTTTAACCTTTCTTGATCGTGTCGGAATTTTGGTTGTAAGCCTTGGCGACACATTTCCACTCGCCGTTCATCTTCATAAGCAGCATATGGAGGTGTTTGAAAAGAAGTACAAACCTGCCGATTATTAAGATTTCAGCACGGTATCTCGTCGATATCCTGTCGGTCTATCGTTCCGTATCCGAGTCGTAAGCAAGTCGTGTGCGACAGGTAAGGGCAAAGGTTTCCGATTTTTAAGATTGGGACATTCTACCAACATCAGTCTATGACCTGCGCAAGGTCAGCGTAACGTCGGCTGATTTTTTGTTATTTGAAACGATGTTGAAAGGTATATGATTGTTAAGAATTACCATAACAAAAGCAGATGGCTTCCGCCACCTGCCCTACTACGATTAGAAGTTTACTGTAGTTCCTACGCCATTACCCGTATAATTAACTTTCATGTCTGCGATTCGCCTTCCATGAACAATAAGTGGGATACTTATGATTGTAAGAGACGCTCCAACACCAAAAAGATAATAACTGGCTTCCACACAATTGGCTTTTTGCTCAATATTTGATGTTGTAACATTCACATTTCCAGCAACACAAGTGGCTATTCCTGCCACAAAGCAAGGAAGGCCAATGCCTAATGCGACACCTCCTGTAGATAGAAAAGCTCTACCAATTACCTCATTGGGATTAGAAGGAACCGTTGATTGCGGTTTTGCAGATTTTTCGGAGAGTACACGTTGCCAAAAATCAGTGGACACTTCTTTGGTGGAATCATTAGCTAGACTAACTGTCAATTCTTGTTGTTTCTGATTAACATATTGGTTCACAGTACTTTCATCCAATATGAATTGTCCATCTGTTGAGAAATAGCGTCCAACACCTTCAATCTCAAAACTAGTAACGTCTTTGGGTTTAAGTTTTTTTGAATATCTAATAAACGCATCAGGTTCAACAACCAATAATGATTCATTATATGATATTAACTCTCCATTTATCTCTGTCCCGTCTTTCAACATGACTTTCACGTTTTCTGCATTTGTATATGCAAATGTGACAAGAATTTCCACTAAAATGAATAAGAATCTTTTCATACCAATTATTGTTTATTTGCCGTGATAATTTGACTTCCTTCTATTGCTCCCGAATAACCTTCTCCGGAAACGGTACCTGTAAGTTCTACGTTAATAGTTAAAGAGCCATTTATTAACTGAGCCGGCGCATAAATAGCTCTCATTACTATTGTTATACCATCTTTTGTTTCTGTTTGCGATTCAGGATCCAATTTTAACACATCGTGTTCAACTACTCCTTTCCCAGAAACTTCATCACCAGTAATTTTTACGCGATTGCCGCTCCCGTCTTTTTTTATCTGCATTATTCCTCCTTGTCCTAAAGGAACATTTATATTTTGTCCAGCAAAATGCATTACATAATTTCCAGTCATGGTATATGAATACGTGCCGAGCAGTAAATCTCGCGAATCAGGTCCCGATGATTCACATGAAGTAATGGTAAAAAGACCCATAATCAAAGAAACATAAAATAATAATTTTCTCATAATTTATTTCGCTCACTTATATCCCATTGAGCATCGGTTTTAATAAGAATATACAAAAAGCGTGAAACTTTTTCGTTTTTTTGGTCATACAGGATTCTGGACTACCTACAAGTACCAATTATCGAACAAAGCTCACGCCTCTCGTGAGCATCGTGCTTTGTTCTTGTACTTGTGTCAATTGAAGTGTCCAGTTTCGTATGACCAAGAATCGCGCAATGCTAATTTTTTATGTATGTTGTTTGTCTGCTGATTTATGCCATAGGCGGATTTTGTTTGTTTCTTTATTTCTATCTTTTCACCGCTTTTTACGCTGTCGGAACCAGCGTTGCAAATTTTATGTCGTGCAAGCGACGATATTTCTTCTTTATTTTGCCATCAGTTGGCGTTGGAGGCGTTATAATGATTGCGCCAGATATTCGTCGCCCATTAGGTACAAGCCGGTAGCCGGATCATGCAACTCGCTGCAAAGAGGCGAAGTATAGAATAAATCCAAGGCTTGGGAAGCACTGATACCTCTCTGTTCGCTGACACGCGTGACCACGCGCCCGATCTTATTCCACATTAATACATTGCTTAACATACCAAACTCTCCTTGAAATGCAGGCACTCATCAATAGCCTGTTGGTTGAGAATACAAATCTGATGATTGGGCTGGTGTTTGCTCAGTTCGCTCAATGCAAACTCTGCTGTTGCCGTACCTGCAATATAGGCTTCTACCATGTCAATGACGCGGTCATTGGCTATTCCGCCTTCTATGCAGTCATAACTCGCCCACGGACGTTTACCGGTACGGCTGTTCGCAATGAAATTGAGCCAGTCACTATCGTATTTGGGAAAGAAAAGATAAGAATACTTTTTGCGCAGAGCACCCATATCCAAAGTATAAACAGAAAGAATTTTATCTGCTTTACGGCGACGAGCCATGCGGTCTGCCCACAACTCGGCTTGCTCCCGCATAGCCGTGACATAGAAACCCTGCCCGAAATCCAAGCCGGGACGGCCTGCACTCACTAACGGATGCTCAATAGGTTCTGTACCGCCGTGATAAACTTCTATGATGCCTTCTGTTCCCATAATTCAAGCGTTTGGATAATATCTTGTGTGACATTCTCGCGGCTCTCACTGTGCAATACCTCATAGCACGGGAATATATATTCGTCTATCAGGTTAACGCGTTTCATCCTCTGATAAACCTCCGCTGCCGGTTGCTGCAAAGCTATTGCTACAGACTCCACGCATGATGCCGCAAAGATATTGCGGTTTTCGTTTCCGGACGGTGTATATGTATATGTCTCACTCATGTCTTAGCAACTTTTGGCTGCAAAGTTACAATAAAAAAATGACATACGCAAGAACGTACATCATTTTTGTGGCATTTTTCCCGTCTCGTTGTTTCGACCTTCTGCCACTAATACCGACCGGACAAAAACTTGTTTCAGCGGATTTTCGGCGGCGCATTAAGGGCGCGTAAGGGGCATGTAGGAGGCATCCTAGACTTTGTTGCTCAAAATATGCTATAATCGTTTATATATCAACAGGTTACAAAGAACGCAAATGGCAGCAAAAAACGTCGTTTTTATGGTTTCCCCGATTAACGGGGACACCTAGCCCCCGAAAGTACTATCGCATCCTGCAGACCATACGCAAGAATGAGCGGGATTTTGAAAAGGGCTATGCCCTCTCTTTAGAACTATATAGTCGCCCCTTATGCAAGCATAGTGCCTGCTATCTATCCCTAAAAGAAGTAGAGAACCTCTACTTTTTCAAAAATTCCGCTCATAAACTTGCGTATATACAGTTTTTGTTGTACCTTTGCACCGGATTTTATGACCACCGAACTGCTGATAGATAACCGGCCGTGCATGGTCTATGCCACGCCGGAGCCCCGATGCCTTGTGCTGACTACGCTCGGCGCACACGAGCGCAAGGATTTTGAGACGCTTGCGCAGATGATAACCAAGCAGACCTCCGTGCCTTTTGTCCTTGCGGCGTTCACGATTAGCGACTGGGAAGCCGAACTCGCGCCGTGGGCTGATCCGGCTTTGTCCCAACGCCCGGAGGTAGGCACGCAGGCAGGCGCAACGCTGGAGTTTGTGGCAAACGCGCTTCTGCCCGAACTGCAAGGTCTGTACGGCACGCTGCCTGTCATTCTCGGCGGCTATTCGCTGGCAGGGCTGTTCGCGCTCTGGGCGGCGTACCAACAGCCACTCTTTGCTGCCGTGGCTGCCGCCTCGCCTTCGGTGTGGATACGCGGCTGGGTGCCATTCGTACAGAGCCGCACGCTCCTCACGCCGAAGGTCTATCTCAGTCTGGGCATCAAAGAGGAGAAGACCCGCATCAGAGTTCTCGCGCAGGTGGGCGATAATATCCGTGCGTACCATGACTTCCTGACGCAATCGCTCGGCGAGGAACACACCGCGCTCGTCTGGCACAACGGCGGTCATTTCACCGACTGCACCCTCCGCCTCGCCCAAGCCCTCGCCTGGTGCATCAACCGTATCACATCCCTACTATGAATTCACCGAACAATCCGCTTTCGGTATGTATGACTGATTGTTGATATAGCTGTCCGACATCAGCGGCTCACTACATCGTGAGCCGCTTTCTTTTGTGACATATGGCAAAATGAAATGCCAAAAACAGCGTTTTTTGCAGTTATTTGCATTCTCTGCAAAATGTTGAAATACAGACGGTTATAGCGCTTTTGAATGAATAAAGTCTAGGATGCCTCCTACGCGTCTCTTAGGCGCCCTTAGAATGCCCATTATTCGCTCTCGCTGCGACAGATTTTGAGAGCTTTTTCCGACGATATATTGCGTATATCAGAAATTTATTGTACCTTTGCGGACGTTTTTGAATCCACCGGCTGATGCAAGAGAGGTTGCAATAAAACAAATAACAATAAATGACGATAGACACTACTGATATGTGCAGGCATCTGCAGCAGAAGTTGTTCGCGGAGGACGGCGAGTACCGCGCTATCCGTGAGCAGATAGAGAACGACCCGACACTCACGGCGGTTGTCCGTTCGCGGCAGCTGCATATCTACCGCAACGGGAAGAAAATACTGGTCCTTGCCGGCAAGAGTGCCCCGAAGATCATCCGGGACGACCAACTGAACGAGTTACTGAATGGATAATTTCGTAGCCATAGATTTTGAGACGGCGAACTTTGCGCAGTCAAGCGTTTGTTCGGTCGGGCTGGTCATCGTCAAAGACGGCGAGATAGTGGACAACTACTATTCGCTCATCCGTCCGGTGCCGAACTACTACAACGCGCGTTGCAGCGCCGTGAACGGGCTTTGCAGCCTTGACACCGACGGCGCACCGGAGTTTCCCGACGTATGGACGGAGGCGGTGAAGAAAGTGCATGAGTACTTCCCATATATCGAGGACGGAGAAGTGCCGTTCGTGGCGCACAACAAAGCCTTTGACGAGAACTGCCTGAAGGCGGTCTTCCGCGCGTACGACATCGCTTATCCGGACTATGCGTTCGAATGCACCTTGCTCCGTTCGCGCAAGGTGTGGCCCGGCGGACATCACAATCTGGATATCATTGCCGGCTACTGCGGTTACGACATGACCAATCACCACCATGCCCTCGCCGACGCAGAAGCATGTGCTATCATTGCAAAACAGATATTATGACCTACGACGAATACATAGCCCAAGAGCAGCAGGCAATGGATGAGGAGCAGCGGGATGACAGTTGCTTTCTGGAGTACCAGCCCGAGGGGCAGTTTGTCCGCGGGCACTAACATGAAAAATAAATGTAATATGACCATAGACCAATTCCGTGAACGCATGGCGACGGGCGAGCCGATAGTGGGCGGCTCGGACCTGCACTTGCAGTTCCATCAGTACTCGCAGGAAGCCCTGCGTATCACCGCCGAGATCAACGGCGCGTACCATACCCCCGAAGAACTGCGGCGGCTGTTAAGCGAACTGTGGGCGATCGACGTGCCCGATAGTTTCGGCATGTTCCCTCCTTTCTACACCGACTGCGGCAAGAACACACACATTGGCGAACGCGTCTTTATCAACATGGGCTGCAAGTTCCAGGATCAGGGCGGTATCTTCATCGACGATGACGCCCTCATCGGACATAACGCCACGCTCTGCACACTCAATCATATCCCCGACCCGGCGCAGCGGGCCGGCATGACAGCCAAACCCATACATATCGGCAAGAGAGTGTGGCTCGGCGCGAACGTGACCGTCCTGCAAGGTGTCACTATCGGCGATGACGCCATCGTTGCCGCCGGCGCTGTAGTCACCAAGGATGTGCCCGCCAACGCCATCGTCGGCGGTGTCCCTGCCAAACTGATTAAGATGATAGACTAAAAACACATGAAACGTATTCTCTTTTTTCTTGCGGCGGCGTGCTTGTCCGCTGCGGCGCATAGCAAGACCCTTGTGGCGTATAATACGGAAAATACTATGCAAATCAATGTTATTGTAGGCACCAAGACTTTCACTGCCACTTTGGCGGACAGCGAGACCGGCAGAGCGTTTGCCCAACTGCTGCCGCTGACCCTTTCGATGACCGAACTGAACGGCAATGAGAAATACCACTATCTGGACTCTTCGCTGCCGACCGACAGTTATCGGCCCGGCACGATTCATGCAGGCGACCTGATGCTGTACGGCAACAACTGCGTGGTGCTGTTCTATGAGACCTTCAGCAGTTCCTATTCCTACACCCGCATCGGTTCTATAGACAATCCCGCGGGCCTTGCCGCCGCCCTCGGCTCCGGCAATGTGAGTGTGCGTTTCGAGAAAAGCGCGACCACAGACCTCAATCAAGTACCAAGTGACCAAGTACCAAGTACCAAGTTTATCGAAAACGGCGTCCTCTATATCAAGCACAACGCCCAAACGTACGATGTCCGGGGAACCCGTTTATAAAGTCCTCCTAATCGAGAGATGAGCGAGAGATAAAAATCCTACAAAATCATCTCAAAACCTTGCACATGTCAAAAAAAGTTAAATATTTGAGGTAACTTCTTAGCCGCAAGGGCACGATTATTTCTTAGCCGCAGGGGCACGATTATTTCGAGGACACCGACACGGCACTTAATAATTCTATGTATTGTACTAATCCTCCAAGTGAGGAACTTGTCGGGTACAACACTCGGAGTGCTATCCGAAGCACTCCTTCACCTCGAAATTACATCTGTACAATTGTGCAAATAACAAGGCTTTGCAGCACAAAACACAAATGAATTTGCATTTTCCTGCTGAAATCCTTGTGTATTTCAAATATTTTAAGTAACTTTGCAGCCAAAACAGTGTGGACTTTCGGCGTATATTGGAAACCATGGGAGTGGAAGCCCGAAAGAACCAATATATTAACTGAATGTTCACACTTTTAATTTACTCACCACATGAAACATCATTTACTTCTTAGCCTACGGGCACGAATACTGCTTCTTGCGCTGATGGTAAGCGCAACAACTCTGTTTGCAGAAACCGTCAAGTTGAACGGTCTGTATTATTCGTTGGGAACGACCACAGCACAAGTGGTCAAAGACCAGAGTTCGGACAAGTCCGTTTATAAAGACTACACGGCAATTACTATCCCTGCGTCCGTGACATACAACGACTATACGTATCCTGTAACGAGTATCGGGACAAGTGCGTTTGAGGCATTGACGAATCTGCAATCCGTTACTCTGCCGACATCCGTCACCACTATCGGAACGGATGCTTTCTATGGCTGCACGAAATTAGGCTCCGTAAACTTGGAAGAAGGTCTGACGAGTATCGGTCTGCGTGCGTT
>DGHR01000002.1 GCA_002392745.1 Bacteroidales bacterium UBA3843 | reverse complement strand
GACCCTCTGCTTGTAAGGCAGATGCTCTAAACCAGCTGAGCTAAACGCCCGTTGCGAGTTTTCGCAAGCCCTCTTTTTCAAAAGCGAGTGCAAAGGTACTGCTTTTTTTTGATATGACCAAATTTTTCTGCATTTTTTTTGCATTTTACCGCATTTTTTTGCTCAACAGACGGTAATTATACCATTTTTTCTCCTTTGCCGGGGCAAAAAGCAGGTACATGATGCATGGAATGACAAGTCCGATACCGATTCCGGCACATACATCAGCTGCGAAATGTTGGCTCAGGTAGATTCGACTGTATCCGCCTAATGCTGCCGCGGTGAATAGCAGCACCTGAACCGCTACGCTGTACAACCGCTTGCACGTTCGGCTACCGCTGTTGGACTGCTCGTTACTGCTCGCTGCAAGCCAGCCTGTCAGGAGGATAGAGGCAATAAATGCAAGCGAGAAGAACGCGGTAGTGTGTCCACTCGGGAAGGAGAACCAATGGTTCATCCGCACACCCTCTACCAGCGGAAGCTGTACATCCGGCATATTGGAGGCAAACCATGTTATGGGTCTCGGGGCGTTGACTGCGTGCTTGAGTAGTTGGGTCGTAAGGTCGGATCCCGCTATACATGCAGTAGCCAGTAAACCATCTCCAGTCCTACCCCAAAGCAGTATCATGGCGCATATGATGTAGGGTAGGTATTCCGCTATCTGCGTGTAGTATTTGAAGAACAGGTCACGCGCAGGCGTATGATGGTCGCATAGTATCAGGTGCAATTCGCCTTTAGGTATACATAAAAGGGCTAAGCCCAATGCCGCAATCAGCATCAGGCTTAGCGATATAAAGACAATGTTTTCTCTGATTAGTCTTTTCATGCTTGGAGCGTCCCTCCTTTACTCTACTCGCCGTCCGAAGATGTCATAAATCTGCTCCTGACGGAGGATGTACATCCGCTGGTTGCGCATTACTTTCTGTGCCGGCGCACTCGGGCTCTCCATCGGACGAACGACAGTGATAGTCTGCGGACAAGACGGCAGACTCAGTCCGTTCTTGTCGGTCAATACTACATAATACTCGTCGTCTACGGTAAATGTAGAGTCTACATGGTAAACAGACTCATTGGCTCCGATGATTTCTTCGCCGTTGCGGTACCATTGGTAGCCGACAAAATCATACCCTCCGTTATGCGCTTTGTTGTATACCGCTAACACATTGTTGAACTTGTACTTGAAAATGGTAGCCGGATAGTATACTGCGAAATCAATCGGGAAATCAAATGTCTGCTCGCAGTTCGGGTCGTTGACAGAAATACTTGCTTTGTACTTGCCTGGTTTCAGGTCCTCTACCGGCAACGCGATATAATCGTTCTCCGGTGTGACGGCTGTCTTCTGACCATTGAGTATGAAATATGTGTCACCGATGGTTCCTTTGCGGAATGTGTACGGCAGACTGAATGATTCTCCCTCGCAGGCATGCTGGTTGGCTGAGTCATTGCTGATGGTCATATCCAGACACGTGATGATTACAATATGACGGTGGATGATAGTATCACAACCGGCAGCATTCTTGATGCCAAGCAATTCTGTCAGGTTGACATCCACAATCTGGTCGTATTCCTGCGGGTTGTTCGGGTCACGCGGATAGGTTATTCCGCTCTGCGGGTCGGTATAGCTGTCGTGCGCTTTCACCTCGTCCTGCGAGCTGGTGATACGTCCTTTAGGAACAACCGTTACGGTTATATTACTGCAGTCGGTGACATCCGTTGGCCAGATTGTGTCGTTCTTGAGGTCGCCGGTATAGTCTTCGGCTTGGCACTCCGGATCGGCGTACACATATGTGGTATCCGGACGTACTACGCGGAACGAGAACTGGACATAGCCCATGTATTGTGCCGGTTCATCCGTACATGCCTGACTTCCATATATATCTGCACGTACGTCGTACCATCCCGGAACGGTGTATTGGTGAGTGGTTTGTGCTTCTCCGTTTTTAATGGTTATACCATCACCAAAGTTCCAGTCAACACGGGTAATCTCGTCCGTACCCACCTTGGCATCAAACATCAGCTCTTCTCCAAAACAGAATTTATCAGGGCTGATATAGCCGTCAGTGAATATCTGGTTGTTTACCTTGATACCTTGTTTGACGGCCGCAGAGCCAACCGAGTAGGCATATGATTCATTAAAACCACTACCGTATACGTGTGCTACTACACCATTCTTGCTGGTTAATGTATATATCTTATCTGCATCCTTTGAGTCTGTATCAACCAGGAATACGCGCGCATAGGAGTATTCCGGGTTACCGGGTACAGGTGTGAAACTGACAGGTATGTTTGGCCGCTGGTCTGAACTCAAATGTACGTTGTTGGCATCCGATGTGAGACAAACAATATTTACATAGTGTCTGTTTGTCTTGCCTTCTTCTCCCGTAGTACCACAGGCTCCAAATGTAATCTTGGATATACGTTGCTGCAATGGAGAAATCCATACCATAGAAGGGTCGCCCAATTTTGCTGTTGTAGAGAAACGGTAATCACTTGATACATCATATGCATAAACAGCGCACGGGCAAGAAGTCTCAATGTAGTGTGCATCGCCTGTTAGTACAGGAGGAGCAGTCCTTCCAGCTTTACTAATTGCACTTGCCATGTCTGTTGACGCAAGATTTTCTGACATCTCAAACTCATATGTCTCACCGGCGTTCAGTGATTCGGAGAGTGTGATGCCATCAATGCTGATGGTAGTACCATCGGTCTGTGCTGTAATACGAACACGGTTAGCATCTTTCTCTTGAGAACGGGTTACAACAAATTGGGTTCCCCAATAATCTGTTGGCATTGCTTGTTCGTACAAACAATCACGTGCAGATTTTCCCCCCGGAACCTGTGTGAAGTCAGCACCGGAAAAGATTGCGATTTTTTTAGGCGAAGATTTGTCTCCTTTTTTATAAGCATTGACGACTGTCCCAGAGAAAGATTCTTTGTCTTTGCCAATAACTTGATACGTTTCTCCTTTGTTTAGGTTGACAGTAAAAGAAGTGCCAGCAGCCTTCCCGTTCTGAGTTGTGATGGAAGGTGTAATCTCTACTGTTGTATTATCTTCTGCCGCAGCAATCACAAACACAGCATGTGATTCTCCTTCCGAATTATATGGAGGGTAATCTTGTATAATGTAATGACTACCTAGTGCTGTAGTAGGAAGCACATTTGTGGCATCATACGAGAACTCCATTCGGATAGCGGCATAACAACTCACTTCTTCAGTAGCTTCTACTTTGATACCCAAGTTACGGACTATTTCAGATGCATTATTGGCTGTCCACGTTGGATCGTACCATTTATCAACAGGGATATCATTTATTACAAGCCATGAATCAGCTTGCACAGTACGTACGGGCTGTGTCCAATTTTGTGCAGGATTAGAAACTGTAACTTGGCATTGTTTCTTCGCAGAGATAGCAATGAATGGTTCAAAAGAACCTTCACTAAACCCGCTGGGCGAGTTAGCCATTAACAATGCTACCCAGAACTCTTTGCCTTCGGTGGATGCCTGTCCCCAGACAGGGGCAGTCGTTCCGGCAAGGAATGCCATAAGGAACACTACAAAATAAATGTGTTTTTTCATATATAATTTTACTTTATCTCCCGAAGTTGGTTCGAAAACGGCTCGAAAACGGAACGAGAACGATTCGATAACAGTCGAGTGTTCTAAAAATCTTTGCTTAGAGCGATTCACAATATTAGAGGATCTCAATCTCTACACGACGGTTGTTCTGACGTCCTTCCTCTGTATCGTTGGTGTCAATCGGCTGCGTCTCTCCGCGACCTTCTGCCTGCAGACGCTCCGGAGCGATACCGCGTTCAATCAGTTCTTTCATAACTGCATTGGCACGTCCGTCGGACAGTTTCTGGTTGGCAGCATCCTTACCTACGCTATCCGTGTGACCTATAATCTTGATATTCACTTTCGGATTGCGCGCCAGATACATGTACAGGTTGTTCAGCGTCTCTTCGGAGCTTCTCAAGATACGTGTCTTGTTGGTAGCGAAGAAGAGGTTCTTGACTACGAATACCTCACCCTTCTTTACCGGTGTCAAGGCAATGTTTAGCGAGTCGCCTATGCTGGCAATCGGCATGTCGATAGAGTCGTAACCGAGCTGTGCAATGTGCAGGGTGTATTGCGGTCCTTCGGCTAACATTTGGCGTGCCGTACCGGTGGTGGAGTCGGTTTGCAGCGTGTATGCCGCCTCTTCAGCCTGTGGCTGACGGATTTGTACCGTAGCCGGCACAACCATTCCAGTCTCCTTATTATATACGCGCACGCGGAATACCGGATATGGCTTCAGGGCGATAGTCACGTATGATGTGCTACCCACTTTCTCCACTTGGAATACTTGTGTTGTCTCGTAGTAACCGTCGGCTTTGGCTGTTGCAGTGAACGAACCTACTGCATGTTTCTGCTTGAAGCCTTTCGGTCCGATTTGTTTCTCACGCATAGCGATTTTGCCGGACTCTGTGCCGCGTGTCTCTACGAACGCCACTTTCAGCGGCTCGTTTGTACGCTCATCCACTACGCTATAGATAGCATATGCAGGAGGAGGCGGTACAGGACGTGCTTTCTTGCCCGGCACCTCAAACTGGATAGTGAACTTGGCACCCACGAACAGGTTGTTCAGTTTGGTGTTGCCGTTCATAGCCAGCAGTGTGTTGCTCTTCTGTACATTCACTTCCGCGGGGGCAAACTCTACAGGTTGGGCTGCCGGTGTGGCATTCGTGTTCAGCACGCCGTATTCAGCAAACAAACCTACACGATAGTGTACGTGTTCACGACCGAACGGCAGACGCTGGCCGGGTTTGATCTTGTTTTTCTTTTTCTTTGGATCCGGCTGTTTCTGCAACCATTCGTCAAGGTCTATGCCGACCTCGGCTGCCAAGCTGACCTCCGGTTGCGCGAACTTGATAGCACTGTTGGTCTGTCCGTTCAGGGCATGAATACCCATTCCGTAAGGCTCCAGCAATGCAGGATCATTCACGGTGATGTCATATTTTCCTTTCTGGCTGTAATTACCCCAAAGAGAATAACCCACTTTGGCACCCAAGAGGAAATAGTAACGGCTGAACTGTGCACCGAACATGATAGGTATTCCTATTTGCATCAGGTTGCGTGTCTCGCGCAGGTTGTCAAACAGGTAATTGTATGTAGCGCCATACGTCAAGTCTTGACGCGTAGCTTGGAAACCATAAGCGGAGGTGGAGTTCAGATAGCGGAAATCCAATCCGGTCTCAAACAGGAAATGTCCGTACTCCAGGTTGTAGGTGACGTCCAATCCGACACCAGGACCGCCTTTGAGTTGCTGCAGGGCGTTGCTCTGGTTCAGTGTGCCGGAACCCCACAAAGTCCCGTCAGCAGTAGGCTGAATCTTATCCATCATCGCGGCATAACCGGCACGGAAACCAAGGTTGAAATAGGACACCACTTCTGTCTTGGGGTTCGCCAGATTCTCTTGATATTTCTCGTAGTCGCGAATGGCTTTTTCCTCCTTGGCTTTGATTTCGGCCTCTTTCTTGGCTTTTGCCTCTTCGCGCTCTGCCGCTTTCTCGGCACGTTCAGCAGCTGCTTTGTCGCGCTCAGCTTGTTTCTTGGCAGCTACTTTGGCTGCTTCTTCGCGTTTTTCCTCCTGGGCTTTGGCGGCTTTGGCGCGTTGTTTCTCCGCCTCGGCTTTCTTTTCCTCGTTGGCTTTGGCGGCTGCCGCTTTCTTCTTGTTCGCCTCACGTTTCTTGGCTTCGGCGGCTTTTTGTTTCTCGCGGGCAGCTTTGGCCTTTTCGGCCTCCTTCTTGCGTTTCTCAGCTTCTTTCTTCTTTTGTGCAGCTGCTTTCTGTTTGTCGGTTTGAGTAGCCGGAACAGGTGCCGGCATAGCCACTACCACTACAGGTGCGCAGCACAAACTCAGCATCAGGCTGACAATCAATAGGTTTCTCAATACGTTTTTCATCTCTTTGTCCTCCTATGCTTAGTGTTTGTTGATGATAAATTTGAAACTACGTGTACTCTTGCCGGTAACGACGCGGAGCAGGTACAAGCCGTTCTCGTTTGGAGCCGGAATAGTGCAACCGCCGTCGGGGATGTCAAACTTCATATCCCCGTACACATTGCCGCTGGCACTAATCCATTGCGCATAGCACGTTATGTCCGTCTTCCCGTCCCAATCAGCATTGACGAACACCTTGTCTCCCTCAAAGATGGAGTAGATTGCCGTGATGGTCAGATTGGTGCTGTCCGCACCGAAGTTGTGTTCTTTTGTGCTTGTGTTGAACCGCTTGGCGCATGCGCAAGTCGTGGTTTGTGCTTTCGTCTCATTGTTGAGCGCCGAGAAGCATACATAGTACGAATCATCCTCGAACTCTCCGTTTGGCAAGTCGTAGAAATTGAGGTTCGATGATATCTGACCTGCCACTTTGGTGCTGTCCGAAGCGCGGTACCATTGGAAATCGCTTAATGTAAATCCGTCAAAGTTCTCGTTCTTGGTCAGTCCGAGCACGTTGTCGTAGCGCTGGTCTATCACATCGTTGCTGAACGGCAGGATGAATTCCATTATCGTGTCTGCGCCGCCGCAGTCGGAAACAATCTTCAGGTGGATATTGTACGCGGTACCGGACGGAGCGTCTGTAGGCACGGTGATTTGGAAATAATTATCGTTGATCAGCAATTCTTCGTCCTTGAATCCGGCATCTTTGGCCGCTTGGTCGAACTCAAGTGTCACATTGTCGCCCTTCAAATCCACATGACCGGGGTTGCTGTAATAAATCTTTCCAATCGTTGCAGCACCGGCTTCCGGACAAGGAATTTCAGTCGTGTCTATCGAGAAGACATACCGTCCGATAGTTACTGTGATAGGAATACTATCTACGGCATTCTGTCCGACGCATACGTTGCTGCTCTCGCGGTAGATTAAAACATATGCGTTGTAAACACCGGAGTTTTCGTAATAGTGCGGAACAACCGAGTCGGTTCCTTGTACTTGCTCATATGTGCACTCTTTGGAAGCTCCGTCACCGAAGTTCCATTCAAGCTTGTTGAATACATAATCGGGATGGCAAGCAAACTTAATAGTATCCTCGCCGCAGAGCTTGTTCTCTGTATCCGGAGAGAAGATTTCTCCGTTGATAGTAATATATTGTGTCAGCGGTTTGGTCGCACCACCGGCAGAATAGCCATAAGATTCGTTTTCTGTAAAACCATATACGTGTGCAATAAAGTTGGAGCCGTTACTCTTGAGGGTATGTGAAACAGCAGAGTCTCCCAAACTGATTCGTGCATAATGATATGTCGATGAACCGTTAACAGGATTGAATTGATCTGCAATAGAAATTCCATCCAGTGTCATCAATGCCGGCTTGTCAGTGACTACGTTCGTATAGTGAGCTGTTGTTCCGTTGCGGCTGGCATAAGTGGCGAATGTAACTTGGTCAATTTGTTGCTCAATTGGATTGACCCATAACATGGATGGATCGCCATCATTTTTTTTGTTGCCATCCCATTGTCGTGAAGCAGCAAAAAGGTGCACTGCTGCAGGACAACTGGTCTTAAGAACAAAATTATCTCCTTCTACTTTGGGGAGAGGACGGGTTGTTAATTTGTCTTCCTTGTCAGAGTCTCCTCCTTTTACAGTCTTGTCTCCGAATTCAAATTCCCAATATTGCTTGTTGTCCTTTGAAAAATCAAATGTATGATACACTGAATCGTTGATTATCACTTCCGTCCCGTCATTGAGAGCCATTATACGTACAAAATCGCGATGACGGCTGCTACTTCCGGTAAGCACAAATGTGTTTCCCCAATACTTGGTTGGCATTGCTTGGGAGAAAATATGGTCACGTTCTTTGACTTTGCTTGGGATGTTGGTGTGCGGACAACCTTGGAATACCGCTATTTTCTTTCCTCCTTGTGCTTTTACGTAGGTGCCGGACAAGTCTCCGGTCTCTCCTTCTGCTTCTCCAGTCCATACATACCATACTTGACCTTTTTTAAGCACAGGAGAGTGCAGTGTGTCACGGCCGAATTGGTAGTTGACTAAAGCTTGCTCCTCTTCGGTCAGAGTATAGCCGTTTTTGCTTCGATTAACTGCATGATTAATACGTTCGGTATTTACCGACGGGCAATAATCAATGACCGTATTGTCTTCCGTAGCGATGACGGCGAAATGAGAACCTTGCGCAGAGCCTCCGTGATCGGAAGGAGTGTAGGTCTGTATGATGTATTCGTCTAGTAGTGACGGAGTCGGAAGCACGTTTGTCGCATCGAAGGTCGCTTTCTTATAATTAGTGGCAAAAAGTGCAATGTTGGCACTGGAAGTCACGTGGATGGCGCATGTGTCCACTTCTTCCGAGTTGACGGCGTAACAAACTACACCGCTGGTGCTCATCGCTTGACGAGCCTCTGAACATTTAGGGTGACCTTCGTACAAGTCAACCGGAGTCATTTGGTTGGCCTTCACCTGTACAGTGTCCGAGTAGTTGGTGTACGGATTAGTGATGACTACCTCGCAGTCCTCTCGTGAGGAGATGGAAAGTGAAAGGATGAGGCGATTGTAGTTACTGTTCCAGTCGCCTTTGTCACTTGTTTTTTGATCGGCTTGCATAAAAGTAA
The DNA here is from genome assembly GCA_002392745.1 of Bacteroidales bacterium UBA3843. Classification (GTDB taxonomy): domain Bacteria; phylum Bacteroidota; class Bacteroidia; order Bacteroidales; family Paludibacteraceae; genus Colicola. The sequence goes on along the minus strand of DGHR01000002.1, from coordinate 19,933 downwards.
CCCAGAAGTCTTTGCCTTCTGTGGACTGACCATCAACTACAGTGGCAGCCTTTGCCGAAGCAATTGGCAAGGTTACCAGACAAATGAGTAGTGTCCAAAATGAATGTTTTTTCATATGATTTTTGTTGTTAAATGTGTACGTAATTATTTACGGGTGCAAAGGTACACATATTTTCCCGTGCGCGCGTGCACATTTCCACGAAAAATGTGGAAAAATTGACATACTTATCGAATAGTTTGTCCTAAAATGGTATAAACGGACTCGTTTCGTAGTATCATAAGTTTTCCGTCACGCAGAACCTTCTGTGCCGCAGGCTCTCCTGACTCCACAGATGGAATGACCACAGAGGACCCGTGCCCTTCATTATATGGGTCTCCGTAACTTTGTGTCAATTGATTGAAATCAACGGTTTGTCCCTGCTTGTTTCCCCAAATATATTCTGCCAGTTCGGGATAGTCAATAAACGGATTCCGATTGCCTTGAATCTTGTTGACCTGTATGGCTCTGTCCAATTCCTTCTGGCTGACAGGGTCCATCCGGTGCCATTGCAGTAGCAGCTCTCGCAGCCATGGCCGGAATTCCTGCCAACTGTCATTGGTCATCGCTGCGCCCGGTTCTCCGCTTTCTACCCATTTGAGACTGTCACCATAGCAAGTGGCGATATAGAAATAGGCGCGGGCAAAATCGCCTTTGTATTCATCCGCAGGGCAGAATACCTTTTGCAAACCATACGCGGCACCGCTGCCGGTGGCAAACGAACCGTTCCAGAATGTGGTGTCGCTCGGGATGCCCGGCGCGTGATTCGATTTGCTGCGGTTGGCGGAATAATCGCCCGGCACCAAATGGTACAAATCGCAATAAGCTTCATTCACATAGCCGCCCCACCAACTCTTGGGTAACATATGCTCGATGTCAAATTCCGCTACGCTCGCAGTCGGAGCCTCCGAATTGAAATACCGCACATTGTTGGAATACATGTCCAGTACCTGGTTGGTCATCGTGTCGCGATCAGTATAGTAAAATCCGTCCCATGTCTTGCGGCTTCCGCTGCCATATCTGTATCGTACGCCGCAATAAATGATTTCGCCCAGTCTGGACTTCAGGACAGAGTCTTTTTCTCCTTGTGCCTGCATATAGTAATTCCCGGGCATCGGGCCGATTGCCATGCAACTGGAGTCTACATTGAAAGTATATGTGTGTGTGGGTATGTACGTGTCTATCTTGACAAACATGGCGCGTCGGACTACACCGCCGTCTTTGCCCGCTCCCTGCACAATCAGAGAGTCTGTATAGGTGTTGTATCCGGATGTTTTGATGAGATATGAGATGTTGATTTCTCCTCCTTCTGCCGGAAGTGTGAGCGGATAAACAGAGAAGCAGGTACCGCTTTTCAGGCTGACGGCCAGGTCGCCTACGATATTTTTTCCTGTTATCTCAACGCTTGTTACATCTTCTGCCGGCAATTCGTCCGGATGGGTGTTTGCACTTCCGAAATCCAGTATGGCTGGCATCTGTACGACACCTCGCAGCGGATGCGGATTCTCGGCTTCGAACTCAATCTTTTGCATGTACCAGCGGCTGTTCTTTTCGGTGCTCGTACTGATGGATATTTGTGAGATGTCTTTGTTTAACGTTATGGAATAGGGGGAGATGGTGCCTTTTTGGCCGGTGGCCCAGGTGATTTTTTCTCCGCAGACTGTCAGTGAGTTGTTTTGGGATGAGTCGGCAGCGAAAGACGCTGCATATACTGTCATTGTGGAGATATGATAGGTGGCGTCCAGACCGAGGATCAGTTCGCCTTTTGCGTTGCTGGTACCGCCTTTGATGCCAAAGCCATCTTTGGCTTGGTATATATTGGTGGCTGAAACGACTTTTTCTGCACAATTGTCTGTGGCACTTTGCACAATGTCTGCCAAAGCGGATTTCTTTGACGACGAGTCGTTTCCTCCTTCGTTGCTTTTGAATACAATTGTGTACGTCTCGGCGGTCATACAGAGACTACACAGTATCGCTGTTAGAGAGAGTAGGTATTTTTTCATGGTTCTCGGACTTTATTAGGGTTTGATGCTGGTTTTGTGCGAATCTTATCGTAGTTTTATGCGGTTCAGAATTTCTTCTTCGGAGCAAATAGCATCAGTATGTTTAGGGCTACATACCATAGGATGCAGGCTGTCCCGCTGAAGAGAGCGAACTCTATATGTTTGGCTACGATTGCTTTTGCGGCACAGAAACCAATCAGGATGATGCAACCTGCTATAAAACAGATGATTAACGTCTTCTCTTTCTTGAAACTCTTGAAACTGAAGAACGGTATCTCTGCGTTCAGCAGATAGCAGCTCAGCAGCGATAGACCAATCAGACACCAGCCCATCCAGTCAAAACGAAGCATGGCATAGGGCATGCAGCATATGCCTCCCCAGAAAATAGCATTGGCAGGTGTGGCAAGACCGATGAACGAATCATGCTGGCGCTCGTCTACGTTGAACTTGGCCAAACGCAGCGCAGAGAAAGCTGCCATCAGTAAGGCTATTCCTGCCCACCAGCCGAGTATCGGACGCAGGTAGCAAAAGAGCATCATCGCCGGTGCCAAACCAAATGTGATGTCGTCGGCTAACGAATCCAACTGGATTCCTATCGGGCTCGGGGCCTTCAGCATTCGGGCGCTCAATCCGTCAAAGAAATCGAAGAATGCACCGCCCAGAATAAAGACGAAAGCCCAGATAAAGGCTCCTTGAGTGGCGAGAAAAACAGCAATACTGCCGCATAGCAGATTGCAACTTGTCAGTGAGTCAGGAATAATTCGTTTCAGATTCATTGTTCAGTTATTTGAGGTCTCTTTTTTCCTCCTTTGAGGGCTGAGGGGCTGCGCCCGGTTGAATGTCTGACGGACATTCATGGAGCCCTTGCGAGGAGAGGTTTTTATATACAAAATAGGTGATTGCAAATGTAGTGATGCTGCAAGCATTGGCTATCCAGAAGAATGCGGAATAGCCTACCGCCAACTCCAGTGCGCCGGCTACAAAACCTGGAATCATCATACTGAGCGCCATGAATGCAGTACAGATAGCGTAGTGCGATGTCTTGTATTCCCCCTCCGAGAAATACATCATATACATCATATATGCGGTAAAACCGAATCCGTACCCGAATTGCTCAAAACTGATTGCGGTGCCAATTATCCACAGTGATTCGGGTTGCGCCATGCTCAGGTAGCAATAGACAAAACTCGGCAGCGTCAGCGCAGCGGCCATCAGCCAAAGCGAGCGTTTTAGCCCGTGTCGGGAGATATATATGCCGCCCAAAATGCCTCCGAGCAGTAAACATATCATTCCTATCGTTCCGTATAGCAAACCTACGGTGTCTGTGTTCAACGCCAAACCGCCGCCTAAGATTTGTCCGTCGCGCATAGTCTCTGTGCGGCTGTCTACCAGAAATGGCAAACTCAGTTTGACCAGAAATCCTTCGCTCAGTCGGTAGAGGAGCATGAAACCGATAGCCAGCCATACACCGGGTTTGGTGAAGAATGTGGAGAACGACTCGCACAATTCGCGCCAGATGGTGCGGCCTCTGCCTTCTCCGCTCGCGGGAAGTGCTCGTGGCTTGTCTTCTGCGGGGCGCGGCAGGAAAAATGAATGGTAAATAGTGACGAGTAGCAATATAATACTCGTGGCTCCCAATGTCACCTGCCACGAAAACGGAATATCTCCGGTTCGGTTCTCTATTACGCCTGCGATATATACCAGCACGCCTTGCGAAAAAATGGTTGCAATACGGTAGAACGTAGAGCGTATTCCCACAAACGCTGCTTGGCTCTTGCTGTCGTGTGCCAGCATATAGAACCCGTCGGCGGCGATGTCATGAGTGGCTGACGCGAAGGCGGCGATGATGAATAGAATCAGCGTGAAACGGAATATTCCTACGGAAGTCTCTTTTGCGGCAATCATTTCGGCCGACGGGTGCGGCAGACTGATTGTCAGCAGAATACACAGGATGGTTAGCAGAGCCTGCATGCAGATTATCCACCATCGCTTGGTACGCAATACATCCACAAACGGACTCCATAACCCTTTCAGAAACCACGGGAAATAGAGCAATGTGGTGAAGAAGGCCAGTTGGTCGTTGGGCACGCCCATTTTGGCAAACAGCATAACGGATATGCTGTTCACCAGGAAGTACGGGATGCCTTCTGTGAAATACAGAGTCGGTACCCATACCCAGGGCGATATCTTGGACGAAGGGCTCATTTCTTTTTATTGCAAAGGAGAGCAACCCGTTGCGGGCAACTCTCCTTAAATAATTTACGTGCGCACGCGCGGAGATAACACGCGCTTATTGGAAGTTGGCGCGGTTGTCTATTACATCCGCCTTGTCTTCTATCAGCTGTATTGCCTGGTAGGGCAGATAAGCCATGCGGCTCTCCAGTTGCGCCTTCTCGGTATCTGCGTTATACGCCTCTTCCTCTGCGGCATTGTTGGCCGCGCCTGTCTTGACTACGAACACACCCATGTTGCCCTGGATGGGAGCACTCAGCGTGTTTTCACCCATTGCCACCGTCTTGCCGATGACAGCGGGTTCCATACCTGCGTTGCCGAAACGGCTGTCACTCAGGCTGACGCGCTCGGTGGATTGTATCTGCTGACCCATAATGTTTGCAGCATCTTCCAGACTCTTGATGTCTTTCAGCTGTGCGCTGATATACGCTGCTTTTGCATTGTTGGTAGCTTCATAGGTCAACTCTGCGCGTACTGCTTCCAACGGACGGTATTCGTCGTCGTTCACTTCGGTCAGAGCGGCTATGATAAACTGCTGGCCGCACTCAAATACATCGCTCACTTGACCTTCTTTGGCCTCAAATGCCCAGCGTACAATGGGACGGCTGGCTTTCAATTGGCCTACTTTGTCGGTCGTGGCGGTCAGGTTGTATTGGGGCACTACGGTCATGCCTGCTGCCTGAGCGGCTGATTCCATGGCCTCCGCGTTCTTGTTGGCTACGATGAACTGCTTAGCCTCGTTGTAAATCTTAGAATAGGTCTTGCTCGATGCGCTTACCTCACGGGCCAGAATAGCCAGTTTTACTTTCGGAGTGGCGGCACTGATGTCCATGATTTCATAGGTCTGTTCGCCCATGCCTTGTGCTACGGTGAAACGTGTGCCGCGTTTGCCGGCAAATGCAGGATCGGCAATGTTCTTCGGCAGGTCGCTGGCGCGGAACCAACCCAGCTCCTGATCCTCGCCTTCTTCTACGATAGCTTTCAGCTCTACCGAGTCGGGCAGGGAGTAGCCGGCTTGCATGATGCGGGCCATGGCATAGGTGTTATTCTCAAACAGTATATCGGTGCAGTCGCCGGCTTTGGCGCCTTTGGCAAAAGCAAACTCTTTGAATTGGGCAGGTACGGTTTCTTCCGAGAAGTCGCGACCGTCATACATCACGTCCGAGTTGGTGTTTACTATCAGACTTACATCCTCGGCGGTCTTGAACTCTTCTTTCAAACTCTCCAACAACTCCTTGGCGGCGGTAAAGTCTTCCTCCGACGGCTCGATGTTGAAGGCTATGTATTTGATAGCGCGGTTCGGTGTCTGTTTGTACTGCGACTTGTGCTGTGCATACAGTTTCTTTATGTCGCTTTCCTTGACGTTTACCAGACTGTCGGCAACGGTGAAATACGGCTGCATGACATATTCTGCAGAAACACCCTTCTGACGGCCGTTGTAGGCGTACTCTGCCTCCAGGCTGTTGGCTTTCAGCAGGTGCTGAAGCAGACTGGTGTATTTCTCCTGCATGTAACTGATGCGGACGGCTTTTTCCCAATACAACCAATACGTCTTGGCTTGTTTCAGGTTGGCGTTCTCTCCGTCCTCTTCGTTGTTGATGGCTTGCAGCAGGTTTACCACTATGTCGCGGCTGAACTGACCGTTCTCATCGAAGAATGCGCGGCGGCCGCGGATAATCTGGTGAGGATTTTTGCCGATGCACAACTCGCTCAACTCGTCCTTTGTGATGTCCATGCCGATTTTCTTTGCCTGCGCACGCAGCGTATAGTCCATCATCATCATGTTCCATACCTGGTTGCGGATCTGTGCGCTCATGTCTTCGTCAAAATCCGAACGACCGGTCTCAATCTTGTACACTTCTGTCAATTGCTCCTTGGCGGCCTCATACTCTGTGTAGTGAATCTTCTCACCCTCAATCACACCTACGTTTTCGCGGCTGCGGTTGAAAAAACTGCTACCGGAGTTCAAAAAGTCTCCCAAAATAAATGCTAACATGGCCAGACCCACAATAGCTATCAGCAGGGCGCCATGGTTTCTGATTTTTTGTAATGTTGCCATTTCTTTGTATAGTTATTATAATTTTAATCGTCTTTTTTCAAAGGTCAAAAGTTCGGGTTGGTGGATTGCTCCAGATAGCCGCGATAGGGTTCGCAGGTGCCGCTGTAGTTTTGAATCTTTGCGTTCACCAGCACGGTGTCACCTACCAGTACTTGATTCAGGTTCGTGAATTTGCCGCTCGCGGTTTTATAAAATGTTTGATAGCACTTGGCTGCAATATCACCGTCTGACGAAATGTTGAAGGTAATGTTACCAAAGGTGCCCAAATCTTTTGTTTCTACGCTCGTCACCACGCCGCGGATGCGGTAACTTTCACTGCTTGTCTTGCCGGAACCGATACTATCCGCAATCGCTTGTGCCTGGTTGACGCTGATCTCGCCTTCGCCCGGCTCTGGACAGCCAGGGAACGGAGGGAATACTTCGTTGAAATGGACGTTGCTCGACGAATAAATACTGCATGTACCGTCGTTTTCTATCGTACTGCCGAATTTCAGAATTTTGCACTTTACCACTACAAAGTCGCCTATCTGCAGCGCATCGTGGTCCGGCAGCGGAGCTCCGCTCTTGCCCAATATACGGTAGCAGTAGAACTCTTTGGTTCCTCGGCCGTCTTGACGGGCGCTCAGATATACGTAATCGTTGCCGTATTGGGCAAACTTGCTCTCGAAATCTGCCTTGCTGCGTTCCGTCTCGTTGAAATGGGTTATCCAGCCTTTGATATAATATGCTTGTTCCGACGGATGTTTGTTGTCCTTGTCGGAGGTCGGTAACTTCTTGCCGATGTTTACGGCCTCGTTTACGTTAATGGTCCCTTCAGGAATGGCTACTCCCTCGGGATCCGGTGTCGGATCCGGGTCTGCCATTACGGGCAGTGTGTCCTGGTTGTGACTGTTTTCGCCCGGATTGTCGATGTAGGCTTTTTCTTCACAACTGTACAAACCAAACGAGACTAAAGCGGTTAAAATAATAAAATAGTACTTTTTCATATGTGTTAAATTTTGGGGTTTTCGATTCAAGGTGCTTGCCGAAAATCCGATTGTGCCGGAGTTTTCATTAAAAAGCGTGCAAAGTTAGTAAAAATATCTTACACGCGCAAATAATTATAGAAAAAAGTGAAAAAAAACGTCTTTTTCTTGCACGTATCAATTTTTTGTTGTAATTTTGTCCGCTTTTTCAAGGGTAGGGCAGTTTGTGCCCACATGATAAGCAATTATTAACCATTAATTGTTGAAACAATAGCAACTATTACTCCCAGACCACGAGGTGGTCGCGTAATCAAAGAGGACCCGCACCGTATTAACGACAAAATTCGCGGAGTCCAGCAAGTTCGCCTTATCGGCGATAATGTAGAGCAAGGCATCTACTCGTACCAACAGGCTATGCGCATTGCTGACGAACAAAACCTCGACCTCGTCGAGATTGCGCCTACGGCAAACCCGCCCGTTTGCCGCGTCATCGATTACCAGAAGTTCCTCTATGCGCAGAAGAAAAAGCAAAAAGAGGCGAAGGCCAATCAGAAAAAACAGGACGTGAAGGAGATTCGGTTCGGACCCCAAACGGATGACCACGATTACAACTTCAAACTCAAACACGCACAGGAGTTCCTCAAAGAGGGTAACAAAGTGAAGGCCTATGTCTTCTTCCGCGGTAGGTCCATCGTTTTCAAAGAGCAGGGCGAATTGCTCCTCGCACGTTTCGCCAACGACCTCGCTGAGTACGGGAAACCGGATAATATGCCTAATCTCGAGGGCAAGAGAATGATTCTCTTCATCAGCCCGAAAAGCCAGAAATAACAGGACTGTGTCCCGATTGTACTGACTCTTTGAACCCAAGGTGATTATCTCCTGGACTCAAAGATGTCGCCTTTTGGGCTCCAAATAGCAGCAGATTGAACCCAAGCCAATATGTTACATAATTGAACCCAAGCCAATATGTTACATACTATATATCTTGTGGTTTTGACGAACTGCTGTTAAAATGTATTTGACGAACTGCTGTTAAAATGTTGTAAATCGCGCATGGGTGTTATAAAGCACCTGCGTATATACTAAACATCCGTAGGCCTACCTTTACTCTTGCGCCGAGTGCGCACGGCTGCCTGACGGGTGAATTATTAACAATTTAATTTTTATACAAAATGCCAAAGGTAAAAACTAATTCCGGTGCCAAAAAGCGCTTCACGCTTACCGGAACGGGTAAAATCAAACGTAAGCATGCGTACAAAAGTCACATCCTTACCAAGAAGACTAAAAAACAGAAACGCAACCTGACCCACGTTGCTTTAGTTGATCAAACGAACTTGCGCTCCGTACGTGAGATGCTTTTGCTTCGTTAAGTACTAACCATCAATTTTGAAAGGAAAGAGAAATGCCAAGATCAGTTAATCACGTTGCTTCGCGCAACCGTCGTAAGAAGATTTTGTCTCTCACTCGTGGCAATTTTGGTGGTCGTGCCAATGTTTGGACCGTCGCTAAAAACACATGGGAGAAAGGTTTGCAGTATGCTTACCGCGATCGTAAGAACAAAAAACGTACTTTCCGGGCTCTTTGGATTCAGCGTATCAACGCTGCTGCACGCCTCGAGGGACTGAGTTACAGCCAACTCATGGGCGCGCTCAAGAAAGCAGGGATTGTTATCAACCGTAAAGTGCTTGCAGACCTCGCTATGAACCAGCCTGCTGCGTTCAAAGCTATCGTTGACAAGGCTAAGAAAGCGAAATAACTTTCTTTGTAGCGTTTTTTGAACCGCTTACACTTTGGTGCCATGGCTCAAGCCGTGGCACTTTTTTATCTCCTGTTACAAACATTTTTCTGGGTTTTAGGAATATTTTTCTGATATGTTTGGCGGTTTTTCACATTATTCCGCATTTCTTTTTTTATGTCCGAAAAAATACTTAACTTTGCCACACTTTTACCAAGAAAACATTTTCCAATGTTTAATAGACAATCCAACGCCGCTTCGTTTTTTCCTGATTATTTCAGGGCGGGAGACCTTTGGCACTGCGCCAATGAGTTCTTTTTGATTCAGCATCCGGTCTTTCAACCTCAAACGATTATTTCGCAGGTCAGCAAAACATGTTTCTTTATCGTTACCAAGGGATGGATTAACGCCATCGTGGATGGCACTCCTATCAAACTGTTGCCGGGAATGTCGGTAAATATTATGCCGAAACAGCAGGTGCAGATCCTTGGGAATAGCGAAGATATGGATGCGGTCGTTTATATCCTTTCCAAACAAATCAGCGAGATGATTTTTATCAAGAAAGGATTCGCTATCTATACCGAAATGCGAAAGAATCCGGTGGTCGTTCATAATGAATATGCGATGCGGACGATTATGGACATCGTCTCGCTGCTTCGTGATACAATGGAGCACGATCGGGCGGATTCTATGTTGGATATATGCGCCTCGTTGCTAAACCTCTATTTCCGCCTCGCGGCTTCTGACAAACTATGGAGAGCACAGGATGAACCGCTCGGAGAGAGCCGCTACGAACAAATAATGACGCGCTTCACAAGCCTCCTTGAGAAGTTCTATCAGCAGGAGAGAGCGGTCAAATTCTATGCGGACCAGCTTTGTGTCACTCCGAAATACCTGAGTGCGTGTACAAAACAGGTGACAGGACATACTGCCAACTGGTGGATTAATAGTTATGTCCTGCGTGACGCCACGGAAATGTTGGTGCATAGCAACCGTTCTATCAAAGCGATTGCTTCCCAACTCGGGTTTGAGAATCAAATGCTGTTCGGAAAATATTTCTGGCGCCAGATGGGCGCATCGCCTTCCGCTTACCGTAAGCAGGAAATCAAGCGCCTGAAGGAGTCTTCGGCGCAGGGATAGTTTACTATCGGCCGAGTTCTGCCAACTCGTTACGGATTTTTTCTTGTATGCCTTTGCTGTTGCTGACCAACGGAAGCCGCAGTATGTTTTGTATTACGCCTTGTGCGGCTAAGACAGTCTTGATTCCCGACGGATTGCCTTCCGCGAACAGAAGACGTATCATCTCTTCATACCGGGCCTGCATCCGGCTGTCTTTTTGATGCACTATCTGGTAGAAATCATGGGCAAAAGCATTGCTCGCCACACTGATCAATCCATCCGCTCCTGCCTCCATCAGCTCACAGGCTATCCCGTCATCGCCGCTTATAACAAGAAATTGCTTTTGACTTTCTACTTTTGACTTTTTGCAGATTAAATCTTTGATTTGCTCCACGTTGCCGGAGGCTTCTTTGATGCCTATGATCTTGTCGGGTCGGGCGTTGTAGATGCGCATAACGGTTTCCGGAAGCAGGTTCACGCCCGTGCGCCCGGGTACATTATATAGTATCACGGGTATCGGACTCGCCTCTGCTACGGCGCAGAAATGTTGGTACAGACCTTCTTGGCTGGGTTTGTTGTAATACGGACATACGGATAGAATGGCAGCATAATCTTCTGTCAACTCCTCCCGCAATGTTTGCAGTTCCGAGCATACTGCGGCGGTGTTGTTGCCTCCTACGCCTAATACTAATGGCAAACGGCGGTTCACTTTCCGGACGATAAAATGCCGTACTTCCTTCTTTTCCTCGGCACTCAGCGTCGCGGCTTCGCCCGTAGTCCCTAATACGACGATATAATCCACATAGCCCTCCAACTGCTTGTCTAACAGTTGTTCCAGGGACTTGTAATCCACGCTTCCGTCCGCCTGAAAGGGGGTTATCAGCGCTGTGCCTAAACCTGTTAATGTTCTTTTGTCCATTGCTATTGCCGTCTATGGTTAGTCGCAGCTTTTTATTTGGGTCAGATAGGTAATGATTAGGTCGTACAACCAGGTCGCTTCCGGTTTGGCCTGTTCTGTGTCCAGATTTGGGGGCGAGATGAGCATGTCATGCACGCCTTCGCCTAAATTCAGACCCACTTTGAAGCTCGACCGGGTGTACATCGCGATATAGCGCAGGGGCAGACAGGGACGGGTCGTCAGGTCTATCAGCAGGTCGTATGTCTCTGCCTGCAAATCGGTCAGCGCGTCTTTCTGTAATTTGCCCAGTATGTTGTAACTGTCGGTGCCCAGTATCCGGCTTTGGGGCAGAATCAGGGTGCTGATTTCTTTCTTTTCTACGTATCCCCACATCGTCACATCCATCTGACGCCGCAGCAAATCCTGACGGATTGCTTTGATGGCGTCATTGCGCTCCAGCACATCGCTCTCGTATATAATCATCACTTTTAGCGGTAACTCCATGTGAGGAAAACGCACCTCACGGTCCGGTTGATGACGGAGAATGTAGTCAAATATGAATTGCTTTATTTTTTTCATTTTCGGTATTACGGTATTTGGGTATGATGGCATTCCGGAATCATTGTATCATTTCCAGGAACTCTTCTTCGCTGACGAGGCGGATTCCCAGACTCTCGGCTTTCTTCAACTTCTCCGGTCCCATATTCTCGCCGGCCAGTATGAACGATGTCTTTTTGCTTACCGAACCGGTGTTCTTGCCGCCGTTTTGTTCAATCATCTCTTTGTATTCATCGCGGCTGTGCTGTGCGAACGTACCGCTTATTACGATACTCATACCGTCCAACTGATGGCTGGCGGCGGATGGTTGGTAACTCTCTCCCTCCATCTGCAATCCGGCTTGACGCAAGCGTTCCAGTATCTCCAGATTGCTCATGTCGTTGAAATATGCCACAATGTTCTCTGCTATCTGCGGCCCCACGTCTTCTATGGCGCAGAGTTGTTCTGCGGTTGCCCATTGCAGATTGTCTATTGTGTTGTACACACGGGCTATTTTTCTTGCCGTGGTCTCGCCTACCATGCGTATGCCGAGTGCGAAGAGTACTCTTGCCCAAGGCACTTTCTTGGAGGCCTCAATTCCATCCAGGATGTTCTGCGCGGATTTCTCGCCTAATCGTTCCTGGACTGCGATGTCTTCGGAGCGCAGGCTATAGATGTCTGCGATGTTGTGCAGCAGACCCTGGCGGTATAGCAAATCGATGGTCTCTTCTCCCAGACCGTCTATGTTCATTGCCTTGCGGCTCACGAAATGCTCAATCTTTCCTTTTATTTGCGGAGGGCAACCGGCTTCGTTCGGACATCTCCATGCCGCCTCGCCTTCCACTCTTACCAATTTCGCCCCGCATTCCGGACAAACATCCGGGAAAGAATACATCATTCCATCATTGAGCGACGGAGTCGCGCTCATTTCATCATTTCGGTCGGCACGACCGACGATCTTCGGGATAATCTCTCCGCCTTTCTCCACCCATACGCGGTCGCCCGGACGGATATCCAACTGGCGGATAAAATCTTCGTTGTGAAGGGTTGCCCGTTGCACTATCGTGCCGCTCAATTGCACCGGCTCCAGGTTTGCTACGGGTGTTACGACACCTGTGCGGCCTACCTGGTAGGTGATTTCTTTGAGCAGTGTCAACTGTTTCTCGGCGGGGAACTTGTATGCAATCGCCCAGCGAGGTGTTTTGGCGGTGTAGCCAAGCTCTTCCTGCTGTGCTAAATTGTTTACTTTCAGTACGATACCGTCTGTTGCAACGGACAGTTTCTTGCGCTCTGTATCCCAATAAGAGATATATGCCATCACCTCGTCTACATCCTTGCACACTTTGATGGCGTCGCTGATTTGAAAACCCCATTCTTTGGCTTTTTCCAGCCGTTCATAGTGGGTTTTGCCCGGCAGTTCCTCGCCAAGCATGTAATAGAGATATGCTGTCAGCCCGCGACGTGCAACTTCCTTCGGATCCTGCAGTTTGAGCGTTCCGCTGGCTGCGTTACGCGGATTGGCAAACAATGCTTCTTCCTGTTCCTCGCGCTCTTTGTTCAGCGCCTCGAAACGTTCCCATGGCAGCAGCACTTCTCCGCGCATCTCGAATCGTTCCGGAATATCGTTGCGCTCAATCCGCCATGGGATGGAAGGGATGGTCTTTATGTTTTGGATGACGTCATCGCCCTGTTGGCCGTCTCCGCGTGTGAGCGCACGGGTTAGAACGCCTTTCTCGTACCATAGACTGATACTCAACCCGTCGAACTTCAGCTCGCATACAATCTCCACGCCCTCAGGCAGTTTCCGTACCCAGTCTTCTATCTCCTCGCGCGAATAACTGTTCGCCAATGACAGCATCGGGTATTTGTGCTTGACCGTCTCAAAAGCCTTCCCCTTGGTACTTGGTACTTGGTCACTTGGTCCCTTCATCAAATCGCTTCCCACATGCTGGGTCGGACTCTTCGGGTCATACATATCCGGATACAGGGCCTCCAGGTCCTGCAGCCGGTGCATTTTCTCGTCGAACTCGCGGTCGGACATCGAGGGCTGGTTCAGAACATAGTATTTGTAGTTCTGTTCCTCCAGTTCCTTGCGCAATGCGCGTATCTCGTTGCGCTCCGGCTCTTCTATTTCGCTGAACAAGTCTGCCATTTACCGGATGATAAGTTTGTGCGAACTGATGGTCCCTTTGTAGTAGAAATGCAGCACGTATATGCCGGACGGAAGCGGAAGCATTTGCTTTAACTCTTCCGGCAGGTTGGGGTTGCTGTCTTTGAGCGTGTAGTATTTCGTGCGCTTCTCAAACAGGTCGCCCTCGTAAATAATCTTGCTGATAGGGCAGACGGGCAGACCGTTGATGGTGTATATGTCGAAATAAATCACAGGGTCCTCGTTGGTGGTGTATACGTAATAGAAACTCAGGCTGTCTCCGCTTAAACTGCCGTCACTGGTGTACGGCTCGATGGTCTGCGAGAGAGTGCTGTCCAGTTTCAGACCGACCAGCACAGGGTCGTGGTCCGAGCAACGGAACATCGTGTTGTCGCTTGATTTGTCGTAGGTGTAATCGTCGTCCTCGTCCGAGTTGATATGGTATGCCGACATGCCGGTAATCTGCCGGTAGAGCGACTCCGAACTGATGGCGTGGTCGATATAGCTGGCCATGCCGCCGAACATGTAACTGTAGCTGCTGTCGGCGTGGAAAGCGCGGTGCAGGTCTATCATTCCGTTGTTGGTAAATACCATGATCGGGTCGGTAAACGCATAGCAGTTCATATCGCCCATAATCAGGGCGTCGTTTTCACTCACATTGCGGTTCTGGCGGTAGGAATTATATAGTTTCAGCACGGCACGGGCTTCATTCACACGGCGGTCGTTAGCACCCGTGTTCATGGATTTGAAGTGGTTGATCGAGTAGATGAATTTCTCGCCGGTGGCTGTCTCGCGGAAGCATATCATTTTCTTGCGGTACAGCAACTCCACACTGGTCTCGGCCGGAGTACCGATCGGCTCCACTTTGTTGGCGTCGTACACAAATCCCACTGCTTGGCTCGTTCCGCTGCTCGCGTCGTTGAAGTATTTGTAATTGCGGCCGGGCAGGTTGTTGTTCAGGTCGCTTGTGATTTCTGCTATCGCCTCGTTGCCTTGTTGCAACTCCACCAGACCGTATATGTCCGCATTGATTTTCTTCAGCGCTTTGCTCACTTTGGCGCGCTGTTTCTGATGGTCGGAATAATTCTTCGCTCCCATCGAATTGGGCGTGATGTAGTAGTTCTCCAGATTGAAGCCGCATAGCAGCAACCGGTAGTCGCCTAAATCCGGTATGCCGGCTTCCAGATCGGCACGGGTGTTGCCTTTCCAGGTGCCGCCTTTCCATGTCAACTGGCTTGAACTGCTGCCCACTTGTGCCTGCAGGTTGTAAATCTTCTCACCGCAGCGGTGATAACCGCTCACGCCGCTCAAACTGAACATGCAGGTGTTGTTTATGCGCACCGTCTCGTTGTATTCTGCCGAACCCATCACGCCGTGACTCTCTCCGTTGAAACGGCGCCACGGAGATACGACATAGTTGCCGTTGGCGTTGGCACATACCACCATCGGCACGTCAAAAACAACGGTCTGACCGTGATAGGAATCCAGCGCACGGGTGGACCAACTGCCCGGGTCGTCTATCTGAATATGGACTTGTCCGGCTATTGTGGAGCAGAATAATAGGACTGCTGCAATCAGAAATGGAATACGGCTGTTCATAACTGTGGATATAAAACGGCTACAAAATTACAAAAAAAATATGAATTATACAAATTTTTGATTTTCAATTTTCAATTTTCAATTATTTTTTGTACCTTTGCCCTCGATTTTGAAAATTATACAACCTCAACGATGAACATTTCGGATTTTTGGTCGCGCTTGCGTATCAGCAAATGGGGCAAGTATGTGCTTGCGTTGGTGCTCTTTCTGGTCGTCTATATTTTTATCGGGGACCAGAGCATGATTCGTTTTGTTCAGCGCGGACGCGAAATCAGGCGCATGGAGGAGCAACGCGACTTCTACAACAGGGAAACGGAGCGCACGCAGAGGGAGATTCAGAGTCTCCAGCATCCCGACAGCCTCGAGCGCTATGCACGCGAACATTATTTTATGCACATGCCCGAGGAGGATATATATCTTGTGGAGGAGGAATAAAACGGTTCCTGTACGGGTATAACCCGTTTTTAGGTTCGTTATTGGTTCCTCGTTGATCCTTGTCGTAGGCGCATCGGAGACGCGTTTGACGCGCATCGTATCCTGCCAATACCTATAATATATTGTATATATTATCCCGTGATTTTGAAATATACCCGAAAATGAGAACTTCCAGTATTGTATTGATTATCGGTTTGGTCATTTTGGCTGTCGGCGCGGCGCTCAATGTGGCCAAGATTGAACCCTATGGCGATTATGTACTGATTGCCGGAGCCGTCGTGGTCATCGTCCGCGGATTTATCCGCAGTCACGAAAAAGACGAATAACCGGTAACTGGTCAGATGGTAAATTATGATTGATTCCGTCCGCAAAGAACATATTATTTTAGGTATCGACCCGGGTACGCTTTTTATGGGATACGCCTTGCTCCGCTCTGTCGGACAGCAAGTCGAAATCCTTGATTTCGGTGTGATGGACGTGCATAAAATCGAAGGTCAGTATCCGAGGCTCCAAAAGGAGTTTTTCTTCCTCCAGGACCTCATCGACCGTTACCATCCGTCCTGTCTGGCTATCGAGACCCAGTTTGTGGACAAAAACCCGCAAACGATGATTAAAATCGTCCATGCGCAGGGGGTCGCCATCGCTGCCGCGCTGAGCAAGGACGTGCCTATCTATGAGTATTCGCCGATGAAAATCAAAATGGCGATTACCGGAAACGGACATTCGTCCAAAGAGCAGGTGGCGGGCATGCTGCAGCGTTTCCTGCATATCCCTGACGAGCAAATGCCTAAGAAACTGGATGCTACCGACGCGCTCGGTATCGCCTATTGCCATTTCCTCCAACTCGGACTGCCTGTCTCTCCCGCCGGAGGGGCCAAGGACTGGAAAACCTATGCGCAAAGAAAAGGACTCGTCGAAAAAAACACTTCCTCTGCCGCTACCGGCAAACTCTCTCCGAACGCACAATTGATGGCGGCGTTGCAGTCTGCCAAGAAATCTACCAAAAAATAGGGGCTTTTTTTTCATCTCAATGTGGAAAAATTGACTTTTTTTATAAAAACTATCCCTATTATTTGGTAGTTCCATTTTTTTTGTCTAACTTTGCACTCGCAAATGGTCCGATGGCCAAATTTCAATAAATCGTACATCGTAAATAGTATAACTAAATCGTAAATTATAAAATTATGGCTTACAAAATTTCTACTGACTGCGTTGCGTGCGGTACATGTATTGACGAGTGCCCGGTGGGAGCAATCCACGAGGGCGAGCACTATTCGATTGACCCTGAGGTTTGCATCGAGTGCGGAACGTGCGAGGGCGTTTGCCCCAGCGGCGCTATCAGCTTGTAATCAGACGCTCCGGGCAGGGGCGGAAACAGGGACTGCAAACAGCGGTCCCTTCCTTTTTTTTTGATAGGAATGACATTTTTTTGAAAAAAATGTAAACCAGATGTTGCAAATTCAAAAAAAAATGCGTACCTTTGCAGCCTGAAAAGAAAAAAATACCACAACCATGTTAGACGCGTTTTTTAGAATTCATGATTTTTTAGTAGCGAAAGCATCCATGCCGATCCGTCGAAAACTGATGGACGAGATTGACTGGAACGACAGACTGATTGCTATTAAAGGAGGGCGCGGTGTAGGAAAAACGGATTTCCTTTTGTGCCGTGCAAAAGAAATTGAGCAGGCCTGGAGAGAAGAACTGGAGGCTGCGGCAAAAATGAAAGGACATCGCAAGAGACGTCTCCAGAGACCGTGCCTGTATGTGAGCATGAATGATTTCTATTTTACGGAACACACGCTCACTCAGTTGGCTTCGGCGTTCGTCCGTCAGGGAGGCTCGTATCTCTTCCTCGACCAGCTCTTCAAATATCCCAACTGGTCGCGCGAACTCAGACGATGCCATGCCAAGTATCCGGAACTGCATATCGTCTTCTGCGCTACGCCCGTCATGCCTATTGATGAGGAAAATCATGATCTGATTGATATCGTCAAGACATACAACCTCCGCGGATTCTCCTTCCGCGAGTATCTCAATCTGCAGACAGGATTGCGCTTCCGCCCGTATACGCTCCCCGAAATATTGCAGCACCATTCCTCTATCTCGCGCGAGATCTGCGAACGGGTCAAACCGCTGAGCTATTTCAAGGAGTATCTCTATCATGGCTATTATCCGTCGTATCTGGAGAGTAGCTGCTTCGATGCGGAACTGCTCAAGACCATGAACTCGCAGCTGGAGGTGGATGTGCTGATGATTAAGCAGATTGATGTGGCTTGCCTGCATAAACTACGCAAACTGCTCTATATCCTTATGTGCGAGACTCCCTGCGCATTGAATGTCAGCAGCCTGTCCGAAGAGATTGGACTCAGCCGCGCCACTACGATGAACTATATTAAGTATCTCAAGGACTCGCGACTGATTAACCTGCTCTATCCCGAGAACAAGAATTTCCCCATGAAGCCCAGCAAGGTATATATGCACAATACCAACCTGGTAAATATGAATTTCACGCGCGAAGCTACGCCGATGGACCTCTACGAGACCTGTTTCTATACCTTCGTTCATGGTTCGCACAAGGTGAACGCTACCGAGCGGAATGCAATGTTCGTGGTGGACAACAAATATTATTTCGATGTCCGCGAGGAAGCGCCGCTGAGGGATACTATCCGCCCGACGGCTATCGGTGACCTGGAGATGGGACGCGGCAATATCATCCCTCTCTGGCTCTTGGGATTCTTGTACTAGTCCACTAGTCAACTAGTCCACTAGCCAACTAGCAATCAATTAACCCAACAATATTTTAACAACTAATATTAGTCTTATGGCAAAAGAAAAGAAATTTATGACCATGGATGGTAACGCCGCTGCGGCGCATGTAGCTTACATGTTCACCGAGGTAGCAGCCATCTATCCTATCACGCCGTCGTCGCCTATGGCGGAGAACGTGGACGAGTGGGCAGCCGCAGGTCGCAAGAACCTGTTCGGCGAGACCGTACTCGTGCAGGAGATGCAGTCTGAGGCAGGTGCCGCAGGTGCTGTTCACGGTTCGCTGAACGCAGGTGCGCTCACCACCACTTTCACCGCTTCGCAGGGTCTGCTGCTGATGATCCCGAACATGTACAAGATTGCCGGTGAGTTGATCCCGACCGTCTTCCATGTATCGGCTCGTACGCTGGCAAGCCACGTGCTCTGTATCTTCGGTGACCACCAGGATGTCATGGCGTGCCGCCAGACCGGTTTCGCTATGCTGGCTGAGGCTTCCGTACAAGAGGTGATGGACCTCGCCGGAGTAGCACACCTCGCTACTATCAAGAGCCGCGTGCCGTTCCTCAACTTCTTCGACGGCTTCCGTACCTCGCACGAGTACCAGAAGGTAGAGGCGATGGATATGGAGGATCTCCGTCCGCTGGTGGACTACAAGGCGCTCCAGGAGTTCCGTGAGCGTGCCCTCAGCCCGATGCGTCCGGAGATGAAAGGTATGGCGGAGAACCCCGATGTGTTCTTCACTCACCGCGAGAGCTGCAACCGTTTCTACGATGCAGTGCCGGATATCGTTTCCGACTACATGAAGGAGATCTCTAAGATCACCGGCCGCGAATACCGTCCGTTCAATTACTACGGAGCTGCTGACGCAGAGAACATCATCATCTGTATGGGTTCTGCTTGCGAGGCTATCCGCGAAGTCATCGACTACGAGGCTGCCAAGGGCAACAAGAAACTCGGTCTCATCAACGTACACCTCTATCGTCCGTTCAGCCTCAAATACTTGCAGGAGGCGCTGCCGAAGAGCGCTAAACGTATCTGCGTGCTCGATCGTACCAAAGAGCCGGGCGCTAACGGCGAACCGCTTTACCTCGATGTAAAAGACGCACTCGACGAACTCGGTCTGAAGGATCTGCTCGTGGTTGGCGGACGCTACGGTCTGGGTTCCAACGATACCACTCCGGCGCAGATGCTGGCTGTCTTCGAGAACCTCGCTCTGCCCGAGCCGAAGAACCACTTCACCGTAGGTATCAACGATGATATCACCTTCACTTCGCTGCCTGTAGGCGAGGAGATTGCGATGGGTGACGCTTCGCTCTTCCAGGCTAAGTTCTACGGTCTGGGTGCCGATGGTACCGTAGGTGCTAACAAGAACTCCGTGAAGATTATCGGTGACAACACC
>DGHR01000005.1:121206-146801 GCA_002392745.1 Bacteroidales bacterium UBA3843 | reverse complement strand
TTTCTTTGTCATAATAGTGTTTTTTTGAGTTGTTAAACGTTTCTTTTTATGGGGCCCCCGATGTGTGCATCGCACGCAGTGGGGAGAGCGGAGGCAGGAGTTGCTTTATCGATTAAGCGGAGCGGTATCGAATGCCGCAATCTCCTTGCCGAACGCGACTGCAAAGTTACTACAAAAACCCATTTATATCCAAATTCCGCGATTTATATTTGCCTCTTGTAACTTATTGAAAATAAGCAATCTTACTAAAAGAAAATTTATATATGGGCGTGTGAGGCTTATATCAACTTGTGCATGTCGGAAATTTTTAGTAATTTTGCATCGATTTTTGAAAAATAGCATCGAAAATGGCTACAGCAAAATTTGGATGGTTTAGTATTCTTGGAATGGCTCTTTGCCTCATGGTGAGCTGCAGTGTGCGGAGGGATAGGGAACGGATTGATACTGCGGAAGAGTTATTATATAGCAGCAGGGATACCGCAGAGTTGCTGATACGACAAGTCGAGCGTCTTGAACGGTTGGACGATGAGCATTTGGCTAAGTATTGGTTCGTTATTTGCGACCTACATGCCAATTCCATGCAATCGCTGTCCGAGGATTCCATGATTTGTTGGGCGTCTGAGTATTATCGCACGCAATGGGAAGAAGAGCACGGAGATGCACGCCATATGATATTGTCCGGATTGGATGAGGCGATGTATTTCTGGTGGAACGGTGACAAAGCGCGGACACAGGAAGTGCTGCAACGGCAAAAGAAATATGCCGACGAGGTAGCGGAACAATCAGGAGAACATCTATGGCAAGTGATCGTACTGCGCGTGTCGGCGGAGATAGCCATGCGCGATTATGATTACGAACATGTGCGCGAATACACGGAGACGCTCATCGGTCTGGATAACGGTAAGGCGATTCATCTGGACGAAGTGGAGCGCGTGTATAATGCGTTGGCGATTGTCTATTTCTCGCTCGGCGAATATGACAAGATGGAGAAGTGCTTTGGGAAAGCGATTGCACAAGCTGCGGACTCAGCGTTTATTGTCAATGTGGTTCGCCGTAATTATGCTGACCTGTTAGGCGAAATAGGACAAACTGACCGTGCAATAAAGATGCTGGAAGATCTGACGGAAGAATACCGCCAAGCGGACAGTTGGTTGCAGGTGGAGAGCCTCTATTCGCTCTCGCGCTTGTGGCTGAACAAAGGTGACAAACAGCGTGCGGAGCGTTATATGCGCGAGGTGGAGGAGTTGTTCGCCAAATACAAAGAGAGCGCGGAGTTTGACCCGGCAGCCGAAGCGGCTTTTCTTGCGCACAGACAAGTGCTGGAATATGCCCAGAAGGGTTCGTACCATTGTTTCCCGTTGGTACAATACAATAACCATTGGTCGGAGGCGGACTACGTGCGTTACCGCGTAGCGGAAGCCAAAGAGCGTTCTATCCGTGACTTGCGTGAACGTAATCTGTACCTGACCATCAGCCGCCAACGGCAGATGATTGTGATAATTATGCTGTTCTTTGTAACTTTGGGCGGAATCCTACTGTCCGTCTATCTGTACCGCCGTCGTCAACGTATGCTTTTGGAGAAAGAAGAAGAGATAGAAACCCTGAGAGGAATCATAAATAAGGGACAAAGTGACAAAATACCAAGTGACAAAATACCAAGTGACAAAGTACCAAGTGACCAAGTTCCAAGTACGAAGGAGGTGGATGTACGCAAACTGATGTTGCAGCAATTGGGTGTCATCAAAACGATTGCCGGAACACCCACCGAAGCCAACCAACAACTGCTTGCGCGTCTCATGGCCTTGAACGAGGAAACCGCCAATGCCCTCATCGATTGGCCAAGCATTTACCAAACCATTGATTTGGTTTATGATGGCTTCTATACACGTCTTGTGCAGAAATACGGGGACAAGGGACAAAGTGACCAAGTACCAAGTACAAAGGAGCATGGCCCGTTACTGAATGAAAAAGAGATTCAACTCTGTTGTTTACTCAAAGCGGATTTCTCCACCAAGGAGATCAACATGCTCACTCGTCAAAGTCTCCAAACCATCTACCAACGCAAGACCCAAGTCCGTCAGAAACTCAATCTCGCCGAAGCCGAAGACATCACAATGGCTATATTATAAGAAGAACAACGCTCACAAAGGGCGTTGTTCTTGTATGCTTCCTTCTCCGCTCGCGGTATGTCTCAGCAGTGCCCCATTCAGGGGTATGATACCGGCATATTGGGGTCATCCACTATGTGCGGTGCTGTGCCCGTAAAAGCAAGGATACATATGGCCACGATGAAAAGAATAATAGCGACTACGCCGCAGATACCGCCGATATTCCTGAAGTCTCTGCGGATGACCATTCCAATCACTGCCAGCAGTGCAGCGACAGCAATCAATATATAGGGAACGGTAGCAGGCATGATTAGTGTTTATTTTGATATGACAGACAGCGGAGATACAGCTCTTTTATCTTGTTTTTCAGTCGGTTATATTCTTTTTTGGGATGACCGACCAAGTATGCCGAATAATAGAAACAGATGGGCAGGAAGAACGCCAGCAGGCAGAAGAATGCCAGCTCCAACGATGCGGATAACCAATATACGAATACGGCTACAAAATGCCTGTTTTCGTGTCGCAGCAGATTATAGTAATAATAGGGCACATCGAGCCATCTGAAGAAAATCTTTTTCCATGTCGTCCCGCAAAAACTGTCCGAATGGCGGAATATCTCCGTAGCCACAAGAATCTGACCGATATTGTTCGCCGGTTTCCGGTCGTTTACCATAAATGCCAACGTCCCGTTCTGGCGGATTTCAATAGGTCTGTACGCGCCTTCTGTTGGCGAAGGAATCTTGTATATACGCGCCATGTCTTCGTCGTACCCCGCATTGGAGACTTGATACTCGGGTACGACCTGGAACAGTATGTCTCCGAACATAAATGGTTGCCCGTTTTCGGAATACGTGCCGGTATATTTTCTGTTGATGGTGTCCGGACACGCATGATTGCCGGAATGGGAGGTATAAATCCATCTCAGCGCGGTGGTGTCCCGGTCAATCCAAAACGTATCCGCCAAAGTGTTGTTGCGCGCGGCGTCCACCAATTTCCGGTAGTTCGTGTGATATGCTCCGGATGCGCCGATAAAAAGCCGGTCTCCTTTCAATACCTGTATGCCGGAGTTGATCCACTGCTCTTTGGAGTTGAACAGATACATGGCATATTCGCTGCTGTAGGATTTCTTCGGCGTGAACGCGCCAAACTGGTTGACGTTCAACTCGCCGCTGTAGAACAGCACGTTCTGGCAATAGAAAACCGCACTATAGATGATAAAGGCTATGACGACCACGCATGTCAAGACGAGTCCCACCAGCCGTGCACCTCGCTTCCAGAATCCCCGGGAATTATGCTCGCTTAATTGCACGATGAAACTGTCATCATTGATGGTGATATGTTCCGCCTTTTCCTGCTGAATAGATTGCAGGATATAGGATGTCAGCTCTTTATTCTCCATGGCTCAAGCGGTTTCTGTTCTCGGTTTCTATTACAATCAGGAAGGAGCCGATATTGTCATCATACCATGCGTTCTTATAGCCGTGGTCGTAATAATAATCCATCTCCGATAGGTGTGGACATTTCGTCGTTTCGTATTTGGAGGATTCGTACCCGCCGAACTGCAACGTGCTGTCTTTTTGCATGTATTCGTCATAGGTAGCCCCATGACCGCTCGCTATGAATCTCTTAATCTGCTCGCGGATAAACGGCACATGCGGCGCTTTGCGGACGGATGCGTATAGCTGTTGTAAAGCAGTGTCGTGGGATAACTCGGCCATCGTCTTGATGTTCTCTATCATCATTTTCAGGATGGTGACGGTATCCAGCACGATATCATTGATGGCGAAAAGGAGCACGCCGTCTTCTACGATATGGATGTTATCACGCTGCGCTCCGATGTAATAGAAATTATGTGAATTGCCTTCGCGCGGCGTATTGCGCAGCGAGTCTCGGTTGGTCTCTTTGCTGACTTGCATGACCAGCGCACTCTGCGGATAATTGGGGAAGATACGGAATTGGCTGCGCAGTTTGTCACGCTTGCTTTCTGCGTCTTTGATTTCTCCTAAGGGGCCGAAGTTTCTGTCGTGCGGTTGTGTATTGTCGCGCGAGGCTTCGTCAATATGGTGAATAGCCGTATTGGCGGAACCGGAGGAATGGATAGAGATGACGTCCCCCTTCTTGACATAAATGCCGGAATTGGCCCATAGGTCCGCGGTGTTGAACAGGAAATACGACACCTGCTTCTGCTCGTTGGTAATAGTGGTGGTGCCGAATGCGGATGTGCTGATGTCGCTGTAGGGGAAAAAGGACTTGAGGCTGAGCATGATCACGGTCAGTGCGGTAAATAGCAGAATCCCTATACAGAAGATGCTGGCAGCTATACGCCGGACTTTCACGCGGTCTTCCAAGGCCTCTATCAGGTTTTGGTAGCGTTCTACATTAATGACAATCCGCTTGGGCTGAGCGTCCTGCGGAGTACTTTCTACAGATTGTTTTTCCTTTTTCATGTGAGTTTATAGATTGCTATAGTTGAATTCCCATAATATAGCCTCCCTGGAGTGCGGTTCGAACACTTCCGGCCTTCGGGGCATATGGTGATACATATCGTAGAGCAATGTGTCTCCGGAGAATGACACGTACTCAATCGCATCAAATCTATCCTTGGGACTGATTTCTATGTGCTCGATGGTCCACGAGCGTATACTATCCGCCAGCAAATGGTTCTCTTTGTCGAATAGGGAATAGGTCTTGTCCTCTTCTTCGCGGACATAAACAACGGTTTGATGGAGATGAATCCTGTTATCGTCCAACAAAATCTCGTCATGCACAGGTATCTCTGTCGCCATATTGCGCAACCGGAGAATAACGCACGTTCTGTATGTCGCCGTTGCTACCACCGCAATAATCGCCACGCAACAGCATACTCTCACCCATAACTCATTACGCTCGCAGAACGAGATATACAGTATCAGAAGGATGAGGATTACTATTCCTGATGATATGAAAATACCTTTTAGCACGGGTGTTTTTCTCGTTATACCGCCCAGACGGAATCATTACGGCGACAAAGGTACAACAAAAATTGCACATACGCAAGAAAATGAGAAACTTTTTTGTGAAGGTAGCTCTATACGAAAGGACGAAACGTCCGTCATTCTCAAAAAAAGTTTCAAGTATCCTGCGTATGCACTGCAAGAAGGAGTACGTGCGCCGCGCGAGTGCGGGCAGCAGCAAGGACATAGAAATAATCGTTCGAGCTTTGCGAACTCTTTCTTAGCCCTGAAGGGCACGATTAGTACGCATCGCGAACGTCTCTGTAGGGTTCTTCTCCCATTCCAATAAGTGCCTTTTTAGTTCTATTCCGTATGCGTAGCCGCCTAATTTGCCGTGCGCGGCAATGACGCGGTGGCAAGGGATGAGCAATGCGATAGGGTTGGCTCCGACGGCTTGTCCTACAGCCTGCGCGGATTTGCAGCCGACCCTCCGGGCTATCTCTCCGTAACTGACCGTCTTGCCATACGGAATGTTCAAAAGAGCCTGCCAGACGTGCTGCTGAAATGCTGTGCCTTTGGGTTGGACTATAATCCGTGCGTCTGTCTTTGCACCCATGGCGGCGTTCTCTGTCTGCCTGCCCGCAAAATAATCGTCCAGCCATCGGATTACTTCATCAAAGATAGGGAGAGAAGAGGTTGTTTGCGTTGGCATGGGGTGGAGGTTTTTCCCGATGCCGGAATCCCCGAACCGCAGACCGGTTAATGCTTCTCCGTCGCTCTCTATGACGAAAGGTCCCAGGGGGGAGTGATATGCGGCGGTATAGAGGGTCATAGCAGGTGTGTGGCTTCAAACATACGGCGGTAGGCAGCCGTTTTCTTCTCCAGCGATAGCGGGTACGCCCGTGAGGAAGACGGCATCCGCCAGAAACGGATGGTTCTGCCGGCAAAGTGTGTCTCGGTATATTCGCCGACTTTAGGAGTAGCACAATGCAGTATCTCCGCCAGTGTCTGCGCGGCTTTGCCGCCCGTGCAGCAGAGATTGTGGCAGGACGGTATCTGTTGCAGCAGGGCAGCGATGTCGGTCTGCTCAACTATCTCCAAGTGTTCGTCCGCCGCATTGCCTTGCAAGCGGATGACCGCCTGCGCCGTGTCGAAGATAGCAATGCCTTTCGCCTGGCAGAAAGCGACAATCTTTTCACGGTCGAACACTTTCTTATTTGCCTTCGTACTTTGTACTTTGTCCCTTTGTCCTTCAAAAAATGTCTTGTCGCCAAAGAAAGCCAGTCCGATGATTCGCCACATGTCGTTTTGAGGGTTGGGGTAGAAGAAATCCATGCACCACCGTTCTTTGGGTGGCGGGAAACTGCCCAGCATCAGTATCTGTGCGTTAGCAGGCAGAAAAGGCTGCAAAGGGTGCTGCTCTATATCGGGATATGGATAGTGTGCTTCCGCCATATAGATATTATTCTAATTCACAAAGTAATAACAGTATAGCGCGGCGAGGATGGCGGCGAGTTGGAGGATGAGGATGGCGGGGAGGCCGAAGCGGAATCTGTTGTGCTTGGTCTTATGGTGCCAGATTTTCATACCGAGCAGGGCACCGATGCTGCCGCCGGCGACGGCTATCCGGAGCAAGCGTGCCTCGGTGATGCGCCATTTATTGCGCTGCGCCTTCCATTTGTCGATGCCGTACAGGAAAAACGCGGCTACGTTAATAGCCGCGAGATAAATCAGTATGCCGTAGATGCAATAGGTTCTCATTTCTTCTTGTAGAGGTCGCCGACGGACATTTTCGTCCATTTGGTAGGATGAACGGCGGTGTCTCGGAGGGTGACATCCTGGAAGAGTGTGCGGCCGTTGACAAGACGCTGGCGGACAAAGAGATCGAGTTCGTCAAGTGTCATCGGTCCGGCTACGCTGACCTCGTGTCCGATACCCGGAATACGATAGACGGAGTAGGGATAATCGAACTTGGCAAGGCGTTTGACGATGGCGTTGGTACCAAAGAGACCGCGGTTGCAGAAAGTAATCTGTTTGTAGGTAACAATCTTATCAAGCATGCCGTGAAAGAGGAGCGTAGGCGCGGGCGGCGTAGCCCATTTGAGTGCGCCGCGGGTGGAGTAGATAGCTCCGCTATAGGCAATGACGGCTGCGGGTTTCCAACCCTCGGGCAGATCGGCTGTATAATCGAGCGCATTGCATCGTCCGTAATCGGTCATGAGCACGGTAATCGCTCCTGCCGAAGAGCCCTCCAGAATGATTTTATCGGGGTCTATACCCATTTCGGGAGCATGGGCAACGAGGTACCGTATTGCCGCCGAACAATCGGCAACCGCCATGTAGAAAGCGTTCTCCATCGGCTTGAGGTTCGTCACACCTACCTTGGTGACTCCCTTCAGCCCCAGCCGGTAATCGATAGCGACCACGGCATAACCTCTTTCCGCCAGCGAATGGCAGTAGGCTGTGTCCCATTTGTTGGCGCGTGAGCCGGATATGAAACCTCCTCCGAAGACATGCAGGACGGTATATCCGTTAGCGGGTGCTGCAGGGGCATAGAAATCCAGATAAAGGGTGGAGTCGCGCTCCACGTAGGCGTAGGTCTCAGCGGCTGTCAGTGCAGCAGAGAAAGTCAGTAGGGTAATGGTGACAAGCAGAAGATAGCGTCTCATAGGTGGGGCTGTTGCAGGTGGGTTAAAGCTTGTTTACGAGCTCCACAATCTTTTGTTTGGTTGCTTCGGTCTTCTGTTCGTCAATCTTGGCAGTCACAGCCCCCATGTTCTCTGCGTGCCAGTAGTTGCAGATATCGCGGAACTCGGCTGTCGCGCCGTCATAGACACCCGGAGAATAGGACGAAACGAGGAGCGCCATCTTCTTCACTTTAGCCGGTGCGTTGACGCAGTACATGCGCTGGATAGCAGCCTGGATCTGTGCGCAGAGGGTGAAGTAGTAGATTGGCGCAGCGAGCACCAGCACTTCTGCTTCCGCCATGAGCGGATAGAGTTCCTGCATATCGTCTTTCTGGATGCAGGCACCGTTGCCTTTGCCGTGGCAATACTCGCATGCCAGACAGCCGGCGATATGCTTGTGTCCCAGATTGTAGATTGTCACGTTGTGACCTTCTGCTTCTGCTTCTGCTTTGTACTCTTCCGCCATCCAGGCGGTGTTACCCTTGGCCCTCGGCGAGCCTTGAAGAATCAAGATATTCATATGATTTTTATGGTTGAATGTTTATAATATGTCTGTGTATTCGTCCGTGCGTTTCTTTAGTCCAATTCCGGATGTCGGATGGTTATCTCTTCGCCCGGAGTGGAGAAATAGAACATGTTGAGAATGACCGGCTTAGTGCCTCTGTTCTCGCCGCGATGTACGGTGCCGATGACTTCAACCAGCGCCTCGCCTTCACGGAACGTCTTCTCTCTGCCGTCCTGACAGACGATGGTCAGTTCGCCTTGTTGTACGATACCGTAGTTGAGCACAGGGTGGTGATGCCATTCGGTCTTGGCGCCTACGGGGAAGTCCAGGCGTTTGATTATCAGTTCGGGCTTGCCGGCAGGGTAGGCAGGCAATGCGGCTCCGTCCCAACTTTGGGATGTGCGGAGGAGTTCAGTTGTTGTAATGTTGTTTGACATTTTCTTGTACAATCGGTTCGACTGCAAAAGTACAACAAAAAATTGAAATATACAAATATTTCATGATTTTTATTGAAAAACAGGATATGACTGATTAACCACTATTCCCCTTTGAGTCCGATAAGCCTCCGATAAAAGTCCGATAAGCCTCCGATAAAGGTGTTGAAAATGGCTGAGAATGGGAGAACTCATGTCCTAAAATACGCAATAAAATTGCGTTCTTCTCTAAAAAAGTTGTTCGTTTGTTTGCGTATGTGCAATTTTTGTAGTACCTTCGGCCCCTCCCCTTCCCCTACGGGGCGGGACCCTCCGTAGCTACTTTCGCGTCTTGCAGCCCATACGCAAGCACTTACAATTTTTTTGAGAAACGGACTGACATCCTTATATTTTAGAATCCATACCATCTATCCGTGAGCAAGCTCCCGATAGCTGTTTTGTATCCTAAAATACGCAATAAAATTGCGTTCTTCTCTAAAAAAGTTGTTCGTTTGTTTGCGTATGTGCAATTTTTGTAGTACCTTTGTGGCGCAAAACTTGTTGTACAAAATGAAACTCTCAGAAATCAAGCAGATATTGGCAGCAGATGCCGGGTCGGGCGTGGAGGCGGAATTGGAAATCCGCCACCTGCTGACGGATAGCCGCCAGTTGGGCACAGAGCCTCAGAACACGCTCTTTTTCGCAATCAAGACCGCCAAGAACGACGGTGCGAAGTATATCCCTGAACTGCAAACCAAAGGCGTGCAAGCCTTTGTATGCACCAAGGAACAAATAGAAAGTCAGCAGCCGAAAGCAGGGAGTGTGTTTATTGTGGTGCCGGATGTGTTAGCCGCGTTGCAGACGCTGGCGGCATATGTCCGTTCGCAGTTTCACGGCACTGTCATCGGCATCACCGGTTCCAACGGCAAAACGGTGGTGAAGGAATGGCTTTACCAGTTGCTGAAAGACGACTACACGGTGATTCGTTCGCCCAAGTCGTATAATTCGCAGATAGGAGTGCCGCTGAGCGTTTGGCTTTTAGCCAACGCTGACCGTCCTGCGGACTGTAAGACCGCTTCACTGAAAGACCGTTTCACTGAAAGACCGGCTGCGCCTGCAGGTGATAAGCCTTGCCTCGCTATCTTCGAGGCGGGTATCAGCCAGCCGGGCGAGATGGAGCGGTTGGAACGTATCATCCGTCCTACGATAGGTGTCATCACCTATATCGGTCATGAGCACGACGAGAACTTCGTCTCGCTGGAGCAGAAGCGGGCGGAGAAAATGAAACTGTTTGTCCATGCGGAGCGCGTGATAGAAGACCCGACACACCAGAACGTGCGCACTTGCGCCGCAGTGATGCGTGCGCTGGGTTATGACGAAGAGACCATCGCCGAACGAATCCTGCACCAGACGCACGAGACGGTATTGAAAGTGAACCTGTCGGCACTGGTGGAAAACGTACGCTATTTCCGTTCTCTACTCAAGCCGGAGACCCGCCTGACCTGTATGGTCAAAGCATTCGCTTATGGTGCCGGCAGTGTGGAGGTCAGCAAAGCATTGCAACAGAGCGGGCTGGTGGATTATTTGGCAGTAGCGGTGGCAGACGAGGGAGTGGAGTTGCGCAAAGCAGGCATTACGTTACCCGTCATCGTCATGGACCCTGAAGTGGCGGCGATGGACCTGATATTGGAAAACAATCTGGAGCCGAACGTCTATTCCCACCAGTCGCTCAAGACCGTCATCGCTGCGGCTGAGGCCAAGGGGCTGGAGAACTATCCTGTGCACGTGAAAATAGACAGCGGTATGCACCGCTTGGGATTCTACAGGGAAGATATTCCGTGGCTCATCGACAAACTGACACACCAGAAAGCCGTTCGCGTGGCTTCGGTATTCTCCCATCTGGCAGGCAGCGACGAGGCGCAGTTCGATGATTTCACGCTCGGCCAAATCCGCTATTTCGATACCTGCGCGGAGGAACTGAAAAAAGGACTGAGTGCGCAAATACCCGATACCAAGATTCTCAAGCATATATGCAACTCGGCAGGCATTGAGCGGTTCACGGATTACCAGTTTGACATGTGCCGTCTGGGTATCGGTCTGTACGGATTCTCCTTCGCCGGTGCGAAACTGCGCAACGTATGTACACTGGAAACCACTATCCTGTCTGTGAAGACCGTCAAAGCCGGCGAGACCATCGGCTACGGCCGCCATACGCGTCTGGACGAAGACCGCGTGATTGCCGTCATACCAATCGGCTATGCAGACGGCTTCGACCGCCGATTCTCCAACTACGGCGGCGAGGTGTGGGTGCGCGGCAAACGCTGCCCGGTGGTGGGAAACGTCTGCATGGACCAGGCGATGGTGGATGTAACCGGCACTGACGCACGCCCGGGAGACACTGTAGAGGTGTTCGGCGAACATATGCCGTTGGAGGAACTGGCCGACAAGCTCGGCACCATTACTTATGAAATACTAACATCTGTTTCGCGCCGTGTACAACGAATCTATTTCTACGAATAAACTGACCATCGGTTATTGGGTACATAATACAGAATACATAGTACAGGCCGATTTGGATTTCACCCTGCGAGCGGGCGAGATGGTCTGCATGCTGGGACCGAACGGCTGCGGCAAATCCACGTTGCTGCGCACGATAGCCGGTCTGCAGCCTGCGTTGGGAGGGGAATACAGAATCGCCAGTCAGACATCGAAAGCCGAAAGCCAAAAAGCGATTGCACTGGTATTGACCGAACGGCTGAGTATGGAAAACACGACGGTGCACGACGTTGTGGCGATGGGACGATACCCCTATACCTCCTTTCTGGGCGGGCTGACTGCTGCGGACGAAGAGATAATTGCCGACTCGCTCCGTCAAGTGGGTTTTCCTCCGTCCCCGTCCATTGAGCGGTCCTTTTTCAATGCCCATTCTGACGGCGAGAAACAGCGTATCTTGATTGCCAAAGCACTGACGCAACAGACGCCCGTCATCCTGTTGGATGAGCCCACGGCGCATCTGGACCTGCCCCACCGGATACTGGTGCTCCGCCTGCTGCGGCAGTTGGCGCACGAGCAGGGGAAAACCATATTGATTTCCACCCACGAACTGGATCTGGCTCTCGCCTTGAGCGACCGTATATTGCTGATGACTCCCGGGAAAGGAATACAGCTCGGTACCGCTGAAGAGCTGAAAAAAGCGGACGCTTTTACATCCGCTTTTGGTATGGATATCTTCAATCCATTAGGTTAGTCTGACATCTCTTTTAGATACGTTCCAGGTTCTGGAGCCGTACCCATCCTTCGTAGTTTCCCACTCGCACGTTGGCCCATTCTCCGATAGTTTCCCGGATGGTCACTTTCGTTCCCTCGTGGAGCGTAAAGAGGTCCGTGCCGGAGCGGTCCGGAGATGCTTTGGCGTTCACTACTCCTTGTGTGATAACAGCCTCTGCCCGTAGCGCATCGCGTCGGTTCAGTGAGTAGGCGTTGCAGCCCGCTATGAGGGCGAAGAGCAATGCCAGCCATGCTATATGGAAAGCCGTCTTGCGCAGCCAGGTAGTGCGGCCCAAGAGGAACAATATTATCGCGCAGAGGGTCAGCAGCCACAGACCCACGGATACCATCCACCAAGTCGGTTCACTCAGGCTGTTGCGCACCGCGCGTGCCCATGTGGAGACAAAGAAATCCTGTTCGGGAATATTGTCCGTAATACGAGACTGGGCAAAACGGAGGTTGTGTCTGGCCTCGCGATGTGACGGCTGCATCCGCAAAGCACGCTCGTAGGCCAAGATGGATTGTGCTAACTCGCCCTGTTTGAACTGCGCGTTGCCCAGGTTGTAATAGAGCGTGGCCATCGAACGCGAGTCCAGTCCCTGCTGGTCTATCAACTCGGAGTATAGTGTTGCAGCCTCGGCATACCGCCCCTCGGCATACGCCGCATTGGCCTGCTCAAAAGCGGTCTGCGCATAACCTGCTGCGCAGAAGAGACAGGCTGCCAGAACGGTCAGAAATCTATAACCTTTAACCATTACTTTCATATCTTTTGTTCTTCCAGATTGTTAATCAATTGTGTTGTGTCGCGGTAGAGGTCATCCATCGCATGGTCTGTTGCAGGTGCATAGCGTGCGAACTCGGCTGTAGAGAGCACGTGGTTGACCTGAGCGATCAGTTCGTCGCTGACGCCTTTCTGGCGGAGCAGGGTAGTGATGTTGTCCTTGTTGAGTTCGGCTGTCGGAATAGACAGACGGTCGCTGAGATATAGCCATGCCGCACGTTCAATCTCTTGATAGAACCGGTCGCTGTCATTGGCTTTGAGTGCTGCTGCGGCTGCTTTCAGGCGGCGTTGTGCCACCTTGTTGGCACGTTTGTACCGAACCCGCGCCACATCGGCATTCTCGCGGATTTGTTTGCGCAGGACAATCAGAAGAAGCAGAGCCACCAGCGCCGGCATCGCGTACCACAACCATAGGTATCGGGTGCTCCACTTGGCACTTTTTACCTTCATCCTCTCGCCGTTACCCAGCGGCTTGGTGTCAATATAGCGGATGTCGCTTCCCAACTGTTTGATATCCTCCTTTTGGGTGTATGCAATCACGGGCGCTTCTGCGGCTTGGGTGCCGTTTGCCGCACCTGCTCCGCGTTTGACATGAACGGTATATTCGGGTGTCGAGAGCGTGCGGTATTGTTTGTCCTCAATGTCGAAATAACTGAAGCTGACAGGCGGAATCGTATAGTCGCCTGCGCTGCGTGCAATCGCCAGATACTCAATGGATTTTGTGCCGCTGACACCCGCAGTGGTGGTGTTGAAATTATTGGTTACTTTCGGATCGTATGGTTCGAATCCTTCAGGCCAGTCCACCGCCGGAGTCTTAATCAGCTTCATGTTGCCAGCGCCGGTGATGTCTATCTTGATAGTAATGGCATCGTTTGCCTGCAACTCGTTTTGCGAGATGGATGGCGTCATGCTGAACCGTCCTACGGCACCGGAGAAAGCAGCCGGTTTGCCGGCAGGCAGCGGATTGACATGAATGGTAACGCCAGGGGCTGTCAGCATGCGTGTGACGTTGGTGTAGCTGGCGAAGAAATTGTCGAAAATACTGCGTACCTGTTGTTGGGTCTGCACGCGCAGTACCGCTTCGAAATTCGCAGGGTCGATTTTAATGTCCCCGGAATGTTGCGGGTAGAGGATGGTACGATAGAGCACGGCGGTCTGGTAATTGCGTCCGTTGTAGTGCTCCAGTTGTGTCTGTATCTCGCCTTGCTCCATCTCCTGTTTCAGGAATCCGGTGAACTCCGGCAGTTTGGTGTTGTTAGTCAGTTGCGCGACATCCACGTTCGCAAAATAGAGTTTGTAACTTATCATCAGCGCCTCCTGCTCGTGCACGCGTGTCTTGGAGGCTATGGTGCGGACAAACAGGTTCTCCGAACTGACATTACTCTGGCTGCTTTGGCTGCTCTGTCTGCTCTGTGAACTTTGCGCTCCTGAACCCGCTTGTGGCTGGTTCGCCTGAGCCGGTTCCTCATCCTCCGGAAGAACCGTGATACGCACACCATTGGACTGGTAGTTGTCTCCGTCCACGCGAATGGAAGCCGGACCGATGGTGAACGAGCCGGCGCGTTGTGCCATCAGGGTGTACGTGTAGGTCTGGGTGAACGACGAACTGCGGTGTCCGTTGACGAACGATGTGCTGCTACTCGTCGATGTGTATGGTCCGGCCAACACGTCAAAATCGCTGAACTCCGGGGCGCGCAGGTCACGGCTGCGCTGGTTGACGCTATAGGTCAACTGGAATGGCCGGCCTACTATCACCTGCGCCGGTGCTTGCGCCTTGAATACCACCTCGTCGGCATAAACCGACAAACTGATAAGGGATAATACTATTGCTAATAATTTTTTCATATACTGTGTTTTCTAAATTTGAATTGTTCTTGTGAAATTTTGGTTTCTTCGGTAAGGGAGTTATGCGGGCATAATGAACAAACCGAAAAAATTAAGTTTCCAAGAAAAAGCAAATTTATTACCATTCTTTTTCTACGCGGCGTTTCTTGCCTTGCTGCCGCTGCATTTTCTCCTGTGTGTCTTGTTCGTCTTGTTCCAGAGCCTGCAAAATCTGTTCCGCCGTTTCTTTGTCCATCCGGTCTTCGTTCTGTTCTTGCTGTTGCTGCTCTTGTTGTTGCTCTTGTTGGTCCTGGTTCTGTTCCTGCTGTTGCTGTTGTTCTTGGTTCTGCTGTTGCTGCTGGTCTTGGTTTTGTTGCTGCTGTTGTTGCTGTTGTTGCTGTTGTTGCTGCAACATTTCCATTGCTTTCACCATGTTGTACCGTGTGTCATCGTCTTTCGGGTTGGCGCGGAGCGAAGCCTGATAGGCCGCTACGGCTTGTTGGTACTGCTGTCGGGCAAAGGCGCAGTTGCCGATGTTGTGCATCACCTTGGCGGTGCGTTCCTTGTCTTTCTTGGGGTCCAGCATCTTGGCGGCTGCGGTGAACTCGTTCTGTGCCTCCTCGTATTTGTCTTGTTTGAAGAGGGCGTCGCCCAGGTTGTAATGCGCCTCGTAACTGTCGCGGTTGGTATCAATGGCACGGCGGTAGTTTATCTCCGCTTTCTCATATTCCTGACTCCTGTACTGCCGGTTGCCGCGGCGTACATCGCCCGCCTCCCGCTGTGCAGAAACTGACAGGGGAACAATGCCTAAGATACAAAGTATAAATACTATTTTCTTCATAATGAATCGGTCCTTATTCTTGATTTCTGACTCTTGACTCTCCGAATATATCCAACCGGCTCAGAGTCTTGTTCTTGCGGTTGAAGATGAAGAAATCGATGACAAGCAATAGCAACACCATTAGCGCAAAACTCTGGAACTGCTCGTTGTAGTCGGTATAGACCTGTGTCTCAATTTCTTGTGTGGCCAGTGTGTCCAGTTGTTTTTGTATGGCACGGGTGGCGGTATTGGTGTTGTCGCAGCGGACATATATACCACCTCCGGCTTGGGCAATCTCGCGGCACATCTCCTCGTTCAGCTTGCTGACCACTACGTTGCCGCTCCTGTCTTTGATGAAGTTGTTGGTTCCTGGCACAGGAATAGGACTTCCTTCGGGTTTGCCTATCCCGACCACTAAAACCTGTATGCCCAGTTCTTTGGCGCGTCGTGCCACGGCCACGGCGTCATCCTCGTGGTTCTCTCCGTCTGTGATGAGGATGATGGCGCGGTTCACATCGTTCTTGACCGGCGAGTCCGGGTCGTCTATCGCGCCGAAGCAGCGAATAGAGGTGCTCAGCGCCTGACCGATAGCCGTTCCCTGGGTCTTGATTAGGTCCGGTTTGGTGGTGTTCAGAAACA
This sequence comes from Bacteroidales bacterium UBA3843, assembly GCA_002392745.1. Lineage (GTDB taxonomy): Bacteria > Bacteroidota > Bacteroidia > Bacteroidales > Paludibacteraceae > Colicola. Next base: position 130,824 of record DGHR01000005.1, on the reverse strand, counting down.
TCTTGGCCGACACGTAGTCGCATGTGATGGGCAGTTGCACAAAGGCGTCACCGGCGAAAACCACCAGACCCACTTTGTCGTCCACCATGTTGTCCATCAGCTTGCTGAGCATCTGTTTGGCGCGGTCCAGACGGTTCGGCGCCACATCTTCCGCCATCATCGAGTTGGATATGTCCAGCGCAACAATTGCTTCGATACCTTGGCGTTTCTCTGTACGCTCCGACTGACCGAACTGCGGACGTGCGGCAGCGATGATGAGCAACGCCAGTGCAACCATCAGAATACTGAACTTCACGGCGGGACGAACATGACTGGCGTTGGGCATCAGTTGTTCCACCAGCGCCGGGTCACCGAACGCTTCCAACTGGCGGCGTTTGCGGCGCGTCAGTAATATATAGGCTACTATGAAAGCCGGTATGGTTGACAGCAGCCACAAAACCTCTATATTTGCAAACCTAAACATAATAACTATAACTCTTAATTGCTTATTGTGCGGAGCACAAAATATCTCAAAATCACTTCTAATAGCAGGCAGACAAGGGCTGCGTACAGGAAGGGGGCGAAGTTCTCCGTATGCTTGCTGTACTCGCGCACACGCAGTTTGGTCTTCTCCAGCTGGTCTATCTGCTCGTAAATCTTTTTCAGACTGCTGTTGTCCGTTGCACGGAAATACTGGCCTCCGGTGGTCTCTGCGATACGGCGCAGTGTACCTTCGTCAAACTCGGAGTCCATCGTCACGTACTGCCGTCCGATGGGGGTCTGGACGGGCACACGGGTCTGACCGTAACTGCCGACGCCTACCGTATAGACGCGGATGCCGAAGCTGTGGGCTATCTCTGCCGCTGTCTGCGGATCGATGTCCCCGCGGTTGTTCGAACCGTCGGTCAGCAAGATAACTACTTTCGACTTGGTCTGGCTGTCTTTCATGCGGTTTACCGCATTAGCCAGTCCCAGACCGATAGCCGTTCCGTCTTCAATCATCCCGTATTCCACGGATTTGAATAGGTTGATGAGCACGGCGTGGTCTGTCGTCAGAGGGCATTGTGTAAAACTCTCTCCGGCGAAAACCACCAGACCTATCTGGTCGTTTGGCCTGGCTATCACAAAATCCGAAGCCACTTGTTTGGCGGCCTCCAGACGGTTCGGACGCAGGTCCTCGGCCAGCATTGTGCCGGAGATGTCCAGCGCCATCATAATGTCAATTCCCTCGGTACTCTCCGACGACCAGCGGTTGGTCAACTGCGGACGCGCCAGGGCGAGAGCCAATAGCGTGATAGCGCCTACGCGCAAAACAAACGGCACATGCAGCAGCCATATCCTCAGGCTCTTGGGCTGAGAGGCCAATACACGGCTGTCTGACATCTGTACGCTCGCGTCTGACTTGCGCAACTCGTAGAAATACCAGCCGATGACGGGTATCAGCAATAGTAACAGAAATAAATATCCCGGATTAGCAAATGTCATAAATCTTCCTCCTTCGTACTTTGTACATCGTCACTTTGTACTTCCTTTGTCTCATTCACAAAATCATAGGCAGTGCTGAGCGCCTGCTCGTTCTCGTCCGGAGTGGTCTGCCATTTGGCGAACTTGACCAAATCCGCTGTCTGCAGCATCTTCTTCAGCCGCTCATAGAGGGATTTGCCCTCTTCCTTCGTGCATCGTACATCTGTCCTTCGTACTTCGCCTTGTCCCTTCACGAGGATGGTCTCCATCTCTCGCAACGTCTCATCGCTGGTCTTCTCTGTACTCTGTACATCAAAACGACGGCTGATATATTCGCGCACGACATCGGTCAGTTCGGTCTGGTATTCTTTCACCTTCCCGTCTTTCCATATCTTCTGTGCCTTTATCTCATCCAGTTTCTCCAATGCCACTTCGTCCGCCGGACGCAGCAACTCGGGGTTGATGGGCTCCTCTTCGGGCTTGCGGTGTTTGCGATACCACATCACACCGTAATAGGCGCCTGCAAACGCCAGCACCACAGCCAACGCCAGCAATACCCAGCGGAAAATGCCCCACCACCAGATGGGGGCTTTCTCGATATCTTTGATGTCCGTGATGGCCAGACTGCTGTCCACTTCAAACGGCTGGATGATGTTCAGCGCCATGGGGTCGGTCCAGAAAGTATCCTCGCCGCTGGCGATGGCGATGGGCTCTATCGAGAACAGCGAGTCCTTGAAGCTGGTCAGCGTCAGGTATTGGTCCATACGCAGACGGCCGTCGGGCAGGGTAGTCGTGTCCACTATCGTCTTGTCCACAATCTCTATCCCTTCCTGTAGCGTCTCGCCGAACGAAGGCCATGCCACCTGCTCGTTCGCATCGTGCGTCACCTGCAGGTGCAAATCCGTCTGGTCGCCTATCATCAGGGTCGTCGAGTCGATACTCGCACTGACTACTATCGCTAATAAAATATTAAACATTGTGCATTTTTCGCGCATCATTGCGCGAACATTAATTCTCAATTCTCAATTTTCAATTCTTAATTGTGAAAAAGCATCATCAGCTTTTTTACGTAGTCTTCATCCGTACGCATGCTCACATGGTTGATGCCGGTCTTGCTGAAGAGTGTCTCCAGCGCGGCTTGCTGTGTCTGCCATGCTTTGGCGTATGCGTTGCGGGTCGAGGCAAGCGAGGTGTCCACCCATACGCGTTTGCCGCTTTCCGCATCGCGTATCTTCAGTAGCCCTACATCCGGCAACTCCTCATCGCGGCGGTCGTAGATCTGTATTACATTCAGATCATGCTTCCTGCTCGCAATAACTACGGGGTCTATATGTCCCCTCCCTTGTGGGGTGAAGAGCTCCGCTCGATCGAGCGTCCAGTGGACGGTCGTAGAACTCTCCCGGGGTGGGGTTATGAAATCGCTGATGACAAACGCTGTGCAACGCCGCTTCTGGGCGTTCGTCAGAAACTCCAAAGCCGCATTGATATCGGTGCCGGTGTGCTCCGGCTCGAAACTCAGCAACTCTCGGATGATATGCAGTACGTGGCTCTTGCCTTTCTTGGGGGGGATGAATTTCTCCACTTGGTCAGAGAAGAAGATAACACCTACTTTGTCGTTGTTCTCTATGGTCGAGAAAGCGAGTGTGGCAGCTACTTCGGCCGTGGTGTCGCGTTTCATCTGACTGATGGTGCCGAAATTACGGCTGCCGCTGACATCCACGAGCAACATTACTGTTAACTCGCGTTCCTCTTCATAGATCTTGATGTACGGTCGGGCCATGCGGGCGGTCACGTTCCAGTCTATCGAACGGACGTCATCACCCGGCTGGTACTCGCGAACCTCGCTGAACGCCATTCCACGGCCTTTGAACTGGCTGTGGTATTCGCCTGCGAAGATATTCCGACTCAAACCGTGCGTCTTTATCTCTATCTTCCGAACCTTCTGTAATAATTCTTCACTGGTCATAAATCTCTTGATTTATTCAATTGGGGCCCCGCAAATTTCAATTTGTGCGGGTGAAGAAGTGCTTCGGATAGCACTTCGAGTGTTGCATGCAACACATAGAACCTCGGAGGCAATGGTCGCATTCTTCTTAGGGCTCCCGCAGATTTGAAATCTGTGGGAAGAGGAGGAAGCACAACCATTACATTTGTTGCAAAGCAACTTAATCATGGATTGTCGCTTCCGACGAAGCGGAGTGGTTTGGCTTTTTGCAATCCATTTGCCGAACGATTAAGGTACTTGTACCGCGTTCAAGACTTCCGTAATCACATCCTCCGTCGTCATGTTGTTCGCCTCTGCCTCGTAGGTCAGACCGATACGGTGACGCAGTACGTCATAACATACGGCGCGTACGTCCTCCGGAGTCACATAGCCTCTCCTATGAATAAACGCGTACGCACGCGCTGCGCGCGCCAAGTTGATGCTCGCACGCGGACTGCCGCCGAATGCAATCATCTGCTTCATCTCTTTCAGTCCGTATTCCTCCGGCTGACGGGTAGCGAACACCAGGTCCACGATGTATTTCTCTATTTTTTCGTCCAGATACACTTCCTCCACTATCTTGCGCGCTTTCAGTATATCTTCTTTCGACAATATGGGCAGTATCTGTTTCTTCTCGTTGCTGATGTTCTGACGGATGATGGTCTGCTCCTCATCTTTCTTCGGATAACCGATTACCACTTTCAGCATGAAACGGTCGGTCTGCGCCTCGGGCAGCGGGTAGGTTCCCTCTTGTTCGATGGGGTTCTGCGTCGCCAGTACCAGGAACGGCTCCTCCAGTTTGAACGTCTCCTCGCCTATCGTCACTTGGCGCTCCTGCATCGCTTCCAGCAGTGCACTCTGCACTTTCGCCGGAGCACGGTTTATCTCGTCCGCCAACACAAAATTAGCGAAGATAGGACCTTTTTTGATCTTGAACTCTTCGCTCTTCTGGCTGTATATCTGCGTACCAATCACATCGGCTGGCAGCAAATCCGGGGTGAACTGAATACGGCTGAAATTTGCCTTGATAAGGTCGCTTAAGGTCTTGATAGCGAGGGTTTTTGCCAAACCCGGCACGCCTTCCAACAATATGTGCCCGTCGCTCAAAAGACCGATAAGCAGACTCTCTACCAGATGTTTCTGACCTACAATCACTTGGTTCATGCCCAATGTCAGGGCATCTACAAACGAACTCTCGCGCTCCACGCGCTCTTGCAATTCTCTAATGTCTACTTGCATTGTTTTATATGGTGTTTTGTTGTTTACTTGTCCTTCGTAAATCCTTCGTACATCGTACATCCGTCCTTTAATTGGTCCTTCGTACTTTGTACTGATTATATCAGTATCAAAAATCGTGCCAAATTACACCATACTCTCACCTTTCATCTTTCACCTTTCAAAATTTGCATATGTCAGAATTTTGTTGTATCTTTGCACTCGCAAAGAGACAACTTGGGGTCCCCGCAAATTTCACATTTGTGGGGAGAGCAGAGGTACTGAGCGCCCCAATGACGACACGGTCGTCAGTCAATGCGTGAGGTTGCCGAATGCGACTGTATCTTTGCTCCGCTTTTCTAAAAAATGTGCCGTTTTCTTGCACATTCCAAATTTTTTTACTACCTTTGTGCCAAAATTAGTGCGTCGTTAGTGCGTGATAAGTGCGCGGTAAGTGCGCGATAAGTTTGTTATTTCATGAGACAAATAATCCACGGATGCGTACTGGTACAGATCAAATGCCCTAAAATTGTTATACGAATATGGCTAAAATTAAACAAGACTACTCTTCCCTTGAGGTCATTGGCTCTCTGAATACCAAAAATGGCCTCACTGTGCGTAAAAAACACTTCCGTGACTATGATGGGAACATCACGAGTGTGGGGCGGTTGGAGGTCTACAAACCGAACCCGCGCAATTATACGGTCAGCCCGCTGCGCGGAAAAGAAAAGGCCAACATGGCTGCTTTCGGTAATGCCTCGCATCTCGCGCAGGAGTTTATTAACGCTCTCAAAAACAAAACGCCGCTCCCTCCGCAAAAACAAGCGCTTCTTGACGCTTACAAAAAACGCTTTTACGCCCAGCTCAAAGGTACTCCGGACCCGGTCGCGCCCAAAGACAAAGATGGCAATTTCACCATCTATGCCCGCATGGATAATTTTATCCGGGCCGTCATTCGCAAGGAACCGCCGGCTCTTTCCGACTGACAAAACAGCCGGACTAAAGACATGGAATGCCCTTCTGTCGAACGGCGGGAATTACCGTTGCCCATAGGGCAAATGAAAAATCCCAACTAAAATCCCAACTCCGAAATTTGCATATTTCGCCTGAACATCCTATCTTTGCACCGGATTTTTAAACGCACACAGCTATGAGAAACTTTATTGACAAATTCCTTCAATTGGGTATCAAGCTTTGCCTGCTTACCGGTGTGGCTTTTACCTTCGCTGCCTGCTATGCACCGGCTCCGGCTAGGGATGAGAGATGGTACAACACTCCCGACCAACAAAACGGCCGTCAGCAGCAGGAACAACTGGAACAAACGCTCCGTTCCGCTATCGACGAACCTGCTAAAACCGATGCATTATGAAAAAGACACTACTCCTTCGCGTAAACGCGTTGATTGGCACTATCGTTTTGTCTTTGCTGGGGCTTAATAGTTGCGAGGGACCTTTGGTTGAAAAATATGGTGCACCCGATCCAACGTACAGCCCGGCGCCTGTGGAGACGGTGGAAGAAATACCGCAACCGCCTGTTAACAACTGATGCGTGCACATTTACAAATAGCACTTGTCTTTCTCTCCTTCCTGTTGCTTGCCGCCTGCGCCTCGCCTACGGCCGAGGAGTACTACAACCGGGGCAAGCAATTCCGGGAGGCACAGAAACCGGTCGCTGCAATGAACTCTTTCATCGCGGCGACGCGTGTGCGTTCCGGGGAATATGCCGTCAAAGGCCGCTCCTTTAGCAATATGGCTACGATGTGCCGCATGGCCGAACACCATGATTTGGCACTGGCGCTGTACCGCAAATCGCTTGAGCAGTTCCGGCTGGCCAATGACTCCCTCGCACAGGCTTTTGCTCTCAATAACATGGCATGGGAAAACGCAGTCCTCGCGGATAAAAACGCGGCTCTCGCGCTCATTGATTCTGCCCTTGCTCTTTCTCCCGCGGAAGCCCTGCAAAACAAAGTCCTTGAGTCTCGTGCCGCTGCGTGTCTCTATGCCGCCCAATACGACTCCGTGCTCTTCTATACGGCTCCCGGCCTTGCGATGGATTCTGCTCAGTCAACCTATTTCTCTATCCTTCGCGCGCAGGCGTTCACTTTTCTGGAAAATCCGGACTCGGCGCTCTTTTATGCCCGCCGGGTGCTCTGCCGGACGGACAATCCGCGCTATCTGGATGACGTCTATTATATCCTCTCCCATTGCGATTCTGCCGCCGCCGCGGACGAGATTCGCACTCTGGCTTCCACTCGCGCAGATGTACAGCGCACGCTCGAGCGGAACAACACCGCCTGGATGGAGGCGATGCTCCTTGCCCGGGAATCCCTTAATCCCCGTCCGCAACCGCTTTCGCAGAAAACTGTTCTCGCGCTTGTCCTTTCGGCCGTCGTTTTGCTGCTTGCGCTCGCGGTGTTTCTTTTTATCCGCCATCGCCGGCGCATCAATACTTTGGAGTATCAATGTGCGCTCTTGCGGCGCTCGCCGGACATACGCGAAGAACTGCAGTGGAATGACTACGGCCGTTTCTCCGCTGTCTGCAACGAACGGCTCTTGGGTATTGTTGACAAACTGGAACAGCGCGGACTGCCGGAACGCGACATACGTATATGTGTTCTTGTCCTGATTGGTTTTTCCTATGCCGAAATGGCGCAGATTCTCTTCCGCGCGGAGAATGGGATAGGGAAGGATAAATATCTGATTGCCAAACGTCTCGGCGTTAGCGCCAGACAACTGCAGGACACACTGCAAAAAATCGCCGATAGCCATGCGTAGACATCTTCTTTCCATAGGGTTCCTTTGTCTTTTTTGCCTCTCTCTCGGGGCGAAAAATGTGATTTCTGTGCCCCTGCAGATGTCGTTCTTTACTGCCAAACCGCAAGATGGACCTACCGGCAGCACACCGGACCCAACGGACCCGAACCAATTCGCGGTCTCGCTCTCGGGGAACACACTCAGCATCCAAACGCAGCCGGAAGCGGTTTCTTTTGTGGTCGTGCAAAACGAAAACGATAGTCGGCAGACCGAGGAGTGTCTCTCCGGTCTCAGCTATGATACTATCTCTTGCGCCATTACCAAAACAGGACTCTATAGCATCCGCATCGGTTGCTGGAAAACGAACTTCATCGGGCGGATTATGGTCAAGAAAATCACTCTGACGGACATCAACGGACGGTCTGTGACACGCGCTTATCCTGATTGGGATGCGCTCCCGCCCGGATGGTATGTCCTCTGCTTGGAAACAGACTTGGGAATAACAGCGTCTAAATTCTATAAACGGCAATGAAAAAACATCTTCTTATACAATCGCTTTTGTGTATGGTAGCTTGCGTCTTTGTGGCCTGTGCTAAGACAGATGCGTACTATCCGGAGGAACAACCGGACGGTCTGCCTCGGTTGGTCGTTTCGGGGGTGGTGAAGAATACGGAGCAGACACCGCTTGCCGGCGTGAAAATAACGCTCGAAACGGACGACCCTCAGCCGATGGCCTCGTATAATTTTGCACTTACGGATACGGCTGGACGCTATACGATTATACGCTATCGGGGAAAGGACTTTCCTGTGTCTGTCTCCCTCACGGCGGAGGACCCTCAAGGGGTATATGAATCCCAGACACTCGTGGCACCGGTCACTTACGACTCTGTACGTGTCTATCGTCCGCGAGCGATGGTCCCGTACAATGCCTTCGTAACGGCCGATTTTACAATGACCAATCACCAATAACCTTTCACCTTTCACCTTTCACCTTTAACCTTTAACCTTTAACCTTTAACCTTTAACCTTTAACCTTTAACCTTTACCCTTTACCCTTTAGCCTTTATAAATATGAAACTGCGCCTTAAAATAGCACTCTGGCTTGAATCGCTCCGACGCCGCAATCTCAAGGAGTTGCACCCCCTCCAGCAACTCTTCTGGGAATCCACTCTCCGTTGTAATGTCCATTGCCTTCACTGTGGCAGTGACTGCATTGCTTCAGTCGAGACACCCGATATGCCCGCTGCTGATTTTCTGCATGTTATCGACACGGAGATAACACCGCATGTCGACCCGCATAAAGTGCTGGTCATCATATCCGGCGGCGAACCCCTCATGCGTAAAGACCTTGCCGACATAGGGCGAGCCCTCAAATCGCGCGGCTATCCGTGGGGAATGGTCACCAACGGCTTGGCGCTCACCGAGCAGCGTTTCCACGAACTCGTCGCCGCCGGACTCCGTTCTATCACGGTCTCGCTTGACGGACTCGAACAGGACCATATCTGGCTGCGCCAGCACCCTCTCGCCTTCGAAGGCGCAACCCGTGCTATCAAATTGATAATTGACCACAATACTTCTACTCCCTCCCTTGGGGGGCGGGGCGGGGAGAGGTTATTATCTTTTGACGTCGTCACTTGTGTCAATCGGCGCGCCATCGGTCATCTGCCCGCTATTCGCGAATATATATGGTCGCTTGGAGTACGCGATTGGAGAGTCTTTGGTATTGACCCGATGGGAAGGGCGGCGGACAATCCCGAACTTCTCCTTACTGACGACGAGTTCCGCTATCTGATGGACTACATCGCCTCCGAACGCGAAGCCGGACGACATGTATCCTATTCCTGCGAAGGCTTCCTCGGTACCTACGAAGGCCGCGTCAGAGACCATCTCTACCAGTGCGCCGCAGGTATCTCTGTCGCCTCAATACTCATTGACGGCTCTATCTCGGCGTGCACATCTATACGCGGCAAGTATTACCAGGGAAACATCTACAAAGACTCTTTCTGGGATGTCTGGGAAAACGGCTTCCGAAACTATCGTGACCGCTCATGGATGCGCCGGACCGAACCGTGCCGTGACTGCAAGGCTTGGACTTTCTGCGAAGGAAACGGTATGCATCTCCGCCGCGAGGATGGCTCACTCATGCTCTGCCATCTCCGCCGCCTCGGCCAACTCTAACTCAACTACTCCGCCTCTTTACCTGTTCTCATAGTTAGTCATCTA
>DGHR01000005.1:0-121161 GCA_002392745.1 Bacteroidales bacterium UBA3843 | reverse complement strand
TAGTCATCTAATCGTCTAGTCATCTAGTCGTCTAGTCATCTAATCGTCTAGTCATCTAATCGTCTAGTCGTCTAGTCGTCTATTCTCTTGGCCAACTAGTCAGACTCCCTCCCTTGAACGGGTGAAAAGCTCACCTTCCTTCGTACATCGTACATCTGTCCTTCGTACATTTACTTTCACCTTCCTTCGTACATCGTACATTCTTAAAAATCGTACATTTTGCAAACTCGATTTAGCAACTCTCTTTAGGGAGATGCTTAATAATCGTATACTTTTTAATAACAATCGCTATTGTGTGCTTGCGCAAAAAGCAGTAATTTTGCACTCGATAAAATTTGTGCACTTTTAGAGGCAAAAATTGAATAAAATTTAATAAATTCTTAATATGAGTAAATTTTTACACCAATTGACAACTTCCTTTTCCAAGGCGTTGTTCTGCGGAGCGCTTCTCGCTCTGCCTTTGGCTACGCTCCAAGCGGACGACTTCCAGCTCACAAACGCTGGTTTCGAAGACTGGAGCGGCGCTACTTTCAACGGAGAAATCCAACCCAAAGGATGGTATGCCTCCAACGTCGAGCAGTCCGCTATCGGAATGACCTTCCGTTTCAATTTTGCACACCGTGAAACCGGACATTCTGGACAGTACAGTATGATGGTCCAGGACCAGGAAGTCGGTGCTGCCAGTATTGTGGAGACCAGCCCCGGCTATTTCTCCATCGGTAAACCATGGGCCTATCTCGAGGGATTGAATGTCAACGGCGCTACCGCTGGTACGGCCGGTGGACAGGCGTGGACACATCGACCCGACTCCATGTCTGTCTGGATCAAACGTACCGGTAACAATACCGACAAGGAGGATTTCTACCTCCTCTACTACGCATGGTCGGGCCAGGCGCGCGGCGACAAGTACAAAGCCAAGAATGGTAGTTGTACCTCTACCACACGTTACGACGAGGAATCCGACATCCGTCTTGCGCTTAATGGCAATGAGTGCGGTACTACCACCAAGGTCACGCAGGTTTGCGAGGGTATGTGGCGTGAGAAGAAGACCTACGGCAACTGGACCAACATCCGCGTGCCGATTTACTATATGAACAACACCGTGCCGACCACGATGAATATCATTTTCTCGGCGTCCAACTATCCTAACTTCCGCGCCAACGACGGTCTATATACTGGCAACTCGTTGTACGTAGATGATGTGGAACTGATATACTCGTCCAAGATACAGAAACTCTATATGGACGGCAAGGAATGGAAAGGTTTCGACCCGAATACTTCGGATATTCAGACCTATTCGCTGGGAGAGACTGCCACGGCAGTTCCGACTATTGAAGCGGTGCGCGGTGCCGGCGCATTGACCAACGCCAAAGGCACCCCGGCCACCTTCCCGGGGCGTACGCTTAGCGGTTCCGAGATTGCCATCGAGTATGGCGACCTCCAGAGCAAGCCTACGGTGATTACGGTCAAATCCGAAGATGGCAAATCGATCACCACTTATCGTATCCAGTTCCAGCGTGCCGCCAGCTCCAATGCCAAACTGGCGGGGATTACCATCAACGGCACGCCGCTTGACGGCTTCAGCCCGGCTAAATACAACTACACCATTGACCTGCCGTACGGCACTACAGCAGCACCCGTAGTGGATGCTGAGGGACAGGAGGACAAGCAGACAATCAAGATTGTACCGCCAGCTTCGCCTACAGGCTCTTCTACCATCACGGTAACAGCTGCCAACGGTACATCTACGGCTACCTATAATCTCACCTTCCGTGTGGCCGCCCTGGCGGATAACACCCTGAAGGACATCCTTATCAACGGCACTTCGCTGCCCGGATTCACACCCACACAGGCTGTCTATAAGGTATCCCTGCCTACGTCTACCACCACCATGCCGACCATCAAGGCGGTTTCGGCATATCCGGACGGCGAACAGACCATCGTCTACACCGCACCGTCCACTATCGATGGCGGCACATACCTCATCTCGGTCACCACACCCGGCAACACAATCGCCAAAGTCTATAAACTCAACTTCAAACTCGAGGCTTCGTCTTATACCTACCTCAAGGACTTGCAGGTGGTCGGAGAGCAAATCCAGAAATGCAACCCTGCCAAAGCAGACGACTCGACGCAGATTGCGTTCTCGCCGGATTTCATGACCTACTATGTCAACCTCAAGATGGGTACCACCTCGCTGCCGCAAATCCTCTGGACACCCGGCGATAAGTACCAGACCATTGAGAAGACCGAGGGTGGACTGGATGGTACGACACGTGTTACCGTCACTGCCGGCAACAAGGCTGACCAGACCGTCTACAAACTCATTTTCTCTACTGAGAAATCCGAGATATCAACGCTCTCCGGTATCAAAGTGGGCGGTGTCATGATTGATGGCTTCGCATCGGACAAGACCTCTTACACCTACAATCTCCCGGCCGGGACTACCGAACTGCCGGAAATAGAACCGGTTCCCGGAGACGAGTACCAGACCATTGAGAAGACCGAGGGTGGTATCAACGGCAAGACGCGTATTACCGTCACTGCCGGCAATGGCTCCACCACCGTTTACCAGATTGCATTCTCCGTCGATTCATACACCGACAATACCCTCCAATGGATTAAGCTGGACGGCGTGCTGATTGACGGCTGGGATCCCGAGACCAACGAGTACTATGTCAACCTGCCGCAAGGCACCACCAAACTGCCGGAAGTTACCTATCTGAGGCAGGATGAGCAAATGCAGAATGTGAGCGAACGCAAGATAAGCGGCACCTCTGGCGATTACAAACTGACCGTTCGTCCTACTGGTGGCGCCAGCCGCACCTATATCATCCACTTCTCGGTGGCTACTTCTAACAACACGGCCCTGCAGATGATTTATCTGGACGGTGCACCGCTCGAGGGCTTTAATGCCGAGAAAACGGAATATACCATTGACCTCCCGGCGGGCGTCAGCCTTATTCCTGCTGTCACTTTCCTCGCTGCGGAGGAGAGCCAGCGTGTGCTGAGCGTCTTGGAGAACCGCGTGCAGACCATCACGGTTACTGCTGCCAGCGGTGCCAAACGGACTTATACCGTTACCTTCAAAGTGACCCTCTCGGCCAACGCCTTCCTGAATATGATTTATCTGGACAGCGTGGCGCTCGATGGTTTCAAGAAGGATTCAACCAACTACGAGAAAAACCTGACTTCCGAGAAATGTCCGGCTATCACAGTGGACAAAGCACCCGGTCAGCAAGTGACTATCACCGCTCCTTATGGCGCGGGTACTGCATATATCAAGGTGCAACCCGAACAGGGAGACCCCAACACCTATACCATCAAGTTTGTGCCCGTTGCTGCGGCTTCGGCGCGACTCTCTATGATAACCGTCAATGGCGACTCTATTACTGGATTTGATGCGGCAAAACTGCATTATACCGCTTCCTACGAGCGTGTACTGCCTACGGTCGCTTATGTCAAGGGCGATGAAAGCCAGACGGTCAACGTCCTCTGGAAAGACTCCGTGGCTTGGCTCCACGTGGCTGACACACTCGGCAACAAAACAGCCTACAGCGTTACCTTCAGCCGTCATCTGCTCGGCAATAAGTCGCTGAAAGCCATACTCATCGACGGTGTGGAAATGACGGATTTCGAAGCCGATAAGCTGGACTACACACGTGATTTGGTAGCCGGTAGCGCATACCCCGAGGTAACATACGTCGCAGCCGACGATGCTGAAGTCATCTTCTTCGGCCAAGTGGCAAAAGGCAAATGGGCTATTACCGTTTCTGCCGAGGATGGCTCCAAACAGACATACACCGTTGCCTTCAATATTCTCCCGTACACCGACGCTACGCTCGACTCCCTGGAGGTCGTCGGCTATACTATCTCCTTCGACCCCAACACCTTCTCCTACGATGGACTGGTGATTGACGAAGGTGTGGCGCTGCCTGCTCTGAAGGCTACCGGCAAACCCGGACAGACCATCCTTAGCTACAACGTCAACGACAAGGAACAGCGTGTTCTGGTGACAGCCGAGAATGGCAGCACGAACACCTATATAATTACGTACGCGCGTAAACAGAGTGCCAACGCCCTCTTGGCGGACATCCTCATCGACGGTGAGAGCCTCTATCGTTTCCGCCCGGATAGCTTCAACTACAGCATTACGCTGCCGAAAGAGGCAAAAGTGGTACCGAATGTATTCCCTGTTGCGCAACTGGAGAACCAGACCATTACCACTTGGTTCTGCCGTCCTGACGGCGTGACCGAGATTAAGGTCGTTGCACAAGATGGCACCGAGGCGAAATACACCATCGCCTTCCCTAAAGAGAAATCTGCCAACACCAAACTGGGCAGCCTCTCTATCGACAATATCACTCGTGACGTGAACACGACGGAGTTCGTCATGGATGTGCCGTTCGGAACCGGCAAACCGTATGACGTTGCTTTTGAGAAGGCGGAGCCGACACAAAGCATCGACTACGTGGAAGCTCCCGTTTCCGGCGTGACCAAAATCACAGTCAAGGCGGAGAACGGCGACACACGTCTCTACACCATTCGCTACAACATTGCCCAGCCGCAAGGTGCGAACACCATCAAGAGCGTAAAGTACAGCTATGTGACCGCTGCTGATGAGACCAAGACCGGCTCGCTCACACCGGTTGCCGGTGACAACATCATCAACCTGCCTTATGGCGTGAAGAACTTCGAGGTTACTAACGTTGAGAAGAACTACCCGGAGCAATCCATCGTATTCTACAACGGTGGTATCCGCCGCGGCGCAACCATCATCGCTTCTGCCAACCGCGAAGGCGTGAACGACGTGACTTATACCATCACGCCGAAGATGGAGGAGTTCGACAAGACAGGCAAACTGCAGACACTCACGTTCAAAGGCAATGCGCTGCCGAACTGGCGTCCGGACGTGTACAACTATATGATTGACGTTACCTCCCAACCCACCGCTGCAGACTTTGCATACACCGCTTATGACGGCAAGACAGTAACAGTTTCAGCTTTTGACGCAAAGAAAAAACAAGTAACCTTCAAGGTTGATGGCGGCGAGACATATTCCGTTTGCTGGTTCTATGTCAACGATGGTAAATACCAGAAGGATGGTAAATATGTTGATTACATGGACTTCAGTGCCGGAAACTGGGAACCGGCGGCTAAAAAGGGTTACCATCCTCATGGATTCAAAGTTCCTGGAGACTGCGTGGATTCATACGATTGGAAAATATCATTTTTTGGCACAGACCTGATCTCTATGACCTACACTGCAGGGAAAGAAGCGATGGCAGGTGGAGCAAACGGTGCGTTGTTGTCTACCACCCGCGGCGCAAGTTTGAATGGCTCTATTCCGGGTATGATGACGATGGGTAATATGTCTATTTCCCTGGGAAATGCAGGCGGGTCAACTTCTTCGATGAGTTATGACAAATCTACGGGAGTCCAGTTCCGAAATACACCGGAACAGTTAGCATTTGAGGCTACTCCGTTATCTGCGTTGAATATCTCTGAGTGGTATTGCAATTTGACGGTGGCGCATGGTACTACCGCTAAAAATATTCGGCACACAGGCGATTATAGCAATCTGAATACAAAGAGACCGGTGGCGATGGACATCAATCCTTCGTCTTTGGGAACGATTGCGCGCTATACACTAACGCTTAATGCGGCTGGCTCCGATAACGCCGCAACTTATGGTCACGGTGCATTGGATGGAACAGTCGATGAGTCCACATTGCTATTGGAAAACTTCCATTTTGTTTACAACTCCGAGTTGACTGCCGTTACCGTGAATGGCAAGTCTACTGTTAAGGACGGCAATACCTTCACCTACACGCTGGCTGACGACGAGTTCATCTCCGGTATTCCTGCGCTCAAGTTCACAGGTAAGGTACACGACCAAATGCAGACGATTGAGTGGCTCAACAACGGCGAGTGGGTCAATGGCGAACTTAAAGCCAAGGTGACCAACTACGGTGAGAACTCTGCAGACAACACCGTCTATACCGTTGTCCTCAAGCGCGATGCTGTAACAACGCTTGATTATACGGCGGATTTTGGTACATACACCAAGACCACCAAGGACGACACCGTCTTTGTGGCAATGCCTTATGGCGTAAAGACCATGCCGGACTTCAACCTCTCTCCCGACAACATCCACCAGCACTTCGCGGTTAAACGCGGTTTGGACAACACCATTACCGTAACCGTTACTGCCGAGGATGGCAACTCCAAAACCACTGTCTATGCTTTCCGCGAGACCAAGACCAACAGTACCGATTTGACCAGCCTCTCTGCGGAGGACAACAATGGTAATTCAGTTACGCTCGAAACTGTGGCTGAAAACGAATATACCGTTACGGCGGAGCAGATGCCGAAAGTCGAGTTCGTAAAGGAGAATGCCGGACAGACCGTCGCTTTGACATATACCGCTTCTGGAGCTACTGTTACCATTACTGCTGCTGACGGTAAGACCCAACGCACCTGCACCATTACGCGTCTTGACCCGACCATTACGACTACCGGCCAAATCGACGCCTTTGAAATCAATGGCAACGATGTTATCGGTTTGGGGGGCATGAATCTCAAATTGAAGCAGGAACGCCCCGATGAAGTTGTTGTCTTCAAGCGCAAAGACGACAGGGATTCTGTAGTATTCGTTCAAACGCCCGATAGTTTGGAATGGCAAGTGTACGGTTCTGTTAAAAACACCTACAAATGGATCTTCCCGACGGCTCCGTCTACCAACGCTGATTTGGCAAGTATACAGGAAAATGGTGTTGACCTCGCAGACTTCCTTCCCTCCGACACGATATACCCGATTTATTCCGACACTACGATTTGGCTCGAAGCTATCGCGGCCGAGGCAGAGCAGACGCTCATTACCTCGCAGACATCTGTCGATGGAGTTACGGAATATTCTATCGAGGTAACGCCGGCTAACCCTGAGGCACCGAAGAAAACCTATAAGGTGCGCGTTCAGAAACCGAAGAGCAACAATGCCCTTCTCGCAGGTATCATGCTTGATAGCGTAATGATTGATGGCTTTGACCCCGCACAGAAAGACTATACTGTTGTTCTGCCTGCGCCGGCGGTCAAAGCGGCACAACCCATTATGCCTTCGGTGACTTACATCGCCGGACAGAAAGGACAGAAAGTGGATGTAGAGGCTGCCGGAATCGGTGAGCAAAGCACCCTCACGGTTACCAGTGAGGACGGAAAGGTCGTCAATGAATACACGCTTACTGTGATGGCGGAACCGAGCCATTGTGTGGACCTCAGTGGTATTACCGTCAATGGCGCTATCCTAGACCATTTCGAGGCTGGACGTCACTTCTATTCTATCTCCCTCAAGACCAGTGATATTGATGTGGACTACACCTCTGCTGACCGCTTCCAGAATGTCTCGGTGAAGAAGAAGGAAGTTCGACCCGAACAAGAGTATATCTACACACTCCACGTGGTGGCTGAGGATGGTACTACCGAGGCGGACTATCAGGTCGAGATTTATGTGGAGAACCAGTCTACCGATGCATTCCTGGCGAATATCACACTCAACGGAAAAGACTTTGTGGACTTCGAGCGTGCGCTCAATGCCGACCTGAACCTGACATTCGACCAGGGACAGAACAACTATCTCATCTACCTCCCGGCAGGAACTACAATTCTGCCCGAGGTAAACGCGCAACTCAAGATGGACGGACAGTCTGTTGTGATTGAACATATTGGCAAGGATACAATCCAACTCCATGTAACGGCTTCGGATAATGTCTCAACCAACGACTACACCCTCCACTTCGTCATTCCGCAATCTACCAACGCGGACCTCTCCATGATTTTCTTGGATGGTAAAGAGTTGCCCGACTTCGACCCGCAGTATTACTTCTATCAGGTGAAACTGCCTACTGGTGTTTACTCTCTGCCCGAAGTGGCTGCACAAAAGGGTGAAGCTTCCCAGACCCTGCTGCCGATTGAGATTGACAATGACAAACTGCAGGCTACTATTCAGGTCTTGCCGGAGGATACTACTGTTCGGGGAAATACGTATGTGGTTGTATTCCATTACACACAGTCGGATGTGGACAGCCTGCTCAAGATTTATGCCGATGGTGCGGTACTCCCGGGCTTTGAGCCGCAGAAGTATTTCTACTCGCTCTCGCTGCCTGTCGGTACGGCCGCCTTCCCTGACCTCAGTTGGGACGAGGGTGACGAGTGGCAGACAATTTCCATGGATACGGTTTCTATAGCGGAGAACGCGCTCGTACGTCAAATCAACGTAACTTCCGAGAGTGGAAAGAAGAATACATACACCGTTTCTTACACCATCCTCAAGTCGGAGATTGACACACTCCAGATGATTTTCGTGGACCAGAAGCAACTGCCGGACTTCAACCCGTACAAGGGTGAGTATTATTACCAGCTTACATCGGCACAGGCCAACGAACTCAATGGCGCGCTCCCTGTTGTCGAGTATATCGGCGGCGATGAGTACCAGAATGTAATGGTTTCGCAATCTCGTGATACCCTTAGCGGTAAATCGCTTGGATACAAGTCTATCGTTGCCGTCACGGCGGCTACTGGCGCTTCGCGTACCTACACGATTCATTATCCTGTAGAGCTCTCCGTGGATGCTACGCTCAATATGATTATGCTTGGTGGAAAACCGTTGACCAACTTCGATGCGGAGCGTTTCAACTATAGGGTTGAGATTGACCGTGAGGCTTCCGTCCCTGTCGTATCTGTAGTGAAGAAGGAAGACGCGCAGACCTACGAAATCCGCGTAATAGAGGATACCGTCTATGTGGATGTGACCGCCGAGGACATCAGCCATCAGCAGACATACACGCTTGTCTTCGAACGCGTCATGTCGTCGATTACTACGCTCCGTGATATCATCCTCACTGATGCAGAGGGAGTTACCTTCACTTCCAACGAGTTCCCGTATCGTCCTGAGATTTACTCATATACAGTCAATCTCAAATACAACGCTACGCTCTCGCTCGAGCAGCAGTTGCCTGACGTGGAGACGGTCTTCTACGACGCACAGCAGTCTGCCGACACTGTTCACTATCTCCTCCCCAACGGAGACCTTCAGGTGGATATCACGGTTACGGCACCGAACGGCGAAGACCAGGCAATCTATTCCATTATCTTCCATTTCGTCAAACCTTCTGACGCTACACTGTTGAGCATCAGTATTGACGGTAATCCGATTGCTGATTTCACACCGGCGGATACAGAGTACGAATTCGCACACCCCTATGGCTCTACCGAGGCGGACTATTTCACGCTCGAGGATGTTACCTACGTCCTCAGTGACTCGCTGGCCGTTTCTTCTGCCAAGATGGATGAGAACGGAACGCTCTATATCACGGTTATCGCACAGGACGGTACCACCGAAGTTACGTACATCATTACGCAGAAGGTGGCGCTGGATGGTGACTGCTCGCTCAAGTCTATTATGCTCGACGGAGAGTTGATTAAGGACTTCGACAGCGAAATCACCTTCTATACCTACTATCTGCTCGAGGGTATCACTCCTCCGGCTATCGTGGCAATACCGAATTCCGAGAACGCGGAAGTCAGCGTACGTGAGGTTTCGGCGGGTGACACTTGTATGATTATCTGTACAGCAATGGATGGTTCTGAGCGCAGATATTACATCCACTTCGCGATCTCGTCCATCAATACGGACCTCGATGCTACGGCCAACGACGTAATTGTGAAACGCATCCCTGGCTCGTTGAGTATCTTCGTCGGCACCGTGCGCAAGGCGGTTTCCTTCGCCCTCTTCGACCAGAACGGACACTTGCTCTCCTACCAGCCGGTACCGGTTGCGGACCCGAATGATGCGGAGGTTGTGCTCGATGCAAACAATATGGACCGACTCAATGATATAGTCAACAATCGCTCGGGACTGGTGATTAATATTGATTCCAACAGAATCTATTTCTACACCTTCTTCCTCGGCGACAAGACGAAGATTGCTTCTGGCAAACTCATTGCAAAACCCTAATTGGGGGTACATAACGAAAAAAGCGGCCTGCGGGTCGCTTTTTTTTTGTGTATGTGAAATATTTATTGTACCTTTGTGCCGTTTTAGTATTTGTACTTAATAGACTGCAACTATGATTTTCTCACAACTCACTGACCTTATCGGCAACACTCCAATGCTCGAAATACGGGGCTTGGAGGGACAGCAGGCGCGGCTTGTTCTCAAACTCGAATATTTCAACCCGGGCGGAAGTGTCAAGGACCGCATTGCCTTGGCGATGATTCAGGACGCCGAGCAGCGCGGACTCCTCTCTCCCGGCGCTACTATCATCGAACCCACCAGCGGCAACACGGGTGTCGGACTCGCTTGGGTAGGTGTGGCTCGGGGCTACAAGGTCATCCTTACGATGCCTGACACGATGTCTGTAGAGCGGCGCAATCTGCTCAAAGCTTATGGCGCGCAATTGGAACTTACACCTGGTGCGCAGGGAATGAAGGGGGCTATCGAACGTGCGGAACAACTCCGCAGCGAAATACCCGGAGCGGTCATTCTTGGCCAGTTTGTCAATCCTGCCAACCCTGCTATGCACGTACGTACTACCGGACAGGAGATTTGGACTGACACTGACGGACAAATCGACCTCTTTGTCGCAGGGGTCGGTACGGGCGGTACGGTCAGTGGAGTAGGGCAGGCGCTCAAACAGCACAAGCCCTCTGTGCAAATCATTGCTGTCGAACCGGCCTCTTCTCCCGTGCTATCGAAGGGCCAGGCGGGCAAACATAAGATTCAGGGCATAGGTGCTGGTTTTGTTCCGCAGACGTACAATCCCGAGGTTATAGACCAAGTGCTCACCGTCACGGACGAGGAGGCATACGATGCCGCACGGCTTCTCGCAAAAACGCAAGGACTGCTTGTCGGTATTTCTTCCGGTGCTGCTTTCCATGCGGCGTACCGGCTGGCGCAGAAACAGGAGAACCGCGGCAAACTCATCGTCGCCCTCCTTCCCGACACAGGTGAAAGATACCTCTCCGTCCTCTAATCACCAATCACCAATTACCAATTACCAATCACCAATTACCAATTACCAATATGCACCTTCCCTCTCATACCGAATTGCAGAAGATCATGCGCCTCATGCGCTCGATTGTCTTCCCCGAATACTATCCCAACCGCGATTTCTCTGACCAGATACTGCGCGGATTGCTCTATTCGCAGTTATCTACGGTCATGTGCAAATCCTGCTCCGACTCCAATGCGGCTTGTATTGGACAGACGGCGGATGCGTTTATCAGCGCCTTGCCGGAACTGCAGCGTCTGCTCCTGACGGATGTACAGGCGGCTTTGCACAACGACCCGGCGGTAACGGATGAGGCGGAAGTTATTCTCTGCTATCCTTTCGTTACAGCGATGTTGTACCATCGTACCGCCCATTGCCTTTTGCAGCTTGGCGTGCCGCTCTTGCCGCGTATGCTCAGCGAGATGGCGCATTCCGAAACAGGCATTGATATACATCCTGCCGCCACTATCGGAGAGTATTTCTGTATTGACCATGGAACGGGAGTTGTTATTGGTGCTACTACTATTATTGGCAATCACGTCATGCTCTATCAGGGCGTCACGCTTGGTGCACGTAATTTCACGTACGACCGGAACGGTCATCCGCTTGACCTCCCGCGCCATCCTATCATCCAGGACCATGTCACCGTCTATTCCAACACGTCTATCCTTGGGCGTGTGACCATCGGCCATGACACGGTTGTTGGAGGTAACGTATGGCTCACTCATGATGTGCCTCCTCACTCCCGCGTTATGCAGCAACGCGCTATCCAGTCTCCCGGCTTCTCCGATGGCGATGGTATCTAACCTTTCACCTCTCACCTCTCACCTCTCACCTTTCACCTTTCACTTTCCCCTTTCGTACTAATTTCGTACTTATACCATAGGATAACCATACCATATCCATAGGATACCCATAGGATAAACGCCTTCCATTTGCAATTTTGTGCTTTTTACTGTATATATACATAGTATATATACACTTTTTGTATGTCTCTTTTTATTTGCAAAAGTCATTTTTTTTTTGTACCTTTGCGCACTTTTTCTGTAAACACGGAAAATGAACTCAGTTTTTATAAAGTTAAAATAATAAAAAAAACATATGGAAGAAAGAAAACAATCTGTTCGTATTCAAACATCTATTTTGAACGCTGCGGAGAAGAAAGTACTCGTTTGGATTGCCAACCGTTTGCCTGAATGGGTCAGCAGCGACATGATGACTTGGTTGGGAGTGGTCGGCGCGGTCTTGTGCGGCCTTGGCTTTGCCTTGACCAATTATAGTATCTATTGGCTTTGGCTCTCTATCTTTGGCCTTTTCCTCAACTGGTTCGGCGATTCTCTGGATGGCACTATCGCACGTGTTCGAAACCAGCAACGTCCGCTCTACGGCTATTATCTCGACCATAACGTGGATGTCATCTGCGAGTTCTTTGTCTTTGTCGGAATCGGACTCTCACCGCTGCTGCACCTCAGTATCGCTCTCCTTGCCTACACGGCTTACCTCGGACTGACTGTTTATGTCAGCATTAACGCGCATCTCAAAGACGAGTTCAAACTCACCTACGGAAAGATGGGACCTACCGAACTGCGCCTTATCATCATGATTGTATGTCTGCTCTTTATGTATATCCCTGCGCTGACTGCATTCCATGGTTCCATTCAAGTCTTCGACAAAACATACGAGTACGGACTTTTTGATATTATCGGACTCGTGATTTGGTTCCTCCTGGCTGTCATCTACCTGCATAGTTTCATCCAGGATGCTATCTGGTTCGCAAAGAAAGACCCGCTGAAAAAACACGAATAATGGAAAAGAACACTGTCCGTTCATTGCTGCTTAGATACATCAAGTTTGCCGCCTCTACCTTAGCTGGTACGGCGGTAGACATGTTGGTCTTGTGGCTTTGTTCACATGTGTTGCTTCCTAAAAACTACTGGGCGGAGTATCTGCTGTCGCCTTTCCTCTCATTCGAATGTGCGGTGTTGACCAATTTCACTATCGCGTATTTCTTTGTCTGGAAGGACCGGATATCGCAGATTTCTCTCCGTTCTTTCCTAAGGCATTTTACGGGGTACAATCTCTCCTGTGTCAGTGCCTTTTTAATCAAAATGTCCATCCTTCTTGTCTTGGAGAGGGCTTTCCATTGGGACGTGTTGCTTTGTAATATCGTCGCTTTGTGCTTCTCGGGATTATTGAATTTCTTTATGAACGAGCAGGTCGTCTTCTCCAAGAAAAGAATGCCTAAACAAGACAATTAAACGCATACCATGAATTATGTACGGAATTTTTAACGACAATTTCCCTCCTATTATGGACGGGGTGGGACTGACGGCGCAGAATTACGCCTATTGGTTGCACGAGAAGGGGCACGATGTCTCGGTCGTTACGCCTTATGCTCCTAATTCCGAAGAGGTGATTAAAGCAGCCAAGTATCCCATTTATCGCTACGTCTCTGTTCCTATTCCTTTTCGTCATCCCTATAGATACGGCTTGCCCTATATAGATCCGGGATTCCTGAAGAAATGGAATAAACTGAACTTCCAGTTGGTACACGCTCATTGCCCCTTTACCACAGGGGATTTGGCGTATGCGGCAGCCCAAAAACAGCATATACCATTGGTGGCTACTTTCCATTCCAAGTATCGTCAGGATTTCGAGCATAATGTCAAGAGCAAAGCCGTTGTGGATTGGATGGTGCGACATATTATTCGTTTCTTCGAGAAGGCGGATGAGGTCTGGATTCCACTTCCTGCGGTGGAGGAGACGTTGCGGGAGTATGGCTATAAGGGCCATGTCGAGGTGGTGGAGAACGGCAATGATTTCTATACTCCTTCGGCGCAGATAGAAGTGATGAGGGCTGAGATGCGCGAGGAACTTGGTATGGCGCCGGATGAGACGATGTTGCTCTTCGTCGGCCAGCATATTTGGGAGAAAAACATCGCTTTTATTCTTGATGCACTGGCTCTGATTAAGGATAAACCATTCCATCTCTTCATGGTCGGTACGGGCTATGCGGTGCGCGAGATACGGCATAAGATTAGCGCGCTTGGTCTCCAGGATAGAGTGACGCTCTTGGGTAATATCCATGACCGCGAACGTCTGAAGAAGATTTATGCGGCTTCCGATTTGTTTATCTTCCCCTCGCTGTATGACACATGCGGCTTGGTCGTGCGCGAAGCGGCAGCGATGCATACCCCTTCCCTGATGTTGGATGGCTCTACGGCGGCTACGGCTATTACCTCCGGTGTAAACGGATTCGTTTCCCCAAATGCGCTTGACGAATACGCGCGCCAAATCGTTTTGCTCATGGAGCATCCCGAGTTGCTGGTTAGGGCGGGGAACAAGGCGTCTAAGACTATCTCGCGTTCCTGGGAAAACGTGATGGACGAAGTTGTCTTGCGCTATAAGGACATTCAGGAAACATATAAAATCAAACATGGTAAATAGTGGCGTATGAAAATGCTCTATCTTTTCTTATTTATGCTTGTTCAGCAGGCGGCGTCTGTTGCCGGACAGCTTTTGCTCAAATTGGGTATGGCTTCGGTCAGCCCCTTTACGTGGACTTGGCGCAATGTGGGTCATCTCTTCGCCAACCTCTATCTTCAATCCGGTTTATGGCTGTTAATAGGAGCGAACGTCTTCTGGCTATGGCTTCTGAATAAATATGCATTTTCGCTTGTTTATCCGCTTACCAGTCTTGGTTTTGTCTTTAGTGTTATTTCCGGTATGATTGTCTTTAATGAGCATGTGGCTCCCATCCATTGGATCGGCGTGCTGCTCATCATGGCGGGATGTATTTGTATTGCCAGGGTCGCATGAGAGAGAATTTCAAACAATGGTTGTCGGTCGGCAACAGAGCTAACTGGGTGGTCTTCGCCCTTTTTACGCTGCTCATTTTTGTGCAGACGCTCCTCTTTGACCATTTCGCCTTCCGCGAACTGGAACTGCAACCTTCGGTGCAGAATATCTTTGCGATGCTCTTTGCCAAACTGGCTGCATCCATGCTTTTCTCGTCTGTTGTATTCCTTCTGAGGGATAAACGGTGGCTGATTGCGCTTTCTCTAGTGATAGATACGTGGTTTGTTGCCAACCTTATCTATATGCGCAACAATCATATCCTCTTGGATGCCGAGGCGTTTAATATGTCCGGCAACCTTCATGGGTATTTCTGGTCTGTCCTGATTTACATTGAGTGGGGGATAGACCTCCTGTTCTACGGACTGACAGCGCTTTTCAGTTGTATTTATTTTGTGACTATCCGCTCCCAACGTTCTTGGCGGATTTGGCTCTTGATTATAGCGGCAGCAATAGGATTGCGCCTCGGTGCTGAGGGGTTGTATGTGAATGAGAAGAAGAAAACCACAAATACAGAAACCCAGTACGACGCTATTCCTTTCATCCGTGAGCACAGGGAACCTGTCTATGGTACCCATTTCCCGACAACCGTTGCCAACACGTCTGTGCTCTATTCGCCGATATATATCACTTCGGACTATTATCTGATGATTAATGAAATCCAGCCGGACAGACCCCTTACGCCCCAGGATTATGCGGTGATGGCGCATTTGGATAACGGCAAAGACTCTGTTTGCTTGGACGGACCCCTTATTATTGTGTTGTTGGAGAGTCTGGAGAATTGGGTGTTAACGCCTCAAATCATGCCTAACTTGTGGCGCCTGACCAATAATGACCATACGTTCTATGCCAACCGGATTCATACGCAAATAGTGGGTGCGCCTTCGGCGGATGGACAGATGATTGTGAATACGGGCCTGTTGCCTATCAATGCAGGTGCTACGTGCCTGCATTACTCTCATAATACTTTCCCCGCTATTATGACGCTCGCGCCGGACAGTGCAATATGTCTCTTGCCTCACGATACATGCGTTTGGAATCAAACGGAGATGTCGCCTGCTTTTGGATACGACTCAACAATCTGTTACTGCGATATTGATACGATTTTGTTCCAGAAACTGGATAGCCTTGTTGACGGGGGATACCGCTATATCCAATGTATCACGCAATCCACGCACGCCCCCTTCGTCAATGAGAAATATTCGCATCTTGAATTGCCTAAATCGATGCCATGGGTTATGTACAATTTTATCAGGGGCTTTAATGCGCTGGATGATGGACTTGGATATCTGGTGCGTAAGATTGAGACCGATCCGAATATGCAGAATTATACGATTGTGATTACCGGTGACCATCGTATACTTCATCATGAAAAACGCCAGCAGATGCAGCGATATGCTCAGCGATGGGAGAAAAAACATGCCGGCTCTCGGTGGGAATGGATTAGTTCCCTTACACCCGAGGACGACTGCCTGCCGCTCATTATCTATTCGCCGCGCATCTCCGGCAATCCGCGTTACACAAAGGATGCGTACCAGATGGATATTTATCCTACCTATCGTGCGCTCGTTGGGGCGAAGGACTACCGTTGGCATGGCTTTGGTGTTAATCTCATGGATAGCATACAGAAAAGGCCCATCCTTGAGGATGAAGCCTTCCCTTTGTCTGACCGTCTGATAAGAAATAATTATTTCTCCAAATAATCCCCCCTTCCTTTTGGGGTTATCTCCAGCGGTAACCGATTCCTAACGATACGGACTGCGGATAGATAAGCGCATTGGCTATCTCTTTGCCTTTGTTCTCGCTGTAGAAGCCGGCTATGTCCGACAGGCTGATTTTGTAATGGGCGTTTATTTGTATTCCGATAGGAAATTCGTAGCCTATGGTAAAGCCGATTCCGAAATGGTTGTCGTGCAGACTGTATAGACGACTGTAATCATGCGTGTCTTTGGGGGTGGGAGTGGGGCTCGGAGTGACCGATTCATCCACGTTCTTGAATTTGTTGGCAATATTGGATGCGAACGTGAAATGGGTGAATATTCCGGCGCCGAATTGTATATAGCCTTTTTGCAGATTTCCGAAACGACCCATAAAATAAACGGGTATATCTACTCCGAACGACCATAAATGGTTCGCGCTGTCACCTTGTGTGAAGTAGTTCTGATGAGCTGTGAATATCACTTGCGGCTGAATCGCAAAATGCTTGCTGAGAGAGAAGTCTATAAAACCTCCTAACTCGCCTCCTATATGCATATACGAACTCATCGTGTTATGGTCACGAGTGATAATGAAATTACTCATGTTGGCTCCGGCTAATAGACCGCCTGACACTAATCTCGGCAGTTTCTCTTGGTCCAGAGAGTCCAACATCCGTTCAGTGTCAAAGGCTACCAACTTGGCTTTGGCATCGTCCAGCGACTGCTGGATTCTCGTGTCTTTGGTTTGTGCGCTCAACCCGAGCGACAAACAGGTCAATAAGACAATCAATACACTGTTTTTCATATTTACTGAGCGTTTGATTATTAGAGAGCGAACCTAAAGGTTATTTTTACACCGTTTCTTCCCCACGCAGCGATACGGCGGCGTCCGTGTATCATTACGGGATGACCGTCGGCATCTACTGCTGGCTGGAATCCTAAAGTGGGTTGATCGGGATTGATAGGCTCCATCTTTTGTATCAGGTAGGGTAACTCATAGTCGTTGTAGGTTAAACGACGTACATAATCTATTCGGATAAATTTCAGAATATTCTCAAATCCGGCTGTCAACTCCATGTAAGGCAACTTACCAATCGGCGCACTTGTGCGATAACCGTCTTTGATATAACCGTTGTTGTCGAAGGCATTGTTGATATTGTCATCGGCCCATGGCGTATGGGGGAAATCGTAAAGACCCGTTCCTGTCTCCAAATACGGGTTGTTCTTTTTGGTCAAACCGCCATAGACACCGGAGAAGGATACTACGCCACGGAGCTTGAGTTTGTTGATACCGGGAATGCGGTTTAATATCCAGCCTTTGAAGTAATAGGTTGCATAGAGTGCTACATACTCGTCCATCAGGAACTCCATCGGCTTCATCTGGTTGAATGCGCGTTGGGCGAGGAAGATACTTGTGCTACTCTGTGGAATATATAGTTTCGTGAATGGAGTCTTTTGCCAAATCATACCTGTCTGCACGCGCAGGTCAAGGTGACCGAAAGCGGAGAACCAGAATCGTTTGTCAAACAAGAACTCAGTCCGGTTATAGATAAATCCGTCGCCGCCGTTATGCCGGTCGTCGAGATAGCCTACATAGTGGGTGAGCTTGAATGTAGGGGCATCTTTGTCTATTGCAAAGGGACTGCGGTTGCCCATTCGGTCGATATAGATACGGCTGCCTGGTGAGTATTCTAACTCCACCATTCCTTCATAACTTCTGTATGAACCGATACTGCTGTAGCTCTTGTTCCAACTCGAATCAGGATTCATTGTCCATTGAACGCGGTCATATTTGAGAACGCCTGCTGCTTCGTTGTTGGTGAAGTCAAACGAGGTGCGGATGGATAATTTATTGCGCCATTCTTTCATGTATTCTGCCTTGGCGTGGAATACATATTGTGCAAATGGCATAGTCGGATTGCTCGTAGGAATAGAGGATAATATATGGTCGCGGCGGATAATCTCCGTGTTTTGGCCGGGTTCTTCCACGTCGTATTGGGCGCTTACTTGGATATGATGTCGCAAACCATCGTAGGGTTGGTTCTTGTGTTTGTCAAAAGTCCATACGAGCGTCGCATTGTATTTGGGACGTAGATCCTTGGTGCCGAACGCGGCATAGCCACGGAAGAAGAATTGGTCATGCAGCCGCGCTGTACTCGTTCCGCCAATGCGCAGACGAACGCCTTCTAACATGTTCCAACTCACAAAGTTGTATATCGGTCCAATGTCGAATTTACTCTCGTCTAAGTCGCGCGCCGGTGTTGTTGCTACATACTCGGAGGTAATAGCGTTTACCGCTGCTACCATACTGGCGATACTGGGGTTGCCGGTCGCTTCTCTTACCAGTTCATATACGGAACTCTCATATCTCGTCAGCGGCTCAGGGCGAAGTGTGTCCCATGCTGCGGCACCGAAATGTTGAGCGGTGGAATCATTAATCTCTACCTCGTCAGCCGTCATGGAGGAGAAAATATTCTTGGCGATTGGTGTTTCTAAATCCCAGTCGGTATATATCTTCGTCTGGCGGGCTAACATACCGCGTTTGTTGTTCAGAATGTAAAATTTCGCATAAGTCGTAGTCCTGTCTGGTGCCCATAGCCCGTTCTCCAGTTGTTTGTAACTGTGCTCTACCGAGTAGTTGCTTACGAAATTGAGGTTGATGTCCGGCGGTACGTTGATGGCGTATTTCTTCAGACGGAACGTGGAGTCGTTTACTATGTATAGGTGACCTGTAAAACCGTAACTCTCTGAGTTTACAGGTACGAATGCCAGGTCGATACACGGATAGCCGTCCACCATGATGGTATCCATGATATAGTATTGGTAGAAACTTACTGCAAGAGTCGAACTCAACGGCGATACAAACCGGTTGAAGAGTAGGTTCATGTTATTGTCGTTGATTTCTACGTCTTTGAAGATGGCATTCACGTTTTCTTGGAATGAGCCCTGAGATACCAAATCCTCGATACCAAAGACTCGCTTCTTCTCTAATATCTTCTTTTCTCGGTGAGGTTTGCGTTGGTAATATTCCGATTTGATATGTTCGCGGATACTTACCGTTACGTTCGGATATACGCCTGTGGTGTCAATATATTTTTGTATGAAATTGAATTTCTTCCAGAATGGTTTCTCCCAATTCACTTTGATGTTGTCGAGTGCGAAGGACATGCGGCTGTAGCTCTTGGCGGTGTAGTGGTCTATGCTCGTGACGCAGAATGAGTCCTTGTGAGCTATTACATTTTTGATTAGCTCAACAGCGGGATTGCCTTTGCGTTTGTAGTCGCGTTTACGGTTTTTTGGAGTTACTACGATATCTTGCAATCCATATACATCCGGTTTCAGTTTTACTTTTGCGTTTTTGCGGTTCTGCCCTTTCCGAAGTGTCAGCATCTCCGTCTTGTAGCCCAACATCTGGAAATGTAGGGTGGTGTAGCCTGCGGTATTGCTGATGCTGAAATTTCCGTCTATATCCGAAGTGGTTCCTATTTCTGAAGGCACCATTCCTTTGTTGGTGGTGGACTTCAAAAAATATATTTGTACAAATGGTAATGTCTCGCCGGTGTCTCCATCGACAACTGTTCCCGAGATACTTGTTCGCTGTACTTCCTCTTGGGCTCTAAGCGTGGTGCTTAAGCCAAACATGAGGATAAGCCCGATATATAGTTGTAATCGTCTTTGCATTATAGCTGTTTTTTCAAACTCTCTTGGTGAATAATATCAAATATCTGTTTTGCAAAATCGCCTGTCAGTCCATGTTGTTGCGCCCATTGACTGCGCGTGTTTATTATCTCCTGGTAACGCTGTGGCTGCAGGGCCTCAACGCCGTGCGCTTTTTTCCATTCGCCTATCCGGCGGCTCACATCCATTCGGTCGGATATAGTCTGCCATAGTTGGTCGTCCAGCTCGTCGATCTCTGCGCGTAACCAATTCAACTCGGTATTCTGTTCTGTCCCCTCTGTGGTATTGCGGAGCAATGCTTTGATAGAGCAACGCTCTTTTAGCATACTGGCCAATTCTGCAGGTGTTATCTGCTGCTTCGCATCTGATAGAGCGCAGGTCGGATGGGGATGCACTTCTATCATCGTTCCGTCGTATTGGAGCGTTGCGGCTTTTTCTAACAATAACGCTATTTTATCGGCATCGCCGCTCATATGGCTGGGGTCTATCAGCATGGGGATGTCGGGCCGTGCCAATCGGACTTGATGGGCCATTGCCCAGCATGGTTTGTGCCCGCATCCTCGATGAACCGCTGCCACCGGCACGCTTGTCTTCTCCAAACGCTCTATGTTGCCTATCCATAGCCCCGCATCTTCATTCGCCGGATTCTTGATAAAGATACCCTTTATCTGGTCGCCCTCTCTTGCGAAGAGAGACTCCGTGAGTTTTTCTACTGCTATGGGGTTCGCACTCGTCCGGGCTCCTATCCACAGATAGTCCACACCGGCTCGCAATGCGTCCTCTACATGCTCGGGGGTTGCTACCTCAGTCGCAATTTCTATGCCAAACAGTCGTTTCGCTTCCGACAACCACTGCAATGCAGCTTCGCCTGCCCCCTGAAAACTGCTGGGGTTGGTACGGGGCTTCCACGCGCCCGCGCGAAAAATAAAAGGAATATCACCGCACACCTCTTTCAACTGGCGCGCGGTGAGTAGCACTTGCTCGCGGCTTTCTGCGGAACAAGGTCCCCATATATGTATCGGATGGGAAATAATGAGCGACTTGCGGATTAGTATATCAATTGCAGGCGGAAATGCATGTCTTCTGGGTTGGTATCGGAATAAACGTAATCCGATATGGTCAGCTGGACCTCTACATATTCTATACCTACACGATAGTCGATGTGCTGCGTGTAAAAACCGCTATTCGTTGTGTCTTTGGTCGCAGGGTCTATTTCTACCCAAGACAGATACTTGCTTTCCGGAAGTGCTACTTGGTAGGCGTCTGGCGTGTTGTAATTGTACTCGCGGCAAATCGTCCAGTTGCCATAGTTGTACACGTACGTGGTCAACTCCGGTACATCAAAATGATAATAGTACTGCTGGGCTTCTTTGTCAAACTGCCAATCCGGTTGTGCGACTGTCAGGTCGAGTGTCTGGACGTGGTACTTGCATTCCGGTTGGTCTTTCTTGCAGCCGTTTAGGACGAGCACACAAAGTGCTATCAAACTGACGAAAAAATACTTTTTCATAAATAAAATCGATTTTGCGCTGCAAAATTACTGCTTTTTTTGCATATATGCAAGATTTTTTGTACTTTTGCACAAGATTTCTAAAATCAAACGCAAGAATGAAGAAAAAAATGTTGTTTATAACCCTGCTTTGTGCAGGAATAATGCCTCTGACGGCGCAAAAACTCAATCCCGACTATTTGGCGTATATCGAAGAGTGGCGCGAAGTTGCTATTCAGCAACAAGCCGATTATGGCGTTCCGGCATCTATTACAATGGCGCAAGCGTTGCTTGAGTCGGCTGCGGGGAAGAGTGAATTGGCTACGCAGGCACACAACCATTTCGGCATTAAATGTACGAGCGATTGGTTCGGCGGGGTGTATTATTACGACGATGACTCCCAAGGAGAGTGCTTCCGTCAGTATGCAGATGCAGCCGGTAGTTTCAAGGACCATTCGCTTTTCTTGCAACGCCCCCGGTATAGCACCTGCTTTGAGATAGCAGTCGAGGACTACGAGGGATGGGCCTACCGCCTCAAACAATGCGGATACGCTACTGACAAAACATACGCACAGAAATTGATAAAGATTATCGAGGACTATCATTTGGACTCTTTGGCGTTGAATGTTCGTCCTTCCGAGGGCGGTGCAGCCCCTGAAGTGCGCGATTTGCCTACACAGCGCCCGGAACCCGTGATTGTATCGGCCGGAACAACCAAAAAGGCAACGGTTGTTCGCACAACGGAACCTATACGTGTAATAGATAAAGACCCTGAACCGCCTTACGTGGAGCCGCTTACTGCCGCACAGGAGAAGGAGAATTTCTTCCTCTCGCATCCTAAGGAGAAATGCAACGGTATCTATTATGTCGTTGCGCGGGAAGGGGACTCCTATGCCAACATCGCATTCCGTTTGAACGTGCGTGAACGCGATTTACGCGAACACAACGATGCACTCGGACGTACGCTCAAAATGGGCGATAGGGTTTATCTGTCCCACAAACGCCCGTATGCTCCTGCTGAAAAAGCGATTATGTGGGTGCATCCCGGTGAAACACTTTGGGATATTTGTCAGCGGGAAGGAGTGCAGATGGTTTCGGTGCAGAGACTGAACGGCTTTGAACCTTCTCTGCGCGTCTTCCGCACACGTCAAAAGATTTACTTGGCAAGAGTGAAAGAGGAAAATGGCAAACACTAATACGATGTCTATAGGAGAAGTTCTCGTGGATTTTCTGCGCGAGAACGGGTTGGAACAGCCGATATTGGAGCAGCAGGTCATTGATATGTGGCCGCAGGTCATGGGGCGTATTGTTACCGAGATGACTCGTAGTGTCGAAGTGAAAGACGGTGTTCTTATTGTGCGCGTTCAGAGTGCGGCGCTCAAAGCGCAGTTGTTCGAGAATCGTTTTGAATTGGTGCGGAAATTGAATGAGGCTGTGGGCGCGCCGGCTTTACGTGACTGCAGAATCTTGGGCTGAAAAAAGTGAATTGTTACCCTTCTAATATAGAACAAAAAATTGATTTCGTCGTCCTCCGCGACGAACTCCGTGCGCGTTGTTCATCGCCTTTGGGACGCGAGCGGGTGGATGCTATGCAGATGCAGACGGATTTTGAGACCGTCACGTATCTCCTCGCCCTTACAGACCAGATGCGTCTGGCGCAGGCTGACCCGGCATTGACTTTCCCGAGAGGGGATATTTTTGATGTGCGGGAGGCTGTCGCCCGAATTCGTGTGGAAGGGCTTTTCCTCGATGAAGCCGAACTGGATTCGCTTCGCCGTACGTTGGACTATACGGTGCAGTTGGAGAATTTTCTCATTCATCTGGACGAACAGCGATACCCTTTGCTGCGGCAATTGCCTCCGTCCGGCAATGAGAATCAGACGCTACAGGCGCTGGTGCGTACGATAGACCGAGTGCTTGACCGCTATGGACGTCTGGCGGATAGTGCCTCGCCGGAATTGGCACGTATCCGTCGGGAGATGAACAATCTTCAGGGTAGTGTCGGACGCACTTTGGCGGCTATTCTCCGACAGGCTAAAACGGATGGCTTTGTAGATGCGGATGCGGCTCCCACAATACGCGAAGGACGTCTGGTTATTCCTATCCCGCCTGGGTATAAACGCAAGATTGGAGGTATTGTGCACGATGAATCGGCTACAGGAAAAACCGTCTATATAGAACCTCAACAGGTCGTTGATGCCAATAATCATATTCGGGAACTGGAAGGTGCTGAGCGCCGGGAAAGAGTCCGGATTCTCCAAATGGTAACGGATGAACTGCGACCGCAGACTCCGTTGATCCTGCAGGGGCAGGAGATGTTGGCCGAAGTCGATTTTCTGAATGCCAAAGTCTCATTGGCGGAGACACTGCATGCTATACGCCCCGAACTGATTAACCGGCCGATGCTTGATTGGGCGGATGCACGCCATCCCGTTCTCTTGCTGCATTATGCACCGCAGGGAAAAACCGTTGTGCCTTTGTCTGTTCGTTTGCAGCCGGATACCAACCGCGTGCTGGTAATCTCCGGACCTAATGCCGGAGGTAAATCGGTCTGCCTCAAGACGGTCGCATTGCTCCAATATATGCTTCAATGTGGCCTTTTGGTGCCCGTCGCTGAGCAGAGCAAGGCGGGCTTGTTCTCTCAATTGATGATAGATATTGGGGATGAGCAGTCAATTCAGGACGAACTCTCCACGTATTCCTCTCACCTCCGTAATATGAAGAACTTTTTGCGTGCGGCTGACCCGCAGACGCTGTTCCTGATTGACGAGATGGGAACGGGTACGGAACCCCTTATCGGAGGAGCTATCGCAGAGGCTGTTTTGCACGAACTGGTGCTTTGCGGCGCATTGGGAATTGTCACTACGCACTATACCAACCTCAAACATTTTGCGGAGCAGACTCCGGGGGTGGTCAACGGGGCTATGTTGTACGACCGTGGGGCTATGCGACCCCTCTTTCTACTGTCTGTCGGACAAGCCGGCAGCAGCTTTGCTGTGGAGATAGCACGCCAGACAGGATTGAGTGAACAAGTGATTCGATATGCCACGGATTTGGTGGGAGAGGAACATATTGACTATGACAAACAGTTACAGGATATTGCGCGTGACAAACGTTATTGGGAGAATAAACGTCAGCAGATACGTCTCAAGGAAAAAGCGCTGGAAGAGCGTATAGCCCGCTATGATGAGCAGATGAGCGGTATCAAACAAAAGAAACGCGAACTTTTGGAAGAAGCCCGGCAACAAGCGGAAGACTTGCTCCGGCAATCCAATGCCACTATCGAACGTACCATCCGTGAGATTAAAGAAGCCAAGGCTGACAAAGAACGGACAAAAGAGGCTCGAAAGAAAGTGGAGGCATTGAAAGAGAAGGTGAAAACCACCCCAAAAGCCAACACCAAAACCAACGCCAAAGCTAACGCTGACACCAATGCCGGTGCCACCGCCCCAAAAGTCCTCCGTGATTTCTCGGAACTGCGCAGATTAAGCAAGACGATGGCGAAAGAACCGGAGACGAAGAGTAACCTCTCCGTGCGTTCTACGGTGCGCCAGCGCACGCTGGCCTTTGAACGCACACTGGACCTGAGGGGATATCGCGCAGATGAGGCATTGGAACACCTTATCGCATACATGGATGATGCCCTGATGGTCGGGGCGGGGGAAGTGACTATCCTGCATGGTACTGGCACGGGCGCCCTCAAACAACTCACGAGGGACTATCTCAATGACCTGAACCGCCAACGCCGTAAAAGAGGTATGGCTGCTCTTGATTTTGGAGACGGGGACGTCAATCATGGCGGAGCGGGGCTCACGATTGTGCAACTGTAATCATAAAATATCAAATCCGCGAATGAAAAAACTTCTTTGTGCATGCTGCATTGTGCTCTGTCCCTTTGTCTTTTCATGGGCTGCTGCTAACCCCGGTTTCGGAAACCGCCGGTATAGCCTGACCGTGATGGGCGAGTATAGTTATAACACGGCGTGGCTGCACCACGGCAATCTGGATATTCAGGCCCTGATGCCTTTCAATCACTATTTTGAGATGGAGACCAAATTGCAATTCTCCTCGGCGAATGTATATACAGGCGCGCTGCAGCTGCGGCCTAAGTTCGAAGTGCCGGTTGGAGAAATGTTTTTGGAAACGGATATTATGTACCGGGCCTTGGCTCGTAATCGGATAGGGGATATCACAGCGGCATTGGCGGTCGGCTATCGGATGGATTATGTGTCTGTCACGCTTGGAGTCTTTGGTCGTGTGATGGACGATTGGGACCGTAGCATGCATACGAATGACTCATATGTGGTCGAACCGTTCAATCTCCTCTATCGGCTGGAGGTGTTTTGCCGACCGCAGAATAATCCGTGGAACCTGTCGTTCATGGTCAGCAATACGGATGACTATCAGATGGAGCGAATGTGGCAACCGCTTTTCATGGTCGGCGCATGGTATGATGTCACAGACCATTGGCGGCTTGATTTTGGCGCGCAATGCAAACCTACGGGGATGTTCCATCTGAACGCTACTTTCTACGGAGCTACTTTCCGAACGGGTTTTACGTATAGATTCTAACTTCTAACACCGGATATCAAATGGCAAATATCAAATATCAAATATCAATTTTTTTGTTCTCTCTTCTTCTCGCCTCTTGTTCCAAAGACGCTACATTGGATCTTGCAGGTATGTTCTCGCCGCAAGGAGAGACGGTCAATACGCGTTTCGAACAGTCGATGGCGTATAATGACTCGGTAGGGGAAATTCATCTGGATATGGCGCAGGACAACTATACCATCTATGTTTGTACCGATAGTCATATCACTCGTCATAATACTTACCGCAATCTGGAATACTTTATTCGTCATTACGAAGACGCTCCGGGACCGAAGATGGCATTGCATCTTGGCGATTTAATTGATGCGCAGGGGAATTTCCCCTGTGCGGATAGTATCTTGCGTCTGGGAGACCGTTCCTTGGCTGACACGCTTTTTATCACGCCGGGAAATCATGATATTTATTTCAAACAATGGCCCGTTTATCGCTCGTTCTTCCGTTCGGCGGTATATTGGTTTGACACCAATAATGGCGGCAAGAAACTGGACCTGTTTATCTGTCTCGATAGTGCGGAAGGAGAGTTGGGAACAAAGCAGATGGCTTGGCTGAAGAAACTCCTGGCGGAAAAATCCCAAGAGGGATACCGCCGTATTATCGTTTTCACCCATTCGCATCTGTGGAAACTCGATGCCTCGCAGGGCATCACTTCCAATTATGCCTTGGAAACAAGTTACGAACTGACTTCTTTGCTGGCGAAATATGGTGTGGAGTATGTTTTGAGTGGACATCAGCATAGTCGCCAGTCGGTGGTTTTCAAAGGGGTGCACTATCTGGTCTTGGATGCCACCAAGGATAGCGAGAACGGCCAGGCATACATGACTGTGGAGATGGGACCCTCGGTCGTTTTCCATTACTTCGACTATCCGCAGAAATAGTTGGAACCTCTACCCTCCAACCTCCGACATCTAACTTGCTCGCGAGCCTCTTCTAATCTATATCCTCTGTTTCGGTGGCATTTTGCCGCCGTTTCCTTTCTTCTATTGCCGACCGTCTGCATCGACGATTGCAGTGCATGTTTCGGTGGCATTTTGCCGCCGTTTCCTTTCTTCTATTGCGCGGCATTCAATGCCGCATAGGATTTTTCATATTGTGCTGGATGCTATACGGCATTTCTCGTATAAACTCCCATTCCCCCTTCTCCATACTCCATGCTCTCATGCCTCTTCGGATAAATATAGACACTGCATCGATGTAAAAGGGGGTGATTACCGGGTGATTTCGGGGTGATTTCGGGGTGATAAGGGGGAGATTTCTATCGCGTCACAGAACGTTTGACGCCGGATTCCGAACTTTTAGAATAACTTTTCAAAATCCACTGCAAAGATAATACATTTTCTACTTTTATCCAAATTTTTTGCTGAAATTTTTGTAAAAAATGTAGAAATCATTCTATGTGTATCCCTTCCGTCAGTAGCTGCCTATGCTTGCATTAGACGGCTACTGACGCGTGGGAAAGTATTTTTATTATTGTCTTGTACCTTTGAAGGCGTTTTTGCCTATTTC
Source organism: Bacteroidales bacterium UBA3843 (assembly GCA_002392745.1). Taxonomy (GTDB): domain Bacteria; phylum Bacteroidota; class Bacteroidia; order Bacteroidales; family Paludibacteraceae; genus Colicola. The sequence goes on along the minus strand of DGHR01000005.1, from coordinate 93,280 downwards.
TATTTCTGCAGGAAACAAGGGTTGTCGCAGGCTCTCGCAATCCTGAAAAGCGCCGGCTTCTATCTTCTTCAAAGTAACAGGGAATGATACTTTTCGCAGGTTCTTGCACTGTGCAAACGCCTCCTCTCCAATTACTTGAAGCGAATCGTTCAGAATGATTTCTCGCAGACTCCGGCACTCGCGGAAAGCACTGTTGCCAATCTCTTGTAGTCCCTTGTTTAGTTTGACACTGCGCAGGCTGATACATTGGGCGAACGCTTGCGCTCCTAATCGTTTCAACTGTTCGGGCAACTCCACTTCCTCCAGCATCTTGCATTCTTGGAATGCACCTTGTTCGACAACATGTATATCTGGCATGAGTGCAATACTGCTTAATTGCTGGCAGCTGCGGAAGGCGCGTACGCCGATGCGGAAGGTGCTTTTGGGAAGATACACCTTCTCCAGCGCCAGACATCCGTCAAACGCCTCGTCGCCCACGGCATACAATCCCTCCGGCAGATTGACACGGTAGAGGCGTGTGCAGCCTTGGCACATCTGCTTGGGCACGGAATTGATACGGGATGGCAGGCTTATCGTGCGTAATACGATACATCCGGCAAAAGCCATCTCGCCGATATATTCCAAACTCTCTGGCAATTTGATGTCCTCCAATTCGGCGCAACCGGCAAACACACCATTGTCTATTCGTCGTAGTCCCTCTGGCAGAGGCAGTTGTTTCAGGTGGCGGCACATGTAGAAAGTACCTTGTTCCAGCACCTCGATTTTCTTGCCGAGCATTTGTTCGCGCAGGTTTGCACAGCCATAGAATGCGCCCATTCCGATATGTTCCAATCCCTCTGGCAGTTTGGCGGATTTCAACAGTCCGCAACCATAGAATGCAAAATTACCTACACTGCGGACTGTAGTCGGAATTGTTACATCCGTCAGGTTCTCGCATTGGTAGAAAACGGCGGTAGGGATAGCGGTTACCGTTGCTGGAATGACTACAGTCCTTAATTGTTTGCGTCCGGCAAAAGCACGTTCGGCTATCACACGGATGGGAATCTTGTTCTTGAAGATATATTTGGCTGGCAAATCGTTGTTGGTCGCGACAAGGCAGTCATCAATAATCAACGCACCTTTCTTCCATTTCTTCTCGTTTTGGTAGATGCCGCTTCCGGTGAATACATCCTCGCCGATTGAGATGATGTTTTTGGGGATAACAATCTTCTGCAGGTTCTTGCAATCACGGAATGTCTCATGATCAATCCGCGAGATGCAGGTTGGCAGTTCTACGCGTACGATGGTCTTGTTGCCCTGAAATGCGCCGGCTGCTATCAGACGCGTTCCTTCCGGCACGATGAAACGAGGTTTGATACTCTTGTCGGTGGCTATCAGCACACTGTCTATCCATAGGCAGCCCTCCGACCAGTTCTCTTTGTTCTGCATGATTCCGGTGCCGTCAAACGCGGAGCGATAGACGCGTTCCAGACTCTTGGGGAGAACCACGGTGGTCAGGTTTTTGCAGCCTTTGAAGGCTTTGTCTGAAATAGCTGTCACGGTATAGGTGTTTTGACCGACAGTGATTTGTTCCGGCAGATACAACTCGCCCGCTGCACGCGGATTAGAGGCTACCTCTGCCGTCAGGTGGTTGTCATCCAGCGTATAGCGGATGTCCTGATACATGGCGTCGTCGGCTTGGACCGGCACGCAGAAAAGACTAACGGTCAATACGGCGACCCATACCATCGTAGAGGTAATCGCCCGATTGAATAAACAGTTGGCCATGGTGAATGAATTTTTTGGATGTGTTGTTTGACGGTTTTGTATGTTCTATCGCTTGTCCCTGTTGGGAGTGGGTGTTCTCTATTCCGAGCTGGTAGCATATGGCATTCTCGATGAGCCGCTTGCCGTCATTAGTCAGATAGGTGGTGGAGTATTCGCTTACACCAATCATAACCATCCGCTGCGGTAAGACGGTTCCGTTACAGTCGGTGCCGGCGGGCAGAATGGCAATGGATGAGCTGGACGTTTGTGTTACGGGCGAAGCGAGCGTCTCCACCCCTTCGGTGGCGGTCCATGTTGAGATGGCGGTCACGGCGTTAGTGTTACATTGGCTGAAGAGTTGCAATTCACCATCGGTGATGCTCACTCCCTCGAAGAGCGGGTGTGCGCTGTTGTTCACTATGACACTGAGGTCTTGAGTGTTAACTGCAGTTCCCCAGCCCCACACACCGGCTTTGAGCAGGAACGGTTTGAGTAGCACCATCGGTTTGTTATAACCCTTCAAAGGAGCAAAACCTATAGCGCCGCTGTTGGGTTTACTGCCCAAAACGACAACTTCGTATTGGCTGTAATCAACGCTATTGTCGTTGGCGTCGGTTTCGACAATCCACAACGAGTCGTTTTTCCGCAGATAACTCAGCAATGCTTTGTCTTCGGCGCATTGGGGGGTGGTTACAAAGGCCACCGCATGACTGCCTTCTGGTTGCACTTCGGGGATGGTGTCATCGGGGATGGGCTCATGATGTTCGCCGGCTGTCTCATAGCAACCCAAATCAGGCGCCGACCCGTTATAGCCGAGGTTGATATCTGTTCCCGCATCAATCAGTTTGCTGCCTTCTGCCAGCCGCATGAACGTGCCTTCCGCTAAGCTTCCGTCTGTTGCGCGAGGTGCCAGTATCTGCGTCGTGTCCAGAGACAAGAAGTCGGACGCACTGCAATTGAAACCGCTGTTCCATGTGTTATGGTCATTGGCAGCAACGGTCTTCGATTTTGGGTCATCTGCGTTTTTACCGTTGAGACTGACGTTGTTCTGTAGGCTGTTGGTGCCATATGCGGTTGTGAATCCGAAATTGACATTGTTGGTGTATGCACTGTTGTTGTAAACCCACATCGTTCCGCCGTTGTTGTTTTGGTCAAATCCGCGGGCGTTGTTGGCTACTGCTAGACAGTGGTGAATCAGTATCTTATGGTTGGTCCCTTCGCCGCCCATCTTGAAGCCGTTGCCATTTCCTTGGCAGGGATATTTCTCCAGACTGATGGTAATAGTATTGCCGTAACGGTCAATCATCTGCGTGCCTGCTTTGCTATCAAACCATGCTTTGTCCACACCGGTGGCACGCGGGTTCTTGGACATGTCATAATAGGCTGGGCCGTTTTGGTAGCATATGCAGTTTTCTATGATGGTGTTGGAGGTGCTCACACGCTGGAAGAAATCCCATCCGTCGTCGCTGTTTCCCCATGCGCGGCAACCGATATAGTGGTTCCCTGCGCCGGTGAACTGCTTGTCGGCAAAACCGTCTGCATTTCCTCCGAAATTGGCGGTAGTGACTTTCATCGTCTCGTAGTCGAAATTGTCATGGCTGTCCACATTCTTGATGATGTTGTTCCCGCCTTTCTTCATCTGGCATCCTGTGTCTGCCGAACCATAGATATCCAGATTCTCAAAGAGACAGAAACTGCCTTCATTGTACAGGTTGTTCTTTCCGGACCAGGCGATTGCCAGGTCTTTGATATGCACATACAGCGAGTTGGCATGCACTGTGATGCCGCGCGTGCCGTAAGCCACTTTGTGGAAATCAAGCGTGACTTTCTCACCGGGATAACCCGAGATAACAATGTTTTTTGACTTGGAGCCCTGCTTGTTGATGCTGAATTTGTCTGTAAAATAATAGGTTCCCTCCAATAGGTACAGGGTATCCCCTGGCTGGCTCAGTTTGGAAACGCCGTCGCTGAATGTGGTCGGCGTCAGATACGAACTGCCGTCTCCGTTACCCTCTGGTGAGGCAAAATATGTTGCAGCCGAGGCCATGAAGGGCGCCATGCAGCAAGCGGTTAGTAACAACAACATCGCTGTCCGTTTATGCGTCGCAAAATCAGGGTCCATTTGTTTTCTTACTTCCATAATAAAGTGTATTTTGAGTCTGAAAATAGTGTACCAAAGAATCAATTTCCCCTTCCATGATGCCATCGGAATCCTATTCCGCAATTCATCAAGAACACGTTTTTGTGCGTCGGGGTGGGGAACTGAGGTTGTGCTCGCTGGATTCTTGGTATATAGATATCCGGCGTAATCAATACGTCGGCAAGTAGCGCCTGAAAGCCATAACTCTGTGGAGAAAATGACATCTTCATAAATCACACCTCCCTCAAACTGCAGACCTCTCAAGGCACTTCTTCTATAGAGTCGCATACACGGCGAGGTGTAGTTATATTGGTGCTTCGGAAGCCGTCTTATGCCGACGTGCCAGCCGGATTCAGTAAGGGCATCAGATGTCCGTCTATAGCCGCTTTGGACATAGTCCACACCCTTGATAGCACTCAAATGGCGGTCACACCAATCCGGCGCAATGCGGTCATCCGAGTCCACAAAAGCGATGTACTCTCCTTCTGCATACTGCAACCCGAGGTTGCGCGCAATAGACTGACCGGAGTGCGGTTGAGTGAGTAAAAGAACTTGTCTTCTCGGATCCTCTGCATGCTTTTTGGCATATGATTTTGCAATGACAAGACTGTTGTCCGTGCTGCTGTCATCAACCAGAATGATTTGCAGCGGTTCGGCAGTGGTCTGCCCGAGAATGGAGTCCACGCAGTCCGTCAAGTACTCGGCGGCATTGAAGATGGGTACAATAATACTTATCATAGTAGTTTCTCTATTTGCTCAGATTGAAATTGGCGTGTAAAGATTTTGGCGTTTTTTACCGCTTGACGGGTAAAACCGTTTTTTTGCCATTCGTGGTATTTGTCAAGGATGAAATTCATTACTTCCGTAACATCTGTTCCTGCCAAACCTGCATTCGTATATTGTATGAGTTCTGCCAGCGAACCATAATCCGACGGCACGCATAGAATGGGCTTGGCGCATCCTAAGGCTTCGTAGAATTTAGTAGTCAGCATACCATGCGTATTGGGCGCAGTGAGCACCAGCATAATACTGCTGCGGCGGATGGCATCTCCTAATTGGTCGTGCGGAATGGGATTGCTATGCGGCGTATGAATCTCAAGATGGATGTCCGGATTATTCAATTCACGGATAGCTTGCTTCACGATTTTCAAAGCCGGTTGCTGCCATTCGAAAAGACTGCCGATATACGTAATAGTGAACCGCTCTACCGGTATGTTCTCAGGATAGAATTGGGCTGCATCAAAGCCATTGTATAGCACGTGTACATTGGGATTGAATTGTCGGATGAAGTCTGCGTGCCACGGTGATACCGTTGTGATGGAATCTGCAGCGCGCAATACCTTATTTCTCCGACGGATATGAATCGCTCGGTATAGCCGGCGGAAAGGCATGAGCCATTTCTGCCGGTGTCGGTATTGGTAGCGGGAGTTATCCACTTGTTCGTCTAAATCGCGGATGTCGCAGATAAGCGGTACATTAAATGCTTGGGCTATTCGTAACGCAGCGCCTAACGGGAAGTCCGAGAAGGCAGAGCAGATGACGAGGTCATAGGCCGCTTGCGTTGTATGACCGCTTTGTTGTAAGAAATGATTAGCAAAAACGCGGTTGTGCCAATCGGAGAGGAGTGTCCAAACGGTTTTGCAAAACCAGTCTACCGTTCCTCCGCTATACATGCGGATGGTTTTGATGGGGTAGGAGTGGACAAAAGAGAGAGGTTGGTATTCTTCGGTCAAGAGAGTGACGTCAAATCCCTTCCGTACGAGGTAGTCGCACAGAAAACGCACACGCGGGAGATAACCCGGAGCTGCAGGAGGATCAGATACAATCAATAACCTTTTCATACAACGAGCGATGATATGTACTATCGTTGATATTGTTGTTATGCCACAAGAGACATAGGTCACCGTGGTGCAGCCGTACTTTTTCAATAAGCCGTTCGCAAAGGAAATAGGCCTCGTCTTCAGTCAGGTTCATATAATTGGGCTGGCTTAGCGTGTTATCCATGACCAGCAACGGATGCAGGGTTAGAGGCGTCAGTTGCATGGTCTTCGGATTAATCCATCGCACCGCACGAGACGTTTGGAGACGGAAACCGGACTGGTCGGCAAAGCCCATTGTGAAATCATCGGTATAACCCGCATCTGCCAATCGTTGCATCTGGTCTATATCGCAGCGTAGGTAGTGCGCGCGATACATCTTGCTATACTGAATCTTAGGAATAGAGCCATAGTAACTGCCATGTACGCCTAAATAGACATTATTATGCCGCAACATATGTTTGAGCCTCTTGTAATCGCGTCCCCACAAGCAATATTGCGGGTAGTCATATCCCTTTCCTTCCGTGCGTTTGACGAAATAGATTGGCTCTGCATTTGGTACTTTGGCATCCTGTTCTAATATCCAGGGGAACGTGTATATAGGGTCTTCGTGTATGTCTCGCAAGGCAGCCAATACAGTTTTCCATTCGCCGCGTATGAGTCCTCCGAGGATGCCGCGAAAATGCCGGTAGCGAGAAATGGAATCGATGTCGTGCGTAAGGTATATATGTTTGAATCCGCTTTCCGGGAGGGGCAGGTTCAACTGCTTGAGCAGAAGCCGTGCATACTCGTCTAGCCGTGGAATCTGTAGTCGGCTCTTTTCCGACAGCATTGAAAAACGTGCTGCAAAACGTCCATGCTCGTCGCGTTTCGGGTTCAGCAACTCCTCTGCGCGAGACGTGAAGAAAAAGGCCGTATATAGGATGTCGGTGCGGATAATGGACTTGTCCTTTTGAGGTTGTTCCACCACGGGTTTCTTCAAATCAGGAAGAACCAAGTCTTTGCCCAGATGGCCATTCGGTACAATAATCACATCGTATGTCTCCAACGCTTTCTCGTCGTCGGTGTACGCTACGCGCTTGGCTGCTTCTGTGTCGCCATAGCAAAGCCATGTAATCAGGTAATCAATAATCTCTTTCATAGTATTACTCTTCGCTTAATATCTCCCATTCATACATTTTCTGCTCAATCCGGTGTTTGACAGATTCGTATTTTTGAAAATTCTCTTGGGTCTGGTTTTCGGGCTGGGATAGCAGTTGTTCTATCTCTGCTTGCTGAGTTTCCAGTGCAGCGATGGCTGCTTCCGTTTCAGCGATTTGTTTTTCTTTCTTTCTCTTCTCTGCTGCTGCGGCTTTCTGGGCGGCGTAGTCCAGTTTTGCGGATGTCGGTTCCACGCTTGTCTCGCGCGGGTCTTGACTGTCGCAGGTCCGGCTTCTGTCGGTTTTGGCTGATGGAATGGATTCTGTTTTGAGCGCAGATTTGCGATTTAGCTCTCCTAAGTCCGTTAGCTTTTTCTTTTGTAGGAAATCATATATGCCTCCGAGGTGTTCTTTCACGGTGCCGCCTCCGAACTCATAGACTTTACTGACCAGCCCGTCTAAGAAATCACGATCATGGCTTACGCATATCACTGTCCCGTCAAAATCCTTTAGAGCCGCCTTCAGCACATCCTTTGATTGCATATCCAGATGGTTGGTCGGCTCGTCCAGTATCAGCAGGTTGCATGGTTCCAACAGTAATCGGATCATTGCTAGCCGGCTCCTCTCGCCGCCGGATAGTACTTTCACTTTTTTCTCGCTCGCTTCGCCGCCGAACATGAAAGCGCCCAATATATCGCGTATCTTGGTGCGGATATCTCCCACGGCAACGTAATCGATGGTATCGAATACTGTGAGGTTTTCATCTAGTAGAGCCGCTTGGTTCTGGGCAAAATATCCAATCTTTACATTGTGGCCCACCTTTAGTGTTCCTAAGTAGTCTAATTGGCCCATAATACATTTGACCAACGTGGTTTTGCCTTCGCCGTTCTTTCCTACGAAGGCTACTTTCTCTCCGCGGCGGATGGTAAATGTCACATCGTGAAACACGTTATGGGAACCGAAATCTTTGCGCAAGTCCTCTATGATAAGCGGAAAATCACCGCTTCGCGGAGCCGGCGGGAAACGCAGATTCAGACGGCTCGTGTCTTCCAAATCCACTTCAAGACGCTCCAATTTCTCCAATTGCTTGATGCGGCTTTGTACTTGAACGGCTTTGGTGGCTTTATAGCGGAAACGCTCGATAAACTCCTCCGTGTCCTGAATCATTTTTTGCTGGTTTTGGTAGGCCCGCACTTGTTGCTCATGACGCTCCTTGCGTAGTTCCACATAACGGCTGTAATTGACGTTGTAGTCATATATCCGTCCGAGGGTGATTTCTATCGTGCGGTTGCATACATTGTCAATGAACGCGCGGTCGTGACTTACCAGTAGCACGGCGCTCGGACTGCTCTTCAGAAAATCTTCCAGCCATTGGATGGATTCAATGTCCAGATGGTTGGTCGGCTCGTCCAGGAGCAGTAAATCTGGATGGCGTAATAGTATTTTTGCCAACTCGATACGCATGCGCCATCCGCCGGAAAACTCACTGCATGGTCGCTCGAAATCCTTGCGCTCGAATCCTAAACCGATAATAGTCCGGTCCATCTCGGCTACAAAACGTGCCTGTTCGCTCTCGTCTGTGCCATGATAGATACTCATCACCTCGTCGCGTAGCGTTTTCCCGTCTTGATGGAGCATTACTTGGGGCAGATAGCCTATCGTCATCTCCGCTTCTCGGCTGATGCGCCCTTCCGTTGGCTGGTATTCGCCGGCTATCAGACGGAGAAGCGTGCTCTTGCCCGCACCGTTCTTACCCACCAACGCAACGCGTTCCTTGCGGTTGATGAGGAAAGTGATATCGTCCAGTACGGGGCGGGACGAAAACTCCATGCTCAGGTGCTCAATGCTTATCATGTGCGACGGTTTGACGGTTGATAATATGCCATAGTATCATTGTGAAACAGGTGGCAACGGCAAAATCGGCAGTCAGTAATAACCACATGTTCCAGTTCCTTCCTAAAATGGCCAGACCGATAAATAACAGGCTGATGCTCAGTAGTACACATGTGGTCTGGATATGATTTAGACCCGTGCGTAGCAGCAGATGGTGTATGTGGTTCTTGTCCGGCTGAAATGGTGAACGGTGTTGCTTGATACGGGTCAGACTCACGCGGATGGTGTCAAAAATAGGAATGGTCAATACGCAAATGGCTACTGCGGGGGCTGCATTCATTTGCAACGTTTCAGGCACCATGTGATACGCATTCAGTTCGCAGAAATGGAATACAAATGCTGTTATCAGATAGCCTAATAGCAGACTTCCGCTGTCGCCCATGAATATCTTCTCGCGGTTGCCGAACACGTTGTAAATGAAAAATACTGCCAATGCGCCTATCATGCAAATGGCCAGTATGGACCAACTGCTTTCGCCGGCTAATCCGAAATAGACGGCAAAGAACAGGCAGTAGATGATTCCTAACCCGCTTGCCAGACCGTCTATTCCGTCTATCAGGTTTATTGCATTGATGATGGCGATGAGAACAAACAGGGAAATCAGGTAACTGGGGATAATTCCTATCTCTGTGATGCCGAATAATCCGTGCAGATGCGTGAGACGGATGTCCGCAAATCCGATTAAGGCGATAGCGGCCAGTGTCTCTCCCTCCAGTTTGGCAATGGGGGAAAGTACTAACACATCATCAATAAAACCGATGACCATAATAGTGAATAGACCGATGAGGAAGAACTGGTTCTGACTCATCTGGTCAAACTCGAATAGCATGTAGGTCAGTATAAAACTGAAGCATATGTTCAGACCTCCGATATTCGGTACTTCGCCGGTGTGGCTCATGCGTTTGTTGGGACGGACCACAAATCCTTTCGCTTTGGCGATGCGGACTACTACCGGCATTCCGACCAGTCCGATTATAAAACTGATGAGACCGATTAGGTAGGTGTGATGTAGAAAAAAAGATGATATCATTGTATGTCTAATTGTTCGTATATGGAATTGTTGCTGATGTATTCAGGCACCAGTTCTTTCATTTGTTTGACGGTGGTAAACGGTTTGTTCTGGCGGCTGGTGGCTATCAATAGGTCTACTTGTTGGCTTACTTGTTCGAAATCGAATTCCCGAACGCGGGCAATCATGATTTTGTCGTTCGTGGTAGGGAGGGTCGTCTCTTTTTGGTTGAGCAGCTCTTCGTATAGTTTCTCTCCTGGGCGGAGTCCTGTAAATACGATGGGGATATCTACTTCGGGGGTGTAGCCGGCCAGACGAATCATATTTCGGGCCAAGTCCAGAATCTTGACAGGTTGTCCCATGTCGAAAATAAATATCTCTCCGCCTTTCCCTAACGTGCTTGCTTCCATGACCAGACAGCATGCCTCTGGTATGGTCATGAAATAGCGGATGATGTCTGGATGGGTAACGGTGACGGGACCGCCGGCGGCAATCTGTTTCTGGAAATATGGTATCACGGAACCGTTGCTGCCCAACACATTGCCAAATCGGGTTGTGATGAATTTGGTACAATTCAGGTTCTCTTTGATTAGTTTTTTGAATAGCGACTGCACGTATATCTCCGCGATGCGCTTGCTGGCTCCCATGATATTGGTGGGGTTCACGGCTTTGTCTGTGGATATCATGACGAACCGTTCTACGTGGTATTTGACGGCCATGTCTGCCATGTTCTTGGTGCCTGCTACATTGGCTTGTACTGCTTCGTTCGGGTAATTTTCCATCAGTGGAACGTGTTTGTAGGCAGCTGCATGATAGACAACATCCGGACGCATCTTGCTGAAGATCTGTTCAACACGCTCACGGTTTCGTATATCAGCGATTACTGGTATGAAACGGGCTTTCGGGTAACGGTTCTGCAGGTCTAATGTCAGGTCGTGCAGGGGGGATTCCGCCATCTCCAGGAGAATGGTTACTTGGGGAGCAAACTGCTGAAGTTGATTCACCAACTCGCTGCCGATACTGCCTGCTGCACCGCTTACTAATACCACTTTGTCGTGGATGATTTGCCGTACATTCTCGGTGTTGATTTCTATCTTTGGGCGTTCCAGCAGGTCTTCTATGCGGATAGAGTCGATACGTCCGATGCGCTGGGCGTCTATATCGTCTGCGCTGTCCAATTGGGTAAAGTAGGGAGTCGTCAGAATGCGGATGTTATGGTCAATGAAGATCTGTAAGTCTTTTGCAGGGTTGATTTCGCTCATTTTGATAGGCGATATTATAACGTGCTGTACGCCGTGTGCACGCATCCAGTCAAACAGGCGTTCGTTCAACGGACGTACACGCAATCCCGCCAGTTCATAGCCTGACCGTTGGCCTGCATCACAAATGAAACCCACAGGGTGGTAAGGGGCGTTTCCCGCTGAACGTAGCATCTTGGCTATGGCCAGACCGGCGGATTTGGTTCCGTATATCATCACCCGGGGCGAGGCTTGGCTCTGTAAAAGCGTCTCGCTGATTGTTTTCACACCGACGCGCAGACAGAATAGCAGTACGAATGCCAGAGGCACATAGGTGAGCAGTATAGTGTTCAGGATTGGATGATGACCGGTGTAGGCTTGTGTAATTAGGTTGATAATTACTAGGATAAGCCCTGTACTCGCGTTGGCAAACAGTACTTTGAGGGTGTCGATGAATGTGGAGTAACGCAATATGCCCGAATAGGTATGGAATACCCAGAATGCAAGCAGTTGTACGCCCATTACGGACAGAAATTGCATCCACAGAGGCATCTGTAACTCCTCTATGTCCTTGTAGTCGAATATACCTCGACCTATCAGCAAGGCCAGTAAAAAGGCGATTGCGCATAGCAGCATGTCCAATAGCAGCACACCCCATCTTGGCATGTAGTGTACGTCTGGGATATGCGAGAATATATCCGAGCGCAGTAGGTCTCTTAATTTTTCATTTTTCATGTTGTGATTGTATGATTTTGGCAAGATACTTGCCGGTATAACTTTCTTTGCACTGGGCAATCTCTTCCGGAGTTCCGGTGCATACAATATTTCCTCCTCCGTCACCGCCTTCTGGCCCAAGATCAATCACATGATCTGCTGCCAGAATCATGGCGGGATTGTGTTCTATGATAATCACGGTGTGCCCTTTGCTAATCAGTTGGTTCAGCGCTTTCAGCAGCACATCGATATCTCTGTGGTGGAGTCCTGTGGTCGGTTCGTCAAAGACAAAGATGGTCGGGCGGCTGTCTTCTTGGGCCAGGAATGATGCCAGTTTGACACGTTGGCTTTCACCGCCCGAGAGGGTACTGCTGCTTTGGCCTAATTGGATATAACCGATTCCTACGTCTTGCAATGGTTTCAGACGTTTCACGATTCTCTTGCACTCCGGGTCTTCGCCGAAAAACTCAACGGCTTGGTTTACAGTCATGCATAGCACATCGTAAATCGATTTGCCGCGGTACTGCACATCCAGTATGTCTTGTTTGAATCGTCGGCCGTGGCATTGTTCGCACTCTAATACCAGGTCCGCCATAAACTGCATTTCTATAGTTATCGTTCCTTCTCCTTGGCATTGCTCGCAACGGCCGCCTGGCGTGTTGAACGAGAAATGGGCGGGAGTCAGGCCCAGTTGTTTGCTTAGAGGCTGTTCGGAGTATAAGCGGCGTATCTCGTCGTATGCTTTCAGATAGGTGACTGGATTGCTTCGGCTGCTGCGGCTTAGCGGGTTCTGGTCTACAAACTCGATGTCGTGCATCAGGTGCAGACTGCCGCTCAGGTTTCCGAAATCACCGGTGTGTTCGGCAAAAGTCCCGCCGTAGTGTTTCTTCAAAGCAGGGTAGAGCACTTTGCTTACCAGACTTGATTTGCCGCTTCCGCTTACACCTGTCACTACGCTCATTACGTGTAGTGGGAAACGGACGGTCAGGTTCTTCAGGTTGTTTTCGCATGCTCCGCTTATCTCGATATAGCTGCTCCATTTGCGGCGTTGAGTGGGGATGGTAAAATGTATCTTTTCCGGTTGGGGCCGTCCTTGGTAAACAATCTCGCCTCCGTGTCTGCCTGCTGCGGGACCGATCTCTATGATATGGTCGGCAGCGGCGATGATATCTTCGTCGTGTTCTACTACGACGATGGTGTTCCCCAAATCACGCAGTTCTTTCAACACGCGGATCAGACGCTCTGTGTCGCGGGGATGGAGACCGATGGACGGTTCGTCCAGCACATACAGTGAACCTACCAGACTGCTTCCCAGCGATTTAGCCAGACTGATGCGTTGGCTCTCGCCGCCGGATAGCGTGCTGCTCATTCGGTTCAGAGTCAGATAACTCAATCCCACATCCTGCATGAATTGCAAACGGCTGTTGATCTCATGCAGCAGCATTTCAGCGGTTTGTTGTTCGGTGGCGCTCAACTGGATATGGGCAAACCATTCCGACAACTCGGCTATCGACATGGAGCAAATCTGCTGGATGTTTTTGCCGTTGATTAGCACATAGCTTGCCTCTTTGCGCAGACGGTAGCCGTTGCATACGGGGCAAGTCGTCTTGCCGCGGTAGCGGGCTAACATCACACGGTATTGGATTTTGCTGTATTGTTTGTCTTCTAATTCGTGGAAGAAATCGTTCAGACCGTGGAAATACTCGTTGCCCGTCCATATCAGGTTCTTTTGCTCTTGTGTCAGGGCGTAGAACGGGGTATGAATGGGGAAATCGAACTTGGCGGCATTGTACACCAGCGCGTCTTTCCATTGGCTCATCTTGTCGCCGTGCCAGCAGGCTATGGCTTCCTCATAGATGGATTTGGACTTGTCGGGGACCACCAGGTCTGGGTCTATTCCGATAATATTACCGTAACCCTTGCATTCGGGACAGGCGCCTAATGGGTTGTTGAAGTCGAATAGGTGTTCGCTGGGCTCGACAAAACGTATTCCGTCTGCCTCAAATCGCTCGCTGAAGACTTTCGTCTTTCGCACTTTGCCATCGATTATGTCCACTTGGCATTCGCCTTGTCCTTCGAAATACGCGGTCTGAACCGAGTCGGCGAAACGGTTGGAGGTCGCTTGCTCGTGGTCCACTACGATACGGTCTACCAGCAGGAATGCCTCTTTCTCACCGATTGTCTGCCATGCGTTCTCGTCCAGTCGTACCGTGTCGCCGTCCACCATCAGTCGGCTGAAACCTTGGCTTTGCCATATCGCCAACTGGTCGCGCAGACTGCGGCCTTCGGGGAGTATGATGGGGCTTAGGAGATAGAGCCGTGTGCCGGTGGCCATGCTTTCCATGTATTGCACTACGTCCCGGATGCTGTTCTTCTTCACTTCCTCTCCACTCACGGGCGAGTACGTCTTGCCCACGCGCGCGAACAATAGTTTCAAATAGTCGTATATCTCGGTCACGGTACCTACCGTCGAACGCGGGTTGCGGCTGCTGACTTTCTGCTGGATGGCGATGGCAGGCGGAATACCTTCTATCTTCTCCACTTCGGGTTTTTGCATCCTGCCCATGAACTGACGGGCGTAGGCACTCAGACTCTCTACGTAGCGCCGTTGCCCTTCGGCATAGAGCGTGTCAAAAGCCAGCGACGATTTGCCGCTGCCGCTCACTCCGGTTACCACCACAAGCTTATTGCGGGGAATATCTACCGACACATGTTTCAGGTTATGCGTGTCGGCGCCTTCTATGCGGATAAAATCTTCTCTCAATGCTCAATTATTTTCTGCAGGCGGCTTCGGCTTGCTGGCGCAGACGCTCCAATGTGAGGCGGGTCTGCTCGATGGTCGTGTCTTTCTGTTCGGCGGTCAGGTCGGGAACGCGGATAGGAGTTCCCACTTTGATATGGTTCGGATTGTCTATACGGTCTTTGTTGGCGTCGTATAGGTACGGCCAGTATTTCTTGTCGCCGTAATAACGTTTGGACATCCATGTCAACCGGCTGGCTTCGTGCATCGGTTCGGTGGTGATCATTCGCTCATAGCGGATTTCTTCAACGGCACTCGCTTCTGCTTGACCGTCGCCTGCTACGGCCGGTTCTTCGCTGCTGATTTCAGCGGCAAGCGTATCTGACGGCACTTGCGCAGCAGGGGCGCTTACGGAACTGCTGTTCTCGCCTTGGCTTACTTGCTCGGTGGCTGCAGGGTCTTTTTGCATATACGACTCAATCCAACTGCTCAAATGGTTTCTCAGGAAGAAATAACCGATTAGCAGGAGCAGCAACAGACATACAACGCAAATCAGGGTGTCGCGCAGGAAATGATATTTCTTTTTCGGCTTTCCCTCTTTCGGCTCTTCTTTTACGGGAGCGGCTATCGGTGCTGTTTCCGCAATGGGCACTTTCGTTGGGACAGGCTCTTCCTGTATGGGCGCAACAACCGGCGTTTCTGCAACCGGCGTTTCTGCAACCGGCGTTTCTGCTACGGGCACAGCCTCTACAACCGCTGCCGCTTCTGCATCCGCTGTGACTTTCGCTTCTGCCTTCTTCGAGCGTTTTTTCGGAGTCGCTTTCTCCGTTGTTTTCTCTTCCTTCGGCTTGTCCGGCGATTGACCCAGATCGGCCAGGATATCTACAATCTCCTCGGCTTGTTCGCCCAGTTTCTTCAGGGGGTTAATCTCCTCGGCTGCAGCCTCTGCTATAATGCCGGCGGAGACTGCTTTGCCGTTGTTCTCTATCAGTTCTTTCACACCGGCTTCCGGGTTGAAGACGATTTTGTTGTAGCCTTCTATGGTTATTTCTTCACCAGTGCTGACGTTCACGCTCTTGCGCGATGCTACCGGCTGGAGACGGAAGGTGCCCAGCCCGTTTATCTTGACTTGCTTGTCTTGCTTCAGTGCTTCGATGAGCTGGCGGTTCAGGGCGTTGAGAAATAGGTTTGCCTCTTTCTCGCTCACGCCGGCGCGCGCAGCGATGGCGCGGCGCAATTCGGTCCAACTGAGTTTGTCTGCCATGGCTTAGATGTTTTTGAGTTCGTCTTTCAGGTTCGCCACGGGTCTGAATACCAGTTGGCTTTTGCTGGGGACTTCCGTGCGCTCGCCCGTGCGCGGATGTACTATCGTACGCGCGTTCTTTTGCTTGATTTCCAGAGCACCCAAACCCTGCAACTGCACGGCACGGCCTGCCATCAGCGTCTCGCGCAGAATAGCGTTGCTCGTCGATAGCAAATGTTCTGTCTTCTTTTTGCTCAGACCGGTCGCTTCTGCAATCTGTCCGATTAATTCTTTGGTAAGCATAGTATATCGTTTTAATTCTCAATTTCTCCGTATAGGTCAAACTCCTCTGCCTTCGTAATCTTTACGTCGTAGAACTCTCCGACTTTGTACTTGGTATTGGGTTCCTTGGTACGTATCAGCACTTCGCAGTCCACCTCCGGACTATCGTATTGGGTGCGCCCGATGTAGTAGTCACCTTCTTCGCGGTCGATGATTACGCGTTCTGTCTTGCCTACGCGCGCATTCATCAGCGTGCCGCTTATCTCCTGTTGGATGGACATCAGCTCTGCCAGACGCGCTTCTTTCACCTCTTGCGGAATGTCGTCTTTGTAGTGGCGGTTCGCGTATGTCCCTTCTTCGTCTGAGTATGCAAAGGCTCCCATGCGGTCGAAACGTATCTCTTTTACCCATTCTTTCAGCTCCTCAAAATCCTCTTCCGTCTCTCCCGGATGACCTACCATCAGTGTTGTGCGGATACAGATACCCGGTACTCTCTCGCGAATCTTTCTGATTAGCGCATCTTGTTCCGCACGTGTGATATGTCTCCGCATCAGCCCTAACATATGGTCGGTGCAATGTTGCAATGCGATGTCTAAATATTTGCAGACATTCGTGTGCTTGGCCATCACATCCAGCAACTCCTCCGGAAAATCCGTAGGGTAGGCATAGTGCAGTCGTATCCATTCCACGCCCGGCACTTGCGCTATCTCGTCTATCAGTTCCGGCAGCAAATGCTTTCTTTCGACTTTCGACTTTTGACTTTCGACTAAGTCCAGCCCGTAACTGCTCAGGTCCTGTGCAATCACGTTCAGCTCTTTCACTCCTTGCGATACCAGCCATTTCACTTCCTCGATGAGCTCCTCTTTCGGACGGCTGGTATGCCGGCCGGTTATCAGCGGAATGGCGCAATACGAACACATCCGGTTGCAACCCTCGCTTATCTTTAGATAAGCATAGTGCTGCGGTGTCGTCAACTTCCGCTCATAGGATGCACACCCTGCTTCGGCCCTCGTCTGTTTTGTCGGATAGCATCCGGCTTTATGCTCCTCTTTCGAGGAGAGGGATAGGGTGAGGTTTTCGAAGTCGAATTTGCCGTAGTATTCATCCACTTCCGGCAACTCTTGTTCCAGCTCCGCTCTGTAGCGTTCGCTCAAGCAACCCATCACAATCAGTTTCTTGAGTTTCCCTTGCTTCTTCCGTTCGGCCATCTGGAGTATCATATTGATACTCTCCTCTTTGGCGTCGCCGATGAAGCCGCATGTGTTGATTACGCATATCTCGCCCATCGGCTTCTCTGCGTCATGCACACATCGCCATCCTGCCGCTTCCAACTGCCGCATCACACGCTCTGTATCTACCAGGTTCTTTGAGCACCCTAACGTGATAAAATCTATCTCTCCTTCGCGATACTTCAATGTCTCAATGATTAAATGGCTCAATAAATGACCAAATGGTAAATGTCTTAGTTTCCCAAATCGCAATGGAACTTTATCCTTACTAGCCGCACGTGCATCTCGTCGTAATAGTCTTCGCCCAACTCTTCCATTGCTTTCTTTATGTTGTCGCTTTCCGCCTCTTTGAAGTAGTCGTATATCTCCTGTTCTTCATCGGGGTCCAGCACTTCCTGGATGAAGTAGTTGATGTCTATTTTCGTGCCGCTGAATACGATGGCTTCCAGCTCGTCCAGCATCTCCTCCATTGACATGCCGTTGCTCTCTGCCAGGTCGTCCAGATCCACGCGGCGGTCTATCGCCTGGATGATTTGTTTCTTGCGGGTCGAACGCTTTGCCACGGTGCGGATACGTAGGTCTTCCGGACGGATGATCTCGTTCTCCTCTACGTATTCTTTGATGACTCGCAAAAACTCCTCGCCGTACCGTTTGGCTTTTGCTACACCCACACCCGGAATCGTCATCAACTCTTCCATGGTAATCGGGTAGGTGGTCGCCATCGCTTCCAGACTCGGGTCTTGGAATATCACGAACGGAGGCACATCGCATTTCTTCGCCAGCTTGCGGCGGATATCTTTCAGTATCGAGAACAGCACCTCGTCTGCGGCGGCACAGGTCGCGCCTGCACCTTCCATTACCTCCTCTTCTTCGTCGTGTACTTCTATCGGCACTTCGAATTTTGTCGGCTTGCGGATGAATTTCTTTCCGTCGCTCGTCAGCTTCAAATCGCCGTACGAGTCCACATCTTTCTTCAGCATGCCTACCAGCAGTGCCTGGCGCAGAATGGCGTGCAGCGTGCTCTCCTCTTCATCGCTCGCAGCGCCGAAGTTCTCCAGCTCGTCGTGGTGATAACTCATCACCTCCGCCGTTTTGTTGCCGTGCAGGATATCTACGATATGTTCCGCTTTCTGCTTCTCGTTCACTTGCTGGATGGTCTCCAATGCCAACTGCAGCAGCTCGCTCGCGTCTATCTGGCGGTATGTCTTGCGGCAGTTGTCGCAGTTTCCGCAGTTGTCTTCGTTGTATTCCTCGCCGAAATAGTGCAGCAGCAGCTTGCGGCGGCAGATGGTGCTCTCTGCGTAACTCTGGGTTTCAAACAGCAATTGGTTGCCGATACCTATCTCTTTCGGGGTCTTACCCTGCTGGAAACGGCGCAGACGCTCTATGTCGTCCGGGCTGTAGAAGCAGATACACTGGCCCTCGCCGCCGTCACGACCCGCACGGCCAGTCTCCTGATAATAACCTTCCAGACTCTTTGGAATGTCGTAGTGTACCACGAAACGTACATCCGGCTTGTCTATTCCCATACCGAAGGCTATAGTTGCTACAATCACCTGTATCTCTTCCATTAGGAACGCATCCTGTGTCGCGCTGCGTGTCGCGGCGTCCATGCCTGCGTGGTAAGCGCGTGCGGAAATACCGTTCACTTGGAGCACTTGCGCCAGATCCTCCACTTCTTTACGAGCCAGGCAATATACGATTCCGCTCTTGCCTTCCATGCTCCGGATGTAGCGGACCAGGTCTTTGTCCACATCTTCTGTCTTCGGACGCACCTCGTAATAGAGGTTCGAACGGTTGAAACTGCTCTTGAATACTGTTGCGTCGGGCATGCCTAAGTTCTTCTGGATATCTTTCTGCACTTTCGGAGTGGCCGTCGCGGTCAAGGCAATAATCGGAGCCTTGCCGATACGCTGAACCATACTCCGTATCTGACTGTATTCAGGACGGAAATCGTGACCCCATTCCGAGATACAGTGTGCCTCATCTACTGCGTAGAAACTTATTTTTACGCCTTTCAGGAAATCCACGTTCTCTGTCTTCTGCAAACTCTCAGGCGCCAGATAGAGCAGTTTGGTCTTCCCTGCCAGCACATCGTCTTTCACGGCGTTTATCTCGCCGCGGCTGAGAGACGAGTTGATAAAGTGGGCTACACCCTCTTCTTCCGAGTAGTTGCGCATCGCATCCACTTGGTTCTTCATTAACGCAATCAATGGAGAGATGACGATGGCCACACCGTCCATGATTAGAGAAGGCAATTGGTAACAGAGACTCTTGCCGCCGCCGGTCGGCATCAGAACAAACGTGTCTTTGCCTTCCATTACGTTGCGGATGATGGCTTCCTGGTTCCCTTTGAACGTGTCAAACCCGAAATACTTCTGCAGGGCCTCTACTAATTCCTCATGTGTTATATTCATAGTCTTTTGAAGTTGTGATTTTCTTCGTTTGTATTTTTTGTTGTGTATCTTTTTGCCGAAGGCGAAGGGAAGGGGGCTATTCCCTAAATTTGCCACAAAAGTACTAATTTATTTTTATATATGCAAATATTTTTGAAAAAATATGTTTTTTCTCCCTCTTCCCTTTTCTTTTTATACCCCTTTCACCTTTCATTTTTCCCCTTCATCTTTTAATCTTTCACTTTTCACTTTTCACCTTTCATTTTTTACCTTTCCTGCCAATTTCGTACTAATTTCGTACTCTTACCATAGGATAATCATACCATACCCATAGGGGATACCCATAGGATAAACGCCTTACTCTTGCACTTTTGTGCCTTTTACTGTATATATACTATGTATATATACACATTTTGCTTGTGTCATGCCGAAAAATGAATGCTCCCTCACCATTTCCAACCGACTGTCGACCCCCTTTCAACCACATTGTTCTCGCGGTATTTTCTGCCTAAATTTTTCAAAAAATAGCAAAAAAATACAAAAAAAATGATATAATGCTTGCAAGTTTCAAAAAAATGTTGTAATTTTGCAGCGATTTAACCGAAAACGTACCATGCAAAAAAGAAATTTGTCTTTTGCGCAACTCTTTAATCTGAGTTTTGGATTCTTTGGAGTCCAAATCGCGTATGCGCTGCAGAGCGCCAACATTTCCCGTATTTTTGCAACATTGGGTGCCGACCCGCACACCCTCAGTTTCTTCTGGATTCTGCCGCCATTGATGGGTATGATTGTGCAGCCTTTGGTGGGCAAGTATTCCGATAAGACATGGACCCGTCTTGGGCGTCGTAAACCTTATCTGCTCGTGGGCGCGCTTATCGCGGTCGCTGTGATGATGCTCTTGCCTAACGCAGGAAACTTCACTTTCACCCAGTCTGTTTTCCTCGGATTGAATGCCGCCATGTGGTTCGGCCTCTTCAGTCTCATGTTCCTCGATACTTCTATCAATATTGCCATGCAGCCCTTCAAGATGATGGTTGGCGACATGGTCAACGAGGAGCAGAAGGGAACGGCATATGCTATCCAGTCCGCCCTTTGTAATGCCGGCTCGCTGGTGGGCTATATCTTCCCGATTTTCTTTACTTGGATTGGTATTGCGAATACAGCTCCGGAGGGTGTTATTCCTGATTCTGTCAAATGGTCTTTCTATGTAGGCGCAGCTATTCTCATCCTCTGCTCGCTATATACGTTCGTTACTGTGAAGGAACTCAACCCGCAGGAGTACGCCGAGTTCCACGGTATTAAAGAACAATCTCAAACAAATTCAGACGATATCAAACAGTCTCAATCGGAGGAAGGTTTCATAACCTTGCTCCGCAAGGCTCCCTCTGCTTTCTGGACCGTCGGACTCGTGCAGTTCTTCTGCTGGGCGGCGTTTATGTATATGTGGACTTATTCCAACGGCGCTATTGCGGCTAACTGCTATGGCTGGGATGGCGCTTCTGCGGCTGACGCAGCCTTCCAGACTGCCGGCAACTGGGTCGGAGTATGTTTCGCGGTGCAGGCGGTCGGTTCGCTCTTGTGGGCAATGGTTCTGCCGGCGCTCGAACATCGTTTTGGCAACAAAGGGGCGTATGCTATCTCCCTGCTTGTCGGTGCTGCCGGATTTATCTCCGTATGGTTCGTCTCCAATCCTTACATCCTCTGGCTTAGTTACGCACTCATCGGTGCGGCATGGGCGGCTATGCTGGCTCTCCCGTTCACTATTGTAACGAATGCTATCAAGGGTGGGAATATGGGATATTACCTCGGACTCTTCAACTGCACAATCTGTATCCCGCAGATTGTCGCAGCCCTTTGCGGTGGACTACTCCTTAAATATGTGTGCGCACACGTGCAAGCCGGTATGCTTGTCGTGGCCGGCGCGCTCCTTATCCTCGGTGCAGCATCTGTCTTCCTCATCCGTGAGAAAGAGTAGTATCGACCATGCATGGGCAATCCCAACCCACCGCCAATAGTATCGACCAAGCTTGGGCGATTTAATAAGAAAAAAATAACAACTAACAAATTAATCAATATTTATGAAAAACAAACTACTTGTAAGTGTATTCGCGGTCGCGATTGCTGCTTTGGCTCTCACCTCCTGCGAAACCAAGTCGAATGTGACAGAAGTATGCACTGACATGGTGAAAGAAACCATGCACAAGTATGCGCGCAGCCTGGTGCAACTGGATGGTCAGGCACTCACAATCTCCGAGTATGAATTCTTGGGAAAAGTGGATGACAGCCGCATGGTGTATCGTACTCTTTCTTTCGGTAACGGGAGTTTCAAACCATTGCAGGTGGATACCCTGTCTTATCAGTATGGCGCATGGAACGAGGACAACACCGAGTTCTCCCTACTCATTACTCCTGCCACTGGTGACCCTTACACCCTTGTCTACAAAGGTAACGCGTTCATCACACCCGACGGACGTTCTATCGGTGGGGAAGGTACGGAAAATTCCGCAAGAGCCGAGAAATGGAACAAAGTGATTGCTTCTATTTCCAATACGGAATGGGAAGCCGCTTTCTTTGATGAATATGTGATGGATAGTATCTTCCGCGATTCTATCAGAACTCGTTTCATCCCGGCGCAAGGTGGTTTGGTTACTGATACAATACAAGTGTTCAGTGGCAAGATGGATACGCTTAGTGCAGATACTGCTTGCTATTACCGCATTGAACTGAACCATGACCCGGCTACGCTGGCTAATACCGGACATTTCTGGCAAAGAAGCGTCCGTACCACCTATGATCGGGATACAAAAAAGGAATCTATCGAGAGCGAAAAGGTGGATGAGTATGATTGCAACTGGTATTTCTCCGATGTCACTTCGGATGCCAAGTTCTCTATCGTGCTTCTCAACACAACTACACCCGATGCGAAACCTGTTACGCTCAGCATCTCCAAATACAAAATGGATGACGCTGCCGCAGGACAGGAGTTCCTCTTGGGCGGACTGACATATACACGCCCGTGATTTCCTAATGTCTAATATCAACGATCATAAATCATTTGAAACAATGAAAAATACTAACTTGAATATGTTCCGTACCGTTTCTGTCGCCTTGCTGGTTATGCTGGGCTCGGTGGTCGCTTTCGCACAGACCATGGTACAAGGTACGGTACTTGATGCGGCAAACGGTGAACCGATTATTGGTGCGTCTATTCTCGAAATGGGTACCACTAATGGTACTATCACCGACTTTGACGGAAACTTCTCCCTGACGGTAAAATCGGGTGCCAAACTCCAAATATCTTATATGGGTTATAAAACCCAGGAATTGGCGGCTGCACCTAACATGAACATCAAACTCGGTGAGGATACGGAAGTCCTCGACGAAGTGGTGGTTGTCGGTTACGGTGTCGTTAAGAAAAACGATGCTACCGGTTCTGTTACCGCTATCAAGCCGGATGATATGAACAAGGGTCTTCAGACCAATGCACAAGACATGATTCAGGGTAAGATTGCCGGTGTGAACATCTCTACCGATGGTGGTACGCCGGGTGGTGGCGCTACGATTCGTATCCGTGGTGGTTCGTCTCTGAATGCTTCCAACGACCCGCTTATCGTCATCGATGGTCTCGCTATGGATAACAATGGTATCCAGGGTGTGTCTAACCCCCTCTCGCTCGTCAACCCGAGTGATATTGAGACCTTCACCGTCCTCAAGGATGCGTCCGCTACTGCTATCTACGGTTCGCGTGCGTCCAATGGTGTCATCTTGATTACTACCAAGAAAGGAAAATCCGGAGCGAAACTGAAAGTCTCCTATGATGGTAACGTTTCGTTTGGTTCTGTGCTCAAGCACCTGAATGTCTTCACGGGCGATGAACTCCGCGCATATGCTACTGCTGCCGGACAATCCAAACAGTCGAATGCATACCTGATGAATGATAATGTGGATTGGTTCAACCAAATCTATCGTACCGCTGTCTCTACCGACCATAATGTTTCTATTATGGGTGGTGTGAAAAACAAAGTGGTGGATATGCCGTATCGTGCATCGGTGGGTTATACCCTCAACAATGGTGCTGTCAAGGGCTCGCAGATGCAACGTGTTACGGCATCCTTGAACCTCAACCCCTCTTTCCTTGATAATCACCTTACCTTCAATCTCAATGCGAAGGGAATGTATATCTACAACCGTTACGAACCGGGTATTGCTGGCGCTTATCTGGACAAGGACCCGACACAGCCTATCTATTCTACGGGTGACCTCACCAATATCTATGGTGAGCAGATTTTGGCTGGTGAGACTAACGGTACAAAATATTATCTGACAAAGGAGGAACTGGATGCCCATTGGGACGGTTTCTTCCAGCCGCTGGGTACTTCTTCTTCCGTCAACGGTCCGTTCGACGACCCCAACTGGATGTACAGCCTCAAATCTTCGGCTAACCCATTGGCACAGCTCAAACATCAGTCCAATACTTCCAATGCGGGCCAGTTTGTGGGTAACTTGGAAGCTACCTACAAAATACATGGCTTTGAAGACTTGATGCTTCATGCGAACTTTGGTGCCGACTATTCGTTCGGTAAACAAACCAATGTCAATAGCATGTTCGGTACGGCTAACCACTATGTAGGTTGGAATGGCTATGACCAGAAGATGAAATACAACCTCCAGTTCAATGCCTTTGCGCAATATGGTCACGACTGGGAGGAGGCACAGCAGCACTTCGACATCATGGCCGGTTACGAGTGGCAGCATTTCTACAATGAGTACAATGGTGCTGGTAATGGTATCTATCCGCTTACGAATGTCGATCCTACGAAGGCAGGACAACCCGCTAACTCATATGTCTCTGTCGGTAAGGGAGAAAACTACTTGGTTTCCTTCTTCGGACGTGTCAACTGGATTGCTTGGAATCAACTGATGGTTACCGCTACTGTCCGTGGTGATGGTTCTTCGCGTTTCTCGAAAGACCATCGCTGGGGTGTGTTCCCATCTGTAGCGCTCGGTTGGAAAATCAAGGAGACCTTCCTCCGCGATGTCAACTCTATCAACGACCTCAAACTCCGTCTCGGTTATGGTATAACGGGTCAGCAGGACGGTATCGGAGACTACTCCTATATGCCGACTTATTCGCAAACTACCGGACATACTTCGTACTATCCGGTCGGTGGCGAGAACTATGCTACGGAGAATAATGATGCGGAAACCGTAGAGAAAGTAGTGGATTCCGAAGGAAACACACTCTATATTTCCGATCGACCCAACTCCTTCAACCCCAACTTGACTTGGGAGAAGACGACCACCTACAACGTAGGTCTTGATTTCGCTTTCCTCAACAACCGTATCTCCGGTTCGTTGGACTATTATTTCCGCAACACAACTGACTTGCTCAACAATGTGAACGTGGCAATGGGTACCAACTTCCGTAAACGTGTGATGTCGAATATCGGTTCGCTCCACAACCAGGGTCTTGAGTTCGCTATCAACGCTGTGGTACTCGACTATGGTAAACGCTTCAAATGGGACCTTGGATACAACGTTACTTGGAACCAGAACAGAATTACCAAAATCAATGGTGAAGAAACTATGATTGAAGGTACTGGATACGGAGGAGGAGGTCTTGGTGGTAAATCTATTACCAAGTATGCTGTAGATCAACCTACCAATGTGTTCTATCTCTATGAGGCGAAAAAAGGAGTGCGCGAGGACGGTACTCAGTACTGGTATATCGTGGATCAACAGAAAGAAGGCGAAGAGGGATACGGTAAGATTGATGAGCAGGATAAAGTCTTCAAACATAGTCCTGTCGCTCCGGTGATGATGGGATTCCAGACCAAGTTCCAATTCTATAACTTCGACCTCGGTATCTCCTTCCGCGCGAACATCGGAAACTACGTATTCAACAATGTAGTCGCTTCGCGTCTGCAGAACGTGGCTGCCGGTAACTTGGCACGCGACGGATACTACAAGAACCTCCCGACCGATGTCTTCAATACCTATTATGTAGATGGATATAATATGACCATCTATGACGCTGAGGGCAAGAATATTATCGGTAATGCGGATTATGATATAACAGACCGTTTCCTTGAAAACGCTTCGTTCCTGCGTTGCGACAATATCACGCTCGGTTATTCCTTCGCCAAGAACAAAATCTCCGGTCGTGCGTTCTGCACCGTTTCTAACCCCTTCGTGATTACCAAGTATTCGGGACTTGACCCTGAAATTGGTACTGGTGGCGTAGATAACTCCATTTACCCGCGTTCAATGACTACGGTATTGGGTATTAACCTCCAATTCTAAATAGCCAAATAATTAAATGGCAAAATAAATATACAAATAGTAAATGAATAAATGGTAAATGTTATGAAAAATATCGTAAAATATCTGTCACTGGTTTGTGTGGCTTTGGGTTTGGCTTCTTGTGTGCACAACCTCAATACCACACCTATCGACCCGAACTCTTCTACATCCTTCAATCCGGATCGTATGTTCACCAAATGCTATTCTTGTATGGCGCTCATTGGTCAATCGGGCCCGGGAGAAAACTCTGACGTGGAGGATATCGATGCAGGTACATCCGGATTCTATCGTACTATCTGGTACTGTAACGAGCTTACCACCGATGAGGCGTGGTGGATTTGGGATGATAAAGAGTCCAAACAACTTTGCCAAACCAACTGGGTGGGTGATAACACGATGATTCGCGCAATCTATACCCGTCTGAATCTGAATATCAAATACTGCAACCACTATCTTACCTATGCCTCCCGTGAACCGTATTATACCGGCTCGGTGGAAGACGACAACCGTTTGGCGGAAGTACGTTGGATTCGTGCATTCCATATCTTCTATCTTATGGATATGTATCTCTACGCACCGCTTATCACAGAGGAGTCTAATGAGTTCCCGCACTTCTTGCCGCGCCATAAGATCTATGAGTGGCTCGTTGAGGAACTGAAAGATCTTATTGTTAAACTGCCTGCAGAACGCGTTTCTAAATACCGTGTGGGGAAAGCAGCTGCGCAACTCCTTCTCGCACGTGTTTACCTCAATGCTGATGTGTACAACAAGTACAATCCGTATTGGACGGCTGGGCAGACATGGGACAAAGCGCTCAATGCTGCGAAAGCTGTTATTGCTGACAATCCTCAGCACTCGCTCGTTACAGAGAAAATTACAACCGACTCTGGCTTTGTGTACAGTGCATACCAGCAGCTCTTTATGGGAGATAACCACCGCGACGAGGTAATGAAAGAGTCCCTCTTCCAAATCTATCAGGATGGTCTCTATGCGCAGAGCTATGCTTCTGCTATGATGCTTATCGGCGCGAACCGACTGCAAGGTATGAACGCTTGGGGTATTGAGGCAGAATGGCACTCGATGCGTACTTCGCCTACTATGGTTGATAAATTCCTGAAACCGATGAATATCGATCGCGCTACGGCTTCCGAGATGGTATATGACGAGTTCAAAATGCCGGCACAACTCCACGACGACCGTGCTATTCTCTCCTCCGACGGACTGAGTACGGGATATAAATTTACACTGAAAGGTAATCAGGAGTTGGGAGATACCAAATATCTGTTCGACTGCTGGGCAGGACTGAAATTCACCGGAGTTTATTCTTCGGCAGCACTGCCGGAACTCTCTCCGCGTCAGAACAAAGATTGGCCTGATACAGATATCCCGATGCTCCGTCTTGCAGAGGCATATATGATTCAGGCGGAGGCGAATTTCCGCATGGGAAAGGTCGGAGACGCACTTGATATTATCAACAATGTCATCCGCAAACGTGCCAATGCGGACCCGTTGCCCTCTCTCGACGAGGAAACACTGCTTGATGAGTGGAGCCGTGAGTTCTGGTATGAAGGACGCCGACGCATCGACCTCGTTCGTTTCGACCGCTTCTTCGGACCGAAATCTGACCCCAAACGCTATCATTGGGAAGGACGTATGGGCAAAAACGATGGCTCGCAGTTCTTTACTACCGGCACAGAGGACTATATGAACTGGTTCCCTGTTCCATCTGAAGATAAGAAATCCAACCCGAACTTCAAAACCGATGTCGAAGGCGATGCTGGCAACGCCTATGCTTCGCAAGGCGGTGACGGTTACCCCTATTAATTATACATAGAAGATAAATATCGACATATCGAATTATCGACTTATCGATTTATCGAAAATAAATTAATCAACATTATTAACTAAAATTTATCAATTATGAAGTTTCGCGCTAATCGAGTGTAAGCTCGCTTACGCAACTCGACGAAGCCGGAACTCCATGATTTAAAAATTAATTATTTAATTTTTTAAATTATGAAAAAGATTTATGCTTTTTTGGCTGCTGCGCTGATTAGCGTATGCGCTT
Source organism: Bacteroidales bacterium UBA3843 (assembly GCA_002392745.1). Lineage (GTDB taxonomy): Bacteria > Bacteroidota > Bacteroidia > Bacteroidales > Paludibacteraceae > Colicola. The sequence continues at coordinate 65,323 of DGHR01000005.1, read as the reverse complement.
TTGCTTCGAAGGAAGAAGTTCCATCGGATGCAGTTTTGGCTAATTATTATGAGTCAGGTGAGGTATGCGTATGTATTTATGTACCTGGTAACATGGCTTGCTACGACATCGTTCTTACAGGTTCTTTCAATGGATGGGCCACCGATTTGGCAAAATGCAAGGATTTTGCACCGGTTCAAGGCTACGACGGATGGTATGTGGCATCATTTGTTCCCGAAGAGACTCCCGATGCAACTAAAGGTATTCAGGCTAAACCTATTATGAAAGATGCAATGGGTAATTTTAGCTGGAATTATCAGGTAGGTGCTGCTACTGTGATTCGTGGTGGAGTAACCGTAGTAAGTGGTTATGAAGGAGAAATTGACCTGGTTAACTATGGTACAGATGCTCCGAACGTTTATACCGTTGACGCATGGAAACAAAATCCTTGCACCGCTGTTTTCCACAACTACACTGTGGCTGTTATCAGCAATGCAACGGGTTGCGATGCTTATACCGTACCGTTCATCATCGGTGATTTCAACAACTGGAACGACGAGAACAATAAGCCTATCTTTGAGCAAATGCAAATTGATGTGAATAAAACTACAACGGAGGCTCTTTATTATTACTACAGCTTCAAGGCTGCGGAGGGTACTGGCTATCAAATCGTAAGCGGTATGGTGGATGACAATGGTCAGTTTGTTGACTCGGCTGCTTGGAAAGAGGCTGCTTATCTCCAGGAGTTTGTTGACAACGAGTGGGCTCGTATTAATGGCGGTGGTAACTTCGTAACGGGTAAAGATGCTCTTATCGAGTACGACATCCGTGATGCAGAGAAGTATCGTTGGGCTCGTTGCGCTCCCGATGAGCGTGAGGACGTTGTCGTTACGCTGACCGCTCCTGCTGGTGCTCCGGCTGAGGGTGTGGACATTATTGGTACGTTCGACGACTGGAAAGGTACTATCATGACCCTTGGTACAGATGGTAAATATACCGTTACTGTTCGTATGCAGGCTACCGATGAGTTCAAATTCCGTCGCGCTGCTGATGCAACTTGGGCTGTACAAATCCAGGAATACGGAGATTTCGAGAAAGATGGCGAGACTGTAACTGATTGGCACGATATGGCGAACCAAAAGGTAGATAACTTGTGGAATACTACAGTTACTCCTAAGACGCTTGAAATTGACCTCTCTAATCCGGAAACCTTCCGCTGGACCCCGGCAACTCAGGGTATTGAGGAAATCGTTCTGACCGAGAAGGCTCAGAAAGTAATGGTTGACGGCGTGCTCTACATCGTTCGTGACAACAAGATGTTCAACGTTCAGGGTACACAAGTTCGCTAATTGCTGACTTCCATTCATAAAAGAGGGGCTTCGGTCCCTCTTTTTTAATAATTCAAAACACTTTTGATATCTGTATATGAAAAACACACTCATCATGTTGCTTTCTGTAGCATTACTCACCGCCTGCGCTCATTCCACACGGCTCGAAGACGAATGCCGGTATTCGTCTAACCGCACGCAATTCGCCTTCTGGTCGGATGTCGCAGAGCAAATGGAGGTGCGGATATATGATTCTTTCGACACCGACGTCTTCGAAACGCTAATGCTGCGAAAGGGGGCTGACAATTTCTGGACTGCTGTTGCCGAAGGAGACCAACTTGGTAAATTTTACACCGTCCGCTCCTTCCAAAACGGAGAATGGGCTCCCGAAAGCCCGGGTATCTTTGCTAAAGCGGTGAGTGTCAACGGGCAACGTGCAGCCATCATCGATATGAAAACAACCGACCCTGCCGGTTGGAACATGGACACTCGTCCTGAAATGACCGACCCGACAGATGTTGTGGTTTACGAAACGCACCTGCGCGATTTCACGATGTCCCCCAATTCCGGTGTCGCAGCGAAAGGTAAGTTCCTGGCGCTGACCGAAGAAGGCACGCGTACGCCCGATGGATTGTCTTCCGGCATTGACCATCTCCGGGAGATGGGTATCACACATCTGCAGATTCTGCCCTTCTTCGATTATGGCAGTATTGATGAAACTGCACTTGCTGTCAATCGCTACAACTGGGGCTACGATCCGGTCAATTATAATGTACCGGAAGGAGGTTATTCTTCCGACCCGTACGACCCTGCTGCGCGTATCCGGGAGACAAAAGAGATGGTTATGGCGCTGCACAAGGCGGGTATCCGTGTGATAATGGATGTTGTCTACAATCATACATACGACGCCATGGGCTGTGCACTCGGACGAGTGGTGCCCCTCTATTTCTACCGCCTCAATCCGGATGGCACATACGCGAATGGCTCAGGATGCGGCAATGAGACGGCTTCTGACCACGAGATGATGCGTCGTTTTATGGTGGAGTCCGTTTCCTATTGGGCGCGGGAATACCATATCGACGGATTCCGTTTCGACTTGATGGGAATTCACGACCGGGAGACGATGCGGCAAATCCGTGCCGCTCTGGATGAAATAGACCCGTCTATTCTGACCTATGGAGAAGGATGGGCGGCAATGACTCCCGCATATCCTTACGACTCTCTCGCTATGAAGCAGTTTACATACACCATGCCGCGGGTAGGGGCGTTCAGCGATGATATACGCAATGCGCTTATCGGTTCGCCTTTCGACCATGAACGGGGATTCGCTTCCGGTAATCCGGCTGGCGCAAAAGATGTGATGCGGGGTTTGCTCGCATGCCTGGAGTGGGCGGGTGAACCTATGCAGCATGTGTCATATATTACTTGTCATGACAACTACTGCCTGCGCGACCGAATCGCTGTCAGCGCGCCTGACGAATCCGAAGATACCCAAATCCGAATGAATAAACTCGCGCAGACGGCTGTGCTTGTTTCCCAGGGAATGAGTTTTATCTACGGAGGCGAAGAACTCTATCGCACGAAACGCGGTATTGATAATAGTTATCAGAGCCCCGATAGCATCAATATTATTCCATGGGAGAACAAAGAACGCTACGACTTGTGGAAATATTACAAAGAGATGATTGCTATCCGTCGGGCGCACAAGGGTTTCCGTCTCGGCTCAGCCGAACTGGTCAAAAACCATGTGGAATTTCTTTCTTCTGACAATGATGGATTGATAATTTATAGCATTAAGAATCTGGAGGGATTGGATACGGCCCGCTCGCTGGTGGTGCTGCTCAACGGCACACCGGAGATTGTGACAGCGGACATACCCGAAGCTGATTATACAGTGCTTGCGCACGATGCGGAAGCGGATGCGCGGGGCTTAGGGCATATACAGACGGGACATATCGCTGTAGAGCCTTATTCTGCAACTATTTTGGCTGAAGAGTAGTTCTCTCTAAATCAAAAAAGCAGCCCGGGCTTTGCTCGAGCTGCTTTTGGCTTCTTTACGGATATGCTTATCGTATATGCAGTGAATATTTCTTTTTTAATCCGTCAGCCTGAAATGTTCCTTTGCTTCCTTTCTTCACAATGAATGTGCATTGTCCGGCAAAGGCATGCATCTTTGGCTCTACAAAACGGTCCAGACATGCAGCGTCTCCATTGGCGGCAGCAACAAAACCTTCTCCTGTATAATAGATTAGATTGTCCGCTTTCGGACACAGGTTGCCTTTCTTGTCTACCACTTTCACGGTGATGTAGCATAGCTCTTCCGGGTTCTCGTCTGCGTTGGCGTATTCGACAATCAGATGGTGCGGCTTGCCTGCTGTCTTGATGGTTTCGCGGGCGGCTTTTTGGCCGTTCTCGTCGTATGCCACCACCTCTATCTTTCCTTTCTTGTATGGTACGTCAAACCACATGAGTCTGTATCGCGGTAGTAATTCCGGACGAGGGGCGCTTCCCCATTCCGGTATGGCAAATTCTCCTACTTTTGGCATGCGGCTGATGCCGGATATGGTCTCGCCTTTTGCCATCCTCTCTGCCTCTTCTGCACTGGCAAAACGCAGCCTTCCGTAGCTCTTCCCGTTTACAAACAACTCTGCTTCCGGATAATTGGTATAGCAGAATACGGGGACACAGTCTCCCTTCTCCCAGTTCCAGTGTGGTAGCACATGGAGAGTCTTGTCTTCCTTGTTCCATTGGCTGCGATAGAGCCAGTAGCGGTCTTTGGGTAGTGAGGCCAGGTCTATAATGCCGAAATAACTGCTGTGGCTCGGCCATGCGTCTGTGTCATACGGTGATGGCTCGCCTAAATAGTCAAAACCTGTCCATACAAACTGGCCGAGTGTCCATGGATAGTCGTCTTGCAACTGAAAATCCTGCTCCGGCAGCCCTGACCATGCGCAGTATTCTACGTCGTAGCCGGAAGACTGATTGTCTTCATATTTGGCATCCGGCTGGATGACTGCCGGCAGTTTGTATACGCCTCTGGACGATACGGTACTTGCCGTTTCGCTGCCCAGAATCATTTTCTGCGGAAGATACTCATAGGCCTCCTGGTATCGTCCGGTGCGGTAATTGAATCCGGGTATCTCTACTGCAGCGCCGAAACCGTTGTGGATGACATGCATGGCTTGGTCCATTCCGTTTGTTACGGGACGGGTGGGGTCGAGTTGGTGAAATAGTTCCTGTAGCTCCGTTACGATGCCAATGCCGTCGGGCAGTACTTGGTTCCATACCTCGTTACCGCTCGACCACAACATCACAGATGCATTGTTGCGGTAGTGCTTCACCATATTGGTAATGTCTTGTTTCCACCAGCTGTTGAACTCTTTGCTGTAATCATTCTCTGTTTTGCCGTGGTTCCAGACATCGAAAGGCTCAATCATCATCATCATTCCCATCTCGTCGCATAGTTCCACCAGCTCTGGCGCAGGCATGTTGTGACTGGTGCGGATGGCATCGCAGCCCATTTTTTTGAGCATCGTCAGCTGATGACGCAACGCATCCTTGTGAATTGCGGCACCCAATGGGCCCAGATCATGATGCAGACATACTCCCTTGAACTTGCGGGTCTTCCCGTTCAGTTGGAAACCGTTTTCCGGAGTGTAACTGAGCGAACGGATACCGAAACGGGTTGTATGTTGGTCGATGATTTCGTCGCCTTTGAGAACGAGTGTGCGGGCTTCGTATAGATGGGGCGCTTCGGGACTCCACAGCTGCGGTTCCGACACTTCTGCTACGCCGTGTTCGCCCTCTGCCTGGGCTACAACTTTCCCTTGGAAGAGTATATCCGTCCGTACTCTGTATTCTGTATTCTGTACTCCGAACTCCTCTACGCCGTTCTGCAACTCAACATCTATCGTCACTTGTGCAAATTCGTTGCTTACTTTGGGTGTTCTGATGCAAATTCCAAACGTGGGAATATGCACAGGATGACTCTCTACCAGATGGACATTCCTGTATAGTCCTGCGCCCGGGTACCAACGGCTTTGCTGGGGTTTGTTCTCCAGAAAGACATCTATCTCCACTTCCGAGAGCTGGTCGCTGACGCTGGATGACTCAATCAGGTGCGGTAGGATATAGCAGTCAAAAGTGTTGTACCCGTAGGGCCAATAGACCATCTCCTCGCCGTTGACATACACATCGGCATGGCTCATCGCTCCGTCAAACACCAACGTATAGAACTTGTCTTTCTTCACCGTTACTCGCGTTCTGTAGTGCCCCTTTCCCATCCATGGCAGACCGCCGCTGCGGCCCGTTTTCCATGTCGGCTCTTTCTCGCCGTTCTGCACCACGATTACTTCCTGCAAGTCATTCGCGCGGTCAAAAGCCCCGCTGATAGCCCAGTCGTGGGGAACGGTCACTTCATGCCATGTGGTATCTACATCCGGCATCTGTTCCGACGGCTCTTGTCGGAACTGCCAACTCGTCAGCAACGTGCTGATTGCTAATATAATACTGAACATCATGCTTTATCTGCTTCTTCTATTCCCCTAAATCTGTACTCCGTTGTTTCGTCCAGTATTTCTCCCGGGCGTAATACGATGTTCGGGAAATTGGCATGGTTGATGCTGTCCGGCCAGTTCTGGGCTTCCAGACATACGGCGTGTTGCACGTCATATATCCGACCGCTCTTGCCTTTGTTTTGTTCCACCCAGTTGCCGGTATAGACCTGTAGCCCCTTCATCGTTGTCCAGCATTCCATCGTCCGGCCATCAGCCTGTAATGTGGCTGCATGGCGCAGTTCTTTGGGCGCGTCGCCGGCGCACAGGCACCAGTTGTTGTCTATGCCTCGGCCGGGAGCAAAGAACGGGTCGTCAATTCGGTCGCCGATACGCACCGGCTGACGGAAATCCATAGGTGAACCCTCTACACTCAGTATCTCGCCGGTCGGGCAGGCTGTCTCGTCAAATGGAGTGTAGTTCTCTGCGTTCACTTGCAGCACATGCTCGTGTACCGGACCACTGCCTTCGCCCGCCAGGTTGAAATACGCGTGATTGGTCATCGCAATGATAGTGGGCGCATCGCTTTTTGCCTCATAATGGATGCGCAGGCAATTGTCTTTGGCTGCCGTATAGGTGACATAAATATCCACATTGCCGGGATAGCCTTCCTCGCCGTCTTTGGAGCGGTAGTGGAGTGTTATCTCATGGGGGCATTGGGCCACTGTCTCCCATATCTTGGCGTTGAAACCTTCCACTCCTCCGTGCAGGCTGTTTGTGCCGTTGTTGATGGGCAACTGGTAGGCCTTCCCGTCCAGCGTGAACTTGCCGTCTTTGATGCGGTTGGCTACGCGACCGCAGATGGCGTTGAAGTAAGTCTCTTTGCTACGCCATTCCTCCGCCGTGCGGAAACCGAGAACGACATCCTTGACTTCCCCTTTGTCATTGGCGACCATCAGCTTGGTGAGCTTCGCTCCTAAATTGGAAATCTCCGCTTTCAACCCTCCGATGCTCTTAATCGTATAGAATTTAATTTGCTGCATTTTAACTCTTTCACCTTTCACCTTTCACCTTTCACCTTTCTATCACAATCGCATTACGCCGTCGCCTATCTCGGCTACGTAGAAATCCGCCTTCAGACCTGTCTTCTTCTCGTACTCGCTGCCTACGAAGGCTTTGAAGCGCTCGATAGCCTCGTCTTTTACCAGACTGACGGTGCAGCCGCCGAAACCGCCACCGGTCATACGGCTTCCCAATACGCCATCTACTTGCCATGCTGCCTCTGCCAGTGCATCCAGTTCGGGACCGGTCACCTCATAGTCATCGCGGAGCGATACATGGCTTGCGGTCATCAGCTCGCCGAAATACGCAATCTCACCGCGTTTCAGCGCCTCTACTGCGGCTGCCGTACGGGCCACTTCGCCTACCACGTGGCGCGCACGCTTCTTGGCTATCGGATCGGTGATCGCACTCTCTACCTCTTTCCAGTCTTCCTCGCTCAACTCTGCAAGGAACTTGATGGGTTTGACTTTGCTGATTTGCTCTACGGCGGTGTGGCATTGGCGTACGCGGTCGTTATAGGCGCCGCTGTCCAGATGGTGAGGACTATGAGTGTTGCTGATTACTACTTTGATGCCATCTAATTTTACTGGCACATGCTCGAACTCCAGTGTGTCGCAGTTCAGGTAGATGGCATGGTCTTTCTTGCCCTGCGCACTCGCACATTGGTCCATGATGCCGCACATCACACCTGCATACTCATGCTCGCAAGCCTGACCGATGAGAGCCAGCTCCGTGCGATACGCTTTCTCGTCCGGGTAGCCGAATGGCAAACTGTCTTGGTCACAAACCGCCATCTCTTCTGTAAATGCACGGGCGGTAACCACCTCCATGGCGGCGCTGCTGCTCAGGCCTGCACCGGCTGGTACGTTCCCGTAATAGAGCAGGTCGTAGCCGCTCTGCAACTCGGCATCCGGATGACGTCTCTTGATGATGTCTATACATCCTAACGCGTAGTTGCACCATGCGCGGTTCGGCTGAGGAGCAATTGCGTCAATCTTGATTTCATATACTTGCTCCATGTTCATCGAACGGAAACGCAGTACTCCGTCCGCGTTCTTGGCAATCAACAGCCAGGCTCCGAAGCTTAGTGCGCATGGGAATACGCATCCTCCGTTATAGTCTGTGTGTTCGCCGATTAGGTTTACGCGGCCTGGAGAAAAGAATATTTTTTCTGCCTTGCGGCCATAGGCTTCCTCAAAAGCTGCTTGCATCTCTTGTGTCGTCATAGTAATCTGTATCTTATTGTTTTGGAAAATTTCCTTTTGAACGTGCAAAATTACAAAAAAAAACGGACTTGTGCAAAGAAAAATGTATGATTATGTTGTAAAACATATATATAAGTGTTGTATGTGTCGGAAAAAAGTAGTAACTTTGCCGCAAAATTAAAAGAAAATATCCGTATAACCATTAAATCTTACTCTATTATGAAACTTGAATTTGTCATCTATCCGCTCCTGTTTGTCTTGATAGGACTGATGTTGGTCTCTTTTTTCCTGATTTGGCATTGGTTTGATGCGCGCGATCAACTTCGTATTGTACGCGATGACACGCGCGAGAATACCATTTTGGCTATCCGTCATGGCCATAACAAATGCCGGATATTGCTGGGAGTAAGTCTCCTTTTGGCGTTGTGCTATGTGCCTATACCTTTTGTGTTGGGCGATTTTTATGGTACATTGGCCTATCCCGGTGTCGTGATTCTGACCGACGTATTGATGCTGGTAAGCCTGCGTATACGCGCAAAAGACTATCTGAATAGTATTGACGATTATGTGGCTGCTAACGAGGAACATGTGCGGGAAGCTGCGGCGGAGCGTGCGCGCCAGCGTGAAGAATGGAGAAAAGAGGCGGCTGTCTTGAACCCGCAAGCAAAAGCGCTGATTAAGGAGACCTTGGGCGATAACTACGAGGTATGGTATCAGCACGATATTCTGACCGGACGCAATGTGTTGGCAAACATTGAAAACGGCTTGCTTTATGCACAGGGAATTGTGATTCCTTTCTCTGAAATCATGGAGGTGCGCCAGGGGCGAAAAGACCTCAAACTCGTTACCAGCAATAGTACCTATCCTTTTATTACCATCGATTTCGGAGCGCTGCCTATCAATCCCGAGACGGGAAATAAATACAAAGATGAGATAGCCGAGCGCATTCAAAAACTGATTCCGTAAACATGCGTCTGTTTGCCAATCTCTCTCCGGAAGAACGGGCAAATACGATTACCCATCTGATTGCCGTAGTGGCTACGCTTCTTGTGGCGTGGCCATTGTTGCATTTGGCTTACTCCGCGCAAATTACGAATCATAGATTACAAATAGCCGGAACAGCCCTTTTTCTGCTCGGTATGCTTATGATGTTCGCTTCGTCAACATTTTATCATGCTGTAACGAACCCTGTGCATAAAAGGCGCCTGCGCGTGTGGGACCATATATCTATTTATGCTATGATTGCAGGCTCTTATTCTCCGATTTGCTTGTCTGTCGTCGGGGGAAAGATCGGATGGCTTTTGTTTTTCTTTCTGTGGGGATGTGTACTTGCCGGTACTATAGGCAAACTGATAGCTCTCGGACGTTTCCCGCGTTTGTCGCTGGCGCTTTATTTGATGATGGGGTGGGTGGCCTTGCTCATTCTGGCGCCCATGTGGCGGAATATGCCGCAACCTGCCTTCTGGTGGGTCGTGGCGGAAGGACTCTTCTATACCGTCGGCGCCTATTTCTTTAATCTCGATGAGAAACACGCATTCTATCACGCCATCTGGCATGTCTTTATCATGCTCGGCGCAGCAAGCCACACCATCGCCATGTTCCTCCTCCTCTCTAACCAATAACCTCTAACCTCTAACCTCTAACCTTTCACCTTTACCCTTTCACCTTCCTTCGTACATCGTACATTCGTCCTTCCCTTGTTTCTTCGTACTTGGTACTTGGTACTTGGTACTTGGTACTTGGTACTTGGTCACTTGGTACTTCCTTTCGTCCTGTGCGCGTGCTTTCCGAGCACGAGTTATCTTCCTTTGGTCCTGCTCTCGCGGCTAGTACCGCGAGCCACACCCGTTGTCTAGCCCTCGCCGCTCTTTCGGCGAGCCCTTTCTTCTATTCCAGGGCAATATGATTGCCCGCCCTAAAACCATTTCTCCCCGTTTTTTTACTCCAAAATTTGCATATATCAAAAAATAGTTGTATCTTTGCACTCGCAAAGGACAACTCGGGGTCCCCGACGGGCGCTAACGTCAGCGCGTCCGGTGGGGAGAGCAGAGGCACCGAGCGCCCCAATGACGACATAGTCGTCAGTCAATGCGCAAGGTTGCCGATAGCGACTGTATCTTTGCACTCGCAAAGGACAACTCAGGGCCTTCCCCGAACAGCGAAGCGGTCTGGACTATCCGGATTCTCCGGAAATCCCATTGCCGAACCTTCTTTCGGCTTTCGACTTTTGACTTTTGACTTTCGACTTCTTCAAAAATTAGTGCGTCGTTAGTGCGTCGTTAGTGCGCGATAAGTGCGCGATAAGTGTGTTATTATCGTAGGCGGAAGTGACTCGGAAGTGACTCGCATACGATTGCCCTCACTAACCCTTCCCGTGCTCGTTTCTCTTCTTTTGGTACGGCTCTTTATTTACCAATAAATGGGGATTGTATACCTTTTTGAAAAGCAGTAATTTTGCATAACGAAAAATGTATAATATTATTAGAGCAATGGGAAATAAGCATAATCTTATTTATATTCTATTGATTACGTGCGTGTTAGGTGCGCATGCAAGCGACTCTGTATGGGTTAGTTCTAACGACCTGAAAGCGCTTATTATGCGTGTTGAAAGGCTCGAAAATGCACGTGCCGCGGATAGTATCGCGGCTGTTACGCGTGATTCGGTATCCCCAAAAATGGCTACTTCGGAAACCGTTGAACAGGAGACTAAAGCGAAACGCAAACAGCCCTTGAATGGTCGCCTGACTATCGGTGGCTATGGCGAGGCTACGATCAAGCGTTGCTTCTATAGCAACAACTATTTGCGTTATCTCACTCCTTCTAAGTATGCCAACGATCAATATGGTGAGGTCGACCTGCCGCACGTGGTTTTTTTTCTCGGATATGATTTCGGCAAAGGATGGAGTATGGGGACGGAGATTGAGTTCGAACATGGCGGCACGGAATCCGCAGTGGAAATTGAGGAAGAAGAGGGTGGTGAATACGAGGCCGAAATTGAACGCGGTGGCGAAGTGGCGCTTGAGCAGTTCTGGATTCAGAAACGTTTCAACCAGTATGCCGTCATCCGCGCGGGTATGCAGGTCATTCCTGTAGGAGGACTCAACGCACACCACGAACCTACTGAATTTTTCGGCGTTTACCGTCCTGAAGGTGAGTTTACAATACTTCCCAGCACATGGCACGAGGTCGCGCTCACTTTTATGGGAAAGACCAAATTTGGACTCCACTACCAGGCTATGTTCCTTCCGGGCTTGGATAGCGACCGCTTCAACCGCAAGGGATGGATTAATCCGGGAGCTGGCAGTCCGTATGAATTCAAACTGGCGAATGTCTATGCCGGTGCTGCACGTGTGGACTATACCGGCATTAAAGGACTCCGTCTTTCGCTCTCTGGCTATTGCGGCAATTCCTTCCGAAATACGCTCAGCAGTGTGCGCAACGAGGAGTTTGATTCTATCAAGGGTACTGTTTCTATCGGTAGTTTCGATTTCAAGTACGACGACCATAACTGGATCCTGCGCGGAGGCGTTACGTATGGCCACCTTGGAGATGCTGCCAAGATTGAAGCATATAATAAGGTGATGCGCAAGGACTCGCCTTCCAGCAAGCAATGGGTCGCTTCCGATGTGATTGCGGCTGGAGCGGAAATAGGTTACGATTTCTTCAGTCTCAATCCTACGCTTAAAGCCAAGAACCATCGTTTCTATGTCTGGGGAAGATATGACTATTACGACTCTATGTTCCGCCATAATGGGGAGAGAAACACTACGTACGCATGGTGCGGACGCCAGCGTATATCCTGCGGATTCAACTATTTCCCTATCAAACAGGTCGCTATCAAAGGGGAGTTCTCCTATGCGATTTTGAATAAGAAGAGAGATGCTTCCGGCAATCTCGTCAAGTTCTATAACGACGAACCGGCTATCGCTTTTGGTATCGTCTATGCCGGATTGTTCCAATTGTAATTAAACGGATAAGAAAAATATAATAACAACAAATTAACATTATTACAACAATGAAAAAATTTCTTTTTTTCGCAAGCTGTGCTTTGGCTTTGACTTTTGCTTCCTGTAAGTCGAACTCGCAGGTAAGTAATGAGTACGCCCAGGGCGAATTCGCTACCTTGGACGATGCCGGACTCAGCAACAACGAGCGTATCTTCAAGAACGCTCTAATCGCTTACATCAACAACACGGTATTGCCCACCTACCAAGGTATGGCGGACAATTCTATCAAATTGGCGGACCAAATGAACGCTATCCTCAGTGCCGCGCAGGCTGGCGACAAGGACAACACCGACTTGGTCCAAAAGGCCTGCAACTACTGGACGGCTTCGCGTAAGTTTTGGGAACAGAGCGAGGCATTCCTCTACGGACCGGCCGCTGATTACAGTATCGACCCGCACATCGACTCATGGCCTTTCGACCAGGCTGCGTTCGAAGACATCATCTCTGATCCGGAAGCCATGGCTAAACTTCGTACGGAAATGGCTGACGGTTCGTTTGTCGTTACCGATGGCAGCGAGTTCGACGAGTACGGTTTGATGGGATTCCATGCGCTGGAGTATGTACTCTTTGCACTCTCCGAAGACGGACAGAAATCATCGGCGCACAAGGTCGGTGACTTTACGGTGGACCAATGGACTTTCATGACGGCCGTTGCTAACGACCTCCGTAATCAGTCTATCCTCCTTGAGGCTTCTTGGAGAGGCTATGGACGTATGTCGGGCGCTAAACGCGCATTCCTGGACCAGGCTAAAATGCTGGGAAACACATACCCCTATCTCTATGAGGGATATGCGGCTTACATGCTGCAGCCTGGCATCGGAGACCAGAAATATGCTACCTATCAGGAAGCTACTGAGGAAGTTATCGCAGGCTGCATCGACATCGCTGATGAGGTCGGAAATAGCAAAATCGGTGCCGCTACTAATGCTATCCCTGGCTCTGAGACCTATCAGCAGGACCACGATAACATCGAGTCGCCTTATTCCCTGCACTCAATCATTGACTTCCAGGACAACATCGTCAGTATCCAGCACGCTTTCTTTGGAGTACTCCCGACGGATGCCAGCGTTAACGATTTCGTTAAGCAGAAAAACAAAGAGGTTTCCGAATCTGTCAATAAAACGGCGGCAGAGGCTATCGTGGCTATTGGCCTTATCAACGAGCCTTTTGTAGAGCACGCTAAAGACCCGCAGACAAAACTGGCTATCGCTGCTGTTGAAAAACTGCAGGATGCACTCAAGAGCGCTTGGGCGGTCGTTTCCGGCACACAGTGGATTGATGAGGAATAATAATCAACAAAAACATTTGTTATGACGAAGAACAAATTCTTTTTGATGCTTCCTGCTTTGATGGTAGGAATAGCACTCACAAGTTGTAAACCGGAAAACCCCAACAATGGTATTACGGTGGATCCTGACCCTGAAAAGGTCAATCTGCCGGAGTGGTATTGGACGGGAGGTAAACTCGGTACAACATATTTTAATAGTACTCAAAACTGCTTCGAGCAATCGACTCCGGCGGTGGACAAAATGGGGAAGGGCGGTGATTTCACGCTGGGTGACCAGATTGCGGAACGGCCGTTCAATACCAATGCCATGGGTACACGTTCTGGACTTGGACCGGTTTATGTGCGCGCTTCGTGCCAGCACTGCCACCCGAACTACAGCCACGGTATGTCGGTGCCGGAGGGTACCTACAATGCCCGTGACATCAGTAATGGTACGCTGTTAGTCGTTATCAACCCTGCTACGCAGGGCTACGTGACTTGGCTCGCTGGTATGCCGCAACTCTTCGGCGTGGCACCTTTCAAAGCACCGCTGAATCCGGACATGATTACGGTGGAGTGGAAAGTGGCTACGGACGAGCACGGCAACAAGTTTGCCGATGGAGAAACGTATGAATTGCGCTACCCGGAAGTGAAGATGCCTAAAGAAGCGGTATATGTGTACAATCAGGGCTACCGCGATCCCGAAGGGTTGCTTGAGAGCGAGGGCTATGAAGTGTTGCTGGAAAACACCATCGGTATCTATGGTACGGGACTGCTTGATGCTATCTCCGATGAGGATATCATTGCTCAGTATGACAAAGAGGCGGCTGACGGGCTTATGAAGAATGGTCTGAACCCTGCGTTCTATAAGGGTGGCTTCCAGACCTCCGGCTACTACAAGAATGACCCGCAATGGGGACCGAAGCGGTTTACATATGCCTTGACGCGCGGACCTCTGCAGGACGCTGCCGGCGCGAACGCTATCTGGAACATTACTAATGTTACGCGTTCCGACCGTAAGTACCATTATCTGGACCTCAACGGAACTATCTATGCTACTTATGCTAGCAAGGACAAAACTGTTCAGGACGGATTTGAGGCGTTTATTGCCAAGGTGGATCCGGATAAGAAACACCCCGAATGGTGGAGCGATGATAAGGAGGCGAATGTCTATAACTATCTTACCAGCAAAGACCTGCCGGTGGAAATGACGGACGCTGAGTTCACACAGTTCATGGTTTGGCATCGTGGCTTGGCTGTGCCCGCTGCACGTAATGTCACCGATAGTGCGGTGCTGAGAGGAAAAGAACTCTTTACGCAACTGGGATGTGACTATTGCCACCGTCCCTCTTGGACAACGAAAGAGGATATAGTGCGTGACCCGAATACGGACATGAACCTCACGGGAGAAGACCTTCCAAGATATCCGAACCAGAAAATATGGCCCTATACCGATATGGTACAGCATAAACTCCACATGGCAAATGATATTCGCACCGGCTGGTGCCGTACCACGCCGTTGTGGGCACGCGGTCTGCACCGCAAGGCTACTGGAGACGCCTACGAGGCACGTATGCACGATACGCGTGCACGCAATGTCATCGAGGCGATTATGTGGCACGGCTATAGTACGGAAAGTGATGCGTATTATCCCACGCAGCAATTCTACAATCTTCCTAAAGAAGATCGTGACGCTGTGGTGGCATTTATCAATGCTATCTGATGCAACGTTTTCTTCGTCCGTTTAGTTTCTCCCTTATGGGAGTTATCATTTTGTTGCTGATAGCAGGCAGTGTCGTAGAGCAAATCTACGGCACTGCGTTTGCCGTGCAATATATCTATACGGCTCCATGGACTATTGCTCTTTGGATGCTCGCGGCTGTCAGCGGATTGGCGTATATCTGCTCTACACCTATGTGGAAACAGCAGATAGTGACATTTGTCTTGCATTTCTCCTTTGTTATCATTCTTGGAGGGGCTATGGTTACGCATTTGTGGGGAAAACAGGGGGATTTGCATTTGCGCTTGGCAGAACCGCAGATAATTGCGGTGCACGATGACCCCTTCTACGTCACACTGACGGATTTTTACATTGAGTATTATCCAGGCAGTATGGCGCCGGCGGACTTCGTGAGTGAGATTGAAATAACGGACAATGGACAAGGCAGGGGCAAATCTGATAATCCAACAGCCAAAGGCATTGTCTCCATGAACCATATTTTTTCCTACCGCCATAACCGTTTTTATCAGTCGCAGTACGATAGTGACGGCCGCGGAGTGACACTCCGCTATAGTTATGACCCGTGGGGAATTGGCATTACATATACCGGCTATGCACTTTTGCTGTTGAGTATGATTGGCTTCTTTTTCCGGCAACGCACACTTTTCCGTGCGTTGTTAAAACAACTGAGTCTTGCCGCTGTGCTCCTGTTGCTCCCGCTTGCGGCGGAGGCTCGCCCCTCTTCATTGGAGCAGGGGAAACCCACACCGCCTACGGTTTCTAAAGAAGTAGCGGAAGAGTGGGGCAATTTGTATGTATATTATAATGATCGCGTGTGCCCGATGCGTACACTGGCAGTGGATTTCACTACTAAACTGTACGGAAAACCTTCCTACAAAGGTTTGAATGCCGAACAGGTGTTGTGTGGATGGCTCTTCTTCTACGATAAATGGGCAGAGGAACCGTGTATTAAAATCAAAGGAAAGGATGTACGTGCTATTTTGGGTATGGATGGAAAATATGCGCGGTTGAATGACTACGTCGGAGACAAACAGTACAAACTGGCAGAAGCTATCCGCAATGGAAATAAGAATGCGCGAGTTGCGGATGAGAAAATGCAACTCATTTCAATGGTCTGCACGGGGCGTATGATGTGTATTTTCCCGCTGAATGTTACTGCTGACGACGGAGAAAAAGTGGTGCGTTGGTATTCTTGGTCGGACCGCTTGCCGGCAGAAGTGGGGGTTGATGATTGGCAGTTCGTGACACGTAGTATGGATTTCGTTGCGCTCTGTATCGCTCAGAATGCCCAAACAGAAGCGGCGGACGCACTTCGTAAAATACGCCAGCGCCAGCGCCAATGGCTGTCGGCCAATGCCAACGGTCAGTGGCCGTCTGATTTCCGTTTCGCTTCCGAGAAATTATATCAGGCGTTCCGGTTCACACGGCCGATGGCTATGGCTTGTGCTACATTGGGTTTGCTGCTGTTCATCATTAGTTGTGCGCTGGTTTCGCGTGGACGGACTTTGCCGCGTTGGGCGTCGTATGGGCTTTCTGTACTAATGTTCTTGGTGTGGGGAGTGCTTACTTTCGCGCTGGTGTTGCGATGGATTAGTAGTGGTCACGTCCCATTGGCGAATGGTTTTGAGACAATGCAGTTCCTCGCTTGGACTGCCGCCTTGTTCTCGCTCGTATTGTCATTGCTGCGGCGTTCACCATTGCTGGTCTCTTCCGGCATCTTGATTACGGGTATGACCCTGATGGTCAGCATGATGTCCGCCTCTAATCCGCAAATAACACACCTTATGCCGGTCTTGCAATCGCCTTTGCTGACGATGCACGTTGCGGTTATTATGATTGCCTATTGTCTCTTGGCTTTCGTTATGATTAACGGCGTGGCGGCTTTATGTGTGCCTGTCTTGCGTGAACGGATGATGACTGTCTCGCAAGTCTTGCTTTATCCTGCGGTCTTCTGTCTGACGATTGGAATTTTCCTGGGCGCTGTTTGGGCGAATATATCGTGGGGGCGTTATTGGGGATGGGACCCGAAAGAGGTTTGGGCACTCATCACAATGCTGGTATATGCTTTGTTATTGCATACGCCATCCGTGAAGTGGCTCCAACGCCCGCTTGCTTTTCATATATACAGCGTGGTGGCGTTTCTCTTTGTCCTCTTCACGTATTTTGGAGTGAACTTTGTCTTGGGGGGCTTGCACTCCTATGCGAACGCATAGTGAGTTTGAAACCATGCCTGCAGGGACGCCATGTCCGGCAATACGACATCCGCACCTTCTTGGTGTAGCAGTTCGTCTGGCAACGGGCCCGTGTTTACGGCTATGGTAAACAGACCTGCGGCTTTGCCCGCACGGACGCCGAGAGGGGCGTTCTCTACTACACAGCATTCCTCTTTCCTGAACCCGCTGCGTTCCCATGCCTTTAGGTATGGCTCCGGATCCGGTTTGCCATGAGAGACATCGTAGGCCGTGATCAGACGTTCACGCCTGAATACATCGGAGAGGGTATGCAGCTTCTCTATCAGCGACAACTGACCGCTGCCGGTCACTACCCATACTTGGCAATGATTCCTTTCCAGACAATCCAGCACTTCGCGGACACCTCGCATGGGAGCACTTCCGTGAGGTTGGAGACGCTTGAATGTCTCTGTCTTGTCGTGATAGATAGACTCTTCCAGTTGCTCCAAGTAATGTTCGTCGAACGCTTCTCCTGCATGTACTTGTTCAAACGCCTCTATGATGACGGCTCTGCCTGTACGTCCCTCGTTCATGTAGGCATCGTGTTCGCTGAACGGAAGCCCGTGGGCATGCATCGTTTCCGCCCATGCGCGGGCATGGTACGGCATGCTGTCAAACAACACTCCGTCCATGTCGAAGAATACGGCTTTGAGAGAGGGCTGTTGCGGACCGTACGAACGCTCGCCGAAGATGGCGGTGCCTATGCGGACCGATGTGGAACCACAGGCAATGGCTATCCGGTAGTCATCGCTCATTCCCATGGACAGGATATTTGACTTTCGACTTTCACCTTCCTTCGTACATCGTACATTTGTACTTCGTACTTCACTTTGTGTATTTATTTGGTCAAACAGGCATTTGGCCTGATGGAAACAACGCTGTATCTCTTGTTCGTCATCCGTGTTGGTAGCCATCGCCATCAGACCTCTCACGCGAATGTGAGGGTAATTGACCATTAGGCCGTTTACCATCTGTTCATTGAGTTCCTCCGGTGAGAAACCTGTTTTTGTTTCTTCGCGCGCTACATGTACCTCAAGCAGTACATCTTGCACCAGACCTTGCTTACCTGCTTCGGCGTCAATAGCCTTCAGTAGTTTTTCGGAATCGACACTTTCTATCAGGTATGGGTGCAACTTAATCAGCTCGCGGACTTTGTTTGTCTGCAGATGACCGATGAAGTGCCAGCAAATGTCTGATGGGAGCAATGCTGCTTTCTCTTTCAACTCTTGCACACGGCTCTCCCCGAAATGACGTTCGCCTGCGGCGTATGCCTCACGGATGGCTTCTGCGGGATGAAACTTGCTGACGCATACCAAAGTAACGCCCATAGGAATATGGGCGCGGATGGATTGAATGTTGTTCTGTATTTCGTTCTGCATTATTCTTGACTCTTGAGCCATGCAATATAGGGGTTGAAATATCGTTCTTTCTTTTCTTCGTACACGGTATTCAAATCTACCATGATGGCTGTATCATAGACATTGGAGAATGTGGCTTCAATGGCAGTGCCGAAGGTCTGCAACTCGTTGGTCAGATTGAGATAGGCTGAGAACATAGGCGGGATTACGACTCCCTGTTCGCGAACTGCATGTTGCAGGATGTGGTAGTTCTCCTGCGGGTCATCGCCTGCAAACGGGTCTTTCTCCAGCGGCTTGACAGGCAGCGGATGGTATGGCGCAATCAGCCCCTCTTTACCCTGATGGAAGCGTTCGAGATAGTTATAAATCAACTCGCGTGCGGTCTCGTTATAATCCGGATAGATGGTGACTTTGCCAATCATCCATCGCATCTCGGGATTGTTATACAGCACAGCCCCGATTCCGTCCCAGATGTTATCCAGCGCAAAGAGAGCTTTTACGCCCATTTCGCGTTTTTGGTACTTGGGCTGAACAAATGCTCGGCCGAACTCTATCGTATGAGGCAGATACTCCCGAATGAACCGCTCGGAATAATGGAATAGGTAGGCGGAGGTGATGTAGGGTTGCAGTTCTGAGGAAATCATCGGCTTCAGTACGGCATCGCGGCCAAAGAGGTAGCGGTAGCCGCCTATGATTTGTTTGTTGTCCGGGTCCCATACGATGAGCTGATGGTATGGCTTTTCCATCGTGTCCATGTCATCAATATCTGTCGCTTTACCGGTTGCACCGCCTCCGTCGCGGTAACTGATTTCGCGCAGGCGGCCTATTTCACGCATCACATTTGGGCATTCATGCGCAGTGATGTCATAGATGATGTTACCCGCTTTGTTGGTCGGGCGGAGGAAATGTCCATCTAATTCCTGCTCCAATATAGAGGAGTCAACGGGAGGGATGATTGCTGATTCCATAAATGATATTTTTTACGTACTCCGCCCATTCTGACGGAGTGCGGCTGTTGTCAAAAGTAGTGTAAGGAACGGGCGGGAGCACACGCACATTGAAATGTTTGCCGTGTGCACCGTACATTTCGTCCACCAGATAGAGCATTTCAATGTTCAGTTTGATGCCCAGCCATTTGCGTAGAAGCGCCAGCGTATAGAAGAAACGGCTGTTGCGACCCTCGAAATAAATAGGCACCACATCGCGTTGGTATTCGCGTGCTCGCTGCACGAAATTTTTGTTCCACTTCAAGTCTTGTATCACCCAATGGTTGCTGATGTATTGCAAGCGGCTGCAAGCACCGGCTGGAAAAGTGAGTACATCCGTCTCCGCTTCCCACATCTGTTTCTGCTGTTCCGCTTGCTGGCGGCTGAGACTGCTGTTTTTGTTCACAGGTGCCCACAAATCGGCAAGCGGCTCCATATTCATGAGCAATTCGTTGACTACCACTTTCAGCGAACGTTGCTCATGCCGGCTTTTGTGTATCATTTGGGCGATAATCATGCCGTCCAAACCTCCTAACGGATGATTGCTCACAAAGATGATGGGACGGCTGTCTGTCGGGATGTTTTCCGTACCGCTGATGGAGGCTGTACACCCCAGCTCTTCCGACAAAACCAGATCTATGAACTCATAGTCTTTCTTGTCCGGATATTTGCGCAGAAAAGCATTCATCTGGCGCACATGGGTAATGTGTTCCAGGTAGCGGATGAGAAAGCCGGGCACCTTTGCATTCGGGGCCTTGCGCTTGAGGATGGATGGTATATCAAACTGAAGCATGATAGGCGCATGAGCGAATGTTAATTCACTGCACGGATTACGTCCATGATGGGCGATTTCGCTACTGAAATGATTTCGCAATCATACGTGCCGAGGTATTGTTTCAGGGCATGGACTGCATCGTCTAACGTGTTTGCTTGCACCAGTACACTGACAGCCTTGCGGGTCTCTTTCTCGCCGTCTATGGTAATCATTTCTACACGGCCT
This sequence comes from Bacteroidales bacterium UBA3843, assembly GCA_002392745.1. Lineage (GTDB taxonomy): Bacteria > Bacteroidota > Bacteroidia > Bacteroidales > Paludibacteraceae > Colicola. The sequence continues at coordinate 44,666 of DGHR01000005.1, read as the reverse complement.
TTGTACCAGTATTCGCTGCCCTCGTTCGGAAAGATATCAAAAAACTGAGCTTTCTTGCAACTCGGCACTTCGCAATCACCGAAGATGAACGGCTTAATTTCTTCCATCAAACGGTTTTCTACATCTGAACAATTCAGACCTTCTACCAGGTAGGTTTCTTTGACGTTACCCGGATTGTCTTCGCCTGTCTGGCGTTGGTAGTTTACTTTGATTTCGTAAAATAGCATTTTGTATTATCTGTTTTGTTGTTTTGTTTCATTTTTGTTCCGTTATCGGTCCGTCTTCGGGGGATAAACTGTTAAAATAGCAGTTCGGCGATGTCTGTTGCATCTAACTGGCCGCTTGGCATGGGTTTCAATGCGCCGGACAGGTATAATAGCGGAGCTTGCGGCTCTTCGTCTATCACGTGGTCTATCGCCTGTCGTTCGTTTTGCATTAGTTGCCAGCCGGGTTGCAGCATAAACACAACATCGCCCGCATGGCGTTTGTTCAGACTGCTGCTTATTGGGGCGTATAGGAGTGCCTCGTGTGCGGGCAGAGCAACTTGTACACCTTCAAAATCCATAAGGAAATTGGCTACTTGGCGTTGTATGGTTTCCAGATTAAGTCTCTTCTGCTCAATTAGGGTACGGTTCAGATATATGGATTGCCCGTAACCGCCTTCCACCCAGCGTTCGTGACCGTATAATGCCATTAGATATGTGCCCGTTAATGCCGCTGCTCTGTCCACGTTGAACTGCTGTACGGGCATATGGATATCGCTCATGGCTTGAGAGGCTGTGCCTAAAATGGGGCGGCCTACAACCAGCAGTTGGTAATTCTCCCTGCCTATTCTGCGGTTCAGTTGTTCCATGAGAAAGCCTATGTCCTGATTGAGACGGAGATACATGTCTTCGTGTTCGGCGGAAGCGATGGCATCCGACGTTGCCTGGGGACTTAGGGTGTTGAGCTGTAGCAGTAATAGGTCAGGAGTCTTGTCTGTGCCCATTTTTTCTTCCTGCTGTATGGCTAACGCTAATTCTATGACCAGTGTGTTGGCTTCCGGAGATTTTTCCAATACTTGCCCTACTTCATAGGCGAATGGTTTCTTTTGTTCCTGGGCTGTCGGATGGGTGTATGTCGGAATGGCCATCTTTGGGGTCCATTGTCGGGAGGCTAACGTGCTGATGCGTTTGTTGTTGTTTTGGTCGAATGCGGATGTGGGCAACCCTTCTGTGTAGGCTGCAGTGGTAACCCATTGTTGCTGGCGCGCGTCTATCCAGCAGCACGCATTCGCGGTGTGACCTGCTAACAGGATTGTGCTTTCCGGGTGAATGCCTATTGCGTATATTTTGCTTTGCGGATTAAGCAGACGCATGCGGTCGGCTATTGTTTGTGAAAGTAATCCTCGGGGCGACAAATGCAACTCTGTGCCTATACCGCGTACTTGCGGGTCTTCAAGCATGGCGTGTTGTGAGCAGTCGTTGCGGGAGAAATAGTAATCCATCGTGTAGCCGTGCCTGTCTGGAGTTTTTCCTGTCATTAGGGTTGCTGTTGTCTCGTTACCGCCATATACCAGATGGGGAAAAGACAACGTGGTCTGGTACGCTTCTTCACTCAGCGTACGCAAACCGCCCTGTTGCCAATACGGACGGAGCATGGCCATATTATCGACTGTTAGACCGTCTACTAAAGCAATAACGGTGAGCCGCGGCGCTGCGAATAGGGGGGCAGTCGCTATTAATAGGACTGTTAGCGATATAAATATACTGATCTTGCGCATAAATGTACCAAAGGAATGATTAATAATCTCCATCCAAATCCGACGAGCGGGTGCCATGAGAAGAATGTGAGAAACGCGACTATCAGCAGCAATATGCAATACGGGATGCCGGCAGTGAGTTCTACCCACCAACTCCATTTTCCGCGGACGCGGTCCCATATGCTGATGCCGGACACAACTAGAAAGTAGAGAATCAGTCCGAACTCCCACGATGCGTACCATGGCGTCGAAACGGGCTTGAACGAGCCGATATGGCTGTTTCTTACTAAGCGTTTGCCCTCAGATGTCTGTGCGTTTTCTATGTATAGCATTAATTCTTCCGGCAAAAACAGACGTTGCTCGTTTGACATGGGCTGGTCTGCTTTGCAGCCGAATAAGAGGTTTATACCGGCGTTTTCCCATGAGTGCTTTCCTGTATACTGACGGATGAAGCGGCGGTAGGTATCTCCGCAATGCCCCTTATAGTCAGAGACGATAGAGTCTCCTAATGTGTTGGCTATCAATTGGTAGGGGCGTGTCGCACAATTGTCAAAAACAAAGTTGTACAGATATTTGCTGTTTTCAGGCAATGCGTTTTCCGCTAACGCATGCCATAGAGAATTGCGCTGCTCAATGGTCAGATCCAGTACCTGGATATACACATCTCGCTGGGCATATTGATATTCTCGGGCAAAACTTCTGAGACTACTGTAACCCAATTCGTACCAAGTCTCTCCACGGACGAATTTCCAGTAGAAATGCTCGGTGTCAAAATCGAATAAACCGTAGTTGTAAACCTCGTCTATGCCGTTTACTGTGTCGTGTACCAGGATGGCCGTGTGACCGTAACGTGCATATAGTTCTTTGCCCGGCGTACAAGTCAGCAGAGCAATGAGCGATTCTTCGCTCAGCTCCTTTGCTTGCGTGACGGAACCGAAGGCCGTCAAAAGAATAAGTAATATATGGACTACCTTACGATGCATAAATGTATATCATATAGGGCAGGAATGTGCAGGCTGTTCCCAGCAACCATCCCGCGCACACTTGTGCGCCTGTGTGCGCGTTCAATCGCAAACGCGCATACATAAGTATAAGGCTGAGGAGTAGCCAGAAACACAATGTTCCCACCGTGGGTATGGCGCCTATTCCTAGGCAATATGTCATTATCCCTCCGAACAATCCACCCATCCCTGTTAGATGAGCGCTTATTTTCCAACGGCGGTTGATGAATGCTACTATGGCGATGGCTGCTACGGCACCGATGCTTATGAAATCGATGTATAGCGGTGCCTTCAAAATAGCGATTATTAGATACGACCAGAATCCAAAACCGAGAGTGGTATATAGGTAGGGAATGGTGCGCTCCTCTGCGCTGGCTATCTGTATGTCGCTAACCTCTCCGCGTTTGACCATAATCAGGATGGCGGACAGCGGTAGTATGCACGTCAATAGCAGTGTACCTGCAATTGCTATCACGGTCCATACGATAGAGAGAGGCTCTACATGTATGGAAAAAGCATAGCAGAACAGCGCTATTCCGTACGTGGGAATAAAAAGCGGGTAGAGTACAATGCTCAATGCCTTGGCTATTATGTCAATGAGACGGTTCATAATGTCTTGCGCAATCGTGCTACTGGTATACCCAGCATATCGCGGTATTTGGCTACGGTGCGACGGGCTATGGGATAGCCTTTTTCTCGCAGACCATCTACCAACTGTTCGTCGGTCAGGGGGATGCGTTTGTCTTCTTCTGCAATGAGTTCCTGTAGTATTTTCTTGATTTCACGGGTGGACACTTCGTCTCCGTCGGTATTGGTCATCGACTCGGAGAAGAAATATTTCAAGGGGTATACTCCGTATCGGGTCTCTACGTATTTGCTGTTGCTCACGCGCGAAATAGTGGATACATCATAACCTGTACGGTCTGCTATGTCTTGCAGAATCATTGGTTTCAGACTGGTCTCTTCGCCATCCAGGAAAAAGTCGTATTGAAAACGCAGAATTGCTGTCATCGTTTTCATCAGTGTTTCATTGCGTTGGCGGATAGCATCGATAAACCATTTCGCCGCATCCAGCTTGCTGCGGATGAATTGTGCTGCCTGACGTGTTTCGTTCGTCTGGGGCATAGAATTGTAGTCATTCAGCATCTCGCTATACTCACGGCTGACATGCAGTTCGGGAATGTCTCCGGTGTTGAGAACGACGTATAACTCCTCATCGCGTTCTTCTATGGTGAAATCCGGAATGATGGTTTCGCGTTGAGTATCATAGACTGAACCGCTAAACGCGTTTGCAGGTTTCTGATTTAGGTGTACTATTTCTTGTACTGCCTGCTGGAACTGCTCGTTTGTACAGCCTATGCGCTGGATAATCTTGTCAAAATGGTGTTTGGAAAACGATTCGAAATGCTGGCTTAATATAGTCTGCGCCAACTGTATCGCCTCTGTCTGGGGTTTGCGTTTCAGTTGGGTCAACAGACACTCTTGCAGACTGGCACTCGCAATTCCGGGAGGGTCGAACTGTTTAATCTGACGAACGATATCTTCCATCTCTTCATCGCTCACTTGCAGTTGCTCCTGAAACATTAAATCATCAACCAGTTGCTCTGTCGTACGCCGTAAATAGCCGTCGTCGTCTATGTTGCCTAACACCCATTTGGCTATGTGACGCTGAGGCTTGGTCATCTTGGTCAGGTATATCTGCGATTTCAACTCCTCTATCAGACTGCTTCCGCCTATGATAGGCACTTCGCGGCGGTCTTCATCTGCCGAGTTGTATTGTTGACGGAGCATATAGCTTGGTGTCTCATCGTCCGAGACGTACTGCTCATAGTTGAAATCCTCGTTCTGCAACGGGTCGCGTTGACGGCTGTCGTCGTATCCGTCATCCGGTATGTAGCCTTCATTGTCTGTGTATTCGTCGTTGTAATTGTCGGTGACCGCTTCTTCGTCACGTCCCTCTTCTAACGCAGGGTTCTCTTGCAATTCTTCGTTGATACGTTGGCTCAACTCGATAGACGGTAATTCCAGCATCTTGATGACTTGGATTTGGGTAGGCGACAACTTGGTGGTTTGTGCAAGCGTCTGATTTAAACCGAATGTTTGCATGGCTGTTATTCGAGGATATTATTTATTGTGGACGTTATATAAGACAATTGTTCTTCGTCTAACTCTGTGTGCATTGGCAATGACAATACACACTCTGCCAACCGTTCCGCTACAGGGAAATCTCCGTCTTTGTAGCGTGGGTCCAGATAGGCTTTTTGTTGGTGCAAAGGAACGGGGTAGTATATCATCGCGGGAATGCCGTGCTCCGCCAGCTTCTTACGCACCAAATCGCGATTGGCTTTGATAACGCGGAGCGTGTATTGGTGGAATACATGGGTTGAACCTGCCTGACGACCGGGGATGAGCAGGTGGGGATTGCCGGAAAAGGCTTTGTCGTAATACGCTGCTGCGCGTTGTCTGGCGGCTATGTATTCGTCCAAATGGGGAAGTTTGGCATCCAAAACGGCCGCTTGTATACTGTCCAAACGGCTATTCACGCCTATCATGTCATGATGATACCTGACCACCATTCCGTGATTGGCAATGGCACGCATGCGTTCTGCCAATGCGTCATCGTTGGTAAAGATGGCGCCGCCGTCACCATAGCATCCTAAGTTTTTTGAGGGAAAGAAACTGGTGCAGCCGATATGACCGATAGTGCCTGCCTGCTTTGTCTCGCCGTTTGAGAAGGTATATTTTGCTCCTATGGCTTGGCATGCATCCTCCACTACATATAGATGATGAGCTTGAGCCAGTTGCATGAGCGGCTCCATGTCTGCGCACTGACCGAATAGATGCACTGGAACAATAGCTTTTGTGCGTGGGGTAATTGCTTTGCGTACCGCCTCTATGTCCATGTTCATCGTCTCCCAGTCTACGTCCACTACCACAGGAGTTAGTCCTAATAGTGCGACTACTTCTGCGGTGGCGATAAAAGTAAAAGTAGGAGTGATAACTTCATCTCCACGCTGGAGCCCGAGACCCATTAGCGCTATCTGCAATGCATCTGTGCCGTTCCCTACGGGAATAACATGTTTGGCACCCGTGTATTGCTCTAAATGATGCTGAAAATCAGTCACTTTCTGACCTTTTACGAAAGCAGCTGTGTCTATTACTTCCTGTATGCCTGCATCAATTTCCCGTTTGATATGCTGGTATTGGGTTTGCAGGTCAACCATTTGTATCTTTTTCATTGCTCTATCAGAAACTCCACTACCGCCGGATAGGCCCATGCGGAAGTGATATAAGGATTGGTGTATCGTAATTCAACATCCAGTTTGTCTTTGCGCTCGGGGGAATACACGCATATAGCGCGTACATCCGTGGATTGTACTTGGCTGAAATGGCTCATCCCGACTCGCAAGTTCACCTCTATCTCACGAGGAAACAGGCGGATATGAGACCCTTCAGGGACACCGGTTACGTGGAGAGGAATGATAAATTTCTTTTCTGTAAACCGCTCTGCAATGATGCTTACATCCACACTGTCTGTCTCGCAGCGTATACCGGGGGGCAGACTCAATGCCACGCGCGTGCGCGTTGTGTCACTCAGTTCTTCCAAGGTAACAAACTCCGTACGGATGGTATCTATCGTATTTAGGTGCTTGTCCTGACCGTATAATTTGACACGCGGATAATTGAGCTGAGGTTCGCCTACCAATTGATATTCGTCCGCTGTGCTCAAATTCCCGCACCATGCAACGGGAACGGTCTTCTCCTGTTCGGTGAAGTATGGACACGTAATCTCCTCTGGGGTGGTTTCTATCAGGCGGCTTGTGCCTTGTAAAATATCGCTGATACTGCGGCGCAACGCATCTGACGGGATGTGTATCGTGCCTTTTTCTCCGTGTATATAACTTCTCAGGTCAATGGTTAACCTGAGTGGTTCACGCAGATAGGTCACAAGGCGCTGACCTGCGTCACGTACCTCTACCATCACGGTGTCCGGCAATCCCGGACTCTGCAAACCGATATTATCCGGCTTGCCGGTGTATTGTATCAGTACGGGCACATGGGTGTTGCGTACCGATTGCATCGCATGACCGTACCAGACAATCAGTGCCAGCGCGAAAAAGAGCAGAAAGGTGAATACATCGCGCCAATCTATCCGACTTAGCCAGCGTTTCATCTCGCGGTAGGCTTTGGAATGTTCTGGTTATTTCTTCTCCTCTTTTGCCTGGGCTTGTTGTGCATCGGCTACATCAGCATATACACTGTCTTTGCTGACTTTGATGGTTACATCTTTGGCAATAGTGATGATAAAGGTGGTCTCTTGTACCTCCTTGATCTCACCGTAGATTCCACCGGCGGTTACTACTTTGTCGCCTTTCTTCATTGCTTCGCGCTGCTTCTGCAATTCTTTTTGCTTTTTGGTCTGAGGGCGAATCATGAAAAAATAGAATACGACAAAAATCAAAATCATCATGATCCAAAACGACCATGTGTTTCCTTGTTGAGCAGCGCCTGCTTCGGCCTGCAGTAAAATTAAATTCAGCATACTCTAAAATTGTTATTATGATTATTTTGTTTGTATTCTTGCTGTTGTGGCAGCCTTTTCTCTTTCTCTATTGGGGGAAAAGGAATGGAGTGGGGCTTGGTTATCTCAACGTGGAGGCTTTCAATAGACTATTGTCCTGTTTCATCTCGCGGAGTATCTCATTTAGGATACCGTTGATAAACAGATAACTCTTTTCACCGGAATACTCTTTGGCCAGTTCGATGTATTCATTGAGCGAGACTGTCAGTGCAATTTGAGGAAACTCAATGACTTCGGCAAGTGCTAACTCCAGGATAATGCGGTCCATGGTGGCAATACGGTCGGCTTCCCACCCCTTCAGGTGACTGTTAATCATTTGTTCGTATTGTTCATGCCCGTCAATAGCTTTGTCCAGCAGTTCAGTGGCAAAATTCACCTCCGCATCATCATCAAACATAGGTAGCAGTTCTTGTGACGGCGTACTGTCTTCTTGAAAACGTTTGATAGTCTTGATTACGTAGCTCAGAACGACATCTGCATCGGTTGTCCAGTTGTTCTTGTCCAGCGCTACTTCCATCTCCTCCAATGCGTCCGTCAGTACATCATTGTCCGTTAACAAGTATTGGTAAATATGACGCCATAGGCGTTTGTCGTCTTCGTACGCACATTGTTCCGCTTGCATGTATTTTTGGTAGAAATCGCTGTCAGTCAGTTGCTTGTATACATCCATAACAGCTGGCATTCCGCTATCCCAACTCAGTTTTTGCTCTGCAATGCGCGTCCGCAATGCGCGGTTGTCGAATAGTTGTTGGGCCAAACGGTTGTTGACAAAACGTCGGTTGGGAGTCCATGAAGAATGGGTCGCTCGTGCGCGTGCACACTGCTCCTCCAATTGTTGTTGGGCATATGCCGTCAATTGGTTGGCGAAATCCAGCAACATGAAATACAGATCATATGTGTCTGCGAAGTCTTTAAGTAGCTCCTTGCGTGTCGTCAGGCGCGTCTTATCGGGGTTTTTGTAATAGGCGAACAGCGTTTGCAGAACGCGTGTCCGAACCATGGTGCGATTGATCATTGTGTCTTTAATATTGTTTGTATGCAGGCGCGCGTTTATACGCGCAACCAAAAATCGTGCGCAAAGTTACAAAAAAATTTTGACATTTGCAAAAAAAGTAGTAATTTTGCACCGAAAAATGAAATTAATCGTACCGATAGGGGCGATATTATTCAAAATATACAAAAAAGATGGAAAATCGTAAGCAAGAAGAGCGCCGTGAGTCGGAAATCGTCTTCAGCCGTTCTATCAAGGCAGGCAAGCGTATTTATTATTTGGATGTACGCAAGGCACGCAACGAGGATTTGTATCTCTGTATTACCGAGAGCAAGCGTACACAGGTAGGAGAGGATGTGCCTCCTTCATTCGAAAAGCACAAACTCTTTCTCTACAAAGAGGATTTTTCCCGTTTTGCGGAGGGGTTGCAAGAGGTGATGGATTATGTCAAATCCCAAGTGGGGGAAATTGAAGACCGTCCGGAGTGGAATCCTGAGAATGAGCAAAAGGAGATTGCTGAGTCAGAAGAGCCAAAGAAGAAAGGCTTGTTCGGCTTGTTCAAGTAATTCCTTTAGTTTCCGATAGAGTGGGCTGCAAGCGTGGCATCAATGATACCGGCCGCTATTGTAGCCTTGCTTTGCAACGGCAGTTCGATAGCCGGAGCTTCGCAACGCAGGATTGTAACGCGGTTGGTATCTACGCCGAAACCGGCTCCCGGGTCGCGAAGCGAATTCAGCACGATTGCATCCAGATGTTTGCTTTGCATCTTGCGTAACGCGTTGGCTTGTTCGTTTTGGGTTTCTAATGCAAAACCGATAAGTTGTTGTTGTGCACGTTTGGTCTCGCCCAGTGCTTTCGCTATGTCGCGAGTGGTACGCAATTCTAATGTCAGTCCGGTTTGACCGGGCTGTTTTTTTATTTTCTCGTCTGCTTCGTTGACGGGGGTGAAATCGGCCACAGCAGCGCATAAAATGGCAGCATCGGCTTCCGGCCATGTCTCCATGCATGTTTCGTACATGGATTGAGCAGACAGCGTCTCCTTATACCGAATGGCGCCGAAAGGATTGAGCACGGCTTGACTCACTGCTCCGCAAACCAGATGTACCACTGCTCCGCGTCGTGCACATTCTTGAGCCAGCGCTATTCCCATTTTGCCTGTGGAGTAGTTGCTGATAAAGCGCACCGGATCAATCCCTTCCCTCGTGGCGCCTGCTGTAATGAGCACTTTGCGTCCGGTCAGGTCTTGCGGCGCCAAAGCGTACTCGATGGCTTCTTGCAGCGTCGCGGCTTCCGGCATTCGGCCTTTGCCGTTGGTGCCGCAGGCTAATAAACCTTCTTCCGGCTCCAGAATATGTACATTCTCCCAACTGCTAAGCGACGTGATAGCCTGCTGTGTCGCTGGGCACTCCCACATCTTGTCGTTCATCGCCGGTGCTATCACAATAGGCTTGCGAGCTGCGCATGAACATAGCGTAGTGGTCAGTGCGTCATCGGCTATTCCGGCAGCCATCTTTCCCAATACATTGGCTGTCGCCGGGGCCAAAAGCATCATATCCGCCCATTCGGGAAGGGATATGTGCTCCGTAGCGTGTTCGTTGATGGCTGCGAACACATCCGAGTATACAGGATGACCGGAGAGCGTCTGGAGCGTTAACTCCGTAACAAACTCTAACGCGTGACGAGTGGTCGTCACGCGTACTTCGGCGCCGTTTTTTACAAGCATCCGGATGAGTTCCGGAATCTTGTATGCGGCTATGCCGCCGCTGATGCCGATTAGAATGTGTTTGCCTTGTAGCGACATGAACGCAGGCGTGATAGTTTATTTCAGAGCCTCGTCGCGGTTGCCGGTCCGATAAACCAATTCGCCGTCGATAAACTCCTGAGTCGCCATCAGCGACGGCTTGGGCAGACGCTCGTATTGGCGGCTGATTTCAATCTGCTCTTTGTTTTCAAACGTCTCGTCCAAAGAGTCTTGGGGGATAGAGAAGTCTTGCAACTTGGCATCCAGCTCTTTCTTCAAACTGGCACTGATTTGGTTGGCGCGTTTGGCGATGATGGCTACTGTCTCGTAAACATTGCCTACCGGTTCGGTCAGTTGGTTAATGTCGCGTGTCACCGTGTTCTTCGGTGCTTTCGAATTTTTGTAATCCATATGTTATTCTTTTGTTATTTTTCGTATTTGTGTGAGCATTCTATCGGCTTCTTTGCGGTGTTTTGAGTTGGGAAACTCGGTAATGAAGTTGTAGTATTCGTCCTGTGTGTCTCGGGCGCGTTCCAGTTTCTTTTCCTCAAATGAATTCAGCATCTGTTGGTATTTTGCCTGTAGTATGAGCCAACTGAAATCCTCCTGGTATTTGCTGCTGGGATAGTTTTTCAGTGCGTTCTTGGCAGTAATCTCGCAACTCAGGTAGTTGTTGCCCAGATAGGTGCCGAGGTTGTAATATAGTTTCGCACTGTACAATTCTTTCTGCGCCAGACGTTCGTACAATTCGTTCATTTCCTGATAGGCTTGTTCGGCATAAGGGCTTTCCGGGAACAATTCGACAAAGACGGTGAAATCTTCGATGGCGTTGCGGGTAACAGTCTGGTCTAAACGCGGGTCTGGAGCCTCCAGATACTGGCAGTGTCCGACTTGGAAATAGGCCTCTGTCGCGTATTTGCCCTTTGGATAGTTACGCACGTATGCCTTGTAATATTCTGTAGCTGACTCGTAAGCCTTTTGCCCCATGTAGCTCCGGGCCAAGTAGGCCAATATGTCTTCCGAGCGTTCCGTCCCTTTGTAGTAACTGGACACATCGTCCAGCAGTGTCTGCGACTTGACGTACTGCTTCTGGTTGAAATACTGCAGTGCCGCTTGGTATTTCTCCTCGGGGTCGCGCGATTTCAACAACTTCTGGTACTCCCCACAACTTGTGAGTAGCACCATAAAAAGCAATATTAGAAGCCCTTTTTGTCGCATGTTAATCAAAACAGCCTGCAAAGTTACAACAATTTTCGTACATGTGCAAATTTTTCTTTACTTTTGCAGCATTTTGTCCCAATTGGGCGAAGTAATTACCTTTGTACTGTCGTTTTCGGCGATGATAAAGTAGCAAGCGGCATCTCCGGCGCGTTCTATCATCTGCATCGCTGTCTCGGAGCCTTGTACCATACATGCTGTCGCCAAAGCATCGGCACGCATACAGCTGCTGCTCACTACCGTTGCGCTTAGCAGCGAGTGCTGAACCGGACGGCCCGTACGAGGGTCTATGGTGTGGCTGCGTTTCTGCTTGCCCTCGTAATAGAAATTACGGTAGTTGCCACTGGTGGCCATGCAGAGGTTGTGTACGGTAATGATTTCCTGAAGCGACGAACTCTCCCTTCCTTTCGCGGAGGGGGAAACGGGCTGTTCCTCTGTTGGCTTGGTAATGCCAATATGCCATTTCTCTCCTTTGCTGTTCACACCCCGGCAGACAATCTCTCCTCCTATTTCCACCAGATAATTGTTGCACCCGTTCTCTGCCAACAGCGTGCTAATCATATCACACGCTTGGCCTTTTGCTACAGCCCCTCCGTCCAGTTGGATGCGCGGGTCGGATTTGATAACGTGGTGATTGCTCAGTTCCACTTTGTCAAATCCCACAAACTGCATGAGCGAGTCAATCTCCTTTCCCCCTGTGGACGGGTCATGCTTGGGCTTTCCCTTTCGTCCGAACCCCCAGTAGTTTACCAGCGGGGCTACGGTGATGTCAAACGCACCGTCAGATAGCTCATATACGCGTTTGGCTTCGGTCCACATGGTCTCGAAATATCGGTCTGTCACTGTGTCGCGATTGTCATTGATGGCCGATAGCGTGGAGTGGGGATTGAACATGCTCAGACTGTTATCAAACGCCCTGAATGCAGTTTGGATACTGTCCTCCAGGTCTGTCTCGGCCTCATATCGGATGGTATAGTAGGTGCCGAACACACGTCCTTGGTTCAGGTAATACTGCCTCGACGGCTCTTCATCGGTGAAGACAAAGAGCATTGTCGCGGCAATAATAAGTCCCAGCATGGCACTGATGATTCGTGCTTTCCGTCTGTTCATAAATCAATCTTCAAGCGTTTTCTTGTAGTAGGAGCCCGGAAAATTTTATATTTTGGGGAGAGCGGACACCCCCAAGGAGCCAATGCCGCAGAGCGGCAGTTCGTCTCCGAGGGTGCTGTGCGCGATTAGAACCAGAAGCCCAAACCGATAGTTCCGTTCAGTTTCTGAACGCCACCCAGTTTATAGTCGCCGGCTTCGCGAACGATGCAGTTGTCTTTGTTGATGCCATACGTGTTGACACTGCCCGAGCCGAACAATTCGATCTCACATACATCGTTGATGTCCCAGCTCTTGCCCAAACGAACGGATACGTTGTTGACGGCAAAACCGCCCTCATAGTCCGTATAGAGACTCTTCCACGGTGTCATGCCTACCTGCAGTCCCAGTGTGATATCGTGTGGCAGGTCAAAATCGTAACCGATTTCAATATAACTGGACCATGCACGTTTTGCTTCGTGAGCGTCGGTATAATAAACATCATTACCGGCTACAATCGAGTACCAGTTGAAATACAGTCCTGCTTTGGTCAGCGTGCCGAAATGATAGCCTATCTGCACTTCAGTCTGGCTGCCTCCTTCATCTTCCAGACCGGACCAGAACGGAGTGCCGCCGAAATAGTAGTAATGAGTGGCACCGAGGGTCAGACCCCATAGTTGCAGGCTGGCAATAATGTCCACCTCGGGAACGAAATAGGTATTTGGGTTGTAGCCTTCTGCGTCCGGATTGGGTTGTCCGGTACGGAATTTCCAGTCACTGGCACCTACAGAACCCCATGCTCCGATGCGGAACTGGATTTTCTCGTCCATTGCGTTGAAACCGATGGAAGCGGTAGGTTGTAGGCTCAGACCGCCGTTGTACAGGCCGCGCCAGATATACGAACTTACTACTTCTGCACCTGCTTCGTAAGCAAACTCTGCGGCGCTGGCCGATAACACGGTAGCTGCCATGACTACCATAAGGGTAAAGATTTTTTTCATTTTTGTAACCTTTAAAATAATTGTTTGATATGTTTGTGAGTTTTGTTGTTTGTCTTTGCTGTTACTTCAAATAGACCCCTACGCCGATATTGGCGTTTATGCTTTGGTTAAACGGGTCTTTCGGATGCCACTTCACCGAACTGCGGTCAGCCGCGATTGCCGACGGATTGAGGCATAATTGGCCTTGTAGCATCATTCCGCAGTGGGGGCTTAGAGTCCAGTCCTTGCGCAACCGTATTTCGACGAGCTGGAACGCAAAACCGCGCTGGAAATGTGTGTAGCGGCTGCGCCAGGGGGTTATTCCCAATGCCCCATACAGGCTCAGCCCGTAGGCAAAATGGTGCTCATAACTCAATTCGGCGTAGCTGGACCACGCGCGTATAGTGTCTCCTGCCATGTTCACATAGCCGTCCGACGCGGCAACACGTGTTGCCCATAGGAAACGTAGCGGCAGTTTGCTGCTCACGGTGTAACTCGCACGCACTTCCAAAGAGTTGCCACCGTCCGGATGGTTGGTGAAGTCGAAGTACTTGCGGTCGAAGCAATGCACGTACAAGAGGCTCACATCCAGTCCCCAACGGGCGAAACCGATAGTTACGTCCACCTCCGGCTCAAATGTGCGGAAACTCCAGTCCGTTACACCTATGTTCCACCATACATCGGCGTATAAACCGCCGTAGCCCACATTGGCACTGGCCTGTATGTTTGCCCCGCCACAGTACAGTCCGCGCCATAGATATGCGGTTTGCAGTGTGGCTTTGGCGCCGTATGTCAGGCCGACGGGGGCGTTATAGTCGTCCAACCATCGGCTCTCCCCCGCATGTGCGTGCGAAATAAATAGAAAAGGTAATGCCCCGATGCATAGCACCGGAGCCATTACACGTTTTATCCATTTTCGGAATCCGTTCACCGCCTTACAGCGAGTTCTGGGCCTCCCACGCCATGCGCAGAGCTATTTCCAGAATGCGCGTGTTGCTGAATACGACAATACCGCCGTCGGGGCCCGGCTCAATGTGATAATCCGCGTTTCCCTCACCGTTGAAATAAGCTCTTACTTCATCACCGCTAATGTTCAACTCTGCGGCAATGGCATCCATGCTTCCGTGGGGCAGGCTGTCCTTTACGCTGCGAAGACGATTAAATGTTGTACGCACCATAGTTGTTTGTGTTTTTATTTGGTTATAAATGTGAATTATTTCGTGTTTGTGTACTTTTGAATGATTTTCGGTGCAAAGATACAATTTTTTTTTTACTTGCGCAAATAAAAAATGAATAATGCACACTTTTTTTGCGTATATAGATTTTTTTCCGTACCTTTGCAAGCTGAAATGGAAACTATTTGTGCAATCAGTACACCCCTTGGCACCGGCGGTATTGCCGTAGTACGTGTCTCCGGACCGCATGCACTCGCGCTGGCGGATAGACTCTTCCGTGGTCGTCGTCGGCTGTCCGAGGCTCTGCCCAATACCGTTTGCTACGGCCGGATAGAGCGTGACGGCGAGCAGCTGGACGATGTGTTGTGCTCTGTCTTCCGCGCGCCTCATTCGTTTACGGGAGAGGATACTGTTGAGATAGCCTGTCATGGCAGTCTCTACATCCAGCAGACGATACTCCGATGGCTCATTGACGAGGGGTGCCGCGCAGCCCGACCGGGTGAGTTTACGCAGCGGGCTTTTGCCAACGGTAAACTCGATTTGTCGCAGGCAGAGGCAGTGGCGGACCTTATTGCCGCCCAGTCAAAGGCGGAGAAAGACCTGGCGCTCAGCCAACTGAGAGGTTCTGTTTCCGGCGAACTGGCATTGCTGCGTGAACGGCTGCTCAAACTCACATCCCTCATCGAACTGGAACTGGATTTTGCGGACCATGAGGAACTGGAATTCGCCGACCGTTCCGAACTGACGGCATTGGCCGGAGAGATAGAGGGCAAACTGGCGGCATTGATAGCTTCTTTCCGCACGGGAAACGCCATCCGCAACGGCGTGTCGGTCGCTATCGTCGGAGCGCCCAACGTAGGCAAATCCACTCTGTTGAACGCCCTGCTGGGCGAACAGCGGGCAATCGTCAGTGATATTCAGGGCACCACACGGGACACGATAGAGGACACGCTGGTCATTGACGGCATACTCTTCCGCCTTATTGACACGGCGGGCATACGCGAGTCGGACGATGCTATCGAACAGATGGGTGTGGAGCGGACACGAAAGGCGGCGCGGAACGCGCAAGTGGTCATTGCGGTAACGGACAAGACCGGCGCCGAACCGGTTCTGGACTTTACTACTTCCGCCATAGTGCTCAATGTGCTGAACAAAAGTGATTTACGGCTCAAGGAGAACGATGCGGAAAACAACTCCGAAACACCCGGCAAACCTCACATCTCTATTTCCGCCAAATACGGCAAGATTGCCCCCCTGAAAGAAGCGCTTTTGCGTGTGGCGCGCGAGCAGTTGCAACCGCAGGCGGTAATGCTCAGCAATGCCCGTCACTACGAGGCGGTCTGCCGTGCACACGAGGCTATTGTACGCGTGCAGCAAGGACTGAACGACGGCCTCTCCGGCGAACTGCTCTCGATGGATTTGCAGGACTGTCTGAACGCGCTGGGCGAGGTAACGGGACAAATCACCAACGCCGAAGTGCTGCAAAACATTTTCAGCAAGTTCTGTATAGGCAAATGACAAAGGATGTACGAAGGACAAATTAAAGGACGATGTACGATGTACGAAGTACTAAATGACTAAATTGTAATTGAATATATGCTTCTCTCTATGACCGGTTATGGCAAATCCGAAAGCCAGTTTCGCGGACACACGCTGATATGCGAAGTCCGTTCTCTCAATTCCAAATCCATTGACATCAGTACGCGCCTGACGCCCGCATTGCGTGCGCACGAATTGGACCTGCGCACGCAGGTTGCCAAGCGTGTGGAACGCGGCAAAGTGGATTTGGTAATCTATGAGCAAACCACCGTGCCTGCGGGTGAGGGGCAAGGAGCGGCTTCGCTCCTCAACTGGAGCGCCGCGCTCGCATATGCAAAACAATATAAAGAACAATTCGGCCGAGACGCTTCCGACGAGATAATCGCTTCCATACTGCGTCTTCCGGATGTGGCTAAAACCCCCGAAGACACATCGGATCTCTCCGATGCGGAATGGGCATCCATACAGGCGCAATTAGACAGAGCATTGGATGCTTTCGTCGCCTTCCGAACGCAGGAGGGCGCTGCGCTGGAACGGATGTTTACCGCCAAACTGGACGGCATTGCCGACCTGCTTGCACAAGTGGAACCCTATGAGAAAGGACGCGTGTCAAAAATCAAAGAACGCCTGGAACAGAACCTCGCACAACTGAGTGCGGACACCCAGGCCCAGATAGACCGCAACCGGCTGGAGCAGGAGATGATTTATTACCTGGAGAAACTGGATATTACCGAGGAGAAAGTGCGTCTGACCAACCATATAAAATACTTCCGCGAGACAATGGCGTCCAGCGGAGAAGGGGTAGGCAAGAAACTCGGGTTCATCGCCCAGGAGATGGGACGCGAAATCAATACCCTCGGTTCCAAATCCAACCAGTCGGAGATGCAAATCATCGTGGTCAAGATGAAAGACCTGTTGGAGCAAATCAAAGAACAAGTACTGAATGTCCTGTAAATCGTAAATAATCATGATATACATTTTCTGTGCCCCTTCGGGCAGTGGCAAATCCACCATGGTCAACCATTTGCTGACCATGCACCCGGACCTGTTTGAACTATCTGTTTCCTGCACCACCCGTCCGCCGCGTGGACAAGAGGAGAACGGCAAGGAATATTATTTCATCTCCGTAGAGGAGTTTCAGGAGCGCATTGCCCGTGACGAGTTCATCGAATACGAACAGGTCTATGAGGGACTGTATTACGGTACGCTGCGCGAGGAGATAGCGCGTATTGAGAGGGCCGGCAAACAGGTGCTGTTTGACGTGGATGTCAAGGGCGGCGTCAACCTGAAGCGTATTCTTGGCGACAAAGCCGTGTCTATCTTCATATGTCCGCCGTCTATAGAAGAACTCCGCCGCAGGCTGGAGGGACGTGGAGACACTTCGCCGGAGATGATAGAGAAACGCTTGGCGAAGGCGGAATACGAGCTGACATTCAAACCGCAGTTCGACCGTGTGGTGGTCAACGACACCCTCGCCCACGCCTTCAAGCAACTTGATGCAATCATATCCGAGAATGAACGATAAAATCGTACATCGTAAATCGTCCCTTCCTACATCCTTTCACCTTTCACTATGCAGCGCATCGGCATATATGGCGGCAGTTTCAATCCCGTGCATTTCGGGCACGTCGGTTTGGCTAAATGGGTCATAGAGCACACTGACCTGGACGAGCTATGGCTGATGGTTAGCCCCAACAACCCCTTGAAAGAGGCAGATACGCTTGCGCCGGAGCAGCAGCGGCTACGGGCGGTGGAGGAAGCGATAAAGGATATACCGGGTGTGAAGGCATCGGATTTTGAGTTCCGGCTGCCGCGTCCCTCCTATACTGCGGACACGCTCCGCGCGCTGCAGAAGGCGTACCCCGAATGCGAGTTCACGTTGGTCATCGGTGAGGACAACCTGGCCATCTTCGACCGCTGGCGCGAGTACGAGTATATTTTGGCGAACTTCCGAATCTTTGTTTATCCTCGTCACGGCAGTGGTCATCCGGTCGGTATAACAGGAGCGAAAGAGGTATGTTTTCTGTCCGGAGCACCGTATTTTGATATCTCTTCTACAGCCCTCCGCAACGCCTCCCGATAATACTCCTCCCGTCGAAAACCAAACGCCACCCCGAAAGGTGGCGTTTTTCTATATTTGGTACTTTGTACTTGGTACTTTTCCCCTTTCCCCTTTCCCCTTTCACTTAACCTCTATGCCTTGCGCGTTGTATGTCTTGCCGTTCTTTTCGATAAGCAACTGCCCGTTGCGGAGGAGTTTGGAAGCCTCTCCCGACCTCCCCTGAAGGGAAGGAGTCTCGATGCCGGTAGCGGAATAGTTCATAACCTCCCATCCGGCAGGAATACCGTCGGCACTGTTAAGAACCCATCCATCGAAATCCGGAGCTTTGACAAAAGTACCGGTAGCGGCTACATTCTCCAACCAGCCCGAGGTATATTCTGCGTCATAGGTAGTAGCCAGACACGTTACTTTATTCAGATTGGCACACCCGGCGAACATTCTGTCATAGCAATGGTAGTACAGGGATTTAGCCGGCAGCACAGGGGATTCGGTCAAGGCAGTACAACCTTCGAACATAGAGACGTAGCAATACTGTTCCATTTTAGTGGCAGGCAATTCCGGTGCCTTGGTCAAGGCGGTACAGCCTTCGAACATATGACCATAGCAATTACGGTAGACGGTAGTGGAGGCTAATTCGGGCGCCTGGGTGAGCGATATACAGTTACGGAACATATAGCCGTAGCTGAAAATTCCAAACGAAGTAGCGGGCAGTTTCGGTGCCTGAGTCAAAGCGACACAGCTATCGAACATGTGAAAATAGCATTCATCCACCAGTTTGGTAGCGGGCAAGGCGGGCGCTTCGGTCAAAGCAGGAGCACGATAGAACATATAGGAATAGCAATAAGGAGCAAGGGTGGTAGCGGGCAGTGCAGGAGCCTGGGTCAGATTCGGACACTCCGAGAAGAGCGAGCGATAACAGTCCTGCGCCATAATGGTAGCGGGCAGTTCGGGTGCTTGGGTCAGGCCGGCACCGCGGAACATGTTGTCATAGCAATAAGGCTGCATCTCTGTTGCTGGCAGTTCTGGCGCTTTGGTCAAAGCCGTACAATTACGGAACATGTCATCATAACAGGAGCGGGCCAGAGTGAGAGCCGGCAGCGCAGGTGCTTGCGTCAAAGCCGTACAATTACGGAACATATAGGCGTAACAACTCTCCGCCAAGGTTTCAGCCGGCAGCGCGGGCGCTTTGGTCAAGGCAGTACAGCCGCCGAACATATAGGAATAACAACTCTCCGCCATGGCTTCAGCCGGCAGTTCAGGCGCTTGGGTGAGAGACTTGCAATCATAGAAGATAGACTTGTAGCAGTTCTTCTGCAGCTTTGTTGCCGGTAACGCAGGTGCTTGTGTCAGGCCTGTACCGCGGAGCATGTTGTTGTAACAGCTCGGGCGCAGGGTAGTTGCCGGCAGAACAAAAGCTTTCGTAGGATGATTGGTAAGCAGTGTGTCCCCACGGAACAACCGAAAGAAAGTAGAGTCACCCTCTAACACCGTATTCTGATCAAAGGGAACAGCGCCCTCCACCAGACTCATTATGTTTCCATAGATATAAGCCGAACCAGCCTCCAAACCGATGTGGGAGTTTAGCCCGTTCTGGCAGGTTGTGGCGGCGTGTCCCTTGATTTCTACATAGTCGCCCATCGCGGCGAGAGCCACCTTCTGCTGCGCCTGGGAGGCTATCGTCTGCCATTCGCCTGCGCCGTTGACGCGATATTCAAATGCGGCCGAACTGTTATTCTCAATAAGGATTTGTGTACTTGCCTCTTTGGCTTCTAAGGTAAGAGGCGTTGCTACCGGGTTGAACTGTGCCCAAACGGTAGTTGTAGCCATGAAGGCAGCAAACAAGAGAGTAAAGATTTTTTTCATAATGATTTGTTTTTTGGGGGTTAATAATACACTATTTTAAGAGATGTCTGTAAAAATCACGGGATATATATTAATAATATATATAGGTTTGGGTAGGATACAATAAAGGTCAAACAATGCTCCTACGGCACTCCGACGAGAGTCTAATCAGAGTCATAAAATTTTAGCGTTTTTCTGCTGGCAGTATGCGTATCTACTCAACGACGGTGCAAAGTTACAGCATTTATTTCAAATAATTGTCATCAAAATCGTTCAAAAAATCTACAAAATCGGTCAAAATGCACCGCAAGACGCCCTAAAACATCCCAAAACGCATCGAAGCACCCAAAACAGGAGACGCAGCGAAATCCATTTCGGGAAATTTCAGGGTATATTTAGAGTAAATCTATAGTAATTATTGAGTAAGTCTGTAGTAATCCTAGACTTTATATTTTGAAATACCACGTAATTGTCTGTATTACAATTACTTACAAGAAAAGCAAACACGGCTGAAAAAATGCCTTTTAGGTCATTTCATTTGCTGTTATCAAAAAAATAATGAGCAACTTCTCAGTCGCTCATTATTACTTGTAGTCCTACTCGCTAATCTCTTCTCTCTCCCTGTGGGAGAGTGGCAAGGTTCGGGAGGTTAGTTTTTCTCCAGTCGCAGCATGGACCAGTCTCCTTTGGAACGTGTATCCAGGAGCCGTAGTCCGCAGTCATTGGCGGCGGCGATGAGTGTCGGGCAGTCGTCATGGTAGAAGCCGCTGAGCCACACCTGTCCTCCGTGGGTCAACAGGTGTGCATAGGTCGGCATCTGCGCCAAGAGGACATTGCGATGGATATTGGCGAGGATTAAGTTGAAAGGTGAAAGTTGAGAGGAGAGAGAGGATAGGTCGGCCAAGCGAACATCGATTTGCACGCCGTTGAGCGCGGCGTTTTCTTTGGCGTTCTCGACGCTCTTCTCGTCAATATCAATAGCCAGTACATGGTCCGCCCCCAGTTTTTTAGCAAAGATACCCAAGACCCCTGTTCCGCAGCCGTTGTCAAGAACATTGACGAATGTACATCGTACATTTGTCCTTCGTACATCCTTTCGACTGATGAGTGCATCGATCATCATTGAAGTGGTCTCGTGGTGTCCGGCGCCGAAAGCGCAATGGGGAATGATTGTCACTCCGAGCGGCAGTTCTTCCTTCGGATGCTCCGCCTCCCAAGCGGCATTCCAGTTCTCGTCTGGCAGTTCGGAAACGGAAAACGGGAAACGGAACGGTGAAAGGAACTCCCGGATGGCGGTTTGGTTCCGGCGCCATAGTTCGGAGGGGATATAATAGTCCGTATGACCGTCTTGCCCGGTTTCAGGGGCGGCATCAATAGTGTCCACACCCAGGTCGCAGAGCTGCTGGTCGAAGACATCTCTCTGCCATTCCTCGGCAAAAGAGGTCCGGATATGTATGACGTGATAGCGCATGAATTAATGTACGAAGGAACGATGTACGATTGGTAATTGATTAAGGAGTCAGGAATAAGGAATAAAGACAAAAATGTGTCGTCTATAGTAACTTGTCCTGATTCTTGGCTCTTGGCTCCTTTCACCTTTCACCATTTACCACTTATTATAGTGGATGAGTTCCGGGTTGTATTTCTCTTTTACCTCCGGTTGCTCCGCCGGATAACCCACGGGTACGATAGCCAGAGGAACAATATTTTCCGGCAAGTCAAGCATCTGTTGCACCAGTGCGGCTCGCGGCGTAGGGTACATCCCCGTCCAGACGGCTCCCAGTCCCATGGAATGAGCGGCCAGCAGCAGGTTCTCAGTGGCAGCGGCTACGTCCTGCACCCAGAATTCGTGTCCGTCCCCATCCAGCGCTTTGTCAGTGTCACCGCAGAGGACGATAGCGCATGGTGCGTTGTTTTGGCAACGCGTGTTAGGCAGTTCAGCACCAATGCGGTCGATGATGGCTTTGTCTGAAATGACCACAAAGGCCCACGGCTGTTTGTTGACGGCCGACGGAGCCGCCATGGCAGCTCGCAGCAGTGTGTCCACTTGGGCTTGCGTGATGGGTTCGCCCGTAAACTGACGCACCGAAACGCGCGTCATGATGTTGTTAATCACTTGGTTTTCCATTGTAGCGGGTTGTTTGGCGCAGCCGGCAAGCAATAGCGCGCCGAGGGCTGCAAAAAGGATTTTTTTCATTGATTCCAATTATGATTATGGAGCCAGAAATAAGGAATAAAGACTAAAATGCGTCGTCTATAGTAACTTGTCCGGATTCTTGACTCTTGATTCTTGATTCCAATTCTGACAAGATTTCTCCTACGAGGTAGTTGCTACCTCCGATAAAGATGGCGTCCTCTTCCGATGCCTGCCGCCGTGCGTATTCCACTGCGTCATGCGGCAAGGGAATAGCAATGCTCTCTTCATTGCAAGGTGAAAGGTGAGAGGTGGAAGGTGAAAGGTTGAGGAAAAGGTCTCTCATCTCCTCTGCGGTCCGGGCTCTTTGCGTATTCGGCGTGGTGAAGATATAATGGTATCGTTCTCCGCGCGGGAGCAGGCTCATGACGACCTCCGTATCCTTGTCATTGACCATGCCGAAAATAATCCATATATGCGGATTAGTCAGTTCTTTGAGCTGTTTGGCAACATACTGCAGCCCGTGGCTGTTGTGTCCGGTGTCGCATATGACGAGCGGTTTCTCGCTCAGTGTCTCCCACCTGCCGCGCAAGCCGGTGAGCGCGCTCACATGGGAAAAACCGTATTGGATGTACGATTTAGCGATGTACGATGTACGAAGGAGGTCGGAAAGCGCGTAGTTGCGCAGGACTTGCAAGGCAACGTAGGCTGTTTGCAGGTTCTTGTCCTGATAAATGCCTTTGAGGTCGCAGAGTGGCGCTTCCCTCAGCCGGCGTGAGCGCAGATAGCCGCATTGGTCGGCAAACCAGATACGGCAGTCGGTGGTCTCGGGCCCCTCTCCTAAAATATCACATTCGCGTGCGCGCTCAAGGAACACGTTCATCGTCTGCGGATGTGTCTCGCCGATGACGCACGGGACCCCATGCTTGATGATGCCTGCTTTCTCGCGTGCAATCTGCGGAAGCGTGTTCCCCAGAAACTCCGTGTGGTCCATTCCGATGTTGGTAATGACCGAGAGCACCGGCGTCAGTACATTGGTGCTGTCGAGCCGTCCGCCCAGCCCCACCTCCACGACAGCGACGTCCACTCTCTGGGCCACGAACCAAGAAAAAGCCATGGCCGTCATGGTTTCAAAGAAAGAGGGTTGCGCTTCGTCCAGAAAACCGCGGTTGTCTTCCACAAACCGCACCACTTCCTCTTCGGGAATGGGTTGTCCGTTGATACGGATACGTTCGCGCAGGTCGATGAGGTGCGGGCTGGTGTAGAGCCCGACGCGCAATCCCGCCGCCTGCAGCGCTGCGGCAATCAGATGGCAGGTGGAGCCCTTGCCGTTGGTGCCGGCAACGTGTACGGCACGCAGGTGTGTATGCGGATTGCCTACGTGCTCCATCAGCCGGAGTGTACCCTCCAGACCGGGTTTGTAGGCACCGGCACCGATGAGATGAAACGGCGGCCGGGAGTTATACAGATATTCTATGGTCTCGCGGTAATTCACGGATGGGAAATCAGGATTTTTCTACCACATTGAATGAGAGAACGCCGTCCTGCCTTTTGGTGCAGAGCCAATGGTACAGGCTTGGCGTGACGTGAATGGCTGCTGCGCGGCTGGTCAGCGCTACCCGATGGCGCGTCATGGGGTTGTAAACTTGCATGTGCAGCCGCAGTTTGCCAGGGCTGTTCTTGATTTGGTCCGCCAGTTCGTCCACCATCTCGTTGTTGATGGAATCGAGCCGTAGGAGCAGGTTGATACCTTCGGTCCGTGCGTCCTGTACCTCATTGAGCATAGAGATATGCTGTACCACAAACTCGTATTCCGCCTCCTCTTCCGGTGCCTCTTTGAACCACCGCATGCCGGCGTTCTTCTGCTGTATGACCCCCTGCACCATGACGTACAGGTCTTTGAGCATGAGGTGCGCGAACTGATTGTACGACGCGCCGAAGAGTACGAACTGGTAACTGCCGGTGTAGTCTTCGATGGTGTATCGTCCGTACGGGTTGCCCTTTTGGCTGACACGCTGTTCCGCCTCGGTGATGATACCGCCGATGATGCATGCTTGGTTCTTGTGCGCGGCGATGAACTCGGAGGGCAGAACGGGCCGTTTCTCTGCGGGTTCTGCCGCTTGTCTCTTGACAGGCTGTTGTACCATAGCGGGTGCATCGTCCGAGTCTTCCGGCTCGGCGAAATCGAGTTCGTCAGCGGTCGCCGGTGTGTCCTTCTGTACAGGTGCCATCTCAGCCAGTTGTGCGCGGATTTGCATCTCGGCGCCCGCTCTGCTGTCCGGCCGGCGCCATGTGTCGAACTGCGCCAGCTCGGCTGCGGTCATGTTGCATAGCTCCTTGACCTCGTATTCGTATTCGTCCAGCGGGTGCGCCGAGAGGTAGATACCGATGAGTTCTTTCTCTTTGTTGAGCCGTTCGATGGTGTTCCACCGCGGCGCTTGCGGCAGGGTAGGGTGTTTCACCTCTACCGCTGCGTCCAAATCCCCGAAGAGCGAGTTGGAGTTTTCCAATTGGTCTTGCTGCCAACGGTTGCCGTAGATCATGAGCAAGTCTAGTCCGGTCGTACCGCTCTCGTCTGTGCCGAAGAACTGTTCTCGATAAATGTCGTCGAAACATTCGAAGGCACCGGCCTGCGCCAGGTTTTCAATGGTCTTGCGGTTGCACGACTGCAGGTTGACGCGCTCCAGGAAATCGAAGATGCCGTTGTACTTGCCGTTTCTCTCCCGTTCGGAGATGATGGCCAGTGCGGCGCCTTCGCCCACACCTTTGATACCGCCCAGTCCGAAACGGATGTCGCCTTGGCTGTTGACGGTGAAGTTCAGTTCCGACTCGTTGACATCCGGTTCCAGCACGTTTACTTTCAGCGCGCGGCATTCGTCCATCAGTTTGGTCACCTCCTTGATGTCATCCTTGTGGACGGTCAGGTTGGCAGCCATGAACTCGGCAGGGTAGTGTGCCTTGAGGTAGCCTGTCTGGTAGGCTACCCACGAATAGCAGGCCGCGTGGGATTTGTTGAATGCATACGAGGCAAATTTCTCCCAGTCTTTCCAAATCTTGTCCAGTATCTTCTCGTCGTGTCCGTTGGCTTTTCCTCCGGTCATGAACTTGTCCTTGAGCGATGCCAGTACCGCCATCTGCTTCTTACCCATTGCCTTACGGAGTTTGTCGCTCTCGCCGCGGGTGAAATTCGCCAGCAGTCGGCTCAAGAGCATGACTTGCTCCTGATAGACAGTGACACCGTAGGTGTCCTTCAGGTATTTCTCCATCACGGGAATGTCGTATGTGACGGGTTCAATGCCCTGTTTGCGGCGGATGAACTGGGGGATATAATCCATAGGTCCGGGACGGTAGAGGGCGTTCATGGCGATGAGGTCACCGATGACGGTGGGTTTCAGCTCGCGCAGGTATTTCTGCATTCCTCCGGACTCAAACTGGAAGACAGCCACCGTGCGGCCCTCCTGGAATAGTTTATATGTTTCGGGGTCGTCAATGGATATATGGTCTATATCAATGTCAATGCCTCGCGCTTTTTTGATATTGCGCAGACACTCCTTGATAATGGTCAGTGTAATCAGCCCCAGGAAGTCCATCTTGATTAGTCCGACGCTCTCTACCACGTGCCCGTCGTATTCGGTGACGAGCACGCGTTTCTTGCTGTTCTTGTCCTCAACGGAGCTGAGGGGTGCAAATTTGGTCAGGTCGTCCGCACCGATAATGACGCCGCAGGCATGTACGCCCACCTGACGGATAGTGCCTTCCAGCCGCGCTGCATATCGGAGCATGCTGCGTGTATTGGAATCGCCGTTCTCGTACTCCTGTTTCAGCTCGCTGATGTACTTGTAGCAGTTGTTCAGGTTCACTTTGGGCGATTTGCCTTTCTCGTCCTTGATGTTTCCCGGAAACTCGCGGTCGGGTATCAGACTCTTCAACTCGTTGACGCGCGGGAGAGGAATCTGTTGCACACGTCCAACGTCCGCCAACGCCGATTTGGTGGCCATCTTGCCGTAAGTGACAATGTGCGCGACGTGTGTCTCGCCGTATTTCTTGCTTACCCAGTCCAGTACTTTTTGCCGTCCGCAATCCTCGAAGTCCGTATCAATATCAGGCAATGAAATACGGTCCGGGTTGAGGAAACGCTCGAACAGCAAGTCGTATTTCAGCGGGTCAAGGTCGGTGATGTGCAGACAGTAGGCTACTACGCTTCCGGCCGCCGAACCACGGCCCGGTCCCACACTCACATCCAGTTCCTCACGGGCAGCACGGATAAAATCCATCACGATGAGGAAGTACCCGGGAAATCCCATTGTTTTCATGATATGCAATTCGAACCGGATGCGCTCTTCCTGCTCTTCTGTGAGCGTCTCTCCGTAGCGTTCGTGCGCCCCTAAATAGGTCAGGTGTTTCAGGTAGTCTGCCTCAAACTTGATACGGTAGAGACGGTCATAACCGCCCAGTTTTTTGATTTTTTTCTCTGCCGCCTCTTGGCTCAACACCACGTTTCCGTTCTCGTCGCGTGTGAATTCGTCGAAGAGTTGTTCCTTGGTGAACTTTCGGCGCCATTCTTCCTCCGTACCGAAACTCTCCGGGATGTCAAAGAGCGGCATAATAGGGTCGTGGTCAATATCGTATATCTCTACTTTGTCGGCAATCTCCTGTGTATTGGCCAGCGCCTCGGGTACATCGCTGAAGATGGCTTCCATCTCCTCGGGTGTCTTCAGCCATTCCTGTTTGGTGTAGTGCATCCGGTTTATGTCGTTGACATAATGGTTGGTGCTGAGGCAAATGAGCCGGTCGTGCGCTTCGGCATCCTCCTCGTTGACAAAGTGAGAGTCGTTGGTGCAAATCAGTTTGACTCCATGTTTGCGGGCCAGTTCAATCAGCACAGGGTTGACTTGTTTCTGCCGTTCATACACTTCCTGGTCGCCGCCTGGCCGCTGGGTCTCGTGGCGCTGCAGCTCGATGTAATAGTCCTCGCCAAACAGGTTCTTGTACCACGTAATGGTTTCCTCCGCCTCGGCGAACACCCCTTCCGCTACTAAATCGGCAATGCTCTTCCCCTCGGGAACAGGATGAGGGTAGGCGCTTAATATCTTCTGCGGCAGTTCGCCTCCCAGGCATGCGGAGGAGCAGATGATACCTTCGTGGTACATTTCCAGCAACTCGCGGTCAATGCGGCTGGTGTGGTAATAAGCGTCGGACATGAAACCGGCAGAGACAATACGGCAGAGGTTGTGATACCCTGTCATGTTTTTTGCCAACAAAATCAGGTGCCATCCGGAGCGGTCAATGGTGTATGTTTTCCCTTCTCCGTTCACGGCTTTGTCGTCGCGTTTGCTCAATCGTCCGCGGCGCGCGCAATAAGCCTCTACACCCACGATGGGTTTAAACAACTCCGGCTCAGTTCCCTCCTCCTTGGCTTTCGCTATGCGTTTCTCGTTGAGCGATTTGCAATAATCCAGCAACTCCTTGATGCCATACATGTTGCCATGGTCGGTCAACGCCACAGAGGTCATTCCTGTAGCGATACATTTGTCGACAATCTCGTTCACCTTGGACAAACCATCCAGTAGTGAATAGTGCGAGTGGACATGCAGGTGGGTAAATTTTGTAGACATGTGTATATAATTTTTGCGACTGCAAAAGTACATAAAAAAAATCATATATGCAAGCCGAAAAAAAGATTTTTGTTTTTTATGGGTTTATATTTGCATATGTGCAATTTTTGTTGTACCTTTGCAGCCGTTTATTGTACTGCGTGCGCGGTACTTGACTATATATATTTATTCATGGCTTCGAAAATCAAACCCTATTTAGACCAACAAGGCCGTGCGTTGCCCTATCCATGGCTTATCAATACGATGTTAATGCTCGTGGGCGGCAGCCAGACAATCCGTCTGCGTTATTGGAGCCGCAATCCCAAGCATGCGGCGGAGAAAACATTACGCGATATACTCACTATTTCCCGCAACACTGTTTACGGTCAGGAGCACCATTTTGACCGGATTTTGTCGGCTACTTCGGCCGAAGACCTCTTCCGGTTGTATCGGTTGTACGTGCCGGTCAACAATTCCTTTGAGACGCTGCGTCCCTATGTGGAGCGCCATAAACACGGTGAGGAAAATGTGCTCTTCCCCGGCAAACCGGATATGTATGCCACCACTTCCGGCACCACCAGCGAACCCAAATGGATTCCTATGACCCACAAGTACCTGAAGGATGTGTATGGCAAGATGAGCCATATATGGACATGGAATTTCGTCAAGCACCGCAGCCGTATTTTCGGCGGTCATATCTTCACTACGGTGGGCAAGGAATGTGAGGGCTATGCGCCGGACGGCACGTTGTACGGCTCGGTCAGCGGCGTGTTGGTGCGCGATATTCCGCAAATCATCAAAAAACACTACACCGCACCTGCATCCGTGATGTCTATTCCGGACTATGCCGCGCGCAACTATGTATTGATGCGACTGGCTTTGCAGCACCGGGATGTTACACTTTGGGCGACCGCCAATCCCTCTACGATCCTTGAATTGCTCCGCTCGCTCCACGAAAACACCGACGAGATGATTCATGATATTGAAACGGGCGCGATATGCGAGGATTTCGATATTCCGTATGATATTCGTTCCGAACTGGATGCTTATGTCTCTCCGCAGCCTGAGCGGGCTGCCGAACTAAGGCAGATACTCGCCGAGAAAGGGAAACTGGAACCCAAAGACTTTTGGCCGTGGCTGCAATACCTGAGCACATGGAAATGTGGTAATACCAAGATATACATGGACAAATATATGGACCAGTTCGATTGGAACAAAACGTTCTATCAGGAGTTGGGGTATATAGCTACCGAGTGCCGGTTCGGCTTTTCGCTGGACGACACCAACGAATCTGTCCTATTCCCGCAATTCCATTATTACGAGTTTGTCGAGGAAAGCGAACTGGACAGCCCGAACAAACACTTCCTTCAGATTTACGAACTGGAGCAGGGCAAGCGTTATTGTGCATATGTGACCACTTATTCCGGCCTGTTCCGTTATAACATGAACGACCTGATAGAAGTGGGCGGACGCTACTACAACACTCCTACTGTCCACATGGTGAGCAAGGTGAACGGTATCGTCTCAATGACCGGAGAGAAACTCTATGAACCGCAGTTCCTTGATGCAGTGCATCAGGCTGAGGAAGAGACGGGCATCCGGACTAAGTTCTTTGTGGGATTTGCCGATGTAGAGGAGTCCAAGTATCACTTCTACTATGAGTTTGAAAACGAGAAAATCCGTCAGGCTGAGGCGGAGGCCTTTACGGAGGTGGTAGACCGGAAACTGCAGCAAATCAACTTGGAATACGAATCCAAACGCAGTTCTTTCCGTTTGCACGCGCCCGAGACCCATATATTGCTTTCTAACGCCTATGCGCGCTTTAAGGCTGCCTGCCTGAAGGACGGCTTCCGCGACGGGCAGTTCAAATTCAACCTCTTGATGCAAGACGAGAAACGCCGCACCAAGTTTAACCTGATCCAACGTTTGGAAACCGGTTTCGAACGGTTGGGTGATAATATTATCAACCGGGCTGATATAATTGATGAAAGACGCAAAAATCGAGCTAAACGGCGTAAAGACCGTCGTCTTTGATTTGGACGGCACGCTCTACAACAAACAGGGATTGGCTGCAAGGTTGACTTCCAGACTGTGGTGGTGCCTGCCCCTGCTGGCTGCCGAGCGCCGTGCGCGGAAGAACATGCACTATTTCCGCTACGCATCCCAGCAGGAGTTCTTCACTGCTTTCTTCCGCCAGATGGCGCGAGGGCATTGGTGGAGTATAGGGATAGCTGAAAAATGGTACAACCATGTATATATGCCAACGATGGTCCGGCTCATCGGCCGATATCACCGTCCGCGGCCTCAAATCATCGCACTGCTCGACGAATGCAAACGGATGGGACTTCAAATGGCGGTCTATTCCGACTATGGCTGCGTGGAGGAGAAAATGGAGGCTTTGGGCATTGATACACAGCCGTTCGAACTGCTCGTTTCTGCGCCGGAATTGGGCGCACTCAAACCCTCGGAGACATGTGCTGCGGCAGTAATGGAAATGCTGCATGCTGAGCCGGAAACAACATTGTTTGTGGGAGACCGCGATGAGAAAGACGGCGCTTCTGCACGGGCTGTCGGGGCGCGTTTTATGCTGGTCGGAAACGACTAATAGATGGTTTGGCAATGACAAACAAACGATATGAACAACTCCGTGTCACTCCCGACACGTATGTACCTCCTGTGACAACGGATTTTCCGGAGGACGACCCTTATGTAGGGTTATACAAACCCGTTTACGACCGCTCTTTTCCAGAGGTGGACGCCGCATATCCTTATGTGGATGATTCGTGGCGCAACAGACTGCGTGTCTGGTTGGGCTATAATTGTGTCCTGCGTCTGCTGGGATGGATATTGCGCATACGTTACGGTTTGCGGTGGCGGATGGCAGGGGAACAACAGTGGCACCGTTCCTCATGCCCTATTCGGAGACGGCTCAAACAATACAACCTTGACAACGGGGCAATTACTATTGCCAACCATTGCTACCGCCACGACTGCGCGTCAGTCTTCACGGCGTTGCACCAGCACCACCACACGCGCATTCCGATGTTTGCACCCAATTTCCGTACCAAAGACCAGTTCTACTTGCGTATCATTGGCGGAATACCGATTCCTGCACCCGAGGCCGGATTGAGCGCCATGAAAGCCTTCAACGCTGCTTTCGACGAGTTTCACCGCCGCGGTTATTGGTTGCACATTTTTCCGGAGGCTAAGCGCTGGGACTGGTACAAACCGGTCCGGCCTTTCCAGAAGGGCGCTTTCACGATGGCATACAAGTATAACATGCCTCTGTTGCCGTGTGCCGTCTCTTTCCGGCCGCGCACAGGTATCTATCGATGGCTCGGACCCAAAGACGAGCCGCTCACACAAGTCGTTATCGGTGAACCGATTTATCCGGATACAACGCAACCTCGTGCGGCGGAGACCGAACGGTTGTTGCGCGTAACACACGAAAAATTATGCCAATTAGCTGGAATAGAACACAATACGTGGCCATCGTCGCTCTGATAGTATCGATGGTGATTTGGTCGTTTAGCGGTATTGCTATCAAGCACGCGCTGCTTGTCTTGCCGCCTTTTACGATGATAGTGATGCGTTTTGTTCCCTCGGTGGTGATTATGTTTCTCATCGGGATTGTCAAACGCAACCATTCCCTGTTCTGCCTGCAGCGTATAGAACTCCGCGATTTACCGCTTTTTCTCATCGCAGGTTTCTGTCAGCCTTTTCTCTATTATCTGTTAGAGACCTACACCTATAATGCGCTCTGCAGCCCTACTATAGCCGAAACTCTGTTGTCGACCAGTCCTCTGTTGAGCCCGCTCTTTGCGGCCGTGTTGTTGCGTGAACGGGTAACAAGAAACAATATTATCGGAATAGTCATCTCTACTGCTGGTGTTTTTGCGCTTTCGCTGGTAGGCAATTCCAATTACTCAATAGGCAGTTATTGGGGGATTCTGCTGGCTTTTGCTGCTGTATCCGCCGCAGTCGTTGACTCGGTCATGATGCGTAAGGCGCCGCTGAAATACAGTTCGTTGACTTTCGTGTTCTACACCCAGCTTATCAGTTTGTGCTTTTTTCTGCCGATTTGGTTCTGGCGTGAAGGCCCTGCTGCGCTGAATGCCCTTGACTGGTCTCAACTGGATAGTATTCATTCTCCGCTGTCCGTCGGATTGTTCAGTGTGGCATATCTGACTGTATTTGCGAGCATAACGGCGTACATACTCTATTGCTATGCCATCCGGCAAGTGGGTGTTACGCAGGCTAATGCGTTCAACAATATCCGCCCTGCTTTTACCGCGTTGTGGATGTTTTTGTTGTTCGGCGAACACCTGCCCTTTGGCAAATGGATGGGCATTGCACTTATCGTTTTTGGACTATTTGTGTGCCAAAAGCAAGAAAAAGTTTCCAAATTTTAAGATTTTTTTGGAAATACGAAATAAGTTTCGTACCTTTGCACGTTTTTGCGAGAAATAATATAACAAACAATTATGCCGATAGAAAACATTTACTCAATCGATTTCTTTTACGATTTGTTGTACCTTATGTTCCTTGTGGGACTGGTAGTGTTCGTAATGCTTTATTTTGTGGACGCCGGATATGGTAAGATGCGTTCCGATAAGTGGGGTCCGGCTATTAACAACAAGGTCGGATGGTTCCTGATGGAATGTCCCGTCTTTTTCGTCGTCCTGTATCTCTATTTCAAGTCTTTCCCCCTGTACGGAGGAGTGACGAAGATGGCGCCGTATTGGGTGTTCTTCCTTATCTTTGAGTTCCATTATTTCCAGCGCTCGTTTGTATTCCCGTTCTTGCTGAAAGGGAAAAGCAAAATGCCTGTGATAATTATGTTGCTCTCCGTTATTTGGAACCTGATTAACGGCTATATCCAGGGCTTCTGGCTTTTCCACCTCGCGCCGCAGTATTATCCGCAGCTTTATACGCCGGAGTGGGTTCTCACACCGCAGTTTATCGCCGGTACGGTCATTTTCATCATCGGCTGGATAATTAACATGCACTCCGACTATGTAATCCGCCATCTGCGCCAGCCGGGCGACACCAACCATTATTTGCCTAAAAAAGGAATGTACCGATACGTCACCAGCGCCAATTATTTGGGCGAGATTACCGAATGGCTCGGTTTCGCTATCCTGACTTGGTCGCTGGCCGGACTGCTCTTCTTCTGGTTCAGTTGCTGCAACCTTGTACCGCGCAGCCATGCGATTTACAAGAAATACGAAGAGGAGTTCCCCGACGAGTTCGACCGCAAAAAACTCAAACGAATCATACCCTTCATCTACTAACACTCCGCTGTACTTTCAAAAGTGTCATCGGACTTTTATCGAAGGCTTGTCGGACTTTTATCGGACTTTTGTTAGAGGTCTTTCGGTATCGGAGAATACAGAGGGTGACCTACAGCAGCTGAAATTTATTATAAATATGCCAAATAACAGCAAACTCTTCACGCCTTATCAATTAGGGCCTATTACGCTACGCAACCGTTTCATTCGTAGCGCCGCATTCGAAAACATGGCGCGCGGCAATGCGCCTACACAACAACTGCAGGACTATCATGTTTCTGTCGCACGCGGCGGAGTAGGTATGACTACGGTGGCGTACTGCGCCGTTGATCTCAGCGGTGTGTCCTTCGACGGACAGCTTTACGTCCGCCCGGAAATTATTCCGGATATGAAGAAGATGACCGACGCTATCCATGCCGAGGGAGCAAAAGCCAGCATCCAAATGGGGCACTGTGGTAACATGACGCACTTCTATACGTGTCATTGTATGCCCGTTAGTGCCTCCAATGGTTTCAATCTCTATAGTCCTACCATCCATCGCCGACTCAAGGTGGCTGAGATTAAGAATCTTGTGCGGAAGTTCGGCGAAGCTATCGACTGGGCGCGCGAGTGCGGGTTTGATTGCGTGGAAATACATGCTGGTCACGCATACCTCATTTCCCAGTTCCTTGCCAAGCGTACAAACCGTCGCTGCGACGAGTACGGAGGCTCCCTGGAGAACCGTATGCGCTTTATGAACGAGATCCTGGATGCCGTTATGGAGCATGCAAAGGACGATATGGCTATCGTGGTTAAGACGAATATGTGGGACGACTGCTGGCGTGGCGTCAGTGTGGAAGAGGGTATCCAGATTGCCAAAGCCATTGCGGCGCACAAGGTACACGGTATCGTGCTCTCCGGAGGAACCGTCAGCCGCTCCCCAATGACCATACTCAGTGGCGCTATGCCGCATAAGACACTCGCCCATTATATGGATATGAAATCCTTCTGGTGGCTCAAAGCGGCATTGAACATACCGGGCGTTGCACCTATAATGATGCCTACTTCGCCATTCCGCGAACTCTATTTCATGGAGAAAGCCAAAATCTTCCAGGAAGCGCTCAAGGATTGCAATGTGCCTTTGATTTATGTCGGAGGCGTACAGTCGGGCGACAACTGCCAGCAAATCATGGACGAAGGCTTCGAACTCTTCCAACTGGCACACGTGCTCATCAAGGATCCTGATTTTGTCAACCATGTACAGCAGAACCCGCACTACCATGCAGGCTGCGGACGTTCCAACTATTGCGTCGGACGTATGTACACACTCGATATGAAATGCCACGAGTGCGTCGAGCGTGACGGAGAAGTGATTCCCGCACGTCTCCAGAAGGAAATCGCCCATCTGGAGAAGAAAGCGCACGACTCGGTGGAACGCCAAAAGAAAGCAGAATAAAATTACGAATCTCTAATTTTCAATTTCTCTATCGTGTTAGCATTAGTAACGGGCGCAAGTAGCGGTATCGGACTGCAGTATGCAACTGCTCTGGCGCGGGATTATCATTGTGACCTTGTCTTGGTCAGCAATCAGGAACAGGAACTGCAACAAGTTGCAACCGACTTGGCGCAACAGTACGGAGTAAAAACAATCGCACATTTCGCGGACCTCAGTCTCCCTGACGCAGCCGAACAACTGCACGCATGGTGTCACGAACAGAACCTTGTCGTTGATATTCTTATCAACAATGCAGGTGTTTTCTTCTTCAATCCATACTGCGAGACCTCGATGAAACGTATTGACCTCATGCTTCAGCTTCATGTTGTCACTGTGGCCAAACTGACACGTCTTTTTGCCGCAGATATGTGCAAACGGGAACTGACGGAGGAGGAAGCCGATACGCGCATATGCGGGCATAAGCGCATGCGCGGATATATATTGAATATGAGTAGTATGTCTGCATGGATGGCAATGCCGGGTATTCAGACCTACAACGCTACCAAATCTTTTATCTATAATTTCTCGAAATCCATCTGGTACGAACTCAAGCCTCAAAACGTAGGTATTACCGTCATGGCACCCGGTGCCGTAGATACAGCACTCTTCGGATTAGCACCGAACCTGCGCAAACTGGCGGTAAACCTCACGGTTTCTATTCCGCCGGAGAAACTTGTCAAACGTGCGTTGAAGAAGATGTTCCGTAATAAGAAGGCCGACACGCCGGGCTTCATCAACTGGCTCTCTACACCGATTCTGAAACACACTCCCGACTGGCTTGTCTTCCTTGCTATGAAATATGTAGGTAAATACCAGAAATAATAAAACGCACTGCCCCGCAGTGCGTTTTATGTCCTAATTCCCTTACCGCCACTATATGTTGTATACACGTTGCAAAGCAACAATGCACAGCGCCGGCGCGTTACACCTTATTTTAATTCACTGAGCGCGCGCTTGAGTTCTTTGTCGAAACGCAGGTTGTAAGCGGCTTGACCTTTCTGGTAGTAATAACGCAGGACAATCTCGCTGCCCAGCAATTGTTTCACTTCTTCTATGTTCCGCTGTATAGCCTCGCGGAAATCAGGCACCAGGATGGGTTCCAACTCTTCCAGACGCGCTATCGTAGCACTGTCCAGATCCTCATGTTTCGCCATCTTCAGCATATCATCGAAGAACTTGGCAGTCTCTGTCTCATAGCGGAAACCCCGTTCCCCAAGCCATTGGCAGAACGCCTCTATCTCCTCGTCCGTCAGTTCGAATACTTCCGGTGCCGCTATACTGTCGTGCAAGCGGTGGTAGCGGGTGGCATAGTCGAAGAAATAATGGTCTATGTAAAGCGAATAGCATATATCCACCTTGTTGCTGTCGCTCATTACAATCTCCGGTAATATACCGCCGGCGGTGTCTTTCTTCAGTTCGTGCCCTTTCTGGCGCTCGCTGTAGTCAATCGCTTGTATGCAACGGCCGGAGGGTAGGTAATACTTGCTGGTGGTCACTTTGACATGTCCGCCAAAGACAACCGGTCGCACGTTCTGTACCAGTCCTTTGCCGAATGTACGCTGACCGATTAACTTGGCGCGTCCCATGTCTTGCAGTGCGCCGGCTACAATCTCGCTGGCAGAAGCGGAGTTCTTGTCCACCAATACCACCAGCGGCAGGTCTTTGTATCTCGGGTTGTTGCGGGTGCGGTAGGTGCGGTTGCTGTTCGCGGTCTTGCCGCGTGTCTCTACCACTACGCGGTCGCGCTCCACAAACAGGTTTACTATCTGCAGCGCCTCGTCCACTATGCCTCCGCCATTGCCGCGCAAATCTAATACCAGACTGCGGGCACCTTGGTTGTAATACAGGTCGTCCAGCGCATTGTTCAACGCCTGGGCGGAGCCTTCTGTAAACTCGCCGAAAGCGATATAACCCACTTTCCCGCTCAGAGTGTCGCCCTCGATGGCGCAGTAATACGTCACGGGGTCCAGGTGTATGTCTTCGCGGACTATCTCTACCTTAAAGGGTTTCTTCACTCCCTCGCGTTCCAATTCCAGCACAACGGTAGTGCCGGGCACGCCGCGTAAGTTATTGCTTACTTCGCTTACAGTCTGTCCTTCCGTGCTCACGCCGTTGACCGATAAGATGCGGTCTCCTGCTTGCACACCCGCGCGCTGCGCCGGTTTGCCTTCGTAGGGATTGACGGCGTACGTCCAGAGACTGTCTTTGTTCACCTTCGTCCGCCGGCCTTTGGCTGTCAGTGTCGGCCGTGGGCGTTGCTGGATAATACTGCCTATGCCTCCGTACTTGCCGGTCGTCATGATACGTAGTTCGCGGTCGTTCTTCTTCGGGTAATAGACCGTGTACGGGTCTATCTTGCGAAGCATGGCGTTGATGGCTTCCTCGGTCAGAGACTCGTAGTTGAGTGTGTCCACATAGTTGACGTCCACCTGACGCATGACGTCTGTGAATATGGTGATACACTCGTCCGCGCGCACTGTCTTCTGGCGCTCCTGAGCTCCAACAGCCGGAACAAGGAGTAAGGAATAAAGAATAAGGACTAAAATGTACGGTCTCTTACTATTCATTTTTGTCTATTGTCTGTTGTCTTTCTACTTTTGACTTTCAGCGAAGCTGTTTATCTCAGTTTGTTCGGCACAAAGGCGCTGACGTCCTTTCCATAGGCGTACAGGTCGCGCACCAGAGTGGATGAGATATGTGCGTACTCGGGGCGGGTGTAAAGTATGATTGTCTCCACGCTGCCCATCTGTTTGTTGGCTTCCGCCATGTTCCGTTCGTATTCGAAGTCCTCTACGCAACGGATGCCGCGCAGGATAAAGCGCGCTTCCTGCTCTTTGGCGAAATCGACGGTCAGGCAGTCGTATATGGCCACCTTTACGCGCGGCTCGTCGGCAAATATCTTACGGATAGCCTCTTCGCGTTCGCGAATAGGGAAGGTCTCTTTCTTGGTACTGTTACGGCCGATGCCGATCACAATCTCGTCAAACAGTTCCAAACCGCGTTTGACGATGTCGTAATGACCTACGGTAAACGGGTCGAATGACCCGGGGAAAATAGCTCTTTTCATATCATCTTTCATTTTTCATCGTTCAACTCTTCCATACTTTTCCGGTGGTTGATGACCGGATTATTATACATTTCATATAGTTTTTCCCGCAGGAATGCCTCGTCTTTGCCGGGAATATCTATCATAGCCAGCCGGCTTTCAATGTAGGCATCAAAATCCGTGCCGCGATGGTATATCTCATAGCCTCTGTGTATATGGCGGTCTATGATGTCGCATACCAATTGTGCCTGGTCGTGGGGCGGCAGTTGGCGGTATTCCGGGTGTTCGGCCAGCAGGGAGTCTATCTCGGGATTGATGCTGGGTGTCAGTCGGTACACCACCTCTCCTTTCTGACCACGGATACCGGTCAGCATCGATTCCACGTCATCGCGTTTGGTCTTGCGCCAGCGCGGGTTGTCGCGTTTGAGTTGCATCTCTCGTGCCTTCAGGTAGTCGCACGGGTCGAACTCGTAGTTGATGCTCACGGGGCATATATTCAGTTGTTTGACCGCCTCGAAGAAATCCGGAGCGTCGATAGTGAGCATGTGCAGCACCGAGGCTTGTGTGAGGTCGTTGCTGTCCTTAGCGCGTCCCTCGCGTTGTGCCAGCCATATTGATTTTCCGCGGCTGCGCAGGTGGCGTATGTATGCCGATAGCACTCGTGCGTTCTCGAGTTGGGCATGTGCTCCTGCATTGCGCTTCACGGCAAAACAGCGGTTGAAACGGACAACAAACTCTATCCATTTGTTGGCGAACAAGTTGTCCCCGATGCCCATGTAGGGGCGTATGCCATAGCGCATCCGCAGCCGGTAAGACAGCCACGCGGCATCCATGATGATATCCCGGTGATTGGTCATGAAGAAGGCTCCATGGCGTATGTCGTTTTCTATCTGTTTGCGCTCACCCATATATTCCAGCCGCAGGCTCTTTGTCTTGCGCCACGCCAGAATCTGCAACAGCGGAAACATAAGCAGTCCATCCGTTAGCGGCAGCAGCCACCCGACGCGATAAGCTCGTATGTCTTTAAATTCATCCATAGTTTTCCAATGCGGCTTTAGCCGCTTCTCTATAGGCTACCATCAACCCTCCGGTCCCGAGCAAAGTGCCGCCGAAATAGCGCACTACTACCACGAGAATATTGTCTAACCCTCTTGCATCAATCGAGCGCAGGATAGGTGCGCCGGCTGTGCCGTGCGGCTCTCCGTCGTCCTTGGTGCGCCATAGATTGGCTCCCAGCCTGTAGGCATAGCAGACATGTCTGGCGTCGTGGTATTTCTTCTTGTACCACGTTATCCGCGCTTTGGCTTCCTCTTCGTTCTGTATCGGTTCCGCAAACGCGAGAAACTTGCTTCCGCGGTCTTTGTATATGCCTTGTGCCGTTTCCAAAATCACCAATTATAAATTATACATCACAGAATTTTCGCCTGCCGAAAAATAATTGTTCCCTTTAGGGCTAAGAAATCACAACTTTAATTTCTTCTTAATGTCCTTCGGGAGTGCGTTTTTGTGTACCAGTACATCGTTGGTCTTGTATCGCATGAAGGCTTCACTGACATACCAAATTCCCTTGTAGTCCGAGCGTGCGGTGCCCCAACTGTTCTTAACCATGTAGTATTTCTTGCCGTTCTGGTCTTTGGCGGTGCCGAAAATCTGCATGCCGTGGTCGTCGGTGTTCTCCCAGTTGTCGTACGCATCCTGGCGCATCTGCTGTGTGATTTCTTTCTCAGGCAGCGGTCGTTTGGTCAGTTCCTCTTTCTTCTTGTCCGCCGTCATGCCGACCCATTTGGCGGCATCGCTTCCGGTGATATCGGCTCCGTTGTCCTCGTCGGGCACCACTCCAATTCCCTTGCGTGTGAAGCCTAACTCGCTCACGTCAGCTCCCCATGCCAGAGTGTAACCGTTGGCGAGGGCGTTGTCAATGACCGCCATCATCTCGTCTATGGGCAGGTTGTACATCTCGTCCATGCGCCAGTTGTCCGGTACCTCCAATGCGAATGTCTCGTAGAAGGGGTGGTGGGTGTAACTGGTGATGGACACATAGTCGTCTGCGTTTAGTCCGAGCATCGCGGCGAATGACTGCGGCGTGTATTTCTTGCCTTCGTATTCAAACTCTTCCGGGCAAGCCCCTAAATACGTGTCATAGATTGCCTGCAGCCCCTGGCGCCATACGGGCGAGAGCTTCTTGAGCCCGGTCAGCCCCTTCAGGTAGCCTCCGGCAACGCGGTCCAGTTCGTTATGAACGGGCAGTGTGTCGTTTTTCGTCCAACCGTATTTGATGCCGGGCATGGCAGACTGCGGCACGAGACCATAGTGCTTCATGCAATAGATGACATCATAAGCGCTACCTCCGGGCGCAAAATGCGGTTCGTTGTACAGCCGCACGCAATAGGTGGCGCGGTCCATCATCGTCTTGCTTACCACGAACATCTCGCTCAGGTCGTACTCCTTTCCCTTGGTGCGCAGGAGCTCGGACTCGAGAAAACCGATGGTGGAAAACGACCAGCAGGTCGAACTGCGGTTCTGGTCCTTAACCGGCGTGATAGCCACGCTGTCTATCGTTGTGAACTGAAATCCCTCGGTACTGTCCTTTGTACTTTGGTACTGCCCACTTGGCCCACTTTGTACCTTGGTCGTGTCTGTCTGCGCGAAAAGGCTTGCACTCATTGCCGTCATTGCGGCTATAAATAATACTTTCTTCATGAACATTTTAACACTTTAACAGTTTAACACTTTAACGTCGCTAAGCGATCATCAATCCGGAAACTCCATCAGGTACGCCTTGATGAACGCATCAATCTCTCCGTCCATTACGGCATTGACGTTTGAGGTCTGGTAGTTGGTGCGGTGGTCTTTCACGCGCCGGTCGTCAAAGACGTAACTGCGAATCTGCGAGCCCCATTCAATCTTCTTCTTGCCCGCCTCCACTTTGGCTTGCGCCTGCCGGCGTTTCTCCAGTTCCAGTTCGTATAGTTGCGAGCGCAGGTGGCGTAGTGCGTTCTCGCGGTTCTTGGGCTGGTCTCGCGTCTCGGTGTTCTCAATGACAATCTCGTCAGGCTGATTAGTCAGCGGGTTGACGAACTTGTAATGCAGTCGTACACCGGATTCCACTTTGTTGACGTTCTGTCCTCCGGCTCCGGAACTGCGGAAGGTGTCCCAACTGATTCCTGCGGGATTGACTTCCACCTCGATGGTGTCGTCGATGAGAGGCACCACAAAGACCGAAGCGAAGGATGTCATACGCTTGCCTTGTGCGTTGTATGGGCTGACGCGCACGAGGCGGTGTACGCCGTTCTCGCTCTTGAGATAGCCGTACGCCATATCGCCCTCTATGTTGAAAGTGACGGTCTTGATTCCGGCTTCGTCACCCTCTTGCAGGTTGGCGATGGTCACTTTGTAGTCGTGTTTTTCGCAATACCGCTGATACATGCGCATCAGCTGTTCCGCCCAGTCTTGCGCCTCTGTACCTCCTGCGCCGGCGACTATCTTCAGCACGGCCGGCATCTGGTCTTCCTCATGCGAAAGCATGTTCTTCATCTCCAGGTCCTCCACCTCCTGCAGCGCATGGTTGTAGGCGGTATCCACCTCTTCTTCCGTCACCAGTTCCTCTTTGTAATAGTCGAAAGCGAGCGCCAGTTCCTCTACGGCAGCGCGTACACCTTCATAGCCTTCAATCCATCGTTTTATGCCTTTCACCTTGCGCATCTGCGCCTCGGCAGCTTTGGCGTCGTCCCAAAATCCGGGAGCCTGCGTGTGCAGTTCCTCTTCCTCTAACTGAATACGTTTCTCGTCTATCTGCAGGTAGTTTTTCAGTTTGTCTGCACGTTGTTGAATCTCTTTTAATTGTTCTATTGTTATCATAAGTCTATAATTAGCCAATCTAAATCGGCTGCAAATTTACTGCTTTTTTCTGACATATGCAAATAAAAAATGCCACCCGCGTGTTGCGAGTGCCATTTTCGGGGGTGTATTGCGCTGTTTACCATTCTCCCTTCCCTTTTGGGAGGGGCTGGGGGTAGGCTCCCTTTAACCCGGAACGTCCTTCCGCTTTCGGGATGGAGAAGCCAATTGACTTTTGGCTTCGAAAATCGGAACGTTAATCGTGCCCTTGTGGCTAAGAACGGCAGGAGCCGCGGGGAGCGTCGCTCCAACCAGACATGACCTCCGCCGAGAAAGGAATAAAAAGCAATCACCTATCACCTTTCACCTATAACCTATTACCTATAACCTATTACCTATAACCTATTACCTATAACCTTTAACCTTTAACCTTTAACCTTTAACCTTTAACCTTTCCCCTTCCTTCGTACATCGTACATTCGTCCTTCGTACATCCTTTCCCCTCCCTCCCTTGAGGGGAGGGCCGGGGTGGGGTTCCTTCGTACATCCGTCCTTTGTACTTCTCTTTGTCCTGTGCGCGGTCAGTTTGTGACCGCGAGCCCCAAACTTAGCCTACTTCAAACTCTCAAAAACTGGGAGTGAAGTCGAAAAAATATAAAAAAACACAAAAAAAGCGCCCGTAGAACGCTTTTCCTGTGCCGCTCAATATGGAGCCGCTAAGGCCGGAGCCCAGCCCATTTT
Source organism: Bacteroidales bacterium UBA3843 (assembly GCA_002392745.1). Taxonomy (GTDB): domain Bacteria; phylum Bacteroidota; class Bacteroidia; order Bacteroidales; family Paludibacteraceae; genus Colicola. Next base: position 2,591 of record DGHR01000005.1, on the reverse strand, counting down.
TTTAGTAAACAGTGCCGGTGACGGTGTATTCTTTTCCGTTCCGCTCAATCACAAGCATTCCGTCCCGAATAGTCTTAGTGCATTGTAAATCGTCCCCTTGTATATTCTCTATCGTGGTGGTGTTGACATCTTTCACCAGCCGGACGGCTTCGCCGTAATAGCGCACATCTATCTCCGCCGGAGTTACATCCGTGCCGTCAAAATAAAGCAGGTACGCATCGTTCTCCTCGCTGGGTGTGGCAGACCAGTAGTTGCCGTACTCTTCTGTTTGATCCACCTCTGCGTCGATGCGGTAGCCTGTTACCGGCAGGAAAACGGCGCCGTTGGCTTCCATTATCTCCCATTGTGCCGCGGAATAGGTGTGGAAGGTGAAGTTGGTACCGTCGAGGTTTTTATACCATCCGTCCCGGTCGCTCAGACCATTCTCTGTGTCGGTAAACAGGTCGCCCGACCAGTTGTCCGGCAACAGTATAGCACCCTTCACCCCATTGACTGAACCCATACCAAACAGCTTGGCTGCGTTCGTCCGGCCGCAGAATAGGTAACTCCATTCTTCGGTAGTCAAGGTCCTCCACATGTTGGCCTCGTTGCCGCCGTTCAGGATGGCATTTGCGCCCCAGTCGGCAAATTTGCCATAGTATTCAGAATGAGGTCTATGCTCCGTCGGATGATTACCGGTTCCCCAACCGAAGAGGTCAATCCATCCGCTGTAATCGTCGCTGATGTGGGTATTGGCTGTGCCTATGAGGTTATGTTGCTTTGCGGCAAACTGCCAAGTCTGTGTGGAGGCTTGGTACTGCAGGTTTCCCAGCGAGAAAACAACCTGGTTTCCCTCTGCATTGATGGTAAAACGGCCTGCTAACGCGCCCTCGGTAGCGTTCATCTGAGATGTGCAAGCAACGAGTGCAAGCAAAAATAAGTAGATTTTTTTCATAAGTTTGTAGTAGTTTTGTAGTGGTTTTTACATTAAGTGACTATATCTCGCCGCAAAGGAAGTGACAGAAAATTAGGGCAAGAAATGTTACTTTTTATAGTATTTCAGCATTTTCCGGGCTTCCTCGGCGAACTGTTGGCGCAGGGAGTCCGGTGCAAGCACTTCAAGGTTGGCACCATACGGGCGGAGTTGCTGAATGAAATCGAGCGTGGGAGCCACAAACCACTCGAATCACGCAACTCTCGGCTGGTGTCAAGGGATTGACTCACGGCAAACTGCGAGAGAAGCCATTGTTTGGTCCGGCTGTTAATGTCTGTATCGTCGATGTAATACTGACCGGTGGCGCGGTCGCACAGGATTTCGATGTCAAAGAGTTCCTCAATAGCGTTTTTATAGCGGAAGAATGTACTTTCCGGCAACCGTGACTCGTGGTTGTCGTTAATTCGCGCACTCGCCCATTTGCGGTCTATTTCTTCGCGGCTGATTCTCCCCGCACTCCGGATTGTATCCACCAGCCAGAAATATTTCTTGTATTGTACTACGGACATAGGTTAGTCTTGTTGTTTGTCAAATTGCATATCTCCTCTGCCATCTGATTCATCGCGACGCACTCCGCGCGCGTCACATGGCGTTTTGAGGGGTCGTGTTCCCACGGCGAGAGCATCAGCACGCGCCCTGCAGCGACGGAGTCGAACAAGCCGTCACTCGGCTTGTAGTAATCGTCAAAGCCGTTATCCGCGATATAGATGAAGGGGTGTGCCTCCGCCAGTAGAACCGCCATCACCTCTTTCTCCTTGTCGGAGATAAACGGCGAGACCATCACTGCGCCCTGTCTTGCAGCCAGCACGCAGCCGTTCATATAATCGCGTAGCCGTGTATCATCGCCGTGCATTGCCTCGCCTATCATCGTCCGCCGCACGTGTACCGGTGCATATCTCTCCGCTTGTAGCAAAGCGGCATTGCCGATGCCGCGATACATCCGCCCGCCTATCTCAATCTCTTCCTGTACGCGGAAGAATCCGGGTTTCAGCCGCTTGGTAGCCAATCGCTGCGGATTCATCTGCACATAGCGAATCATGGTTTGTAATTGTCCTTTATGAGACATCGGGCGTATGAATGGCATCTCGGTAAAGATAGAATCTGCCGCAGAGCGTTCATTGCCCCGCATAGGGCTGGTTATATTTCTCTTTCGTTTGTTATCCCGCATAGGGCTTCGTTTATTATCCCGAATAATATTCGGGGAAAACGGCGAAGCAAATTCTCTTCCTTCTTTCTTAGCACCCTGCCACCAACCGCGAACCACCGTTGATATCCCTTTTTGCATAGGCTGCGTGACATATAAAACGGCGTGTACATGATCGGGCATTACACAGAATTGTATCACACGCACCTCCGGATGAATGTCTTGTATATGAAATATAGTATGCACTATTTTCTCCCCCAGCTCCGTCCGTTCTACTCGTGCTTGTCTGGGGTCATTCTCCGGAATTACCAACTCGCCCAACAAAGGCTCACGCGACGGAATGGTCAGCGTCACATGATAGATGCCGGCACCTTTCCATGCTGTTCCCGGTTCCTTCCATTGCCATATGTCATGCTCATTTGCCATGTCTCTTCTATGCTTTTCGCATCTCCCTTTCGTCCATTGTCCCGCCTG
>DGHR01000003.1:279007-413065 GCA_002392745.1 Bacteroidales bacterium UBA3843 | reverse complement strand
AAGGAGAAATCACGGGCGAAGGTGTCTTTGGTCTGCAACGAGCCTTCAAGCAAGCCGGTGCGCAAACCATTATCATGACATTGTGGCCGGTTAATGACCAAGCCACCCGCCTCTTTATGACCGAGTTTTACCATAACTGGATCGCAAAGAAACAGTCCAAACGGGAAGCATTCCGCAATGCTCAAAATACGGTCCGTGCGCAATATGAAGAGCCAACGTATTGGGCGGGATTTATCATGTTAGATTAAATATGAAATACCTATCAACAATTATATGAAACGTATATTTTCCATTTGTGTTGTATCACTTCTGCTCTCTGCTGCAGGAATGGCAAAAGAGCCGCAACAACCACAGTCGTACAACTATCAGCGAGGCGTCGAACTCATCCGTTCCGGCAAAACGGAAGAGGGCATAGAATACCTGCATAAAGAACTCAATCAGGATATCAAAAACGGGTATGCATATGCATGGATGGCTTCTGCCTATCTGACTATCCAAGAGAAAGGGACTGCGCTGAGTGTAGCGAATAAGGCACTCAAATATCTCCCTAAAGCGGATAAGCACTATATCGCATGGACGAATAGTATGATAGGTGATATCTATCTGCAATTGCAAGATACCACCCAGGCACTCAATTTTTACACGAGGGCGGTTAAGACGGAACCTCGGAACGAGGAGTGGTACGAGTATCGCGGACATCTGTATCGCGACCTCAAACTATGGGATAAATCCGATGCGGATTTCCGGCAGTATATCAAACTGACACCCGGCCTTGTGCGGGGTATCAATATGCTTGCGAGAAATCTATACCTGCAAGAGAGATATGATGAGGCACTGGAGCAGTACAGATATTCCAATCGCTTAGCGGAACGCCCCTTCACGTATGTCGCTATGGCGCAAATTGAAATTCTCTTAAATAAATATGAAGAGGCTGCAGAGGATTTGATTGCATGTCTGCAAATGGAACCGGGAGAAGGAGCATCGATGGAACTAATCCGAGATAGCAAGAATATGGAATTTCTGGAACTTATTCAGACAAAACTGCAAGCCCGGATTCTTGCCAATCCCAACGAACAGACATGGTATTTGTGCATAATGTATGCGTACCAGGCTATGCATCGTTACGAAGACGCTATTCGTACATGCCTTAAGATTCAGACAATGAATCCGGATTCGTATTTCGACGACTACATGGCGGACTTGTTTTATGCGATGGGCGATTGGCAGAATGCTTTGCGATATCAGAGCAGAGCTGTTGAGAGTGACTCAACCAATATCGGATTCCGGTATTCACGAGCATTCACATATTGCGAGATGGATAGTACAACGCAGATGTTTGCCGATATGGACTATCTCATAGAGTCGCATCCGGATGACGCCCAGCTATATTTTGTCAGAGCCGGTTTTCGTTCTTCGCATGGAGATTGTGCAAAGGCTATCGAGGATTATAACATCGGTCTGGCATTCAATGCCGACCGGGATTGGGAGCGTTATCAGCGAGGACGTTGCTATGAGATTCTCGGCAATACGGATAAAGCAAGCAAAGATTACCAATATGTACTTTCTCATCCCTCTGCTCCTGAAACACGTATGTTCGTTCTGATTTCTACGGGTCATAAACAAGAGGCACTCTTCCTCGCTGACAGTCTGCTAAATGCCGCTCCTGCGCAATATAGATATAATGCAGCGTGTGTATATGCGTTGGCCGGAGAGAAAGCAAAAGCGTTGACTCTGCTGGAAGAAGAAATGAAAAACGGATATGTGCGCTTCAACAGCTTGCGCCATGATCCGGATTTGCAAACTATTCAAGGAGAGGAATTAGAGGCCCTTATTGACAAGTATCAGGCGCAGCAGCAATCCCGGATAGCGGCGTTCAATCAAGAACTGAAAGAGAAAGAAGAGGCTAAAAAAGCGGAAAAACAAACCGGTGTCGTAGAAATACCGTTTACTACTGCAAATGGTGTTACCAGAGTGGAATGTACGATTAACGGACTGCCGTTGAATTTTATTTTCGATACGGGGGCAAGCGATGTCACTATTTCGCAGACAGAGGCTAATTTCATGTTCAAGAACGGGTATCTCAGCCAAAGGGATATTGTCGGAACTCAGAAGTATAGGACCGCAGACGGGCACATCTCTACCGGTACAATCATTATGCTGAACCATATTAATTTTGGAGGGTTGGAACTGACCGGAGTGAGAGCATCGGTAGTGGGGAATCAGAAAGCCCCATTGTTGCTCGGACAAACGATACTCCAACGGCTTGGAAAAATCGAGATTGACAACGAGCGCCGTGTGCTAAAGATCATTCCTGATTCGGTGGAATAAAATCTTTCCGACTCGTTTACGCGCCTGTAAAATTCAGGCGTTGCGAAGCAAATAAGTTACATAATAGAAATTCGGTACACGTGCGCGTGTGCCGTTTTTTTATTTTTTGGGAGATGCCGTCGCAATCCAAATTGTTTAAGAGGTTGCTATTCACCCCATCACGAGGCTCAAATCAGTCATTCATCCTACTATCACGGTATATAGTGCTAAGGGAGTGCTATCGTTTATAGTTGCATTTAGGCTGCAAAATAATTGCATAAATGCCTGAAATTGAAATTATTTCGCCAACAGAAAAGTTAGGGTGTTTTTTGAAGGCGCACCACATTCCGCCTAAGTATTCTTCTATTAGTCGGAAGTGATGCCTCCTTGAGGATGCGGCTGCTCATGTGTGCTCGAACGTTAGTCTTCCCCCTGAAAACATCAAATATATTTTATTTTTAAGCATAAATTCTTGCGTATTTCAAACTTTTGTTGTATCTTTGCGAGCGAATTTGCGCCAAAGCTAAGACTGGTGACGTCCATAACGAAGTGGAGTATGCCGAAAAGCCAAAAGTGAGTAGGCACATGTGAATTAAATCTACATAATAATGAAAACATTTTCTAAATATTCGGTGCTGATTTCAACATTAGCTTTGTGTGGACTATTGTTGGTGTTCTTGAATAATCTCCGTCCTGAATTCAAACAAACGGAAGAAAATTACAATAACCAAAGAACTGTCAATCTTTCAAAAGACTTATCTGCGGCAGAATTGTCGAATGTCTTACTGACTAACAATTATGTAGGCACACGCAAAGAGGCTGAACTTGCTGCCGATTCAATTACTGCCCGATTAAACAGAGGTCTTAAGTATTCGAATTTATACTATCTGCAAAAGCGTGCTTATGGTAAGATACCTGCAACCGTTGCTGATTCTTTGCATGTGTTCACCGCAAAGCTTGACCGATCTAAAGAAGCTATTGGATTAGGACATGCTCTGCCCGCTGCAGATTCTATGAAAAATGAAATCCCGCTAGGTCAAGGAGATGGCTCTATATCCGTAAAATTGTTCACAAATGAAAATCAAAGTCTGTCAGACGCTATTGTCATGCTGACAGAATACTACTATGATTCTCTGCATCGGGCATGTGCTGACACTATTGCATATGTTAAAACAGATTCTCTTGGCGAAGCTATTTTTACTGGTCTAAATAAGGCACATGGTTATAGTGTTCTTCCACTCAAATGGGGCTTTGAATATGGAGCTTCTAAAGGAATTAAATTGGGCAAGTTCAAAAAGAATCTTACATTCAAGTTTGAGCAGTTAGAGCACCGTATTCAGATGATAGATAATGCGACACTCAAACAAATAAAGAATGATGGTACGATTACCGTCCGTTCACCAAAAGAGTACAAAGCAGAAGTTATAAAGTGGTTCGTTTTAATTCTGCTAGCATGGTGGTCACTTGCTATTTTTCTGATGTATAGGAAAAAGTATTTTGATCCACTGCTCCTATCGTCTGCTATGTTCTTGACAGGATTTTGTGTTCTCATAATGTTCGCTATACAAAATCCTTTAACGGAAGATTTAAGAGGGGCAGAAATGGCGTCCGGCGTACTTATGGGTATCGTAGTTATATTTGCTCTGCAATTTGTTGATTTCATTAAGTATTATCAAGGTAACAGCAAAATTGCTTTTGACCCCACTATTTCCATATTACGATGGCTTTTCTTGCCATTTAAGCAAAAAGTTAGTCGTCTAGCTTCAGTTCTCACAAGTGATGCTCGTATTACCAAGAAACTCGGGGCTATGGCTTTGCTTATATTGAGTTATCCTTTTGCTATATTCAACATTCCCTATGTAAGCAAAATAAATAAGCCCATACTCAATTTTATAGATAAATTGCCTAAAGGCTTTGGTTGGCTTCTATTAGCAATCATTATTACTGCACTGCTTTTCACTCCTCTTGGTAAAGAGATAGGAGGAATGAAAGTTAATCTAAGTTTGTTAGGGTTGACATTCCAACCCAGCGAGATTGCGAAATATCTCATTGTATTCTTTATGGCAGCATTCTTCACAAGTACAGCAGATAGTATTATCGCATATTCTCGTCCTAACCACACCAACGTTTGGAATAAGTTTAAGACACTTGCATGGCTTCTATTTGGATTAGTTACCCTGATGGCTATTTATATAAAATTGGGCGATATGGGACCTGCTCTTATCATTGCTGTTACTTTTATACTTCTATATTCACTTGTTAAGTCCAAAGTCAACCTTGATAATATGCCGGAGGAAGAAAAATGGGAACGCATATTTACATGCGATTTTGCAATATTGATATACGGCATTTTGTCCTTCGCATTGTTCACATATTTCGGCTACAAGATAGGCAATTCAATTATATTTTCATTGCTATGGTTCGTGGTCTGGATTGGTATTGGACTATCTCGCAACAAGCAGTTCTTTGAGACAGCGTTTTTCTTCAATCTGATTGTTTTTGTCTTTATATTTGGAGGTGAGATTCTAACAACGATTCCAGCATTTGAGCACAGCGATACCGCTATTCGCTTTGAACAAAGAACGCGAATGTGTGTTAATACTTGGGGAGACTTGGATATCTTACATAATGGAAGTAATGCCGAGCCTGTTAGTAATACCCAAGTAGCCAATGGTCTGTGGGCAATTGCCACCGGAGGTATGGCTGGTCAAGGATTGGGAGATGGCAACCCGAACCTTATTCCTGCATTCCATACAGATATGATTCTGTCATCTATTGCCGAACAGACTGGTTGGTGGGGTTTGGTGTGTGTGGTTTTGGTGCTTGCATTGCTTCTGAGAAGAATGATAGTCATAGGTTATCGCGTTGGTCATCCGTTTGCTTTTTACTTTTGCATGGGTGTTGCGATTGCAACGGCAGTGCAATTCTTTATTATAGCCCTCGGTAGTAGTGGTATGATACCACTTACTGGCGTTACTGTACCTTTTATCAGTTATGGTAAGGTAAGTATGATTCTTAATTTAGTGGCATTGGGCGTTATTTTATCAATGTCAAAAAATATAAGTACAGAAAAAAAACAGGAGAGTTCTGCTGTTGTTGAGAATATTAGGAGACGTAGTGTCGGCGACTACAATTATCCTGTTTCTATTGTATCATGGACATTTCTTATTCTCGCATTGTTTACGCTGGGCGTTTGGCAATACTACGCATTGTGGTCACGGAGTAAGACTTTGGCACATCCCGCTTTCGTTTTGAATAATCAAGGACTTCCTCTTATAGAATATAATCCACGAATAGCTTTGCTTACCCGCGAAATGTGGGCAGGTAATATCTATGATAGAAATGGCGTTTTGCTCGCAACAAGTGACAGAGAAAAGTTGACAGACGACTATATTAAATTATTGCAGTCTGGAATAGATGCCGAAGATAAACATAATGAGCTTATAGTGGATTCTATTAGACAACGATATGAGAAAACTCGGAAAGCACACACTCGCAGATACTATCCTTTTGCTGAACAGTTGTTTTTTATGCTGGGAGACCAAAACACTGGGTTATATTTTACTTATGATGAGGAAAATCCGATTGGGTATATGGCAGAAGCACAGCACTTATCATACTTGAGGGATTACGATAACACCTACTATGATAAGCAACATCAACCAGTAAAGGTGAAACTAAAAGGAAAGATAAAAGCAAATACAAAGTATCTTGCTTCGGAATCGATTGACACGATTGTTACATATCGTTTACGAGACAATAAACCCTTAGTGAAGTATTTGAAAACTGGAGTTAAGGGAAGACCATTGAGAAAACATAATAAGGATGTTCGTGATGGTGATTTTGATTTACACTTGTCCCTTGATGCTGTACTTCAAACCAACCTACAAAATCGTATTTACTCATATGTGGAGAAAACTCCAGCATTAAAAGATAATAATTTGCTACGTATATCTGTTGTTGTTTTGGATGCTAAAAATGGTGAACTTTTAAGCTCTGCAAATTATCCGCTTCCGGATTATCAAAGATTGCGAGATGAAGATTCGCAAGGGCATCATAGCTATTCTGACAACTACAAAGATAAAAGTTGGACTGCCTATACAGACAGAGATCTTGGTTTGACTTATCAGACTATGCCCGGTTCGACGGCAAAAATAATGTCTGCTATCGCGGGATTCCAGAAGTTGGGAACTTCTGCTTCTGACAAAAAATATTTGGTTACTGCTGATGATATAGTGGAGACAGGGAAAGCGCCTGAACCACATGGATATAGAGTGCCAATGAAGGATGCAATTGTATATTCTTCCAACTGTTATTTCATCAATCTAATCAATGAAAATGACCTGTATTGGGAGTTAGATAGTATCTATGAAACGGCTGGCGTTAGCATAGGCAACTCTACACCTTACTATTTATCGTACGCGTGTGATGATGTCAAACAAAGAGCTATCCGCGAAAAGATTCGTCAAAATGAAAGTAAGGCATTGTCAAAGTACAATAAACGTTTGGAAGATGGAGTGCATAAGAAGATGAATGAAGGCGAATGGAGATGGGCTTGGGGACAAGGCTATGAAAACTTTGAACTTCAAGCGTCACCGCTTAATATGGCACGTATTGCTTCTGCTGTTGTTAATGACGGAGAAATGCTATATACACAGTTTTTATTGCCTTTGAATAAATATAGCAAGAAACACATAGAAACTGGTGAGATTAGATTACTATCTTCTCAGTCGGCAAACATTCTGAAAGAATATATGCTTGCGGAATCTGCTAATCAAAAGCCTCGTAATAGTGTTGTCCTTCCAAGTTATGTCGGAGGAAAGACTGGCACTCCTGAACGTTACCGTATAGACAAGGATATTCGCTTCTACAATAAGTGGACTCGCAGATACCAAACTCGTCAGCATATTGAGAAACGGAATGATGGTTGGTATATGTTCTTTGTTGAGGGACAAGGTGATAAACATCCTTTGGCAGTCGCTGTCCGCATGGAACGCAGTACTGGCTCTGGTGCAGCAGTACGCTTAACCAAGTCAGTAGTGCTTGAGGCATTATATGAAAACGGATATATTAACAAATAAATAGGATTATCATGAAAACGAAACTTTTCATCATCGCTCCTTTGTTGCTTATAGCTACAATTGAGGTTCTTGCTCAATCCAATCCAAATGAGTATCGCAATTTGGCGGCTATGCATTTATGGATGAATAACTGTGAGAAGGCGCAAAAGTGTTATAATGTTTATAAGGAATTGTCCGGTGTATCATCTGAAAAAATGGATGTCTTGATTGCCCAACTATGTCAGGGGAAAAAAATGGATGATTATGCGGTAACCTTTGATTGGGCAACGTTAATGGAATATATAAAAAACTCAGACTTGGCTGACGGAGAATTGCTTATGAGGGTTCTTAGTATGTATAGTGACCCGGACGAAAGAGCTCGCCAATTGCGTAATTGCGCAAATGTTTATGAAAGTTTAGCCCGAGGCTTGAATGGCGGAGGATGGTATGAGTCTATTTCTGTACAGAAAAAATTATAAAATGATATTGAGCTATGAAAACGAAACTATTATTTGTTTTTTGCGTTTTATGCGCTTGTAATTTGGCTGCTCAGTCAGATTATTCCAGTTACTTGACCCAATCTATGGATGAATTAAGAAAAGGTAACTGTGAGGGGGCGCAAAAGTGGTATAATATTTATAAAGAATTGTCGGGTGAAACAAAATCCTCTGTACAAATTATGATAGATGATTGTTTTCAAAATTCAGTAGCAGAAAAAGTATATAAAATAAATGATAAAATTCAAGTCAATTCTTTGACTTATAAAGTTATATACATAGAAGATAAGGGGAAACATGGATTCGCCGTATGCGATTATGGTTCAGGACCAATTACTGATGATATGATTGCAGGACGCAAACTGCCGACTCGTTCCGAAATGAAAATTATTTACAAAAATAGACATAAAATTAATTTAACTGATGGGGAATACTGGACAATTGATCAGGAATCATCTTCGTCAAATTACTATTTATCTTTCTATTATAACAACTGGCACACTACAAGTAGAACTGATTCAAAAGGTTTGCTTTTAATATATAGATTTTAATAATTTTCATATGAGAACAAAAGCTATAATTTTTGTTGTGCTGATAGCAATCTCAGCATCATCAAGTGCCCAATCAGATTATTCTTCATACCTCAATAAGGCACTGGAGAAACTTGAAGCAGGAGACTGCGAAGCCGGACGTAGATTTTATAATGTCTATAAAGAACTATCGGGAAAGTCTGTGCTTTCTGTTGAAGAGCTTATATCAGATTGCAGCCGAAGTGCAGGATATAAATTAGGTGACATCATAACAGTAGGGGATGAAAAATATACTGTTGTATATATTAGAGACAATGGACAGCATGGTTATGCTGTATTAGATAAAGGATGGATAGGTATGCAATGGACTGATATTTCCAAGAAATCTGTGCCTACATTACAAGAAATGAAACAAATATACTCAAATCGCGATGCGGTTAGAATGTATGATATTTATTGGACATGCACCCAAGATGAAACTAGCCGTTATAGTACTAACTATACATATATGGATTTTTCCACTGGAATAACCAAGTCGGCATACTACTCCAATGAAAACGAGGCTAAAGTTATATTGATTCATCGATTCTAATTATGGCATTTTTACAAGAATATACAATGCTTGACGAGTTAGGCAAGGGCGGCTTCGCCACTGTTTATAAAGTTCGTCATAATGAATTAGGTTACATTCGCGCCGTTCGTGTGCTGAATGAAACCATAGTTGATAGCGCAAGTAAAACGTATCAGAAATTCTTGCGCGAGTGCAAAGTCTTGCTCCGTCTCGGTAACGGCAATCACCCCAACATCGTTCATATTTATCAACCGTGCTTATTAGATAATAAGGCACTGGTTGAGATGGACTATGTGGATGGACAGGATATTTTGCATTATCTGAAAGCGAATCAGAACTGCGTCCCTACAGAAGAAGTAATCCGCATGGCTTTGCAGATAAGCAGTGCGCTTGCTTATTGCCATGAGGATATTTATCGATTCTGCATGGACCGGGATGAGGACAAACTGCAAGATGACCCTAATGATGGCAGCAAAGTGCTGATTGATGAAAACACACGAAAAAAGCTAATCAACAAATACAAAGTTATACACAATGATATTCACTCTGGCAATATCATGCGCCGTGAAGATGGCAACTTTGTATTGCTTGATTTCGGCCTTGCCATCAATGGGGATGAGGTAGTGCGTAGTAGTCGTCACACTAATGGTGCGCCGGAGTTCAAAGCTCCGGAGAAATGGGATGATGACTCAATTCTTACTGAACAATCTGATATATATAGTTTTGGTATCGTTCTTTATCAATATCTTACAGGTCGTGTACCCTTCCCCTATGACACCAAAAATAGTAATGCAACAGCGGCGGAATTTAAGTTGATGAATGCGCATAGAGAAGTTGCTCCGCCTGCCATTGAAGATATTAGACGAGAGAATTACGAACGGAAATATGAGGGTGAGGAATATAAAAGAGACTATCCTCAATGGTTAGAAGACGCTATATTGAAATGCCTCCGCAAGAACCCGGCGGAACGCTTTAAAAATGGAAAAGAGTTGTATGATTTTATAATGACACATGTTCAAACTTCTAGTGCATTATGTAACGATGTAGAAAAAGAAAATCTGACCACTGAGAATAAAAAACTGGCTTCACAACTCAATGACTTGCGAACTACCAATAAGGGACTTAATGAGCAGTTAAACGCAAAACAGAATGAGTGTGACACACTATCATTGGATTTGAGGAGCGCAAAAGATAGGGTTGTAGAGTTAGTTGAAGAACTCAAAAATCTTAAAAAGGTGCAAAAAAATCCTTGGTTAATTTTGCTTGTAGTGTTATTTGGTATTTGGGGAATTGGCGCTAGTCTGTTCGCATTTACTAAGGGAGATAAGTTTACAGACAACTCTGGTTCAAACCTTGTAGTAGTTCACGACACTATATGTAAAACGCTAACTAATGATGCTGCGACAAAGCAACTCGAATCTCAAATAGCACAATTGAATAAGCAGATAGGAGAATACAGAACACAAATTTCGCAAAAAGATGAAGAAATCAGAAAACTGAAATCTGCAAGTACATCTTCTTCCGGTTCATCGTATTCAGAAGTTGCTACATTGAACGAGCAAATTAAGAAAAAAGATGCAGAAATTAAGCGTCTTAATAATAATTTAAAGCAAAAAACATCTGACTTAGAAAAAGCTAATCGTGAAATTGCTGTTCTTCGTCAGAATCTAAATTGATACTGCCATGAGTAAATTTTTTGATTGGTTAGACCAAAGAATGAGAGGTGCTGGTAATTCATTAAAAGAGTCTCAGCCTACTCAACCTGAAACGCATGCAGAAACTAAAGAGCACGGTTCTGTTCCTGTAGAGGACTCATCTTCAATAGCAAAAATAGCTGAAATTTCCAATAATAGGTCTCAATCCCAAGAAAATCCCACCCCACAGTTAGAAACTAAAGATGACCTACTGAGGAGTGTTGTTGTCACATTGGGTAAACTGATTGATGATAAAGAGTATTCAAATGGAATGAAGCTTGTTCTTTGGCTTGATACGGACGCATTGAGATTTAAGCAATATAATAATGAGCAGTATCGCCATAGAATGCTGTCAACTTTGGTAAATGAACATGGTTATGCTTTTGATGATGTTTCCTTCTCTATAGGTAACCCAGCAGGAGAACTGCGAGCTACACGCATAGGAGACAATCCGTTGGAGTACTTGCAGGTTATTGAAAATATAGAAACTCCGGTCTCCCATTCGTGTAAGGCTAGCATTAGTATTTTTGGTGATGCTGGTAGTTTGATGCAAGAAAAATATATCTTGTCTTCTGATGAGATGAAGGAAAAAATGATTAGCGCGTACAACATAGGCGCAGGTAGATTCCCCAAAATTCCCACGGGATATAGAGAAAATCATATCGCTATTGACGATAATCCCCAATCTCCTCAAGTTGAGAAAAATAAATATGTGAGTCGTATGCACGCACATATCGGCTTTTCCGAAACCTTTGGCTTTTATTTACAAGTGGAGAAGGATGGAACTCGTTTGTTAGGGAAACGAACTCGGATCTTTAGAGGTGAAGAAAAAATAGAGTGCGACAACCCGCAAGTTAAAATTCCATTGAATGACGGAGATTTAATAGAGCTGGGGAAGGCAGTTGTATTAAAGTATATTCAAATAAAAGATAATTGATTATGGGAAAGTTTATTGATATAATTAAGAAAGGCATAAAGTTGGGTATAGTTGAACCTGACACTGCCAAATCCAAACAGCAGGTTTCCAAAGTTACCAATAAGATTTTGCTTAAGGAATTAACAGAACATTTCAATGAGCAAATGGAAGAATTGTCGGTTGGCAGACGATTGTTGTACCCGATGTCCTTCAATATCCTGTTGCATCCGGATGACTATAATACGACTATAGAATCATTAAAATACATATTGCCGGAGGTTGTTGCTTCGTTTTATGCTTCTATAAAGCGTAGAATTGAAGAGTATACAAATGGAGTCAACTATGCAGCACCTGCCACGGATTGGTTTTTTCAGTTCTCTGCATGCCAAGTGACAGAACGAGACGGCAAAGAGGATTTTATCAGACGTGGAGAAGTCATCACGACCAGTACCCTTACGCACTTTGATATTCGTAAGGCACAGCAGGATGGAGTTCGGACAGAAGCAAATGTTCACCTCTCTGTTAAATGCCAAAACTCCAGTATAAATGACAATAACATCAATATGGAGGCTCTTCTTGGTATGGAAATACTTAGTGAGGGAACATATTCATTCCAATTTGACAAGAATCTTAACGAGGACACCACGTTAATTATAGCAGCTTCCGACTTGCCGAGCAAAGGCTTTGCTACGTTGCGATGGGCTGGTAATGATGGCCGTGATAGAGTATATGACATGCATGCGATGTATATTGATATTTCGGGGAAAGCAGACAAACGCAGTTCTTCGAATATCTGCCAAATTGATAGTGATGCGGTAAGCACCTCGCATGTGCAGATTAAGTATGAACAAGCAACGCAGACTTTCTCTTTAGCGGCTTATGGCAAGGTGCGGCTAAACTCACGCGAAGTTCCTATAAGTGTTGGCGGAAACCCGCAGTGGGTGCCACTTGCTAAGTCCCATTCAAAGATTTTTATTAACGACTCTGTCAGTGTGGAGTTTAATGCTAACCCTGATTTGGTATGAAAACAAAAGAACAACTTACTTTCTTCGGCTTGTCAGATATGGGCAAGCAGAGGACGAATAACGAAGACGCATTTGTAGCGGAACAGCTTGATGAGAAAATTGTTCTTGCTGTGGCTATAGATGGGGTAGGTGGATATGAGGGGGGAGAAGTTGCAGCGGAAATAGCACAAACTGAAATTCCTCGCTATATGCGTGATTTCCGTAATGGTGAACGGCTGGAACTTTTAAAACAAGCAGTAGTTTACGCCAATAATGCCATTTATGACAGGCGATTAGTTGATACCGCTCGCTCATCCATGAGTTGCGTTTTAACAGCCGCAGTTATTGATGCGCAAAGGAAAGTCATTGATATGGTTCATGTAGGCGATACGCGCCTATACCAATATCATCATGGAGAGTTAATAAAACTCTCACATGACCATTCTTTAATCGGCTATCGTGAAGAAGTGGGAGACCTAACCGAGGAGCAAGCCATGCACCATCCGCAGCGTAATGTTATTAGCAGGGATGTTGGCTCTGCAAAACATGAAGTTGAGGATCGCGACTTCCTTGAAGCAGCAGAGTTCTCGTTGCTCCCAAATTCTATTCTTTTGTTTTGTTCTGATGGTTTGACGGATCTTATTACTTCCAAACAAATCGTATCTATCTTGTGCCAAAACAAAACATTGGAGGAGAAAGCACAAGCCTTAATAGATGCTGCCAACGATGCCGGAGGCAAGGATAATGTTACAGTCGTTCTTGTTGAATATAAGTCAAACGAAGAAGAATACGTTACGCAAACCGTAGGGGAAGCTAATAATCCGAGTAAGGCAGAGATAAGTACTGCCGAATCGGTCGTAGATGAAAATGTGAACGAAGAACAACAAGCTATTTCAATCAATGATATGAAAAAAACTAATTTATGGGTGGTTATAGCAATAGTGATTATTGCGCTTCTCAGTTGTTTGTCATTATGGTTCAGTTACCAAACCAATCAGCAAGTGAAACGCTTGCGCTCTGATTTTGATAATCATCTGCTATATTCTGAATTTCAAAATGATACTACAGCTGTTGTAACAGATACCACAGTTGTCGAGGGTTTGAAGGACAGCCTTATGCAGCAGAAGGAGTCAGAGATTAAATCATCATCAGAAGGAGAAAAATGAAGAACTAAAAAACTTAAAGAGAAAATGTAGTTATAAGAAAGCTATTTATTAACATGATGCTACTAAAGATTCTTCGTCCTGCCGATATTCCTAATCGTAAAACGAATTGGGGATATAGAGTGCGCTTTTATCATTGGCTGCTACTGCGTTTGTTGCCTGTGTATAGAAAAAGTGCTATCTCTGATACCCTTAATTTGGGAGAAACGCAGATTATTCACAATGTGAGGGATTACTGGTATGAGCAAGAACTGCAACGCTTCCATATAGATACAGCTCAACACTTGGAACAGCAGAACGCACCATATAATTTGAAACGCAAGTACCGCCGCTCTTCGCTTTTTAGTTGGTCCGAGTCTTTATTGATATTCCACAACGGGAAAAGCTATAATATCAAACGATTTGATAATTATACTATTGAGACTGAACTTGAAGGGAAACTAAAGGGTTCTTGCGCAAAAGATTTTATACTGCGCTCTGAGTTTGTTGCCAAAGTTGCAAAGCCCCAAGGGAGCAGCGCAAATGAAGAAACTTTGACAATAGCACATCCTGATAACGAGCGAAAAAATCCGACTCGACAGCGCGTCTTTGTTAAGGATAATATCCCATCATCACCGCATAACGTTGAACCAATGGCAGAGATGGTGAAATATCAAGGTTTTGAAGAGAATAATGTTTTTTGATAGTTTGAAAGTTTAATTTATGCAATGAAGAAACAAGTCCAAATAATAATTGCCTTACAGATTGTAATATTGTCACTTGTTACATGCGGGCAAAATACCAAACTGCACGAGCGTTCTTTTATTCAAGAATTGAATGAAATGCTAGTTCAGTCCGAAGACGGAACATATTCTGATGAGGTCATGCGGTCAATCTTTGACTTCATTGAGGAAAATCCTCAATCATTAGATTATGAAATTATATTAAAAGAATATTCGAATATACGTATTGCTACTTCAGAGGATGGCAATGTGCGAGCCTATAATTTAGAACGGTATGGATTTGGAGGCAATCCCTCTTTAGGTTTCGAGTGCAAGACGCTACTTCAATATAGGTCAGGTGAAAATGTGTACTGCTATGAAGTAGAAAGTTTCATAGGATATATTACTAACATTCAACATATAGACTCGAATAAGTATTATTTACTTGAAGATTACCAAGGTAGTGTATGCCAAGGTGAACATGACTTTTTTAGTCTATCAGTATATAAGATTGAAAATGACAAATTGAACAAAGTGAAAGGAGCTTTTGTAAATCATAATAACGTTTCTGATAATCTTGAATTTTCATGGGATGATTTGGGTGGTCATTTAGAAATGGACTATGAGAAAGCGGATTCGGCGTTTATTTATAATAGGTATCGTAAGGAGTTATTTGTTATCAAAGGTATGCCATTAGCAGGGAAAAAATTAAAATATCGTCAATATAATTGGAACGGAGAAAAATTTGAAATACTAAAATTTGATGAAACTGCAGAATTTGAAAACCCCAAATACTTCATACGCATCGAGCAACAATCTGAAGATGCATGGATATATAAATGTTGGAATGGCGGTATAAAAAAAGGAGAACCAGACCTTGTTTTATCAGGCACTAAGCAGTACTGGTTATACGATACTTTAATCTTATGCGATGAGTGGTGGACTGATGATGCGAGTACGCCATTGGGAAACAAATATACTTTTTGCAACAATGGCTACCGTTACGAATTCTATTATGGATGGAACAGAGGAAAACAACATGAAACACTGTATGTCTATGACCCCGATGAGAATATGATATATTATGGAGACTTTACATCGGTCGATAAACCATAACTTCTTATCTTAATTATAGAAAATAAAGGTATATAATAATTTAAATATATGGCTTACATCAACCAAAAGATTAAGGAAGTTTTTCCTGATTTGTCTGTCATCAAACAGGCAAGTAATAATGCATTCTTCAAAGGACGAAATCTACCGTCCTTTGTGAAGGATTTTGTTCTTCGCCGGTACACGGACAGCGAGGGTAATATAGATGCTGCCGCACTGAAGAACTATCTTGAGGAGAAAATGCCTATCGACAGCAACTATATCAAACAGCGTCTAATCTCCGGTGAAGCAGTTAATATCACCACTCGTTTCACTACGACTACCGATATTGCCAAGAAACGGGTCAAAGTTACAATCCCGGATCTCGGAATCTCGTCAGACGCCTACGTTACCGAAACTTTGCTACAGGATAAAGGCGCAGAGCTGGCAGATGGTGAGTATTGGGGAAACATAACGCTTGAATACGTTGAGCCGGAGGGGAAACGGAACGGTTTTATTCAAATCACATCCTATATAGCTTTCGAACCGTATAAGATAGATGTGGATTACTTTATGCAGGCACGACAACAGTTCTCCTTGGACGAGTGGATTGATGTTCTCGTAACCATTATGGAGTACAACGCAGAAATGCTCTCTCAAGAGGAGAAACTGCTGATGATAAGCCGCATGTTGCCACTTGTTGAACCGCGTCTAAACATGATAGAATTGGGACCTAAGGGAACTGGTAAATCGTATGTCTATACCAACCTTAGCAAGTATGCCTGGCTGCTTGGAGGTGGAAAGACTTCTCGCGCGCGCCTATTTTATAATAAGGCTACAAAGCAGTTTGGCGTGATTAAGAACCACGATGTGGTGGGTATGGATGAGATTTCTACTATGACTTTTGCAGAGCCGGATGAAATGCAAGCTATACTCAAGGTATATCTTGAAGCAGGTGAAACGAAAGTTGATAGTATTCCTTTCCAATCAGAATGCGGACTTGTATTACTTGGCAATATACCTCTCAACAAGGACTTGAAGCCCCAACACACTGATTACTTCCGTAATCTTCCGGAGATGTTCCATGAATCAGCTACTATGGATCGTTTTCATGGTTTCATTGAGGGGTGGAAACTGCCACGCCTTAACCAAAGCCATATAATGGAAGGCTGGACGCTCAACACGGAGTATTTCTCTACCGTTCTTCACTTATTGCGCCCGGCAGCAGAGTATGATGATATGTTTGACCAACTGGTCGAGACTGATGAAGACTGCGACTTGCGTGATAAGAAAGCCGTGAAACGCATCGCAGCTGCATATCATAAATTGCTGTTCCCCCATATTCATTCTATGGAAGAAATCGAAGATGAGGATCAACAGAACTTTAAGCAACTTTATGCCCATTATTGCCTTGAACCTGCTGTGGCTATGCGGCAAATCATTCGTCAGCAATGTCATTTGATAGACAAAGAGTTTAAGGCGGAGATGGGGGACTTTAGAATTGCAGATTAAATATGACAACAGCCAATTACAACAAATTATTCTCATTTATTTGGAACATCGCAACCGATGTGCTTGTCTATGCCTTTGAGAAAGGCGAGTACAAGAAAATCATCATGCCGATGATGGTATTGCGCCGTATTGATGTGTTGCTTGAACCTACCAAAGACGCAGTGCTGAAGATGAAAGAGCAGCTTGACAAGAACGGCATTACAAACCAAGATGCAATCCTCTTTGGCGTTACCAAATATCCGTTTTACAACACATCAAAGTTCACGATGAAGACGCTCCGTAGTGAAACTGACCCATTGCGCCTCAAGATGAACTTCACCGACTATCTGAACGGTTTTTCCAAAGATGTGCAGGATATAATTGATAAGTTCCATCTCCGTCAGATGGTCGATAACCTTACGGAAGCGGAAAGGCTCGGATCTATCATAGAGAAGTTCACCGATAGTAACATCAACCTCTCCAATAAACCTGTGCTTGATGATGACGGCAAAGAGCTCCTGCCGGCTCTTGACAACCACACCATGGGAACTATGTTTGAGGAACTGCTTCGCAAGTTCAATGAGGAAAACAATGTTACTGAAGCCGGTGAACACTTCACACCGCGCGACTATGTGCGCTTGCTCGCCGACCTCGCCTTGATACCTGTTGCCGAACAACTAACAGACACCACGTACAAAATCTATGATGGTGCTTGCGGTACTGGTGGCATTCTTACTATCTCCCAAGAGCGTATGCTCGAAATTGCTAAGGAACGTGGCAAGCAGGTGCAAATCAATATCTATAGTCAGGAACTTACTCCCGAAACCTATGCCACCTGCAAGGCAGACCTCATGATTTCCGGAGACATCAGCAGTTTTCAATATGCCTATGGGCAGACCATGCGTGAATATATCTCTTTCGATAGCACTATCTCACGTGACGGACACGGAGGCGAACACTTCGATTTCCTCATCTCCAACCCACCATTTGGCACGCCATGGAAAGAGGAACACGGAGTTTTGCCGAAACTACTTCGACAATCCTACCTTTATGAATTTCATCAATCAGCGCGTTTTCGACCATGCCTACAACCACGTGCTTGGGTAATTACGAGATAATTGTTTAATAATTTGATACGATGTATATACTTGATTCACAAAGCGTGACCGTTACCCGGTATCTCCCCAACGGGAAATAAAATAAGGAAACATTTGATGTATAGTATAAGTCAACTATATTGTTTTGCGAACTAAATACCACATACTTTCAATGTTGAAAATACAAACAATTCTATTTAAAATGTTTGCATATGTTCTAGTTAAGTTGTAATTTTGCACTAAAAATAGGTTTTTAATATAAAGAAGCTGGTGTGGTATGAAAGAATTTAGAAAACAATATAAGTGGTGGAGAAACATCGTATTGTTCCGCATAGGATTGTTTAATCAAGTAAGTCCATTTTGGGGACAAAAATCCCAATAAAACACACATAAAAAACAAACTATTTTTTAAAAATTATGAAAATCAATGTTATTGAAGGAGGGCTCAACCTCTCACTCGCTCAACCGAGTATGTGCCGTAACTCCGGTTACAAAGATCCAATGATGTGCCGTAACTCCGGTTACAAAGATCCAATGATGTGCCGTAACTCCGGTTACAAGGACCCAATGATGTGCCGTAACTCCGGTTACAAAGACCCAGTAGCGCGGGATATGGAAACCCACAATGAGGTTCTACGTAAAGAAGCAAAAGTAGTATAGTTATTTAACAAAGGGGAGAATATTGATTTTCTAAATCAGTATCTCCCTTTATACTACATAGTTATGGTTGTTTCTTGCTATACTTTCGCATTTGAGCATATAGGACAATATTACCTATACAACTCACTATCCAAGGCATTATTGGAGATAGATTTTGAATTATACGATAGAATATCTAAATCCAGTAATCAAGGTGTTGATTTTGATACGAATGATTTAAATGGTGAATTTTTAGAATTATTAAAAAAAAATAGAATAATTTGTGGTTCTATTGAGGAAGAAAGAACTCTATGCAGTAATTTAATAAGATATAATCGACATGTTGATAATTTTAGACACATCACTATCGCACCAACGTTAGATTGTTGCTTTTCCTGTTATTATTGTTTTGAAAAAGGGAAAAAAAACAAATATATCAGTGATGAAATTATAGACTCCATAGTTCGTTATTTATTGAATCAACAGGGCATGCAAAAATTGCATATTACATGGTTCGGTGGAGAGCCATTAATGGCAATAAATCAAGTAAAAAAAATTTACAGTAAATTTAGGCCTTTTTACCTTGGGGAGTATTCTTCTGACATGATTACAACTGCTTTTCATATAAACCATAATACTATTGCTATCCTTAAATCTATTGAGCTTACTGAAGTTCAAATTACTCTTGATGGATTAGAAGAAACACATAATCGAATAAAAAAAAGTAAAGAATGTAGTAATGTTTATGCAAAGGTTTTAGAAAATATTGATTTATTAACAAATGAGATTCCTGATTTAGATGTTGTCATTAGAGTAAACTTAACTAAAAATAATGCTAATGAATATATGGATTTATATCAAGTTCTATCAAATCGTTATTTTAATAAAAGAGTCTCTATCGCACCCGGCTATGTCATAAATAGTGGGGGAATGCATTTATGTAATCTTTTTGACAATAGGGAGTGTGGTCTCCATGCACTTGATTTATGGCAAAAATATAAAATACCATCCCCCTGGCTATATAATGTTGACAAAACTGAATGCGCCATTAGGAATCCTTATTCAATTGTTATTGATGCGGAAGGTTATGTTTATAAATGTTGGGAAAAATTAGGAGCAGAAAAGTTTATCTATGGGAAAATTCAAGAGAATGGAACAATAAGAATTACGAAACCTGAAGTGTTAGATAAGGCGATAAATGGGAAAGACCCTTTGTTAGATAAGGTTTGTGCTAAATGTGCTTTTCTTCCTCTTTGTTTTGGAGGTTGCCCGACACATAGATTTGAAAGTACACAAACATCAAGTCTATGCATCTCATATAAAGAATTACTAAAAGAATGGCTGATATCATATTTAGAGTGGAAAGAAATCAATCAATAAAATAATTTATGGAAGGGTATTTTGATAAGTGTACTTGTTGGATTATAGAACGCCCAACTCCACCAATCCCATACGATGAGGTTGTGTTCTTTGAGAGTTCATGGGACTTTGTAACCAATTTTTTAGTACATCAAAATCTTGGTAAAATCAACAATGCGCTAAAAGCCTATCCCGGTTTTGCATGTGTATATCAACTGAAATATGTTGAATATCCTCAACCTATCTTTCAATCTCTTACGTTGGAAGAAGCCATTAAACATAGGGAAGAAATGGCTTTAAGCCGTCGTAAAACAACTTCTAAAAATGATGGTATCCTTGCTTGTGCTATTTTTCAAAACCATGGATTTATCAATCCACTGAAACAACGCTTGCTAGTCGTGAACATTGAAGATTGTACTTTATCCACAATATATGCAGCAATACAATATATTACCGCATCTGCTGACAAGTTTAAACTGCAATCTTATTCTGGATCAATAGGAGAAATATACAGTAAAGAATGGGTTATTAATCGTAAGTCCAAGATACCAACTCCTGTTTTGCTCTCTGACTTCTATGATAATGGATGGATTGAACGCAATATGGATATGAATTTTGATAATACTATGCTCCGATGGGATGATGGGTTGTCTCGTTTGGTTTGGGCTTCTAATGGCGAGGTTTTCTCTTCTGATTTTCAGGCAGAAGCTTATTATATATTGACGTGGCTTCACCCAGAAGGAATAACCCGTCAAGATTGGTTCATGGATAGTCCACGCCGAGAACAGTTAAAGAATGAGTATTGCCACATATATCTTGTACTTAGTGGAAGGGAATTGCGAGATGTAAAAGATTCTTTTGATTTATTTTGCCGTGAACAAGATTGTAGAGGCATGAACACTGCAAAATCGCGTATCCGCACATGGCTCTTAAAACATGAGACTCAACGTGTAAATGAGAATTTTGCCCAACAAGTCGTTAAAAATTTTGCCATCAATAAAGACGGTAAAATTATAAATCAAAATAGAAACGCAATTGCAGGCTTGCCTAATTTCCATTTTAATGTTAGATTATGAAGATAATAACACCCCATATTAAAATAGAAGGATATAAACCATCTCAATATAATTGTTTCGTATTATATGAAGATGATAGTATCGTTGTATTCAATTTCTTATACCGTAGTTTATTGTTATTCGATAAGTTTGAGGCAGAAGAAATCACAAGTGGTACGATTTCGACACAAATTTTGCAAGTTCTGATAAATCAACACATTTTTATATTGGAGACTTGGGACGAGTGGTCTTTTTATCAATATAATTATTTATCTCAATCATATAATGTAGACAAACTATCATTAGCCATAATGCCCACACTTGGGTGTAATTGCGCATGCCCATATTGTTTCGAAAAAAAGAATGGAAAATCAATGAGCCTGCAGGTTCAAAATGAACTAATTAAATGGGTTGATGATACTTTGCTAACGAAACGTTCCTTAATGGTTGATTGGTTTGGAGGCGAACCTTTGCTTTGCACTAAAACTATAGACTACTTGTCTAAAGAACTACAAAAGATATGCAAAAAACATGGCATACAATATGCCGCATCTATAACCACTAATGGAGTTCTTCTGAATTCACCGGAGATGATTGATTTTTTAAGTCGTAATAATATCATTGCGACTCAAATTACATTTGATGGCGGTCACACCGCACATGATAAACAAAAATTTCTGCATGATGGGCATGGAACTTATGACAAAATACTGACTAATGCAAATCTTTTTGTGGAAAAGTTCCCTGAACAGAAATTGAGAATAAGGGTGAATGTCTCAGATGACAACATAGATACCATCGAAGAATTGTTGAAAGATTTGCAGCCCATTAATAAACACTGTTCTTTGTTTTTTAGATGGGTATACGCAAATGAAGCTAGCTCTTGGAAGGAATTTTCATTTCAATCAAAAGGAGACAATCCTTATCTAAAACTTTATGAACTTCAGTGCAAAGCAATAAATAAGGGTTTTCTCATTGATGACCAATATGAACATCTCGGATTTTTTCATTGCGAAGCGGATAATGCTGCATTTTATACGATCGATCCTTTAGGGAATCTATATACATGCGTACATGAGTTTGACCCTAAATATGCCATAGGGGACATAAGGACTGGTCTCTCTGCAGAAAAACAAGCAGATTATTTTCGCTTTAGAAATGCCACATTGATAGAAGATGATGAATGTAGACAATGTCTACTACTTCCAATGTGCAATGGTGGATGTCGTAGATATAGAATCGTTCATAAGCAACATCAATGTATCTATGAAAAACAAAGTCCGGAATTGTACATAAACATGATTAGACGTAACATATCATTAATGAATGTAAATTAATAATAATCAACAAAAAAAGTAAAATTATGACAGTACTTAATCAATCCAAGTTAGCGGAGCTAACCATGCGTACGTTCGATGGAACAATCGCCAATCCCTCAGAGAACTTGCTATTCAACACCAGGTACGTATGTGCTTGCAGTGCAGAATAGCATAACATTGTTAATTCAAAGAAGGACTAGGAGTCATAGCATTCCAAGTCCTTCTTTGAACGTGATAGGAGCCAATATGATATTGCTTTCATAATATAAGAAATAGAAACTTGTAAAATACTATCATAATGTTTCAATGTTGAAAATAAAATTGATTTTCTATTACATAATTGCATATTTCGCTGTAATGTAGTAATTTTGCATCGAATAAAAAGCAATAGCCCGGAAGCTGAAAGATTGGCATCAAAATAAATATGATTATGTCATGGTTTTCTAAAACAGTCGATTACGACATTTCAAGTAGTAAAATTGAATTGGAATCAAAACCCACTCCTCCCTCACCTCCATCGGGATGGGATGACTACCAAAGAGAATACGTATCTGCTATATCTAATCAAGGACGTAACAGATGATAGGCCCAAGAATATGGGGATTTTTCTATAATCCTGACATTTATTAAGTATTAAAAATATTATACATATGAGTACTATGAGATATAAGGTGGTGTTAAAGGGACGCGGTTTTTTTTCACCTCCCAAACCTGAGATATACGAAACTGCGTGTTGGACAAAAGAGGAGGCTATTAGAAATTTTTGTTCTGAACGTGGAATTTTTGATAGGAGTGATATCCTAGAGTTTATTCCGCTTGTGGTCTCAAAAGATGGACAGGGCTCGCATGGTGAAGGCTTTCGTACGCAAGGGGATTATTACGATAAACCCAATACTGCATTTAAAGCTCATACAGTGCATCCCAAGAAACTCATTAACTCACAATGGAAAGTTAATGATGATAGGTATGATGATCATTTATATAAAATAACTAATGTTATATGTCAATCTGTTGGAGCTGAAAGTCAATATGACCCTAGATCATGGAAAGTAGAATATGTAGAAATAAGCCCCATTACGAAACAAATAGTTCGTGCGGGTGCATTTGATATGATAACACCTACATATAAGCGTATGGAATTAGTAGAGTTTATGAAACGATACTATTGCGTTTTTCTATCTCAATAACAATATATGGCAGAACCAAGTTCTACTTTATTATTATATTTTCACCAAAATCGTAGATGAGGTATTATGTGGAATTCATACATGAATACACAGAATACACATCAAAATAAGCGTCACTCTAATGAAGATGCCGTAATTTCTGTGTCTTTCTAACTCAAGGCATAGAAAATTGTTTTGTTGTAGATCAACTTGACGCAACTAAAGCATGATAAAAATTTGAAAGTTATGGAAACAAATACATATGTATTAAAATGCCCATATTGTGGGGCAAAAAAGGAAGTGGGATTTTCTACTGACACATGGACTAATGTACCGTACTATTTCTGGTCTGACGCAAGGATAGAGAGTAGTCGTTGGTATGACCCTGCATATACACAGCAGTGTCCTGCATGCGGCAAATTCTTTACTTTGCCACGCAGGAACACCCTGAAAATTATAGAAAAAGAGTGCTATGAAACGGGGCAATTGCCATTGCAGACACTCAAGCAAGCAATTACTGAACTTGCAGGAGATGAGGTCGCTGAGCCACGTGCAAGGCTTGAAGCTTGGTGGGCTTTCAATGCACTGTACAAGGATACGGATGATATTCCAGCCAAAGAGTTGGCTTATTATAAAGACAACATGCAGTGGCTTATTGATTTCCACACACCGCGTGCAACTCGTTTCAGCCATCTGCTTTTTGAGTTGCATCGTCTTCTCGGGCATAAAGATGTATGTGAGCAAATGATAGAGTCTCTTACTTATGATGAGTATATTAGGCAGAGAAAGATTTATTGCACGGAGAATAAGATGAAGTTCTATGATGACGAAGAAACTTTAAAACGGCGATATGAGAAGGAAATTAAAGATTTGAAATTTGCCTTAACTCAGCCGTTAAAACCATATATTAAGGATGAAGTCAAACCTTATGACAAATGAAAAATACAGAGGAATGGTGGCATAGGATGTTTGAGATGCACTCAAAACTGATAGAGAGTTTTGATATTGGTACGTTACAGGTATTCAAGCAAGAACTTGATACCATACCTTTTGAGTATGCCAAGCCTTATGAAGGATTAGGAATCGGTAGCGCGTTTGTTAGTACTATTGCAATTTGGTACGACCACGCGTCTCAATGGTGTCTCGGCATTGAAGACTATGACGGAGCCGTCAAGTATCTTGAACGCGCTTTAGATTATTATTGCGACCCGATGCTGGACTATGACGATGACACCATTGACGATGCCAAAGACCGCATGCGCAGTATTGTAACCAACTGCCTTGCTGGTATATATGAGGGAAGTCATGATATTGATATATAATAATAGGAAAACATGAAAATTGGATGACACAAAAAGAGTATAAAGCATATTATCAGCTTAAACAGGAAGAGTCTATTGAGCGGTTTCTCAAAAAAAGGTATAAATCAAACGAGTACATCCTTTGTTGGTTTGATTTAATTATCGTTGATGTTAGAAAACGAAATAAGCTGTCAGTGAGACCCGAAAAGATAGAAATCGCAAGGAAAAACTATGCCGAACTTTTGGCTGTAATGCTCAAATACCCGGATCTCACATTTGAAGATTTGCCGCTTTACATCGATTCACAGCTGTACAAACAAATACTTGTGCTTTTGCGTTTTCCCACATTCGGGCATATGACAAATATTACACGTGATGCATACCGAAGCAACCCTGTTGCTGTAGAGATGGTTACCATACAACGTGACTTGTATGAGATAGCAGGGGAAAGTATGCGGTCATTCTTACTCCAGTCTTACACACCAACCTCAAGATTTCAAGATGTTGGTGTTTCAATTTGGATGAAGAAAATGGAAATCTCTATGGATTATATGGAAGGCAACAATTTTATCAACTCAATATATGGTATGATAGATGTTGATAAAGTAAAGGATATACTTCATGTCAAAACAAATAAGGGTATTGAGGGAGCTTTGAAACGATTATGTGCAAAGCTTCCGGAAACGGAGATGGACATCTTCTGGATTGTTAGATGGCTTGATTGTCATGGAATAAAGTATATTCATGCTGAAGATGTCACTAATTGTGCAGAATAGAAATTTTTAAATTTCTAAAATCGGCATAAGCTATAGGAGTACTTTCTGTCATGGAAAGCCTCGCTAATTAAATAATGACAACTATATAAAATACTCAAAATATCGCATATATGGTACGCTTATCGGAGATTTTGGACCAAGTTGAAAATGGTCATAGTGAGTTGGGCTTTATAATCTATGAAGCTGTATGCCACCATTGCCTTGAAGGAAGTGATACCTCCAAAGAAGATGATTTTTTTGTCGGCTTATCCCCAGAGAGAATTTTATTAAAT
Source organism: Bacteroidales bacterium UBA3843 (assembly GCA_002392745.1). Taxonomy (GTDB): domain Bacteria; phylum Bacteroidota; class Bacteroidia; order Bacteroidales; family Paludibacteraceae; genus Colicola. Next base: position 387,055 of record DGHR01000003.1, on the reverse strand, counting down.
GATGATTGGGGTAAACACATTGATAGAATTGAGATAGACAGAACAATTATTCTGCCTATTCCATGTGCGTACTATCCTCCGGAGTATATAAATGGTGAACCTTGGGACTCTTCGTGTACGGTGTTTTCGCTATGTGCAATTATCTATAGGATATATAATTGTTGCCTCCCTTATGTTGATGACCCGAATGAAGATATTGATTTGCTCTTGTCTAAAGAGCGAGAAGAAAACCTTTCGTGGGAACGAAAATATCCATTACATTTATCCTGTTTCCCTGAAGATTTACAAGCCTTTCTCAAAAAGGGCTTGAGTTTGGATAAATGTTCGCGCTATCAAACGTTAGCGGAATCATGGGAGGACTATAAGAAGATTGACATAAATGACTTTCTTTATATCAAATCTGACTCTCCAATATATGATATAGAGTTTTACAAAAAAGCAGAAGCGATGCGTGATTTTTTGAGAGAGCGAAATGAAAAGATAAGGCAGAACAGATAGTTAGCATAAGTGGTTTATATACTTGTTTTTATTTGTGCGACGGCTCTTTTTGATACGCACACCGCTTGTCTGGCGATAATGGCATTTTCTAAAAAAACAAAATACTCGATGGACGGATTTAGTATCCTATTGTGACGTTCACGATGCGAACGAGATGCGAACGAGAATGATTGCAAAACAGTTGCAAAATGGCTACAAAATGGCTACAAAATGGCATGAAAAACATACAATAGCAGTCGAACGCACGCGATAGACAGATTGAAAAAATGGCATATACACTTGCATATGTCATTTTTTTGTAGTACATTCGACCTCCTCCCCCAATGAATGGGGCCCCTTCGAATATACGGTCGCATCTTGCGGGTATATACAAGCACTCGCAATTCTTTTTGAGAAAAACGGACGTTCCGTCCTTTCGTACAGAGCCACGGAGTGCCTATTCGTAAGCGAGCTTCCGATAGACCCTCCGCTGCTCTATACAACACTCAAAAGTGTTCCTTCCTCAAAAAAAAGTTGTTCGTTTACTTGCGTATGTGCAATTTTTGTAGTACTTTTGCAGCCGCAAAAGTTTTTCCGGATGATACAACCGAATACAAATCACTCTATATATGCCGGCGCGAGTGTGCGCCGGATATTGTTGGCACTCTCCTGTGTCCTGTACTTGCTGTTCTGTCTGGCGGGATGTGCCAACAGAGGAATCGGGCCGCAAGGCGGACCGAAAGATTCGATTCCGCCTGTGCCGATGCACTCCACGCCGGAGAACGGCTCCGTCAATTTCACAGGCAACCGCATCGAGATAGCCTTCAACGAGTATCTGCAACTGGACAACGTGGGGCAGAACCTGTTGATGTCGCCTCCGCAGCAGACGCCTCCGGAGGTCAAGGTGCGCGGCAAGCGCGTGCTGGTGACACTCAAAGACTCGTTGCGCGACAGCACCACCTATTCCATTGATTTCGGCTCTGCCATCTGCGACTACACAGAGAAAAATCCCCTGAGCGGATATGTCTTCTCGTTCGCGACCGGACCTGTAATAGACACGCTGGAGACAGCCGGACGGGTGTTTGACGCGGAGAACCTGAACCCGCTGCAGGGCATCTACGCCGGTATCCACGACGACCTGTCCGACACGGCTTTCACCGCCAAACCGTTCCTGCGTATCGCGCGCACCGATTCGACGGGCTTCTTCCGTATCAGCAACATGCGTGCCGGCACCTACCGTCTCTATGCGCTGGACGAAATCAGCCGTGACAACCGTCTCACGTCCGGCGAGGCATTGGCCTATGCCGACGGGACCATCACGGCGCAGGCGCCTGTGCCGGCCGATACCGTCGCTGTCGCCGACTCGCTAATGCCGTCTCCCGTTCCCGCACCGCCGGCCGAACTGCAGACACTCTTTCTCTTCCGTCCGCAGCAGCAAAGGCTCTATCTGCAGCGCACGCTGCGCGAGGAACAACACCGTATCCAACTGGCTTTCTCTGCGGCTCCGGACAGTCTGCCGGTGCTTCGTGCGCTCCGTCCGTCCGAACTGGATTCCGCCGCAACGGACACTGCGTGGGTTGACCCGATGGCATATACACATACCAGTCTCTCCGCCAAGGGCGACACGCTCACACTATGGCTGACCGACAGTCTGGCTATCCGCCAGGACTCTATCTTTCTGGAGGCCCGTTACCGCCGCACGGACTCGGTGTTCAACCTGGAGTGGTATACGGATACGCTTCAGGCCGTTTACCGTGCTCCGCGACTGACCGCCAAGGCGCGTGAGGCTCTTGAGCGCCGCAACCGCAACCGCCGGATGGAGCTGAAGAGCAATGCACGCAAGGGATTCGAGATGTACGACACACTGCGTCTCTTCTCGGCCACTCCGATAGCCGCTATCGAACGCGATTCGCTGCACCTGTATGAATGTGTTGATTCGCTGCGCAAACCCGTGGCATTCACCCTGATGCCCTACGACAGTTTGCCGCAGTCTGTCTCTCTGCTGGCAAAACTGGCCGCCGGCAAGCAGTACGAACTGCAACTGGACAGCGCCGCCCTGCATGATATATACGGCATCACCCATACGGCAGTCAGCTACAAACTGACACTCAAGACGCCGGAGGATTATTCCACGCTCCGGGTCAAGATAACGCCTTTCCGGCCGGAGGCACGTATCCAGGTGCTGAACTCCAAGGACGAGGTGGTGCGTACGCTGCCGGCACAGCCCGACGGCGCATGGTTCCAATACCTGAAGCCCGATACCTATTATCTGCGTCTGTATATCGACCTGAACGGCGACGGCCGATGGACCACCGGTTCATGGGACGAACACCGTCAGCCCGAACCGGTCTATTATTTCCCGGGTAAGGTCCAGACCAAGAGCAACTGGGATTTTGAGGAAGAATGGGACTATACCTCCGTGCCGCAGACCGAGGCAAAGCCGGCAGAGCTGATCAAGGCTTCCGCTAACAAGAAAAAGAAATAAGTTCTCATCAAGGAAAATACACGTGCCCAGCGATATGTTGCATAGCAAATGGTTCGACCGGACGTTCATGGCCGTGGGACTGCTGATACAAGTCGTCACGTTCATGATTACCGGCGGCGGATGGCTGTCCCTGCTCAGCGGCTGTCTGGGCGTGTGTTCGGTATGCCTGATGGCGCAGGGCAGTATATTCACATACGTTTTCGGTTTCGCCCAGGTGCTGACCTACACCTATTTATGTATGCGCGCGCACTTGTACGGCGAGGAGGCTATCAACATCTATTATTTCCTGACGATGATTTACGGCGTGTATGTATGGCGCCGCCGTATGAACCCGGCGAACGAAAACCGTATCCGCACCCGTCGTCTGTCGTGGCGGATGCTGCTGCTCATTGTGCTGGTGGCGGTGCTGGTGTCGGGTGGGGCAGGATGGCTCATGGCGCACTATACCGATGACCCCACGCCGTATCTGGACGCGTTCACTACAGTCATGGCACTGGTAGCCCAGGTGCTGATGGTTCTGGCCTTTACCGACCAATGGTTCCTGTGGATGGCGGTCGATCTGACCTCTGTCGTCATGTGGATATACGTGGGCGACTATTGCATGACGGCGCAGTATGCGTTCTGGTGTTGCAACTGCGTCTTTGGTTATCTGCGCTGGCGTTCGTTAGGCATCTCCAACGAATAGAGTATCGCTTCCGCCTGGCGCAACGCATTGCGTTTCTTCTGTCCGCTGGCGAAGAGGAAAGTCTCGGCCGTCACAACGCGGCCGTTCACCTGGTCCAGACGTGTCAGGCTGACATACGGTCCGCCCATGGCTTCTCCGTCCAGTATTTTCCATAGCCCGCGTGTCTCGACGGCATAGAAACCGCCGGTGGAGTCGTTCAGTGCTTTCACCTGGCGCGAGACGGGCGGGAAATAGCGGTATTCCGTGCCCATATGGCTACCTTCGACCTGTGCGGATACCAACCGTCCCATGACGGCGTCCCGCATGGCGCATATCGACTCATGGCTGAACTGCTCCTGCGCGGTGTAGGGATAGCTGTAAACGAGTATGTCGCGGCGCATGGGGCCCTTGTTGTTGCAGCACCACAAGACATTTGTCATTTGACCATTTGTCATTTGGTCATTTATGGCGATGGCGGTATCCATGATGAGCATATAGTCCTCGGGAATCAGCATGTCGTAGCCCTGCTGTTGCAGCCGCGCACGCGCTTCCTTGTTGGTATTGGCGCGCGAGAAACTGATTTGACGGTTCATCTCTTCGCGAACGAACCAATCCCTAACCTCCGTGCCATGCTCCATCCAGTAGCTCACCACGGTCTCGTCATTGGGTGCCTGGATGCGGAAGACAGCCTGCGGCTTCGCCCATACGTTGCGGCTGCGCTGTACCTTCAGACCGGTGTATTTGTCGCGGTTGACATCTATAATCAGGATGTTGCGTGTAGGCTTGAGGTAGTCGTCGAAGAGGGATATATTCACCTGCGACAGTTTCAGATAGGGCTCCATCTGTGGCATGCACGGCATGTCGGCAGCCAGCGTGGCGCGCACCATGTCGTATGTGGTGTTGACGGGTTCGGCATAGGCGCTGCCTGTAGGCGTCAGGGAGTGCGCAATCAGTTCCCGTTGCGCCGCATCCAGCGGCCGGTCGGGCATCACAACCAGACATTCATAGATAGTTCCGGTGGCCGAAGTCAGCATCCGTCCGCCGCTTTTACCACAACTCATCATGACCAGCGCTACCAGCGCAAAATACAACATTTTTTTCATATTACTATTGATTTTGGGTGCAAAGTTAGCGATTTTTCTTTAAATTTGCAAAAAATACGTAAATTATTTGCAGGTTTGGGAAATTTATTGTACTTTTGCTCGCAAATCATGCACAATCACAACTAAAACATAAATTCTGCTTACCCAAATCCAACCACTTATGACATTGTACACTGATTCTATTTTCCTGACGGATGATGTGGAGGGCTTCCGCGAATGCCGTGAAACACGTTCTACTACGTCTATGACCATGATTTTGTGCGAAGCGGGGCATATTGATGTCGTGCTTAACGGCCGGACTATCCGTATCGGCCCGAACGACCTGTTTGTCCGCATTCCGACATTCGGTGCCCAACTGGGGCCGTATGAGTATTCCGCGGATTACCGTTTCCGTCAGCTGACCGTAGCGGAAACCGTATTCGAAGAGCTGATACTGGACCATATGCGTATCGAACCCCGTTGGTATGAGAAACTGGAATATCTGCGTTCCAATCCTGTGTTCCACCTCTCGTCCGTATCCATCGAGTATTGCCGGGCTTATTTCCAACTGCTGAGTCTGCAGTTGCGGGACCGTCAGCGTGACAACCGCCGCCAGATACTGATGTCCATAGCCCGTGCGGCTACTATGGAGATGCTCAATTATCTGGACCGTATGCTGATTCCTTCTGTCGGACAGAATCGCAGTTCTACCAACCAGAGCGATTACACCTTCAGCGAGTTTATGCATCTGCTCCAGCAGAACCCCTACCAACGCGAAGTGCAATGGTTTGCGGCCCAGTTGGGTATTACTCCCAAATATCTGTCGGAAATCAGCAAGGCACGCAGCGGCAAATCGGCGAGCGACTGGATAGCGGATATCACCGTCAGCGAGATCAAGCAACGCTTGCGCTCATCCACGGCACCTATCCGCGACGTGGCGTTAGAGATGGGATTCCCCAATGCCAGCTTCTTCTGCCAGTACACCAAGAAGCATACCGGCTTTACGCCCAATCGCCTGCGCAAGCATAAACACTCCTGATAACTGTATTTACCAGGCAAACAACGGATGCTGAGTCATCTCGCGGTTCACTTCTTCGCGAACCGCGGCTATTACCGTGTCGTTCGCCGGGTCTTGCAGCACGCGGTCAATCAGTTCCACAATCCATCCCATCCGGTCCTCTTTCAGGCCTCGGGTGGTGATGGCCGGTGTGCCGAAGCGCAGTCCGGATGTCTGGAACGCCGAGCGGCTGTCGAAGGGCACCATGTTCTTGTTGGTTGTGATGTCTGCGCTCACCAGCGCCTGTTCCGCCACTTTGCCGGTCAATTCCGGATATTTGGTGCGCAGGTCAATCAGCATCGAGTGGTTGTCCGTACCGCCTGAAATCACTTTGTAGCCTTTGTCGATAAACGCCTGTGCCATCACGGCGGCGTTCTTTTTCACCTGACGCTGGTACACCTTGAAATCCTCCGTCAGCGCCTCGCCGAAGGCTACGGCTTTGGCGGCTATCACGTGCTCCAACGGCCCGCCTTGTGTGCCCGGGAAGACGGCGGAGTCGAGCAGGGCGCTCATCTTCTTGATTTCGCCCTTCGGAGTGGTCTTGCCCCACGGGTTGTCAAAATCTTTCCCCATCAGAATAACGCCTCCGCGCGGTCCGCGCAGTGTCTTATGGGTGGTGCTGGTGACGATATGCGCATACCGGAGCGGGTTGTCCAGCAATCCGGCGGCAATCAGTCCTGCCGGGTGCGCCATGTCCACCATGAAAATAGCGCCAACCTCATCCGCCACACGGCGGATACGTGCGTAGTCCCATTCACGGCTGTAGGCACTTGCGCCTGCGATAATCAGTTTCGGTCTGTGGGTGCGCGCTTTCATCTCCAGGTCGTCGTAATCCACGCGCCCCGTCTCTTCGTTCAGGTCATATCCGATGGCGTTGAACATCAGTCCCGAGAAATTGACTGCCGAACCGTGGCTCAGGTGGCCACCGTGGCTGAGGTTCAGCCCCATGAAGGTGTCGCCGGCCTTCAGACATGCCATGAAGACCGCCATGTTGGCTTGTGCGCCGGAGTGGGGTTGTACGTTTACGTACTCGGCTCCATACAGCTGTTTCAGCCTGTCGCGTGCGATGTTTTCCGCGATATCCACCACCTCGCAACCGCCGTAATAGCGGTGGCCGGGATAACCCTCGGCGTATTTGTTGGTCAGCACACTGCCCATGGCTTCCATCACCTGGTCGCTTACGAAATTCTCACTGGCTATCAATTCGATGCCTTTCATCTGACGCTCGCGCTCACGGCGGATAACGTTAAAAACCTCATTGTCTCGGTTCATACTATTTTCATTTTTGGTTAATCGTGCCGCAAATTTACTACTTTTTTCTGAAACATGCAAATGCGCGTCTGTGCGCGGAACAGAATGAACATAATCTTAATAATCGTAAACTTTGCGAATCGGAATACACAGGTGTTGCATCGGTAATACCTTCGATACGCCTTCGACAAGACTCCGATTTGCCTCCGATAACAATTTTGAAAAATGCTGAAAATCAGGAATATATAATAAGTTCGCCGGCGGAAGGCGTTTTCGGCAAATCTTAATAAAAGTAAACTTTCTGTCCCTTCATGCTTCTCCTTGCGGCAGTAGGTTCGGGTAGGGAACAACCCCGGATTGTTTCCCTGCGATAACTGCGCCGCCGGGTACGTTTTTTTAGGAAAAATGCTTGCAGGCTTGCGTAATTCAAAAAAAAGCAGTACCTTTGTACGATTTTTTGAAATTAACCCTACTATGGCATTAAAAGATACTATACAATCCCTAATGACGCAGGTTCAGAATCTTCAGGCATCAAACGCCGAGGAACTGGAGGCGTTGCGTATCAAATATCTGAGTAAAAAGGGCGAAATCACTGCGCTATTCAACGAGTTCCGCAATGTACCTTCCGACCAGAAACGCGAGATTGGTCAGATGCTCAACCAGCTTCGTCAGGAGACGGAGACCCGCATCAACACCATGCGTGAGCAGATCTCTGACAGCTGTCAGGCGGCAGGCGACAAACTGGATTTGACCCGTACGCCGGATCCTATCCAGTTGGGTACGCGCCACCCGCTTTCGCTGGTGCGCGAAGAGATTATCGATATCTTCTCCCGCATCGGTTTTACCGTGGCGGAGGGACCGGAAGTGGAGGATGACAAACATGTGTACAGCATGCTCAACTTCGCGCCCGAACACCCTGCGCGCGACATGCAGGACACGTTCTTCATCGAGAAGGAGCCGGGAGTGCAGAAACCCACGGATATACTGCTTCGCTCGCATACCTCGTCTGTGCAGACGCGTGTTATGACCAGCCAGAAGCCTCCGATTCGCGTGCTCTGTCCGGGTCGCGTCTATCGCAACGAGGCCATCTCAGCCCGTGCGCACTGCTTCTTCCATCAGGTGGAGGGACTGTATGTGGACAAGAACGTCAGTTTCGCTGACCTCAGAGAGGCGTTGCTCTATTTCTCCAAGGAGATGTTCGGCTCGGAGACCAAGATTCGTCTCCGTCCGTCCTATTTCCCGTTCACGGAACCGTCTGCCGAGATGGATATCAGTTGCAATATATGCGGCGGCAAAGGCTGCTCGTTCTGCAAGGGAACGGGCTGGGTAGAGATCCTCGGTTGCGGCATGGTGGACCCGAATGTGCTGGAGTCGTGCGGTATCGACAGCAAGGTCTATAGCGGCTATGCCTTCGGCATGGGTGTGGAGCGTATCACCAACCTCAAATATCGCGTGAAGGACCTCCGCCTCTTCTCGGAGAACGATGTCCGCTTCCTGCGCCAGTTCGAGAGCTGCTAAAACCCTTCTGATTTATTTTTGCAAAAAAAAGTACGCAAAAAATTTGGTCAATTCAAAAAAAAGCAGTACCTTTGCACCCGATTTTGCGCCCATGAGCGAAACCAATCACAATATCATCGATTTATCGCGCCTGCCAATAGGCACGCATTCGTTTGATATTCAGCTGAATGATGATTTTTTTGCTTCTCTCGAGAAGTCGGAAATCCTGCGCGGAGAGGTGGTTGGCAAAGTGACGCTAAATCTCCGGGAGGAGGACTATCAGCTCAACATAGCGGTTCGTGGAACTGTCTTTGTTGTGTGCGATAGGTGCCTCGACCCGATGCCCCTTGAAATAGATGATGAGCAAGTGATTTTCTCGGAAGACGAGGAGGACGAAGAAACCGTACATCGTAAATCGTCCAATCGTACTTTGGATTTATCCTGGCTCACCTATGAGATAGTCAGTGTCAATATCCCGCTTGTCCACTGTCACCCTGAAGGTGGTTGCAACCCGCAAATGGATCTTCTCCTCCAATCCCACCTATGCGACGAGCCGGATCCCGAAAATTGATAGTGATATAGAATAATAACGTATTGTACAATAATTAATCCCTCCTTACTGGCTAGGAGGCGTCCTCAAACCTAGCGAGGAATGCTAGTGAAACGATATTCCGAGCTAAGAGCGAGGGCAAGGCGAAAATTCTCATGAGCGACGAGGTCGCGAATCGTATTGAGCCTTAGCCAGCGCGAAATGGCACATCCTAAAAGACGTCAATCACACACCCGTCAAGCCAAACGTCGTACGCATGACGTAGTCAAGGCTCCTACATTGGCCGTATGCCCTAACTGCGGCGCAATGTACATCTACCACACTGTTTGCCCCAGCTGCGGTTACTATCGTGGTAAACTGGCTATCGAGCAGGCAGCCGAGGCTTAATCAGCTATAGGTGTGAAGGACAGGCTCTGGGTCGGATGACTCAGAGCCTTTGTCGCACAATAAATTATATAAATTATTTTTAAGGTACACGCGTGCGGGAGCACGCAAAGATGCTATGTACAACAACCATTTCAACAACAACGGCGAGGACCGTCATTCCGGTTCCTCCCGCAATGAGGGAGGCGCCCGCCCGCGTTTTCAGCGCACCGGTCAGCAGCGTCCGCGTTTTCATCGAGAGGATGAGACCGGTCGTGACAGCCGCCCCCGTTTCCGTTCGACCGACGAGCCGCGTCCCCGTTTCCAGCGGGAGGGGCAGTCGGTTTCCCGTTCAACAGAACATTCCTCTTTCCGCCGTCCGGCATCACGTCCGTTCAAGCACAACGACTCGGTCTATTCCGAGCGCAAGCGCCAGACCTATCAGCGTGAACACGAGGACCTGACCAAACCCATGCGACTCAATAAATACCTGGCCAATGCCGGTATCTGTTCGCGTCGCGAGGCGGATGATTTTATCCAGGCCGGCGTGATTACCGTCAACGGACAGGTGGTCGATTCGCTGGGAGCGAAGGTGCTGCCTACCGACGAGGTTCGTTTTCATGACCAACCCGTCCGCCGCGAGCGCAAGGTCTATATCCTGCTGAACAAACCCAAGAACACGGTTACCACCACCGATGACCCGCAGGAGCGTAACACCGTCATCGACATCGTGCGCAATGCCTGCGCCGAGCGCATCTATCCTGTTGGCCGGCTCGACCGCAACACCACGGGTGTATTGCTGCTGACCAACGACGGCGACCTGGCGGCACGGCTGACCCATCCTAAGTTCAACAAGAAGAAAATCTATGCCGCCACACTTGACCATGACCTGGACGAGGTGGACGAGGCTATCATCCGCGCCGGTGTGGTGCTGGATGACGAACGCGTCATCCCCGACGCTCTGGAGTTCCCCAAGGACGACCGCCGTCATATAGGTCTGGAGATTCACTCCGGCCAGAACCGTGTTGTCCGCCGTATCTTTGAGAAAGTGGGATACAAGGTCGTTTCGCTTGACCGTGTATCGTTTGCCGGCCTGACCAAGAAAAACGTAGGCCGCGGCAAATGGCGTTTCCTGACTCCCAAAGAGGTGGCTATGCTCCATATGGGGGCTTTTGAATAACCAATGAAGCGCAGTGCACATTACATATTACTGGCTGTCACCGTCCTGCTGACTGTGGTATGCGGCATACTGATGCTGCATGTCAATGTCAATGCGGATATGACCAAGTATCTGCCAGACAATTCGCAGATGAAGCGCGGACTGGAGATTGTCACGTCCGAGTTCGGTTCGTCGGCGCAGATGTCCGGTGCGGATGTCCATGTGATGTTCGAGGGGGTGCGTCCCCCTGAGGTGCCGGGTATCGCTACGCTGCTCGAGGCCTATCCCGATGTGCACAGTGTCACTTACCGTTACAGCACCGACAGTGCCTATACGGTGTTCGACCTGGATGTGCCCAAGTCGGTGGACCAGAAATCGCTGGGCAAACAGATTAGCAACCGTTTCGGCGGCAACTGCGTGGTGGAGACCAGCCAGGACGGCGCTACGCCTCCTGTGTCCGTGATGATTATCGCGGCGGTGCTGATAGCGCTGGTGCTGTTCCTGATGGCGCAATCGTGGTTCGAGCCGGTGGTGGTGCTTATTTCCACGGGTATGGCTATCGTGCTCAATATGGGTACGAACGCGCTGTTGCCCTCGGTGTCCATCACCACTAATTTCATCGGTTCGATCCTGCAGGCGGTGCTGTCGCTCGACTATTGTATTGTCCTGCTCAACCGCTATCGTCAGGAGCAGGACGAGCATACCGACCGCCGAACGGCTATCCTGGCCGCCAACCGCGCTCTTCGCAAGGCGGCGCCGTCTATCCTGTCATCGGCGCTGACGACGATAGTCGGACTGCTGATGCTCTGTTTCATGCGGTTGAAGATAGGTGCCGACATGGGAATCGTGCTGGCCAAGGGTGTGGCTTGTTCGTTGCTGTGTACGTTCACGGTGATGCCGTCGCTGATGCTTCTTTTCCGCCGCACTATCAATCACTCCCAGAAACGGGTGTTCGTGCCGCCAACCGACGGCATGGCGCGGTTCGCTACCTCGCACAAGGTCACGATGGCGATTTTCGCCGTGGTGCTGTTTTTTGCCTCATGGTTCTTGTCGCGCCGCACCACCATCTTCTTCTCCGCTCAGGCGGAATCGCGTATAGAGAAGGTCTTCCCGTCGCCTAATCCTTTCGTGCTGGTCTATGACACCCACGACGAGGACTCGGTGCTGATGTTCGTCGATACCCTGATGGCGCAGCCGGGCATACAGACTATCATATCGTATCCCACGCTGATGAGCCAGCGGCTCATGCCTGCCGACATGACCTCTCATATCCGTACGTTGACCACTACGTTTGCCGACATGATGCCGGCCGGCGCGGCGTCTATGCCGCCCGAGGCGATGGATATGCTCTCGCCGGATATCATCCGGTTGGCATATTTCATGCGCACATATCCCGATACGGTCATCCGTCTGGAGTTTCCGGACCTGGTGCGTTTCATGCATGATGACTGTGTACGCAATCCGCTTTTCGCAGGGTATATCGACGATGAGATGCGCGAACAGCTGGATATGCTGATGTCCATGATGAACCGCCCCGAGGAGGAGGCTGCGCCAGTGGCGGAGACGTCTGGCCCGTCGCGAAGCAAGACACCCTCTCCGGCTTCTCGTGACACGTCTTCCAAACCGGCTGCGACGCGTGATACCACTACCGGCACGCCTGCCGTTCCGGTGGCGCGCGACTCTGCGGCAGAGCCCCCCCTGACCAATGCTCTCTCATCGCCGGACATGGCTGCTCTGCCAGCATCCGAACCTCTGCCGGTGCCTGCTGTCAGCGAACCCGAGCGTATTGCTCTGGTGCCGTTCATCGAGACGCTGAACACCACCCATACGTCGCCTGTGACTATCGAGATGCGCAAACTGACCGATACGATGGCGTTGCGACTGCCGATGGCGGTCAATGAGATGGCGGCTTTCATCGGTTCTACGCCTATCCAGACGCGTCTGGTCTATGGATATGCACCCGGCAAGGTCAAACAACTCACGCCGTTGCAGTATGTCCATCTGCTGACCGACGACCTGTTCCAACGCAAGGGACTGGCGGGTATGATCTCCGACGAACAGCGCACGATGCTGGGCCAGCGTGCCCGGCTGATGGACCTGGCGAACGCCAATGCGTCGCTCACTCCGGCCGAGATGAACACCATGCTGCATGCGTTCGGCATAGACGAATTCACTGATTCCCAGTTGCTAGCGCTCTCGCAGGCCAACCAACCGGAGACGGAGAGTGCGTCTGCCGCTCCATCCGCCGCACCTGCTACCCCGTCGCCCATCATCACTGATTCCATAGCCTCGATGCTCCGTACTATCTCTGCGCTCCAGGACTCGCTGGCACGCAGCCGCATGGCGCGCGAGGAGAAAGAGAAAGCCGGTGTACTGGTGAAGTCCTCTTCCGAGCAACCGGTCGTAGCGGCCAGCCACAAACCGTCGCGCGAAGACCAGCAGGCGGAATTGTTCACCGAACTGATGTTCGGCGAGCAGGCTTATACCTCCGCTCAGATGGCGAAGCATCTGGCGCAGCTGATGCAACTCTCCGGAGTCAAGTCGGCGCCTGTGACTCCCTCGCAGATGTCGTTGCTCTATACCTATTACGCCGCTGCCCATAGCGCGTGCGACACGATGCGTATGGGCCTGGATGCGCTGCTGGCATATGCATGCGACACGCTTGTATATGACCCGCGTCTGGAGGAGTTTGTTCCGGATTCGGTGCGCACGCAGGCAGGTTCTATCCATGCGCAAATCAAATCGGGAATAGGCCAGTTGCGCCAGCCCGACCATTCGCTGCTGGTGTTGCTTACCACGCTGCCGCCCGAGTCGGCCGAGACCTACGCTTTCGTGGATACACTCACCGCCTTGGCCGATGCCCATCTGCCGGGCGAACATTACTATGTGGGCGAATCGGTGATGTATGCCGAGATGCGCGGCGGTTTCGACCATGAGATGAATGTGGTCACGCTGCTCACTATCCTGGCTATCTTCCTGATTGTGGCAGTCACGTTCCGCTCGCTGGTGGTGCCCACTATCCTGGTGGTGACGGTGATGACGGCCTTCTATGTCAATGTGGTGGTGGCCGGTTTGGTATCCGGCCGTATGCTCTATCTGGCGTACCTGATTGTGCAGGCTATCCTGATGGGAGCCACGATTGACTATGGTATCCTCTTCGCCAATTACTACCGCGAGTTCCGCCGCACGATGACCCAGTATGACGCCGCGGCAGCCGCTTATCGCGGTTCGATACGTACTATCCTCACTTCGGGACTGATCATGGTGCTGGGCCCCGGTGTGATGGCTTTGCTGATTGACGACCTGATGATTAGCAATATCGTCGGTTGTCTGGCTGTCGGTGCTTTTATGGCTATCGTGCTGATTCTCACCGTAGTACCCGCTGTGCTGGTGGCTTTGGACAAATGGGTGGTCTATGGCAAGAAGAACCGTTATTCCGCTCCTCCCGAGGACATAGACTGCCCGGTGGAGGAATAGCCGCGGATGAGAAAAACACGCCGAAAAAGTCCAAAATTGAACGTATTTGCAACAAAAAGTGATATATATCTTGTATATATCATTTTTTTTTTGTAACTTTGCCGCGTTTTGCTGCAAAGGCACTTTGCAGTAGAAAAAAATAATAATGATATTGCATGTGATATAGGACTAAAGCCTAAACGGCCAAAGCGTAACGGTCTGTTCAAACAGTAATGAGCAAAAGTTCCTTAATGTTCTAACCTCCCGTTCCGTATCAGCTTGCAGCTGAATCCCTATCTCCCATGCTGTAAAAATAGAAATTATAAGCGATTTTATCGAACATTGTATCAAAATATTTTAGTATAATCGGATTTGAATAATGCGTGCAGCATGTTATTTGGGAGTTTGGATATTTTCATAAGAGTTCACTCATACTGAAAAAATCAAGAACAAATAACGAACGACGAAAGTCGTGATTCAGAAATCTATTTTTTATATAATTTTCAAAACATCAAACTTAGCGCTGATAGTCAAAAACTTATATTACATGATATGTCAAAAATATTTTTAATATAATTGGATTTATGAATAATGCGTACAGCATGTTATTTTGAGCTTGATGTTTTCAGAGGAATTTACTCATACTGAAAAAATCAAGAACAAATAACGAACGACAAAAGTCGTGATTCAGAAATCTGTTTTTTATATAATTTTCAAATCATCAAAGAATGTCCGTCGAGAAAGAAAAATGGAAACAAATTGTTTATCCGGCAATTGGCGCATGTCAAGAGGTGCATAAACAATTAGGACCTTTTCTAAACGAATATATGTATCAAGAAGCGTTGGCTATCGAACTTGCTTTGCGTAATATCGCTTTCAATAAGGAATATATGTTTTCCGCCAACTACAAAGGGCATGCAATAGAACACAAACATTACGTAGATTTTTGTATAGTGAATGACGAAACATCGGTTATTGTAGAATGCAAGGCGGTCGAAGCACTATCGGATGTTCACCGTCAGCAATTGTGGAACTATATGCGGTTATCAGGAATAAACTTTGGTGTCTTGTATAATTTTGCGCCAATCTACGCGCAGTGCGAGAAATACTATTACGACCCGCAAACATATAAGATGGTGGCGTTTTGACGAATATAGCCAATAGTCGAAGACCTTAGCGCGGATAGTCAAAAACTTATATTCCATGATGTGTCAAAAATATTTTTAATATAATTGGATTTATGAATAATGCGTGCAGCATGTTATTTGGAGTTTGGTGTTTTCAGAGGAGTTTACTCATACTGAAAAAATCAAGAACAAATAACGAACGACAAAGGTCGTGATTCAGAAATCTGTTTTTTATATAATCTTCAAATCATCAACCATAGCGCGGATAGTCGAATACTTATATTACATGATGTGTCAAAAATATTTTTAATATAATTGGATTTATGAATAATGCGTACAGCATGTTGTTTGGACTTGGTGTTTTCAGAGGAATTTACTCATACTGAAAAAATCAAGAACAAATAACGAACGACAAAGGTCGTGATTCAGAAATCTGTTTTTTTATATAATTTTCAAATCATCAAAGAATGTCCGTCGAGAAAGAAAAATGGAAACAAATTGTTTATCCGGCAATTGGCGCATGTCAAGAGGTGCATAAACAATTAGGACCTTTTCTAAATGAATATATGTATCAAGAAGCGTTGGCTATCGAACTTGCTTTGCGTAATATCGCTTTCAATAAGGAATATATGTTTTCCGCCAACTACAAAGGGCATGCAATAGAACACAAACATTACGTAGATTTCTGTATAATGAATGACGAAACGTCGGTTATTGTAGAATGCAAGGCGGTCGAAGCACTATCGGATGTTCACCGTCAGCAATTGTGGAACTATATGCGGTTATCAGGAATAAACTTTGGTGTCTTGTATAATTTTGCGCCAATCTACGCGCAGTGCGAGAAATACTATTACGACCCGCAAACATATAAGATGGTGGCGTTTTGATGAATATAACCAATAGTCGAAGACCATAGCGCGGATAGTTGAAAACTTATATTACATGATATGTCAAAAATATTTTTAATATAATTGGATTTATGAATAATGCGTGCAGCATGTTATTTGGAGCTTGATGTTTTCAGAGGAATTTACTCATACTGAAAAAATCAAGAACAAATAACGAACGACAAAGGTCGTGATTCAGAAATCTATTTTTTATATAATTTTCAAATCATCAAAGAATGTCCTCCGTCGAGAAAGGTAATGAACAATCACCTATAACCATTAACCAATAACCATTATCCCAAATGACAGCCATAGAATTCAACCACGTAGGCAAGCAATACCGCCTGGGCTTGGTCAGCACAGGCACGCTGAGCCATGATATCAACCGCTGGTGGCAGACCAGTATCCTGGGCCACGAGGACCCGTACCTGAAGATAGGCGATGTCAACGACCGTAGTGCCAAAGCCAATTCGGACTATGTATGGGCGCTGCGCGACATCGATTTCCGGGTGGAGGAAGGCGATGTGGTCGGTATCATCGGCAAGAACGGTGCCGGCAAGAGCACTTTGCTGAAACTGCTGAGCAAGGTGACGGCGCCTACGGTGGGCACTATCCGTGCCCGCGGCCGTATAGCCAGCCTGCTGGAGGTCGGCACGGGTTTCCATGGCGAGATGACGGGTCGGGAGAATATCTATATGAACGGCGCTATCCTGGGAATGACCAAACAGGAGATAGACCGTAAGATTGACGAGATTATCGATTTTAGCGGCTGCGAGAAATATATCGACACACCGGTGAAGCGTTATAGCTCGGGTATGACCGTCCGCCTCGGCTTTGCCGTAGCCGCTTTCCTGGACCCTGAGATATTGGTTGTGGACGAAGTCCTCGCCGTCGGCGATGCCGAGTTCCAAAAGAAAGCCATCGGCAAGATGAAAGATGTCTCTCAAGGCCAAGGCCGCACCGTCCTCTTTGTCAGTCATAACATGGATTCTATAAAGCGTTTATGTAAAACCGGAATAATTTTAAAGCAAGGTAGTGTTGATTTCATAGGAACGGCCCAAAACGCAGTTGAAAGATACATATCTTATGATTTAATAGAAGTAACGACGCGCAAGGTTGTAACAGAGTCAGATCGTATGGATAATAATGAATTCCGCCGTGATGTTGAGTTCATAGAGGTATGTTTGCAATCTGATCATCCCGACCAGATTGCAATGGATGAACCTCTTCATTTTCAGGCTAGAATGCGCCGCAATAGAAATGTGAAAGAGTTCCAATGCAATATGATAATTCAAAACGGAGAGGGGGTACATGTGGCATTCTATTCTTCCAATCTGATGAGGGTTCCTGTGGGTAAAAACGAGTTTGTTGTGGATATGATTATCCCACACCCAGCTTTACCGATTGGGAAGTATTATGTTCGGTTTGAGGCTGGTTTGCAATCCCCTTCTACTTCTCCTTATCAGATGGATTTTTTGCGAGAAGTACTTTCATTTAATATTAAATATGTCCACACTGGGCTGAATGATGAGTTCCTATACTGGGAACCATGGTGGGGACTGCGTTTGCACGAGAGTAATGAATATTTAACCAAAGTTATAACAGAATAAGTATGCTGCAGATTTATTCAGATACAAAAATTTATGTCCATTGTCCCGCTGGAATGGTAACAGGGGGAGCGGAATTATTACATCAACTCGTCCACTTCCTTCGTGCGAATGGACGTGATGCATATATTGTATATTTTGGTGAAGATGCCCATCTAAAACCTTCAGATTATAGTGTATACGATGTGGCTTTTGCAGAAACAGTGGAGGATACTAGTCATAATATAGAGGTCTTTTATGAAGGAATTTTTGATGTTGTGAATCGTAATGCTCATACGCAAAAATTTTTGTGGTGGATAAGTGTGGATAATTTCTATGCGTGTGCTCAATCGTATCTTAGTCCTATAGATTTGTACCATTTTAATCCTCAATTGGGAAAACATTGGTTTTGGAAATGGATAAAACGCTCAATTAAACGGCGTAGTAACTGCTTTGAAAATCTAATGACAATTCGTCAATTGGTAGAGTTGAATGCAGAATGTGGTTATCAGGCAGAATATATTCAACACTATCTTATAAACCAAGGTTTTCAGGAGATGCTTCCTTTGAAGGACTATGTAAACACTGATTATTCAGGAAACTACGATATATCTAAGAAAGAAGATATTATTTTATATAATCCTCGCAAAGGTTATGAATATACAAAACAATTGATAGAAATGGCGCCAGATTTGCACTGGGTGGCTCTTACAGGATTTAATCGAACACAGTTGATAGAGATGATGCAACGAGCGAAACTATACATTGATTTCGGCAATCATCCGGGTAAAGACCGTTTGCCACGAGAGTGCGCTATGAATGGTTGTTGTATTATCACAGGAATGCGTGGGTCCGCGAGATTTTTTGAGGATGTACCAATTGCCGATTCCTATAAATTTAATGAAAAATCGGTAGGTAAGCAAGAAATAATATCGCGTATACGCTATATATTGAATCATTATGAGGACGCCAATAAAGAGTTTGAATTCTATCGTGATATCATAAAGTCAGAGAAGAACGAGTTTGAATCGCAAGTGCGACGAATATTTCAAATATAAAAGTTATTATGAAATCATTCTTTAGAAATATATTTCTATCGTTTGTGCGCCGCATATATCCTATAATTAAACAAGTATATGCTGAAAATGAAACCCATACAAAGAAACTTTTGGTTCGCTCTTTTGCATCATGTGGAGAGAATTTTCAAGTAGGAGCTGCTTATAGAATTGAAGGATGCAAGTATATTAGACTAGGTGATTTTTTTAGCGCTGGGAATTATTTGCGTATGGAAGTGATAGACCATTATGGAAATCAGTTTTTTTCTCCTCAACTCCTCATTGGCAACAATGTGCGGATAGAAGATAATTGTCACATTGGATGTATAGAACATATAGAGATAGGCGATGGAACATTGATAGCGAGCAAGGTATTTATAAGCGATCATTTTCATGGAAATGTAGATACCCGAGATATAGGCATAGCTCCTTCGGAGCGCATTTTGACGAGTAAACCGGTCAAAATCGGGAAAAACGTGTGGATCGGGGATGGAGTATGTATCATGCCTGGTGTTGTATTAGGGGATAATGTAATAGTGGGAGCGAACGCAGTAGTGACACATAGCTTTCCTGAGAATTCTGTCATTGTGGGGTGCCCCGCTAAGTTATTAAAAACATTAAATGAGAAGACAAATTAATAAAATACGAAATTCTATCCGAACTTGGCTCAGGCAGCGTCCATATCACAAGGTCGCAAAAGCAGTCATGCGGCAGAAGTGTGGATTGGATAGAAATGAGCACCATGTGCTATGTATAGGAAATTCTATCACTATTCATCCTCCTTGCAAAGCAGTTCAATGGTCCTTCAATCATGGAATGGCTGCTTCATGCCCAGAAAATGACTATTGCCATGTGTTAGAGCAGAGATTGAGACAATTGAACATATCTTCCACTGTAACCCCTATCAATATAGCAGTATGGGAGGAGAACTTTTCGTTGGATTTAGATGAACTGCTTCATTCAATTTGTAGAGGCAAAGATATTATTATTATACGCATTGGAGAGAATGTGAAAGATGTTCAAAATTTTGAATGTGCATTATCACATTTGATAACTTATGTTCGGCAATATACAGGTACAATAATCTTAACAGGACAATTTTGGCCAAATGAACTCAAAGAAAAAGCTGTTGTAGTAAACGCACAAAAATATAATCTTCCTTATGTCCCATTGGATTGGATATGGGAACTATATAGAGATGAATGTACGCCATCGAATGGCGAAAGCCCCTTCGTCTGTGAACACCCGAATGATTATGGAATGAAATTAATTGCTGATGCAATCTACAATGTACTATAAGAGCATAGAATACAGCCACATGTAGTAGTCATATTGGAGTAGTAAGAAATTTTTATGCAAATACGCGAAGCGCAGTGGAGCAGATGAAGTCCATTCTTCCCAAGCCTATCGCCTCGGTAAATTTTTGCTCACCCCATTCCGGTGGATGAAGAGGAAGAAAAATGTATAATGTATAGTGTATGGCCGTCCAAGAGGACGGCTTTTTTATGAAGGAGATTAACTATAACTTGACTAAATTCAAGTTAAAGTTGATAAATTCAAATAAAAATTTAATTTTATTTGTATATTTGATTATTTTGTAGTAACTTTGTACGCTGAAATTGTGAATGGCAAGAAATGGCAGCGCATGAATATGATGTGGAGGATTGCATCTGTGATTATGATGAGTTTTTGAAGTATAAAGGAGTGAAGGAATGAATGAGAAAAACACGAATCGTAATAAACGGAAAA
This sequence comes from Bacteroidales bacterium UBA3843, assembly GCA_002392745.1. Lineage (GTDB taxonomy): Bacteria > Bacteroidota > Bacteroidia > Bacteroidales > Paludibacteraceae > Colicola. The sequence goes on along the minus strand of DGHR01000003.1, from coordinate 366,610 downwards.
AATCTCAACAGGAAGTGTCTTAATCTAAAAAAATCCGCAGAACACTTGCATAAATCTAAAAAAATCCGCAGAACACTTGCATAAATCAAAAAAAATCCGTATCCTAACATAAGAAAATCACGTGAATATATGAGGAATTCTGATTTTGATATTAATAGATTGTCGGAATACAAAGAAGATAATCGTCTTTAGGTAAAAAAAGCTTCAGGTGGACTCCCGCATAGTATATGGACAACCTATTCCTCATTTGCTAATTCCGAAGGCGGACTTATTGTGCTTGGTGTAGAAGAGGATAAGAAGCATCAATTACATGTTGTTGGAGTATCTGATTCAGAGGGACTAATTAAAAGCTATCGGCGATAAATCGGCGACAAGCAGTCAAATCGGCGATAAATCGGCGATAAGTAATCAGATTGGCGATAAATCAGGTGACAATGCACTATTGCGCAAAAGTTAGACACCATTATTGAATATATGCAGATGCATCAGAATGTAACGGTATCGGAAATGGCGGATGTATTGTCGATAAAAGCATCCCGTACGAGGGATTACCTGCGAATGTTAGTTGAAAGGGGGCTGCTTATCGCTAACGGAGCAAATAAAAACAGAACATATTCTTTAAAAAGGAAATAAATATAGATTAGTCTGATGTTCAAAGTACGACCGATGAGCGGGAGATGACCGACTCACAACCGAGAGACAAACAATTAGAAATGAGAGAAGAAAACGAAATATCAAACCAACCGCGAATCGTGAAATCCCACGACATACGTATTGATGGAGACTACGCGGAATGGATTGCCGAGTTAAAGCATCGGTATCGTTCTGCGCAAGTGAAGGCTTCTGTGCGTGTGAATGCAGAGAAGTTGCTCTTCAATTGGGAGTTGGGACGCGATTTGGTGCAGAAGAAAGCCGAAGAGCGCTGGGGCGCAGGAGTGGTGGAGCAAGTGAGCCTTGATCTCCAGCGCGAGTTTTCGAATGCAGATGGGTTCTCTGCTAAGAACCTTTGGTTCATGAAGAAATGGTATCTATTTTATTCATCTGCAGAAACTATCGAAAAACTCTACCAACTTGGTAGAGAATTTGGTGATGGAAAACTATTACAACCTGTTAAAGAATTAAAATATACAGGAAATGAGCAAACTCAAAAACTCTACCAAACTGGTAGAGAATTTCCTGCTCCGTTTGCATTAGTTCCTTGGAGACACCATGTGGAGATTATCTCAAAATGCAAATCAGTTGATGAAGCGTTGTTCTATATAGGAAAAACGATAGAGCAGGGTATGAGTCGTGCGGCACTGGTGAACTGCATCAAAGCGAACTTGTACGAACACCAAGGGAAGATTCTCAATAATTTTGCTGAGCACATGCCCGCATTGCAAAGTAAACTGGTTCAAGAGGTGCTCAAGGAGAATTATGATTTTGGCTTTGCGACGGTTAATCATGAGATTTATGACGAGCAGGAGTTAGAAGAAGCGTTGAGTAAAAGTGTAACAGACTTGTTGCTGGAACTCGGGACCGGCTTCGCGTTTGTAGGAAGACAGAAGGAACTGATAGCCGGAGATACAACACGTAAGATAGATCTGTTGTTTTATCATATCCGTTTGCGCTGCTATGTGGTGTGCGAACTGAAAGCGAAAGCTTTTGAACCGGAGTTTGCCGGCAAACTGAATTTCTATGTCAATGCAGTGGACGACTTGCTAAAGGCAGAGGACGATAACCCAACAATAGGCTTGCTTATCTGTTCGGATATGAACAAGGCAGACGTACAATGGTCTTTCCGTGGCATCAGTACTCCAATGGGAGTGGCAACATATAACAACGTCCGCATCAAGGACATGCTTCCAACACAAGAGCAACTGAAGGAGCGCATGGAACTGCTGCAAAAAGAAATGCGCGAAACAAAACGACTGATGAAAGCGAATAAGTAACCACCGACCAGTAAGCGGGAGAAGAATAGTTTAATGATGGAATGGTGACGCAAACGGAGTTTGCTAAATGGTGAAATGACAAACAAAAAAGATCAAATATACAAGGAAAAGTTCATGGCTTTTGCGGTTCGGATTGTTAAACTTAAAAACTATCTCAATGAGCAGAAGCATGAGTATAACATAGCCGATCAGATTCAGCGTTCCGGCACAGCCATTGGCGCAAACCACCGTGAAGCAATTGCGGCTGAAAGCGAGGTGGATTTTGTGCACAAGTTGGCTATCGCACAGAAGGAATGCAACGAAACGCTTTATTGGCTTGAACTTCTCAAGGCTACAGATTATATTGATGAAAAACTCTTTAATAGCCTGTATGCTGATGCAGAAGAAATAATGCGCATGCTTACAGCAAGCATCATTACTGTCAAGAAACGACTTAAGAAATGATAAAATGGTGCGAATGGTGAAAAATGGTGCAAATAGTCTCCACCATTAAGCGACCTTGCCGCGTCACCATTAATCAATAAGCAATAGAATTCACCATTAGCGCGAAGCGCGCTCACCATTAATCAATTAGCAATATAGAAAAATGTTAAAAATCAATGAACAAAAATATAGAAAATATAGAACCCAACAATCCGAACAACGGTGATATCCTTATCTATCAAAGTGAGGATGGAATGACGCATATTGATGTTCGAATGGAGCAAGAGACAGTCTGGCTGACACAACAACAATTGTGTGAGTTATATCAGACAAGTAAATCGAACGTCAGTGAACATATCAAACACATCTTTGAAGACGGAGAACTGGAGTCGGAACTGGTAGTTCGGAAATTCCGAACAACCACTCAACATGGTGCTATAGAAGGGAAAACCCAATCGCATGAGGTTATATTCTACAACCTCGATATGATTATTTCGCTTGGTTATCGTATTCGTTCTGTAGTCGCCACACGTTTCCGTCAATGGGCGACCAAACGGCTTAACGAATATATCGTGAAGGGCTTTACAATGGATGACGATCGGTTGAAGAAATTAGGAGGAGGAAACTATTGGAAGGAACTACTTGATCGTATTCGCGATATCCGTTCGTCGGAGAAAGTGTTATATCGTCAGGTGCTTGATTTGTACGCTACTTCTGTGGATTATAATCCTAAGAGCGAGTTGTCGATTGAGTTCTTCAAGATTGTGCAAAACAAACTGCATTTTGCGGCGCATGGGCATACGGCAGCCGAAGTGATTTATCAGCGTGCGGACTGTGAACAGCCCTTCATGGGAATGACGAATTTCAAAGGCGATTGGCCGACACTCAAGGAGGCCTTCATCGCTAAGAATTATCTATCGACCGATGAACTGAAAGTGCTGAATAATCTTGTTTCCGGATATTTTGACTTCGCGGAGATCCAAGCGATGCGGCATGTGCCCATGTACATGAGCGATTATATTCAGCAATTAGACTCGATTCTGTCATCTACGGGGCAAAAGTTGCTTGACAATGCAGGGCAAGTTAGCCATCAGCAAGCGATAGACAAAGCCACGGAGGAATATCGTAAATGGCAGAATAACACGCTTTCGCCGGTTGAAGAAGCTTACTTGAAAACGATAAAATCATTGGAGTCCAAAACGAAAAAGTTAAAATAGTCAATAGGATGCGCTGCGCGGAATGCTTGGAGAGTAGAATACTTCGGGATTGCCTCCATGGCGCCTCGGTATTGGCAGGAAAATGGAAAATAAAATGCTAAACATAACGAATAAAATAGACTGTTGCGGATGCAATGCGTGCGGAGAGATGAGAAATGAATGAAGGACTGGTTCGCACCATTAAGCGGCTATGCCGCGTCACCATTTAGCAATTATCAATAAAATTGTGTCACCATTAATCAATTAGCAATATGCAAATGAAAACCCTCCCTTCCAATTTTGAATTAGACAGATATGGTCTGCACGTGCGATTTGTGCGTGAAGAAAATGCAGAAACAGAATAGTAAATGATTAAATCATAATTAAAGCCATTTAAAGCAGTAATGTAATTAGACAAAATGAGTCAAAACGAATTTATAGAAAAATGTATTGCCTTCTCTGTTAAGATTAATAAACTCCGTAAATATCTCCGCGAGAAACAGCATGAATATAATAACTCTGATCAAATTCAGCGTAGCGGTACGTCTATCGGTGCTAATTACTCTGAAGCATGCGATGCAGAAAGCAAAGCGGATTTTATACATAAACTGCACATTGCTCTCAAAGAGGCAAATGAAACTATATATTGGTTAAAAGTACTATATGGCTCAGAACTTATATCACAAAGTCAATATGATGATTTGTTGAATGACGTTAATGAATTATATAGTCTCATTACCGCGAGTATAAAAACTGCTAAATCACATCAATAAACCCCAATAAACTCCAATCTCCAATTTACAATCTTCAATTTACAATCTCCAATCTTCAATTTACAATTTTAACCCCCATGTCCTTCCTCTCCAAACACATAGCCTACTTGGCGGAATCGCAAAGCCTTGCGATGGCGCAGCGCGTGGAGCAGCTGCGCCGGCAGGGAATAGACGTGATTGGCATGACGCTGGGTGAACCGGATTTCAATACTCCGGAGCATATCAAACAGGCGGCGCAGCAGGCTATCGCGGATAACTATTCCCATTACGGTCCCGTGAAAGGACTGCTCTCTTTGCGTGAGGCTATCAGCGCACACATGCCGGCTTATTCCGCGGACGAAATCATCGTTTCCGTGGGCGCCAAACAGGCTATCTGCAATGCCGTTCTGTCGCTGGTGGACGAAGGCGACGAGGTGGTTATACCTACGCCTTGTTGGGTTAGCTATAGCGAGATGGTGAAGATGGCGGGAGGCACGAATGTGTTTGTCCGCACATCGGCAGATACCGATTATAAACTGACAGCCGAACAGTTGCAGGCTGCTATTACGAATAGAACCAAACTGCTAATCCTTTGCTCGCCGAACAATCCTACCGGCTCTGTTTATACCCAAGATGAACTGACGCAATTGGCAGAAGTGCTTATTCAGCATCCGGATATCTTTATCCTTTCCGATGAGGTGTACAGCGCTATTTGCTATGGAGATTATAAACCGAGTACTCTTGCCTCATTTACAGAAATTCAAAATCAAGTGGCCTGCATTAACGGCGTAAGCAAAGCCTATGCGATGACCGGCTATAGGATAGGGTGGATGGCGTGTCATAACCGCGAGATTGTGAAGGCATGCGCCATACTGCAAGGACAATATCTGACTTGCGCATGCATGGTGGCGCAAAAAGCGGCTGAGGCTGCTTTAACCGGCTCGCAGGACTGCGTAGAGCAGATGCGAAAGACGTATGAGCAACGCCGCGCACTCATTATGTCGCTCATGGATGAGATTCCGGAAATTACGTATACTGTTCCGCAAGGTGCTTTCTATGTATTCCCGGATGTCTCGTCTTATTATGGCAAACGCTTTGGAAACAAAACCATCACCACTTCGGATGACATGGCTGAATATCTGCTGGACCAGGCGCACGTGGCCTGTGTAGCAGGGTCTGCCTATGGCGAGGACAGATGTATACGGCTATCGTATGCCACCGGCGAAAAGAATATCATAGAAGCCTTAAAACGTATAAAAAAAGCATTAACGCAACTCAAAGGTTAAGAAGAAATGAGATTATCAGTAGCTTTATGTACATACAACGGGGCTCAATATATCCGTGAACAGCTTCATTCGATTCTGCAACAATCGATGGCAGTTGATGAAATTATCATATGTGATGACGGATCAAGTGATAATACAGTCAAAATTATACGAACTATCGCAAGTACGACACCAATCCTTGTTCATGTACACATTAATAAGAATACTATTGGTGTAAAAAGAAATTTTAAACAAGCCATAGAATTATGTACTGGCGATTATGTATTTTTGTCTGACCAAGATGATGTGTGGATGCCGAACAAGGTAGAGAGGATAATGGAATGGTTTAAATTCAATCCGGGTAAATCTGTCGTATTTACAGATGCATATTTGATAAATGCTGATGGAAAACAGATAGGAAGACGAACGCAATTTCAAGGAGTAGGTTTTCGACAATATCAACGACAGATGTTTCTTGATGGACACGGTTTGGAAGTATTTATGATGGCCAACAGAGCAACAGGGGCAACAATGGCTTTCCGTCGCGCAGAAATTCCACTATTGGAGGATGATTGGGGACAAATTCTTCACGATGAATATATTGCTGTTAAAGCTCTTATACAAAATAAACTAGGGATAATATCTGTCCCTTTAATAGAATATAGACAGCATGAGGGACAGCAGATTGGTTCATCTTGTTCGGATCAGGAGATAGAGAATGTGTATAGTGATTGGAATTTTTATGACCCGGCAAAAAGCATGTCTCATATAAAGAATTGGAAATTTGAGCTGACGCCCCTGCTAAGCATGCATATTTCTATGTTAGAAAAACGCGATAAGATGCGTCATAGCAGTTTTGGATGGCTTCAAGAAATAGCAACCGCAAAAGATTATTGGGAATGTTATGGAAAATATATGTGGCGATATGTAAAGGCCGATGCTCGTAAAACTGCAGGATTTATATGGCATAAATTAATATTGAAATGAATAACTTCAAAAGAAATAAAATATTCGTTATCATAGTAACCTATAAAGGTCAGCGTTGGTATGATAAGTGCTTTGGTTCATTGCGTGAGTCAACCATTCCATTGCAAGTAATAGCAGTGGATAATACTCCGGGAGATGAAGACGCGACGTATATCAAAGAACATTTTCCTGAGGTTCATCTGATTAAAACAAGCGAGAATCTTGGTTTCGGCCGAGCAAATAACCTGGGTATGCGTTATGCTTTGGATAATGGCTGTGACTATGTGTTTTTGCTCAATCAAGATGCATGGATAGAGCCTGATACAATAATGAAATTGGTAGAAGTTGCAGAAAAATATCCTGATTTTGCTATATATAGTCCAATGCACATGTCGGCAGATAAGCAACATCTTAACTTCTTAATCGATGATGGGAATAGAAATTATGAATTATTGAGCGATGCATATACAGGAAATCTAAAAGAAATTTATACCACAAATTACGTCAATGCAGCAGCATGGCTTCTTCCCCGTAAAACGTTGGAAACAATAGGCGGTTTCTGCCCGTTGATTTATCATTATGGAGAGGATGACGATTACATACATAGAGTACATTACCACAAGATGTCCATCGGCATTATTCCTGCCGCGCATATTGTACACGATTCGAAACATCGTTTGGGAAATAGCAAAGAGTTGGCAGACAGAGCAAAGAATGATGATATTGATACTCTATTAGATATAAATAATCCTCGCTCGTTGTCCTCTATGTTGCACTATTTCAGGTGGAAACGTTTGCTTTCATGGTTTCGTAGAGATAAGATAGCATATGAATATTATTCACACCGATGTGATATACTTGTCGCTAATAAAACTCAAATAGATATGTGCCGTACTGCGCATATGATTAAACAACCAAATTGGCTATAATGCAATTCGATTTTAACATACTATTTCCGATTCTTAAAACTATTCAGAATCATTTGGAACGTAATGCCTTCTATATAGATGGCACCTATTATACGTATCGTCAGTTAGCAGAGCGCATCTCTGCTATTCGAGGTGTAATTCGTCGGGCAGAGAAGAATGAGCAGATATGGGGCTTGGCATTGCACGATGACTTGAATACCTATGCATCAATCTTCGCTCTATGGATGGAAGGCAAGGCGTACGTGCCGTTGCATCCGTCATGGCCGGAGGACCGAATCGAGTCTATCAAAAACCAAGTCGGGTGTTCTAATGTGCTGGATGCATGTGATGCTCCGTTCGTAGAAATGGATATAGAGAATTGGGCAAAGGTATTGGATGATTGTTTAGCATACATCCTCTTTACCTCCGGCTCTACCGGTGTACCTAAAGGTGTGCAGATTACGCGTCGCAATATCGCAGCTTTCATGGATTCGTTCTGGCACACAGGAATCGATATCACTCCTGATGACCGATGCATGCAGGTTTTTGATTTGACCTTTGACGTATCCGTCCAGTCCTACCTTGTAGCACTTACTCGCGGAGCATGTGTCTATACGGTGCCTTATGGACAGGTTAAATATTTGTATGCGGCATCCCTCATCCAAGAGCAGCATATCACCTTTGGCGCAATGGCCCCCTCTATGTTAACCTATCTCCGCCCGTATTTTGACGAGTTTGATGCATCGTCTATGAAGGCCTGTATCCTCACAGCTGAGGCATGTCCAGTGGATTTGATGGAAGCATGGTTCAATTGCGCTAGGAACACAGAGATATACGATTTCTATGGCCCTACCGAAGCAACAATCTATTGCACTTATTATAAGTTGAAACGGGGCGAACATAATCTCTCGCTCAATGGAATTATCTCTATAGGAAAACCATTAGCTAATGTACAGGCAATCATCATTCGCGAGGATGGAGCATTGGTTGAGGGACAAGAGAAAGGTGAACTTTGTGTAGCGGGGGAGCAAGTCACTCCGGGGTATTGGAAGAATGAACCTAAAAACGCCTCTTCGTTTTTCATACGTGACGGAATACGATATTATCATACAGGGGATTTATGTTATTGGCATGAGAGTGGAAATATTATGTATTCCGGGCGAATAGACCAGCAAGCGAAGATACAAGGTTTCCGCGTTGAACTCGGTGAGATTGAACACCATGCACGTACGTTCTACAAGAACGAACGTAGGGTGGTGGCGATTGCTTTCCAGAATGCGCAGAACCTGACGGAGATAGCGCTGTTTGTGGAGTCGCAGCCGGAGGATACCAAATCTATCATCGAGTACCTCCGTTCCAAGATGCCACATTATATGATACCTACACGCATCCTATTTGAGCCCACCTTTCCGCTTAATAAAAGCGAAAAGATAGATCGTAATATATTAAAAGAAAAATTATCATAATTTATGGAATTAGAAAAATTTGTTGAACAATTTGCCGGACAATTTTTTGATACACCGGCAGAGATGATTAAGGCCGACACCGAATTTCGTCAGTTAGAAGAATGGAGTTCGATGACCGGGCTATGTATCCTCTCTATGATTAAAGATGAGTATGGGTTCTTTCTTGACCCTAATATCTTTAAACAATGCCCTACGGTGGAATCTGTTTACGAGGCAGTAAAAGCAAATAAGAAATGAATTACAACCCATATACGTTAGAAAATAAGCGGATACTTGTCACGGGAGCATCTTCCGGTATTGGTCGAGCCACGGCCGTAGAATGCGCCAAACTCGGTGCTTCATGTGTGCTTTGCGGGCGGAATGAAGAACGACTGCAGGAAACATTATCACAACTTGAGGGAGAGGGACATTCGTTAATCGTGTCAGACTTAACGACGAGCGAAGGGCGTTATTCCATTGTGTCGCAGTGTGGACAATTGGACGGGGTGGTGTGTAATGCCGGCATCAATAAGACGGCCCCCATATATTTCTTAAAAGAGGCAGAAGTGAATGCCGTCATAACAACCAACGCAACTGCGCCAATGATGCTTATTCATGATTTGGTTACTAATCGTTGTATTCAGGCAAAAGCATCTATAGTATTTACATCTTCGATTGATGCTATAACTCCGGCTATAACTACAGCTGCATATGGGGCGAGTAAAGCTGCATTGACTAATTTTATGAAAATATGTGCTAAAGAATTGGCGCCACGTAAAATTCGGTCAAATGCCGTAATGCCGGGAATGATAGAAACCCCTATCCTCGCTGAGATGCATATGACTGATGAGGAGTTGGCGAATGATAAGCAACAATATCCTCTCAAACGTTATGGCAAACCGGAAGAAGTAGCATGGGCAATTATATACTTGTTATCCGATGCAGCTGCTTGGGTTACAGGCTCTGTCCTAACGATTGATGGAGGATATACAATACGATAATTAATATTATGAAGAACGATATTATCAACAAAATTGAAAACATCGTAGCTACGGCGGTTAACCATCATGATTTTACGCTGATGGAAACTACGAAACCCGATGAGATACTTGGTTGGGATTCTTTGTCTAATGCAATGATTATAACATCCATTGAGAAAGAGTTTGGAATCAAGTTTAAGTTCTCTGACATGATTGCTTGGAAAACCATCGGCGAGTTAGCTGATATAGTAATTAAAAAATTAGGATGAAAAAAACATTCCAAAATAAACGCATCTCCGCTATAGTATGTGTACTTCCGGATAAGATTGTTCGTTATGAGGACGAACTGGAGGATTATGCATTCCCTATTCGACAGAGCCAGATGTTAGGGAAGATGATGGACTATAATACCCGTCGTCAGTGTGAACCAGACGATTCAATTTCCGAATATGCGATACAAGGCATCCAGCGGTTGATAGATAAATCGGTTATCCGGCCAGAGGAGATTGATGCTATTGTGGTGGCATCATCGAGTCAGGACTATATCATGCCTTCTGTCAGTTATATCCTGCAAGGTCATTTCAACTTGCGCGAAGATGTCTATTGCTGTGATATCGTGCAGCAATGTGGTGGCTACCAGTTTGGTTTGATGCAGTCTTTTATGCTGATAGATACGTTTGGTTACAAAAAAGTCCTTTTGGTCACAGGAGAGATGACTAGTAAGAAAGTGGGACTCCATGATCGAAATGCACGCCCCATTATCGGTGATGCGGTGAGTGTAAGTCTGGTAGAACCTGCAGATAATGGTATTATATTTGCAGAATACCGCAATTATGGCCAGATGGCTGATGCTATCAAAATCCCTGCCGGAGGATTGAAGATGCCTTCGACTGCGGAAACGGCTATTGAGACAAAGGATGCATCCGGCAATCTTCGTGCTCTAGACAATTTCTATATGGATGGTGAGGGGGTGTTTAACTTTGTTATGACGCATGTCCCTCCAATGATTACGGAAATCATGCAGGCTTCTGGCGATACAATAGATACTATTGACTATTATATGTTCCATCAGCCGAACAAGTACATGGTGGATCGTCTGGCAGACGAATTGGACATACCCTCGGAGAAATGCTTCAGCAACATTGTGGGGATCTATGGCAATGCCAGCACAGCTACTATTCCACTCAATATCTGCCATAACATCAGAGCAGAGGCGACTTCTAAGCAACTTCGCCTATGTTTAAGTGGCTTTGGGGGAGGCCTAACATGTAATGCCATTATTATGAATAATCCTCCGATGAATCATTGTGAAATCATAGACTTTATACGTTAACTATACATAATGGTCGAATATCATACATATACAATAGCAGATGTAAAAGCTTGGCTATACAGCAATAAAGATAATGGTTTGTCTGAGGCTGTGATTAGCAAAATTCGTGCTAATGCGATTGTCCATAATCCATATGTGGAGGATAATATGGTAGTTGTGGTGTCTGCAAATGATGGTGATAAAGTTGTTGGGTTCACAGCGATGTTTCCTGAGCATTTGGTGCGTCCGGATGTATGGCTTACTGTGCCTACTACTCTATATGCTCATCCTGATTATGCAGGAGAGTTTATCGGATATTATGTGTCGAAAGCTTTACATGATACGGCCGATGGTCGATTGGTAATTGGTACTGATTTGGCTAAAGAAACCATTTTGATAGATAAATTATTGGGGTTGAAGGCGGATACTTTTTCCAGAAAGCGAATAATCTTGCGTAGAACAATACATTGGGATACATTCCGCCATATTTTGAGTTCATTCTTTGAACCTATTAGATTAGTACGTCAGCATACAAAAATTCGACGTATACTAAAATCAATCCCGGCAGATTTAGAATTAGAATATTCTAATTTCATTGATGCAGAGATGTATAATTTCATAGTTAATCATTCTGTGGACTCCATGTTTGTTCGGTCTCAAGAAATGCTGAATTGGATACTATCTTTTCCATTTGGCGTGGAGGCTCCTCTTATTTCATATATTAGGCCGCAAAATGCATTTGCCTCACAGACGACTCAGCGAAAACGTGTCTTGTTCAAGGTCTATATCTCCAAGAAGCTCGTGGGCATATGCATGATTGATTCCACCTGCGGGAATTCAAATGTTCGTATGCTTTATACAGAAACTCAATATGCAGATAGTGTATATAAAATACTCCTACAGCATGTGATGCGCATGAAAACAAAGACACTCCATAGTCTCTATGTGGATTTTAATGAATTTATTAAAAATGCGGGAGTATCACTAAAAATGTATGATGAACCCCTAGTGTTTACTCATCCGGAATCTCTTGTCTTAAACCATAATAAACAACTGCAGGGGATGGATGGCGATATGTTTGCATAAAATGAAAGAAATGAATAAGATACAACACTGGATACGTGGTGATTTCAATCCGGCCTCATGGAAACTGTTCGGATGGTTGTCATTGGCTATATTTGCTAAATGTGTATTATTTCAATGGAATTGTTTCCATTCAATTATAGTGTCTAGTCTTTGGCGTAACCCGATTGACTTTTTTGATTTCTGGTTGCCCAAAATTGCAATATCTATATTTTTTGCAAGCATTGTATTCTTAACTAAGCGTAAAAGGTGGACTATATTATTATTAACAATAATAGACATTTGGTGTATAGCCAATCTAATCTATTATCGTTCATATAACGCATTCTTGGATTGGGATACAATCCAACTGGCTAGAAATATGGATGGCTTTTGGGGTAGTATATTCATATATACATCTATACAAGACATCTTCTATCCGGTTATCACAATTATTTATATCGGTATATTGTGGTTGTATCGAAATAAAGGGAGGAATCTTCAGGGACGTGATGCGGTAAGTTATACGATTGTAGTTATATGCTCATATTTGATTGCACTTGGCGGAGTTTACTGTTTTTCAAATAAACTCCGTGATGACTTGATTGCTAACATGTATGATGATTCCGCTGAAGAGATACATTTTTTATTGTCACCCAATCCCTTTTCTTCTGCAATCCGATTTGCTCCAGGAAATACATCAGACCAAATATACCGTTTTTCAGTACTGCACTCTTTCGTTTGGACAATGACAGATATGCTTTCTCCTACGCGAAACGAAACCAGTATAGATATAAGTAAATTAAATAACAAAACTATTCAATCTATAGAAAAACTTAACATTGGAAGCCATGCCATTATCCCTGATTCAATCCTATTTGATTCAAAAATTGTGATTGTAATTGTGGAGAGTTTGGAAAGTTGGGTAATAAACGATTATGCTACTCCTCACATGTGTGAGTTTATGCGCAATCATACTTGTGCATTTATTCCTAAATTAACATGTCAGGTACAGAGAGGTATGTCGGCAGATGGACAAATGATTATTAATACGGGACTTTTACCTGTTGTAGATGATGTAACATGCTATACATTCCCCTCCAACCGTTATCCTTCTATAGGTGAATGCTGTACAGGACGAACTCTAAATATTATACCCCATAAAATTGATGTCTGGAATCAACAATATATGAGCCCTGCGTATGCATATGATACAACAATAGTTTGTAACGAAGAAGATAGTGTATTGGCATACCAAACGTTAAAAGGAATTAGGGATGGATACCAGATGATTCAAATGATTACGATGTCTTCCCATGCCCCTTTCACGTATGGAGCCTCTCGTTCTCATCTTCAAACCCCAGAAGATATGCCGGTGCATATGGCGAATTATATGAAAAGTATTAATTACGCTGATGCTGGATTAAATGTATTATTAGAAGCATTGGGAAATGATACTACGATGCGGGATATTACACTGGTGATAACGGGAGACCATATTATATTCCCTGCAGAAAAACGAGCGGAATATGCCAATGTATGCAAAAACAAAGGAATAGATTATGCTATTCAAGATGCCTATGTACCGCTAATAATCTCCCAAAATAACTGATTCTCAAATTATTGAGGGAGAATACTTTCAGATGGACATATACCCAACGATTATGCATTTGTTGGACTGCGATGAATATTACTGGAAAGGATTCGGAGTCGATTTATTGAATCAATCAGCAAGACAGAATCGGGTATGGACGCATGAAGAAGCAATGGAATTGTCCAATATATTGATTAGAAGTAATTATTTTGATTTTGGAAATGAACTTAATAAATAAAATAAGACGAAGACTAATCCATTTGCGGCTTCAACCCATCCGTGTCTTTTGCTTTCATCATGTGAGCGATGCATATGATTCGTTGACCATGTGGGAATGTGACTGGATACAAACGGAAACCTTTAAAAACAAGGTTATTCAATTAAAAGAGAGTGGAGTAGAGTTCATCTCTTTACAAGATGCCCATTATAAATTAAAGCATGATTGGATTAGATGGAAAAAATATGCTGTCCTAACTGCAGATGATGGATACATATCAATGTTGAATATTTTGCCATGGTTGGAAAAACAGCAGATACCCATCACATTGTTCGTTAATCCGGCATATATATTAGGAGAAGATAACAGAGAAAAAGGAACGAGTTTGACCCTACGGGAGATAGAAAAAGTGCTAGAATTGGGTGAAGGAAATGTGCAAATAGCGTCTCATGGATGGAATCATAGATTATGTTCAGAAATGACAATGCAGGAATTTGAAGAAAATGTTAATCGGTGTGAATTATTCTTTTCTCAATATAAAAAATCATACATTCCATTTTTTGCGTACCCATGTGGAAAGAATACGACACAGCATGATAAATATTTATTGACCCAAAACATAGTTCCCGTACTCATGGACGGAGTAAAAAACTATAATGATGCCTCGGCAATCCATCGTGAATTATTAGTTTAGAAAATGATAATCAAAAAAATAAAGAAAACAGTGCAACTTTGTCGTACGATTAACGTGTGGCAAACTTTGCGATTATATTTTTCCCAACCGCATCCACGAAGTGCGGAGTTGCACATATGCAACAAGTCGCAAATCTTTGTTGCCAAGACTGCACACATTCAGATGCATCCAAATTCCATTTTGGAATTTAATATGATGGAGGACCCATTTCGCCGCGTCCGTCCCTCTCGTCTCATACTGCGTGGAAATAGCAAATTGATTTGTAAAGGACATATCCAGATGTTTGAAGCGGTAAGAATAGAGTGTCTCCCGGAAGCAGTAGTTGAAATAGGAAATAAGACCTATATCAACCACGATAGCGAAATTCGTTGCCGTGAGCGAATCACAATTGGTAATAATGTATCGATTGCATATAATGTCCTTATTCAGGATTCTGACTATCATACTACTTATGATGAAAACGGGAAACCCAAATCGCAAACGCTTCCTATATCAATAGAAGATAATGTTTGGATAGGAGCCAATGTGATAGTATTAAAAGGTGTGACAATCGGAGAAGGATGTATTGTGGCAGCAGGGAGTGTTGTAACGAAGAGCATTCCGGCATATTCATTGGTGGCGGGTAATCCTGCACGCGTCATTAAACAAAATATCAAACATAGCTGAATATGTTCAAAACGCCAATATTATTAATCACCTTTAATCGTCCCGACCATGTGCGACGAGTGTTGACAGAGATTCTAAAGCAAGAACCTCAATTACTCTATATCTGTCAAGACGGGGCGCGAGAGGGCAACGAAAATGACAGAATAAAATGTCAAGAGGTGCGCGATGTGATTAATAAATTAATTGATGAATACAAGGCGAGTCATTCACACTTTACACTACACACTCTATACCAACCTTACAACCTTGGTTGTGGCCCTGGACCCGCGGCAGGAATCACTTGGTTTTTTGATAATGTGGAGCAAGGCATCATTATGGAGGATGACTGTCTGCCGCATCAAGATTTCTTTGGCTATTGCGAAGATTTGTTAAATAGATACAAAGATACCCAGGTGCAGTTCATAAACTCCACACTTTATCATAATCGATGGAAGTGCGAAGGCTCATATGGCTTCAGCCACTATATGGTTACCGGCGCATGGGCTGCTTGGTGTAGTACATGGCAAGGCTTTGATATGGACCTACACGATTTGGATGCATGGAATTTTCGCAAGCAAGTGCTGAGGCTTACGAAAAATAAAGCAGAAGCTAATTGGTGGTATTTAAAGGTAAAGGAAATACAGGCTGATAAATCCAAGAAGAGTTATTGGGACTACCAAATGCAGATACATCTATTTAAAAATAATGCGTTGACAATCCATCCGGCAGTGAATCTCATATCTAATATCGGTTTTGATGCGGAAGGTACGCATACTACATGGAATGATGGGCGTGGGGATAAATCGGTATTTCCGATTTTGCCATTAGTTCATCCGGAAAAAATGGACGTAGATACCGAAATGGATGCTGATTGCTTTGCCAAACGGCAATCCCGCGGCTGGTTAATAGATACTTTGTCGTTGGTTAAACGTCTGTTGAAAAATAAAAAGAAGGTAAGCGACTAATAATGAAGGTTCTATTCATAAATACCAACGACACTTCCGGAGGCGCGGCGCGAGCAGCGATGCGCATAATGCGCGGCGTGCAGCAGAACGGAGTAGAGGCGCAGATGTTTGTAAAAGATAAGTATTCTAAATCTCTCGATGTAATTCCTGCAAACGAATTCGCGCCATCCTCTAATTTTATTAAAGATATTTTCAAATGGGTAGTACAGAAATTCAAGAATAGGTACCATATGTACAAATGGTATCCATACAAGCACACCAAGCAGAATGTCTTTATGTCCGATTTGCGCCATACGGACATTTATGGTGCACTGCAGAAACTGGATTATGATATCATCCATCTGCATTGGATTAACAATCGTTTTCTGGATATCAGTGAATTAACGAGGATTAATAAACCGATTGTTTGGACGCTGCACGATAGTTGGCCTTTTTGTGGAGTGTGTCATGTGCAATATGATTGCAATCAATACCAAATCCATTGTGGAGCATGCCCGATGTTGGGATCTTCGCGCGAACATGACTTAGCTTATGAAGTCTTTGAAAAGAAGAAAGCGACGTACCAAGATATAAACTTTCATATAGTAACTCCAAGTCAATGGTTAGCTGGTTGCGCAAAGAGAAGTGCCTTGCTTGGTCGATTCCCGATACACGTTATACCTAATTGCATAGATACAAACTTGTATAAACCAATAGATAAGCAACATTCGCTATTGCATTTTGGACTAAATCCAAACAAGCAATACCTGCTCTTCGGCGCTATGCATGCCACAAAAGACCCTAATAAGGGGTTTGATGTGTTGATGCAGACATTGAGCCATATTAATGAGAGGAGTCTTGAGTTAATTGTATATGGAACCACGGATGATTTAAGTGCCTATCACTTACCGTTACCTATACATTCACTGGAATATATCCGGGATGAAGAACAAATGGCAATGCTTTTTAATGCTGCGAATGTGGTTGTTGTTCCCTCTCTTAGTGAAAATCTCTCTAATACTATCATGGAGAGCCTATCTTGTGGTACACCGGTAGTAGCATTTAATATTGGGGGCAATGGCGATATGATAGACCATATGCGGAATGGCTATTTGGCTAAAGAACGTGATTGTAGGGACATGGCGAAAGGCATCCAATGGTGCATGGAACATAATGCAGAGGGAAAACTTAGTAAAAACGCTCGCGAAAAAGTGATGATGAATTATACAATCCCTATTGTGTCAGAGCAGTATAAACAATTATATCAGTCATTGTTATGAAACTTAGTATAATAACCATAAACTATAATAACGTTTCCGGTTTGCGCAAGACGCTTGCCTCTGTGTCTGCGCAGACCTATCGCGACATTGAGCATATCATCATCGATGGCGGCTCAACCGATGGCTCCGTGGATGTCATTCGTGAATATGAAAAACAGAACTCCCTCCTTTTAGGGAGGGATGGGGTAGGCCTAACCATTAAATGGCTCTCCGAGCCTGATAAGGGTATTTACAACGCCATGAACAAAGGTGTCGAAATTGCGTTAGGCAAGAGGGTTGTCGACACCTTTAATCGTTCGACGCTATGCGGAGATAAGAATAAGGAAATTAATCGTTCCGAGCTTGTCGAGGATAACCATACATCAAACATCACACATAATACATCGCAAGAATCGCTCTGCGATTATGTGCAAATATTAAATAGTGGTGATCTCCTCGCTGCTCCTGATGTCACCGAACGGATGATGAATGCGTTGAACTCCTTCCCTTCAGGGAGGGATGGGGTAGGCTTTCCCTCGATTTTCTACGGCAACATGCTCAAATCTTACGATGGAAAGACTATCATTCATCGCGATACCTGTGGTGGCGATATGTACACCCCGGAGTCGTTCCTCTATTTTTATAATGGTACGCTAAACCACGACTGCGCATATATCCGTCGGGACCTCTTCGAAAAATACGGGCTATACAACGAGGAAATGAAGATTTGTTCCGATTGGGAATGGTACGTGCGAGCTATAGTCCTAGGCGGCGAGAAACCAGTATACACTGATATTGATGTTACTATCTTTGATATGAATGGTGTCAGCGAGTCCAATGGAAAAAATGCAGAACTCATCAAGCGCGAGCGTCGTGAGTATCTGGAATCCATCCTCCCTCCGACCGTACTGCATGACTATGATATCTTCTCCTTTCCTATGCTGCAATACCAACGCTTGAAAAAATATCATTTATGGGGTATTGTGTGGTTTATGGAGAGAGTGTTGTTTAAGGTAGATCAGTTTAGAGGACGCGTGAAACGCTACAGGAAATAGTTTAGAGGACGCGTGGGGTACTACAGGAAATAGTTTAGAGGATGCGTGAAACGCTACAGCTTTGAAAAGATGAATAGTTTTAGAAAATTAAATGTTTACACAAATGCGAAAGAGTTAGTAAAACAAGTATACCAACTCTTGAAAAAGTTCCCGCGTGAGGAACAATACGCTTTATGCGATCAACTCCGCAGAGCCGTAATCTCCATACCTTCCAATATTGCAGAAGGTTCCGGACGTCAATCGCAAAAAGACCAAGCGCATTTCTATACGATTGCGTATGGCTCATTAATGGAAGTACTTTCGCAACTTGATGTTGCTCAAGATTTGAGTTATATATCCCAAGATGAATTTGCCAAATTAGAATTATTAATTGACGAGGAAGCAAAGATGCTTACAGGTTTAGTCGCAAAGCGCACGAATACGCCTCTAAACTCTAAACAGTAGCGATAGCGTCCTCTAAACTCTAAACAATATGAAACTCTCAATAATAGTTCCTGTATACGGAGTAGCTCCATATTTACGGAAATGCCTTGATTCGTTGTTGAATCAAGATATTCCTTCTTCGGAATACGAGATTATCCTTGTCGACGATGGCTCTACGGATGGCAGTGGTGCCATCTGTGATGAATATGTCCAATCATCAATCACCAATCACCAATCACCAATACTTAAAGTCATTCACCGCAAGAACGGAGGACTCTCTGCAGCGCGCAACTCTGGTATAGAGATTGCACAGGGCGAATATCTCATGTTCGTCGACTCGGATGACTATATCGAACCGAATGTGCTGGGTTCGCTGGTAGCCAAGATGGAGACGGATAGATTGGATATCTTGCGCTTCAATTTCCAAAACGTGAATGAGTACTATGAGGTATTCAATCCCTATAAATCGGCGAAGCCATACATGGATTATAGAGACGAGGTGGTGGACGGAGAAACATTTCTGAATGAACGCCTCGGCATCGCGTGCTATGCATGGCAATTCATTCTCCGCCGTGAGTTAATAGTATCAAAGGAAAACTCCAATCTCCAATCTGAAATTTCCAATCCGAAAAACATTCTTTTCAAAGAAAAGATTTATTTCGAGGATACAGAGTGGGCACCTCGTATCTTGCTACAGGCCAATCGTGTCACTTCGGTGGACACCATTGTGTATAATTATCTCTGGCGCAAAGGTTCTATTACATTGCCAACCAATCCAGAGAAGTTGCACAAGGTATTGGTGGATAAAATCGCATTGATTGAAGGCTTTCGATGGCAACGCGATTTGGCGAAAAATCCGCAATGGTTCACTTGGATGACAAGTGTGACAACGCTCTCGGTATTGAGCATCTTGACGGCCTATCCTCTCCGCGAACAGCGGAAATATATTGCACAACTGCGTGCTTTGGGAGCATTCCCGTTAACTAATTATCATGCATCCGGCAATATGTTGCGCAAAACGTATTTAGCCAATATAAGCCCGTTGCTTTTTTGCTGGGTGCTTGGTAAGTTAAGTGGCGCATATTGGGACAATCTTGTCAAACACCTGTATGCCGCGCTCAATGTGCTTCGCTTGTGGCCGCATCTGCTGCTATTCTTGTTCTCTCCGCGCCGCCGCATGATAAAACGCGATATGATGGCCTATCGTGCGGAGTATGGCAAGGGGCATCTATTGTGGTTCTTGACCTATAATAAATCTTTCCGTGGTCTGTTTTACTATCGCATAGGTAATAATCTAAGTATGATTATCCGATGGTTGGCCCCATCGGTACATGAACTGACTTTCTCTCCACAGGTTCAGGTGGGGGAGGGGCTTCTGCTCTTTCATGCTTATTGCACTATTCTGAATGCCCGTCGCATAGGCGACCATTGCCGCATTCTGCATATGGTTACGCTGGGAGATAAGAATGGCAAGGTACCTATAATAGGCAACCATGTGGAGATATTACCCGGTGCTACTATTGTTGGCGGTATTACTATTGGCGATAACTGCGTAATTGGCCCCGGGGCTGTGGTCTTCAAATCCGTGCCGGCTAACTGCGTGGTTGTCGGTAACCCTGCCTATGTCTTAAAACGAGATGGAGTAGTTGTTAACGAGAAACTATGATGTTTTATGTGCAAATATAAGAAATGATGGAAGATAATAAACCTTTATTGATAGTTGTTTCGATTGTGCGGAACGAGGCGTGGGTGTTGAATGCTTTTCTGTCGGCAGCATCGCTTTGGGCGGATATGATTGTTATTGCCGACCAGATGTCCACTGATGGCTCACGCGAAATATACAAACAATATCCTAAAGTACATGTTATCGACAATGACATGCCGAATATGCACCAGGCGGCAGCGCGTAGATTGGTATTGGAGGAGACAAGACGCATATTAAACGGAAACGACAATGCAATCTTGTTTGCTCTTGATGCAGATGAAATCCTTTGCGGGAATTTTATGCAATCGCCTGATTGGGAGCAAATTATCCATTCCAAACCTAATGATTGCTTTGAATGGAGATGGATGAATCTATTGCCGGGCGATATGCAGCGATGTACTTATTCCATACCGACTTATTGGGGAGTTCATGTATCGGAACAAATGTGGGACGGTATATTCCCTGACAACAAAGTGCACGAATGGCGTCTTCCGTTTCCCTATTCCGGCTCGAATGAGATAGAATTGAATTCTATATTTTCCATTCATTTTTTTCAATATAACAGAAAACGCCAGTGGAGCAAAGTTCGTTTCTATCAAGTCAATAGTTTAGAAGACAGGGCGAGATATAATGTGATTAATCTTTATCGCCAATATCATTCCGGTTCTAAGCAGGAATATCACCAAGTCCCTGCAGATGCATACGCGTATTATCAGCAAAATGGACTAGATGTTTTGTCTCTGATAGAAACGAATGATGATGCTCAGCACTTTACTGAAGAGGTAAAATCTTATTTTTCAAAATACGGAACGTCCAAGTATGCCATGCTGGATATTTGGGATAAAGAATGGTGCGAGAAAAACAACATTGCGATACCTCGGCGAACTGCTTGGCAGAAGCTGGTAATGTGGTATCTCAAGAAATCAACACCATATTCTCGCAGCATATTTATCCGTGGAATTGACTATCTCTTAAAGAAATTGTATAAACGAATGTAGTATATAACTATTGTCCATACGGCTGAGAAATATTGATTTCAGTGCAGGTATCATGCTTACCTGGATGGTGATGTACCATGTGCTGATGTGGCAATGGGGATTGGAGGTCCCCGATTGGAGTATCACGGATTCTGCGCTTATCCCCTCGGGTGTTCATGCGTTTATCAATACGAAGGGACAATTAGAGGTGCTGAATCCCTGTGTGCTGTTTCCGTATCTGAATTTCTTCATGCCGTGGTTTTTCTATAAATCCGGTCGGTTCTTTCGCAAGCAGTCTTTCGATAAGTTACTGCGTCACGATGGGCGCAAATTGCTGCTGACCTATCTTATCTGGGGCGGAATAGGGTATGTGCTGTATGCTGCGATGCGAATTGTGGACGGAACGGCTACTTTGCGCGGTTTGACCTATTCGGTTGTTCGTCATATCTTTCTCACCGGCGAGGCTCCCTGCAATGGAGCATTATGGTTCTTGTTGACGCTGTTTGGTGTGCACGTGTTAGCCAATGGACTGTTGCCGGAAGAACAAAATGGTCGTGATTGGCGCTTCCATTGCCGATGCGGATTGGTGGTACTTGTGGGGTATTTAGTCTCGCTCATGGCGTATCGTTATGACTTTAATCTGCTGCCAAGATGGGTGGGGAATGGTGCTGCCGGATTGGCTTTCTATACAGCGGGATATTGGTTGAGTCGGTATGAATCCAAGTGGTGGCTTTTGATTCCATGCGGGTTGGTTTATCTGTACTGCTGTTTCTTTGGCTTTCCAATGGTTGATATGCTATGGTGCGAACTGCTGAACGGCTCATTCTGGCTATGGCTGCCGGTAGCAATATGCGGTATAGTTGTTTTCGACGGATTATGTCGCGTCATAGCGAGACTTTATACCAAGATAGAACAGCATGTGTCGACATTAACAGGAAAATCACTGATGGAAGCTATTGGTAGAAATGCCATGCCGATTTATGTATCCCATGTCTTATTGCTTGAGACCTATTGCTTTATAGCAGGTCAATACGGCAATCCCTCATGGCCGAATCTTCTTTGTGTATCTATTCTGATGGTGCTTCTTTTTGCTATTGTGCTTGGTCGCTCTGCTTTGCAGAGAAAGAATAGTCTGAAATAATCAATAAAAAGCTACAATTTTAAGAAAAAACACAAAATAATCCCTATATGCTTGCATATGTGGGATTTTTTTTATATCTTTGCACCTAAATTTTTTGTGCGCATATATATGCGTACGCGCAAATGCAGAGATAAACGAATGAGACGATATCCGACATGGGAACAGTTTAGAGTAAAGAATGCAGATAATAAAACGAGTGCATTTGAGACGTTATGCCGATTTTTGTTTAAAGCGAAATACGGTATAACGGAGGCATTGCCGTACGCATTTAATAATGCAGGGAACGAAACGGCACCTATTGAACACGAGAATGATGTAGTCGGATTTCAAGCAAAGTATTTTGAAGGTGGAGAGACGATCAACGATTCGCAAGCAGAGCAAATAAAGCACTCCATAGAAACAGCCCATGCACATTATCCAAGACAAAATAAGATAGTCGTTTATACAACATTGCCTTTTGGGAATGCACCAGATGGCAAAACAATGACGGATAGGCAGCGCGAGATAGAAGATGTAGCGGCGGCATGTTCGATGACAATAGAGTGGATAGTCGGGAATAATATATTGGATGCAGTAATAGCCAACGAGCTGGTATATGAATTGTTTTTTGATATTGAAACCGACCTAAGGCAATTAGACGAACACTTGAAATTTGCAAATTCATGGTGGATGAAACCAATTAAGAATACTATCATTTGTCATGGGGGAGCAAAATCTATATCTCGTCAAGAACTCATTAATCAAGTAGAGAGAAGCTTGACATTAGGGAAGAATATTGTCATAGAAGGTGAAAGCGGAAGTGGAAAATCAGCTATAGTTAAGGCCTATTGCGAGCAACATCCGGATGAGACATTTGTTTGGATAAATGCGAGCCAGTTCTACACGGACGATGTGAATGCTATTTTTAACTATGAGAAGGCATATACATTAAACAACGTATGTCTGTACTATCGCGCAATGCGAAAAAAGATAGTCGTTATTGATTCTGCTGAGAAATTATTAGCAATAAAGAATAAATATCCGCTCTACCTATTATTAGACAGAATGCAAAACGAAGATTGGCAGTTTATCTTTACGGTGCGGAAATCTATGTCAGAACGTGTGAGAAGGGTTGTCTTTGATGAGAATGATATACGTGCTGAATTAGTAGAAGTACCGCGATTGGGAGACTCGCTGTTAGATGCTTTCTTAAATCAAAATGCTATCTCCAAACCAACAGATAGAAATTTGTATGACATCATACATAACTTATTCTATCTGGCTCGCTATTGTGAGATTACTGATAGGAAACCAACAACGCCGATAGAATTTAGAGATAGAGTTTGGGAAGATAAAATAAAAGGTGGATCAAGCATAAATTCAGACATACAAGAATCGCGCGAAAGTTTCGCGTTGGCATTGGCGAGAAAGGCACTTAGCGAAGATAAGTATAGAGTAAGCAAAGAAGGACTTGATAATCAGGTAATATCCGAACTTCAAGAGGACGAGATAGTAATCATAGATAAGTACGGATATAGTTTTGCACACGATATTTATTTGGAATGGGCGATAGGGGAGGATTTGGATATTCAATGGGAACAAACGCAGGATGCAATAGCGTTTGTACAATCATTGGAGAATAATGTGCTTACGTATAACGCATTCCGTAGGTGGATGCATGAAAAAATAGAGTGGGATGCGGAAACCTCCGAAGAATTTGTAAAGGTAGCATTTGATACACAACTTGATAAAATATGGAAGAGCGCTATCATCACAGAAGTATTGCGTTCGAAGCAGTTTGCGAGCACATTCTTTGAGCGATATGATGCAAAATTAAAGGGAAACAATTATCAGTTAGCTGTAGCAGTATTGTCGGAATTACCTACAAATTGTCAAAATATAGTCCAATATGTCAAACTAAACGAGACTAATTATCCGATAATGCGACCTGTCGGATCTGGATGGGAGAGCGCTATTCGTTTTATCGATGATAATTATGATGGCTTGTATGAGAAGAATGCCAAGCTGATAACAGCGATACTAAAGAGTTATCATAGGATCCAAAAGGGTAATCCGGAAACGTTACGAAAGGCAGGACTGATGGCATTGAAGCCACACATCAATGTGGCAGAAACTCGAAAGAAAGGAGAAGATAGTTATTATCAAAACGAAGATACGGCCTATTTAACCGTTTCAAATTATTTTGAATATATATTACCGGAGTTAAAGCAGATACTTGACGAGATCATAGCGAATAAATGGGTAAACCATAAAGATCCATATTGTGAGTTTTCCAGATATATAGCCAAATCGGAAGATATATCATTGCTACATATATTTATGCACTATCCAACCGAGGTTTTGTCCTTGATGGATATATTCTGGAGTGCATCGAAGGATGATAACGAATCGAGGTACAGTCATGTGATTGGAGGAGGATTAACCTATGATCCGGAAGACGCGTGGGGATTAAGTCATTACCGATTGAGTATGATGTATTTCCCGATTAGCGGATTGCAGACATGTATCGGTAGTATTTTGATGGTGCGTCCCAAGGAGACAGTTGATTTTCTTATACGCTTTGTGAATAAATGCGTAAGGAACTATGCAAAGTTCAATAATCGAATAGATCCGGTTAGTGAGATAGATCTGACATTGTCCGATGGTACAACATGTAAGAAGTTAGGGAATCAAACTCTTTGGAATCTTTATCGCGGAACATCAAGCTTAGCTACACCTAACGTGTTGCCATGTATTCATATGGCATTAGAGAACTATTTACTGGAATCTATAAAGGAGGAGAAAGAAAAAGGAGTCGCCAATGTTAAAGCAATTTTAGATACCATTATAAGGGAGGCAGAAAGCGTATCTTTGTTGGCAATAGCAGCCAGTATAGTGACATGTTATCCGGACAAGTTCTTTGATGAAGCGATAGTGTTAACATCTAATTTGAAATTTTTGTGGTATGACTTAACCAGATGTACTAGTGAGTTACATTCCGGTTTCATAGAGTTTGCATATCGCAGAAATCTGCCAATGTTAGATGAACGTAAGAAGTCTAATGCATTACCGCATAGAAAAACGCATTTAGAGCAATTACTATTTCATATGCAAGTAGGGTTAGAGTATTCGACAGAGGCGGAAGATAAAGAGAAACTTGAAAAAGCATATGCAAATGTAGATTCGCTGAACGAACAATTGCTACAAATACCAACGAATTATAGAACGGTGTGCCAATTTATCCTTTCGCGATGTGATGTGCGCAGTATGTTGAAAGAGCAGGTAGAGGTTAATGGAGTGCCGATGGTACAATATACGCCAAAGCTTAACGAGGAACAAAAAAGGCTGACGGAGAAATCCAAATCGGACAATGATAAGATGATGGTAGGGATTTCATTGCGGATGTGGGCGGAGAACAGCTTCAATGGCAAGTTGGATAAAATAGCAGATAGCGAATATGAAAAGAATCCGCACAAGGCACTAACGGATAGTAAAAATATACAAGAGCAATTAGCGATACAAAAAGGAGGATTGTCTCTGTTACCGGGTGACGAGTTTGTACCATCGATGGTATATGCAGCATTACTTAACGGCTACATTGACAAACTATCTGAAGAAGAAATAGCATATTGCGAAAAAGAGGTAATAGCTGCATTGATGGACGTTGACACGATGCTGGAACCTGCCATGTCAAGTTTCAGGATGTGTTTGTTTGCTATCAATGTGATTGTACGAAGAAGCCATCAATATGATGAACGATGTAGTAAGATTCTTTGCACATACGCCGCTTTAGAAAACGAAGTAGAAGGAGTTCGTTGTTGCGATAGTGTAGCCCAAATGGTGAAATATAGCGGCATGTGGAACGATCGATTTGAATTCATGAGTAAGACAGTACGGACTTACATAGCAGAAAAGTCAAGCGAAGGGAACTTCAATAGACTAACGCCTACAGGTGCGGAAGCGATATTGTGTTTGTTAGCCACATATCCATCCAACGAAGAAATGCGCGAGTGTGCAAAACGCAGTTTGGAAATATTGTCGCATATATGGGATGAAACGGACAAACGCAGAGATATGTACAACATGTCACGTATCTATACAGCAGATGTTGTGGCCCGGATGATATTGGAGGCTCCTGCGGAAGACATACCCGAATTGATGTCCTATTTCACAAGATATGCAGGAATAAGAAAACAAGATTCGTTACTTACTGCATTCATATATCTCACCATCATGAATGATAGTTATAATTCATTCTGGAGAGTGTGGGGAGAATTATTCGATGCTGTGATAGAAGGGAAACATCACTACATATATGATGAAGTAGTTGATGCATATATGTTAAATCCGCGCCGAATCGGTGGCGTGAGATGGGACGGGTTTAAGTTGAGAGAAGCAGATGTGGACTTCTATGAAAGTATAGCTGATAGGATCGGGGATGAGCCAATAGTACTCTTGAACATATTGGCGATAGCTAATTCGATAGGGAAGAAATACTATTTGAAGTTCTTGAGCATAATAGATGGTATATTATGTAGGTATCCAGATATTCATCTCGGAGACAGGAAGGATGAGGCTCTGAATGGACTGGAGGCTTTATGCCGGAATATATATCCGGCGCATGAATTGGATTTGAGGGATGATGTATCATTGCGAAATCAGTTTGTGCGGATTTTGGAGTATATGATTCAGAAAGGGTCACCCTTTGCATCAAGTGTAAGAAATTCGATATAAGAAGAAAAAGAATATGATATATACCCAAAATAAATTATTGAATATATCCAAGCAGCCGGTTATTCCCGGCTGGGCAAAGGAACTGTGTTGTAGAACGCTGAATAAGGGCGTATTGGGCGATGATGATATACAGGAGGTATTCAATATATTTACGAGTAATAGTGCGCCGACAACTCCAGTACCAGCAGAAAGCCCGAAACAGACTTTGCGTATTTTGTCAATGATGCATGAAAAGGGCGTAAATGCGCTAAAGGATAATTCGGAGTTGGTGTTTTGTGAGGAGGGAATGACAATTTTGTATGGTCAAAACGCAACAGGAAAGAGTGGTTATTTCCGCGTGCTGGAACATCTGGCGGGAGGACGATTGGCGTCACCTGTATTGCAGAATATATATGCAGAGCACCCGGAATCTCCATTGTGTAAAATAAGATATTCCATCAATGATGTCCCACAACCGGAATATACATGGGACAACACGGATGCGGCAAAAGGTCAAGCGCCATTTAACAAGATAGCAGTATTTAACTCCAAATATGCGGAGCATCTATTAAAGCAGCATAGTCCCGATACATATATCGTAGATATGTACGGGATGCCATCCATTAATCAATTTAAGCAGAATTTTGATAAAATAATGGATAAAGTGGCAGAAGCTAGTCCCGATAGATGGGATGATTTGTCTGTGCCAGAATTGATAAATCTTAGTTGCGAAGCGGCAATGATAGGGTATCTACAAGCGCTTCGAAGTCAATTAGCGAACAACATTAACCGTCTATTAGGAAAGAATATTGGGATAGTAGTTGATTTGGTGCAGAATGATGATACACCAGAACTTGTGATAAAGTTGGATAAACCGTATACCGTTGAATCGATCCTTAGTGAAGGAGAGCAAAAGGCGATTGCGTTGGCATTGATTATATCAGATGCGGAAATAAGAGAAGAGAAGAATCCGATAATATTTGATGATCCCGTGAATAGTCTCGACAACAAGATTATTTGCAAATTTGTTGATATGGTTATGGAATTAGATAACCAGATTATCATCTTTTCACATAATTTTTGGTTTGTAGAACTATTTATGAATAGTAATTCTAGTACAGTGTTTAAAAGCATTGACCGTCGTTCTCAACGAACCTCGTCCAAAAAACATATAATTGCATATAGAGTTACAGCATCAACATCAAAAAGAGGCTTCCTCACTGATTATAAAAAAGAGTGTGCTCAATCATATCTTGAACGAGCTAAATCATACATAGATACTGAGCCGTTCTCAGATGATTTGGCAGATGAAGCCAAGACGTTATTACGAAAAGCAGTAGAATTTTTAGTAGATGAAAAAATTTTTCTAAACTTAGTACCTTGTAAGTATCGTATTGCGCATCCGGATATTCAATGGAAGAAATTTAGTGAATTGAAGAATATTCCAGATGATACCATAGAGACTCTAAAATCACAATATGCGATATTGTCGGATAGAGGGTCGCATATAGGAATGGCAGCAATCGAGGATAGATTGGAGCATGATGAATTGGAGCAAATATATAATAAGTTAGTGGTCCTGTAAACATTGTTACATTATTGACAAAAAGAAATGAAACTAAAACATATACATATAAGACGTTTGATTCGTTTATTCAAAGAAGATTGGATTCGTGTGCATTGTGTGTTCCTCGTCAAATATTTGTATGGTGATATTTGGCACCTTAGAGATATTTGTGCGCAAACTCACGACCCTAAGCGTTTACAACTGTATTATGCGTATATGGATTACTACGGAGCATCGATTAGTTATGAAGCTCAAATAGATGGGATTCCAACATTCCCACATGGCATAATTGGTGTATTTATCAGCAGATATGCCAAAATAGGCAAAGATTGTGTTATATTTCAGCATGTAACAATAGGATCTAATACGTTGAAAGATAGCAAATTACGAATGGGTGGGGGTAAAATCGGAAACGGTGTTATGATTGGTGCCGGAGCAAAAATCATTGGAGCTGTGAATATCGGTGATAATGCGCGTATAGGAGCAGGATGCGTTGTGGTAAAGGATGTTCCTGCAAATGCCACGGTCGTTTCGGCAACCAATAGAGTAATAGAGCATGATTATAATTTAGATAATACATTTACGGCGAGTATCGGATGAGAAAAGTTCTTATCATAGGGGGAACTGGCCTGTTAAGTGGGGCTGTCGCATCAGAAGCCATAAGGCAAGGTATGGATGTCACATGTATCAATAGAGGTAAGCATGTTTCTGTGGAGGGCGCACATACGATTGTCTCTGATAAAGATGATTACGAACGCCTAGAAGAAAAACTTAAAGGCTTATACTTTGATGCGGTAGTAGATTTCTTGGTACGCCACAAAGAGGAATTGCAAAAGAGTTTTGAGCATTACTCGAATTATACAAAGCAATATGTCTTTATATCCACAACGATGGTGTATAATTCGTCGCTAGATATGCTTTTTGATGAGGATGCTCCTAAGGTGCAATCTCAGTGGCCATATAGTGTTGAAAAATGGGAATGCGAAGAACTTTTAATGAAGATAGCAGCATTGTCCAACTGCAACTACACGATTGTTCGCCCGGGGATAACGTATGATGATACTCGAATTCCATATGATATTATGCCAACCTATGGGAAACACGGGACACTTGTGGCACGGATAAAAGCTGGGAAACCAATTATTGCATTGAACGGAGGAAAATATAGGTGTAATATGATGCGTGCGGAGGATTTTGCTAGAGGTGTAGTTGGATTACTGGGAGTCAAGGAGGCATACAATGAGGCATATAATGTTTGTGGAGATGAATGTCCTTCATTTAAACAAGTGTTAGATGTAGTAGCATCTATTATCGGGGTTGAGTATAAGATAGTGGATGTTACCGCAAAAGTATACGCAGAAATGGTGCCAAGCAGGCAAGATGACATTCTGGGCAGATCGTTCAATTATGTATGCAGTAATAAAAAAATCAAAACAATTTGTCCTACTTTTAGCCCGCAAATTCCTTTGGAAGAAGGGTTGAAACGAGTCGTAGAAGCATATGTCAATTCTAATTATCAGCAAGGAATGGATTATGAATGGGACGCACAGTGTGATAAGGTGGCAAAGTCAAAGGATGTGAAAACGGTGCATTTTATAGATTATATAGGGAATGCTTCACTTAATGATAAGATGACGTACTACAGAGTAGGCGGAAACAAATTCTTTCTTGTCTTATTCAAATGCATTAGAAAGGCTCAAAAAATCATTTCCTTGTTGCATAAAAGGTAATATGAGTAAACAACCGAGACATATTGAAGTCGATAATCCCCAGTTTTGTTCTGGATGCTCTGCATGTGCCAATATTTGCTCGAAAGGTGCCATTCAAATGAAGGAAGACCAAGAAGGTTTCCTGTATCCGCATGTTGATGTGGACAAATGTGTAGAGTGCGGTTTGTGTGAAAAGATTTGTCCAATGAATCATGATGTCTCCAATGTTAATAGGGGCTCTCAAAATTGTTACCTTTGTAATACTAAGCAGTTGCAATACTATAAGAATAGTGCAACGATAGGTGTGTGTACTATGCTTGCCGAAGAGATAATACGGCAAGGAGGAGTGGCCTTTGGCTGCTGGCTCGACGAGACGAAATGGAAAGCATATCATATTGAGATTCGCACAATCAAAGATCTTGATAAGATTCGAAATAGCAAATATATCCAAAGTGATTTGTTGGATAGTTTTAAGAAAGTAAAGCAATTATTGACCGAAGACGAGCGAGTATTGTATATAGGAACACCATGTCAAATTGCGGGTTTAAAAGCGTATTTGAGAAAAGATTATGAGAAACTCTATACTGTCGATCTAATTTGTCATGGAGTATATAGTTATAAGTTGTTAGTTGAGGAAATTGCTTATTGGCGTTCTAAATTAGGTAAAGGCATAATCAAGAACTTTAGATTCCGTAGCAAGAGAAAGTATCCATATATCGCCGGAGGTATTATCAATTTTGACTACGAAGATGGTACTAAAAAACAGCATATAGAGTGTTTGGGTAGATTCTCACCTACTTATGCATGTTACGCTTATAATGAACATGGAAAGATATATAATGCTCGTCCAAGTTGTTATAAATGCGTATTCCGTAACGAAAAAAGGTATGGCGATATCACTGTGGGTGATCCTTGGAATATAGATTCAAATCCAATGTCGGAGTGGGAACTACAGAATGGGCGTTCTTTGGTTGTCGTCAATACCCCCAAGGGGGAAGAATTCTTTAGAACGATAAAGGGGAAATTGGATGCACATCAAGTTGCACATCAAATCGCGTTTAAACAAGCTGCTCTTTTACCGACTGATAGAGAAATTCCTAATGAACGGAGTATTATATATGGAAATATCGGAACCGGAAAATATGAAGAAGTGGTTAATGAAATTATGAACGAAAATTTATGGCTACATTATATGGAGAATGAAAAGAAAGAAAAGAAAAAGAGAATCAAAAAAATGGTGAAGAAGATTCTCTTATGGGAGCAGTGGAAAAAGGTAAAAAGATATTTCCATGAAATGAAACCAGGATTTGAATGGTGGTACATAAATAGTTGGTTATGCAACTTTCCTAGTATCCGATTCCGTAATCGAAAATTGAAGAAATTAGGGATGACGATGTCAAAAAACGTACGTCTTTATGCAGGGTTCCACATACGCAATCCAAAAGGAATTGTTTTGGAAGATGGAGTATCTATCGGACCAAAAGTACTATTGGATGGTAGAAATGGTCTTACGATTCGAAAGAATGCTGTAATAGGCTATGAGGCTATTATATGGACGATGAATCATGATTATAATGATATTAATTTTTGTACGAAGGGTGGACCTGTAGAGATTGAAGAATATGCATGGGTATGCAGTAGGTCCATTATATTGCCGAATATTAAGATTGGTAAAGGGGCTGTAGTTGCTTCCAATGCAGTTGTAACAAAAGATGTGCCTCCATATGCGATTGTCGCAGGCATTCCTGCAAAAATTATAGGTTATCGAGAAGAAAAAGAATATCAATACGGCTATAATGCTGAAACATCTAAAGAACATTTTTCATGAAAATAGGTATATTGACATATCATTGTGTCCCAAATTTTGGAGCACAGTTGCAAACATTATCTACGGTTTGTTACTTGCGTAATGCAGGGCATGAACCGGTAGTGTTAAATTGGTATCCACAAGATTTAGAAAATATTTATTGTGGCTTACCTGCCGAACAATTGAAGGAGCATGATAAGTTTACAAAATCTTATTTTCCCTTGAGTAATATGTGTCGAAA
This sequence comes from Bacteroidales bacterium UBA3843, assembly GCA_002392745.1. Lineage (GTDB taxonomy): Bacteria > Bacteroidota > Bacteroidia > Bacteroidales > Paludibacteraceae > Colicola. The sequence goes on along the minus strand of DGHR01000003.1, from coordinate 333,700 downwards.
TGAGAAAGAATTAGTTGAAGAAATCGAAAGATTAGAATTAGATGCTATTCTATTGGGGAGTGATGCTCTTTTTAAGTATATACCATTGAGATGCCGTTGGTATCTAAAAATGGGTAAATATAGACCAGGGTTAGTATTTGAGAAGGTTCCTTGTGTGGAGAAATTGCACAGAAATCCATTCTTCGGTGGTTTCCTTTCTAAACTGAATCATAGAATTCCAGCTACGGTATATGCTGTGTCGGCCCAAAATACCTTCTTCGAAAAAATGACGCCCTATGAAAAGCGGTTCATGAAATCTTGTATGGGCAATTTTAATGCGATAACAGTTCGTGATACGAGGACGCAGTTAATGGTTGAAAGCGTTATGGGAGAGAAAGATATAACTATTTACCCAGATCCTGTTTTTGCCTTTAATCATAACATTAAAGATATTATTCCTACAAAAGACGAGATTCAGAAAAAATTCGGCATAAAACAAGATTATGTCTTGCTAAGTTTTAGAACATATGTATGCTCTGATGAATATATTAATGCTCTTTCATCTTGCATTAGAAGCAAAGGATTACTTCCAGTTGCTCTCACTATGCCGGAAGGAGTTAGAAATGCAGGAATTGAAAAAATTATACCACCTCCTCTTTCGCCAATTGATTGGTATGCTTTGATAAAGCATGCGTATGGTTACGTAGGGGAAAGAATGCATCCGATTGTAGTCGCATTGCACAATTCTACTCCTTGTTTTTCTTTCGATGAATACGGATGCGGAAATAGTAAACAAAAGATATTGTATCCGCGTCCAATTGAGTTTCAAAAAGAGCAAAGCAAGATATATCATATTGTGCATGAGGCGGGATTAGATAGTAATTGGTGTTCTCTTAAGAATACAGAAAGTATTCCTTCTCCTGAGAATGTAATAGAGAAAATTATTACTTTTGACAAGGAGAAATGTCGTCTATTCTCTGAACGACAATATATGAGGTATTCGGAGGGAATGAGTAGAATGATGAATGTACTTGCAAATGCATAAATTATAATATTAATTTTAAAAAAAATGAAAGTATTTATAGTACATAAAGATATATATGATGCTGGCAATCCATATATATATACTTTAAAGGAGAGTATAGAAAAAAATCATCCTGATATAACTTTTGCTTGGGGTGAAGATATATTTTGGAGTGAAAAGATATTAGAATATGATATTATTCATTTCCATTGGCCAGCGGCTTTTTTAGACTGTGATGCGCATCATCATTCCCTTGAGGATTTCTCAGTACAACTGAAGAAGATTAAAGATCACGGGAACAAAATTGTTTCTACATGTCATGATTTGTGTCCTCATTATACACAAGGGGCTTCTTTTGCAGATGCTATAACAATGGTATATAAGTATTCTAATGCTATTTTTCATCTCGGAGAATATAGTCAACATCTCTTTATGGAAACATTTCCTCAAAGCAATCACTATATTTTACCTCATCATATATATGATGAGGTTTATACCATAAGACCGACTTATGAAGTTGCCCGTAAAAAACTTGGTTTATCTCCAAGCAAAAAGTATATTTTGTGTATGGGCGCATTCAGAGCTCAAGAAGAACGTGATGTAATATTGTATTTGTCAAAAAAATTAAAGCACAAAGATGTGGAGTTTATAGCACCTGCATTTGCAGGAGTGCGTACATCTTTAAAGAAAGAATTCCCATTTGTTTCCAAAAGCTATTTTCATTATTTATACTATCGGTATGTTCGTAGAATACATTTAACAGGCAAAACATGGGTACCTATATCAGATGAAGACTTGCCGTACTATTACGCTGCCTGTGATATGGCATTTGTTCAACGACTAAAAATTTTGAATTCAGGAAATGCAGTGATGCCTCTATTGTTTAACAAGCCAGTATGTGGACCTGATATCGGAAATGTAGGTTCTTTTTTAAAAGAATATGGTGGATATGTATTTAATGTGGAGGATATCGCGAACCTTCCACAAATAATTGAAAAGATACTCCTATCTCCAAATCCTCAGAAAAAGCTGGCAATTCATGCAAAAGTATATGAACAATTGTCAACCAACGTTATTGCCCAAAAACAATATGATTATTATTGTCAGATTCTTCAAAATTAGGATGATATGAATATCCTATTTGTAAATAACTTTTTCCCAATCTTTGCTCAGTCTAATTGTGGAGCATCTCAGCGTTCAATGCGTTTAATAAAAGCATTGGCAAGATTTGGACATGTAGATGTAATATCATTTGCCGGAAAAACTACGTCTAATATAGAAAACGTGGATGTCTTGTTCTCTGATGAGGTATATGAATCTATAGAGAGTAATGGGAGAATAGAAAAATTTACGAAACTATTTAAAATAAAATCTCCGGAGATATTATACCCCACATGTAAACAAAAAGAAAGGATTGTTGATGAGATCGTCAAGCAGAAGCAATATGATTTTATAGTAACGCGATATATTCATTATGCATGTTATTGCGGATTATTAAAGTATGCAGACAGGCTTATAATAGACATGGATGATGATCCTAAAGATGTTATTCTAATGTCGATTGACAAAGTTCGTTCATTCAGAAATAAATTATATACATTTCTGTATGCGCATACTATTGATTCGATAACCAAGTATATTTGCCGGAATGTTCATCATATTTTCTATTCGTCTCCAACTAAAGCATATCCGAATGCTTCATTCTTGCCTAACACTTCTATTTTCGAGGAATCATTACCGCTCGTTGATTTCGCAAAGCAAGATGACAAAATATTAGTAGTGGGATGGTTTAGTTACTTACCCAATATCGAAGGATTAACCCATTTTGTAGAAAAAGTATTTCCTTTAGTACGGGAAAAAATACCTACCGCTACATTGGAGGTCGTAGGAAAGATGACAGAGGATTCACTTATTGAACAATGTAAGAAAGTCGGCGGCATTCATATACATGGCTTTGTAGAAGACTTAAAGAATGCCTATGCACAGTGTAAATGTGTCGTAGTTCCATTATATCGAGGAACAGGAACCAGCGTGAAATTAGTAGAAGCAATGTCTTTGGGGCGTTCTGTCGTAGCTACTCCCAATGGCTTGCGAGGACTGCATCCCGGATTCGTAAATGGAGAGGATTTCCTATCTGCGACAAGCGATGAAGAATTTGCGAATAATGTGATTTCTCTCTTACAGGACGAAAAAAAGAATAAAGAAATAGCAAAAAGCGCCTTGTTAAAAATACAGCAATACTATTCTGTTGAATCATTTAATTTAATAGTGCAAGAAATATTTTTAAAATAGCCATATGGACAAACTTTTAACCATAATCATTCCAACGTATAACATGCAGAATTATCTGCCGCGTTGTTTGGACTCGCTCGTCCTTAACGATGAGACTTTGATGGCGCAATTAGAAGTGCTCGTTATCAATGACGGCAGCAAAGACACCTCGTCTGCTATTGCGCATAGGTATGAGGTGAAGTATCCCAATACTTTCCGTGTTATTGACAAGGAGAATGGCAACTACGGCTCTTGCATCAATCGTGGCTTGAAAGAGGCAACGGGCAAATATATCAAAGTACTGGATGCGGACGATTGGTTTGATACCGCTAACTTCGAGAAGTATTTGCGGTTTCTTTCTACTACGGATGTAGATATGGTATTATCGGATTTCGACCAAGTGAATGGCGATGGAGTTGTGTTGAACCATATACACTATGCTTTTGGCAGTAAGGTGTCTTTGTCGGATTTGCAGACGGATAAGTTATTCCTGATGCACGCGGTGGCGTATCGCACACGAAACCTGCGCGATATTAATTATCACCAAACAGAGGGAATCAGTTATACGGATCAAGAGTGGATATTTCTCCCGATGACCACTGTTCGGAAAATCAGTTATTTTAACGAAGTGGTGTATAAGTATATGATTGGCAGAGAAGGCCAGACAATGGACCCGGCAGTCTTCTATAAAAATTTCTCCCATGAAATGAAAGGTACAGACACCATGATGCAGGAATATGAAGAAATCGCTCCCTCTCTTGACACAGCACATAGGGATTATCTCACATGGCGTCTGCGTACACGTATTCATTTGGTATATTCCGCTTTCCTGCTAAAAGAAGGTATGACATTAGGAATGGATGCATTGGAAACTTTTGATACTATTATGCGTGAGAAATATCCACTGTCTTACAAATTGTCCGATGGTATGAGGATATCCAAACGCATTCCATTCCGATTTATACATAGTTACCGACGATATCATTCGCGAAATACAATGAGTATTCTGTTATACCGATGGTATATAAAAATGAGAACCATACTATGAACAAACTCTTATCTATTGTCATTCCGGTTTATAAAGTAGAGAAATACATTGACAAGTGTATCTCATCGCTCATCGTGCCGGACGAGAAACTGTTGCAATTGCTCGATATTGTTGTCATCAATGATGGAACACCGGACAACTCTGCCGTACTGGCAAAGGTGTATGAAATGAAATATCCGGGTATAGTGCGTGTCATTGACCAGGAGAACCGCGGACATGGCGGGGCGTGGAACCATGGTACCAAGTTGGCCGTCGGCAAGTACCTCTTCTATCTCGATTCGGATGACTGGTTTGAGACCGACGAACTGACGAAACTGATTGATTTTCTCCGGACGTGCGATACCGACATGGTGATGCTGGATAGCCAGAAATACTATGCAGAGACAGACCGCTACGAAGATACCAACCGCCATGTTGAGTTAACTCCCGGCAAGATATATGACGCGGATCAATTTGATTGGTTGGCTACCGGACATGGTTACAACATGACCTATGCGCATGATACCGTCTATCGCACCTCTATGATGCAACAGTATCTGCCGCTGTATTGCGAGCATGTGATGTACGATGATGTGGCGCTGCAGGCTATACCTATTGCCATCGCCAAGGATTTTGTGTACATGCCGTTCAATGTGTATCGCTATTATATCGGCCGTCCCGGACAAAGTTTTGACCCGAAAGTGCGTGCAGTGCGTGCTGCGGACGATGTGACAAAAGTGCTCAGTTGCTTATTTGAGTGGTTGCGTCAATATCGACATGTTGTGCCGAAGGGGGGCATGCGTGATGCCTATACTGAAGAGAACTATCAGTCATTAGCCACATGGCATTACCAGGAATTGAGTTTATTCCCATCCTCTATCGCCCAACCGCGGCTGCTGGCATGGGATACATTTATCCGAACGAATTATCCGGATATCGTTCCTGATAAGATAGTCAAACTCTATCGGACATTGCCTTTTGCGCTCTATCTCTCGATATTTCGAACCCGCAGATTGGCTCAACGCGCAGTTCGATTTGTGAAACGAAAAATGAAAAAATGATGGCTCATTACGATTATCTGATAGTAGGTTCCGGTCTCTTTGGTGCCACTTTCGCCTACTGTGCGAAGCAAGCCGGAAAACGTTGTCTTGTGATTGACAAACGCTCGCATAATGGAGGAAATGTCTATTGTGAGAAGACAGAGGGCATCAATGTGCACAAGTATGGCGCACACATCTTCCATACGTCCAACAAAGAGGTGTGGGATTTCGTGAACTCGCTCGTTCCGTTCAACCGTTATACCAATTGTCCGGTCGCTAATTACCATGGCGAGTTGTACAACCTGCCGTTCAATATGAATACTTTTTGCCGGATGTGGCCGGATGTGCACACACCGGCTGAAGCAGAAGCTCGTATCAATGAGCAACGTGCAGAAGCATTGGCCGCTCTCAATGGTCGCGAACCGCAGAACCTGGAGGAGCAGGCTTTGTGCTTGGTCGGAAAGGATATCTTCTTCAAGCTCATCAAAGAGTACACTGAAAAACAATGGGGCAGGGATTGCAAAGAACTTCCGGCATTTATCATCAAGCGCTTACCGGTGCGTTTCGTCTTTGACAACAATTATTTCAACGACCTTTACCAAGGCATCCCCATTGGAGGTTATAATCTTCTCATAGAGAAACTTTTGGATGGAGTGGAAACGAAAACCAATTGCGACTTTTTCAGTGAGGATTTTAATGCATTGTTAGAGTCTTTCAACATTAAACTTTCAACTTTCAACAACAATCGTGTGCAAGCAGCTCACGCGCTTGCCTTTAAGATTGTCTATACCGGTCCTCTGGACGAATACTTCGACTATCGTTTGGGTCGTCTCGACTGGCGTACGGTTTCGTTCAAAACACGTGTGGAAGATACGCCGAACTACCAAGGCAATGCGGTTATTAACTATACCTCGCATGAGCAGCCCTATACCCGCGTAATCGAACATAAACATTTTGAGATGTTCGGACAAGCGGTATATGATTGCCCCAAGACAGTTATCAGCGAAGAGTATTCTTCCGAATACAAACCCGGTATGGAACCATACTATCCCGTGAATGACGAGCGCAACAACGCGTTGGCGGAGCAATATCGCGCACTCGCCGCACAAGAGCAGAATGTCATCTTCGGAGGCCGCCTTGCCGAATATAAGTATTATGACATGGCACCGGTAATCGAAAAAGTCATGAATCTTGAGATATGATTCCTAAAGTCAGGAATAAAATGAAAACAATACTTATAGTTTTTGGCACGCGGCCGGAGGCGATAAAGATGGCTCCACTGGTGAAGATGCTGCAAGCGCAGCCGGATAAGTTTCGTACTGTAGTTGCCGTGACCGGTCAGCATCGGCAGATGTTGGATCAGGTGTTGCATATCTTTGGTATCACTCCGGATTACGACCTCAATATTATGCAAGCGAATCAGGACCTCTATGATGTAACGAGTCGTGTTCTGGTTGGTATGCGTGATGTGCTCAAGGAGGAGCAACCGGATGTGGTTCTTGTTCATGGCGATACAACAACCTCTACGGCTGCGGCTCTCGCAGCGTTCTACCAGCAGATACCTGTTGGACATGTGGAGGCCGGACTTCGGACGCATAATATCTACAGTCCATGGCCGGAAGAGATGAACCGGCAATTGACGGGGCGTATCGCGACTTATCATTTTGCACCCACACCGCTTGCGAAGCAGAACCTCTTGCACGAGAATGTGGCTGAAAACCAGATTATCGTCACCGGCAATACGGTGATAGATGCGCTGTATATGGTGGTGGATAAAATTAAGAATGACGATATGTTACAACAGCAATTATGCGAATCATTATTGCAGTCCGGGTATGATACGAAACGTTTGGATGGTTCGCGTCAATTGGTGCTGATTACCGGTCATAGACGGGAGAACTTTGGCGATGGATTCATATCCATGTGTACGGCAATCCGTGATTTGGCAGCCAAGTATCCCGATGTCGATTTTGTCTATCCCATGCACCTTAATCCCAATGTCCGCAAACCCATACACGAGGTGTTTGGAGAAATAGAACCTGTACACCATACACCATACACCATACACAATCTATTCCTAATAGATCCATTGGAATATCTCTCATTCGTCTTTTTGATGGAGAAATCGACCATCGTTCTTACCGATTCCGGAGGCATCCAAGAAGAAGCTCCGGGATTAGGGAAACCGGTACTTGTTATGCGTGATACTACCGAACGTCCGGAGGCTCTTGAGGCAGGAACGGTTCACTTGGTAGGAACCAACTATGATAAGATAGTAGAGGAGGTAAGCACCTTGCTGGATAATGTTGAGGCTTATCAGAAAATGAGCCAAGCAGTTAATCCGTATGGGGATGGGATGGCTTGTAGTCGTATTTGCGACTACTTAGCCAATGTATGATGTATTATGTATGATGTATTATGTATTATGAATGATGTATTATGTATGATGTATTATGTATAATGAAGGAAGTGTGATGTATGAATGAAAAGCAGCAAGAAATACAGAAGAAGTGTATAGATTTTGCAGTTCGGGTAGATGCCTTACGCAAGGATCTTAATAATAAGCACCGCGAATATAATAAGGCAGACCAAGTAGATCGATGCGCGAGTTCAATAGGCGCGAACTATAGTGAGGCTGTATTTGCGGAGAGTGAATCGGATTATATTCATAAATTGGGCATTGCTCAGAAGGAAGCAAACGAAACAATCTATTGGTTAAAGGTGATTTCCCGGTGTGGTTATATTGATGACCAATTATACGGAAGTTTAATCGCAGATGCGGAGGAATTAATCCGCATCATAACCTCAATAATCCTTTCTCTGAAACGAAAACATAATACATAAAACATAAAACATTGCGAAGCACCATGATTCCTAAAATAATTCATTATTGCTGGTTTGGAGGAAAACCGATGCCGGAACTGGCATTGAAATGTATAGAGAGCTGGCGGAAATACTTGCCCGAGTACGAATTAAGACTCTGGAACGAGGACACCTTCGACCTTGATATGTATCCGTATGCCCGTGAGGCGTATGACAACCGCAAGTTTGCCTTTGTGACGGACGTAGTCCGCTTATGGGCATTAGAGAAATTCGGCGGCGTGTATATGGATACGGACGTGGAGATTCTGCGTCCGCTTGGCGAACTGATGGAACTGCCGGCATTTACTGGATATGAAGCCAGTATGGTCAATGCACCGGTTACCGGACTGATGGCATCTGCGCCGCATGGAGTATGGGTGCGTGAGCAACTGGCGTATTATGATGGGAAGCATTTTGTCAATCCCGATGGTTCGCTGGATTTGACACCAAACACAAAACCTATTGCAGATATCATGGTTGCCGGTGGGTTTGTCATTAATGGGAAATATCAGGTCTATAAGAATGACATGCATGTTTTTCCCGTCGATTATTTCTGTCCGTTAACCAGTACGCGTATACTGAAACTGACGAAAAATACTTACTGCATTCATCATTTTGCCGGTAGTTGGGTGGAGAAGACTCGCGGACAGTTGGTAAAAGAGTGGATTATTACTCATATCCTTGGCCGTAGATTGACGGATAAAATAGTACAGCTGAAACGTAAACTGAGAGGGTAGAGGAAAACTCTAAACACGATACTATCTATGAACTCTTGCAGCGAAAGATTGCTGATTGTTGGAGCAGAATCGCCAAGCGGATTACCAATCTGTATGAGAATATGTAGGTATTATGCTCTTTAATTCCATCGAATTTGCGTTCTTTCTGCCCATTGTATTTCTGATTTACTGGGCAATCGGCTACGCGCACATAAATGACACACTCAAACTCAGGCTCCAGAACGCCTTTGTCCTTGTTGCCAGTTATATCTTCTACGGCTGGTGGGACTGGCGTTTTCTGCTGCTGATTGCTTTTACATCCTTTTGCTCATGGGGTAGCGGATTGCTTATCGGCAAATCCTCGCCGACAAAAGCCAAGACATGGATGGTGGCTAATATAGTTCTCAATCTCGGTGTCTTAGCGGTATTCAAATACTACGATTTCTTTGTCTCGGAGTTCGGGCAGTTGGTCGGCATCAGCACAGAAAGCCTGTTGCTCAAGATCATTCTGCCTGTCGGCATTTCGTTCTATACCTTCCAAGCCCTCTCGTATTCCATAGATGTCTATCGCCAAAAGATAGAACCGACCAAAGACATCATTGCTTTCTTTGCGTTTATTGCGTTCTTTCCGCAGTTAGTCGCCGGACCTATTGAACGAGCCACCAACCTCTTGCCGCAGTTCCTGCAGAAACGCACGTTCTCGTACGACCAAGCGACGGACGGAATGCGCCAAATTCTATGGGGCTTGTTTAAGAAGATAGTGGTAGCCGACAACTGCGCAACCTACGTTGACCAAGTATGGGCGACATATGACACTCAAACCGGCTCTACACTCCTGTTGGCAGCAGTCCTGTTTGCCTTCCAAATCTACGGTGATTTCTCCGGTTATAGTGACATAGCCATCGGAACGGCCAAACTCTTTGGCATCAAACTGATGCGAAACTTCAACAACCCGTATTTCTCTCGTGATATAGCGGAGTTTTGGCGCAGATGGCATATATCTCTTACCACTTGGTTCCGCGATTACGTCTATATTCCTTTGGGCGGCTCTCGCGTCAATAAACGGACTACTATGCGAAATACCTTTGTTGTTTTTCTGCTATGCGGACTTTGGCATGGCGCGAATTGGACATACATCGCATGGGGGGTATACCATGCGCTATTGTTTGTGCCATTAATCCTGTTAGGGAGAAAGAATGGAGACAATGAAGATGAGAGAGCAATCCTGAAAATCGTATGTACCTTTGTGTTTGTAGTTCTCGGATGGATTCTTTTTCGCTCCGAGTCAATCCTCCAATCATGGTATATCCTGCGCCAAATATGCAGCCATACGTTATGGAGTTTACCATATGGGGGTAAAATGGGCTCCTTGGTATTTACAGCGATTGCTATTGTCCTGATGATGGGTATTGAGTATCTTCAGCGCAACCGCTCGCATGGTCTGGAACTGCACTTTGTGCGTAGCAGAGTGCTCCGATATACTGTCTATGTCGCGCTGATAGCTATGATGCTATGGAGCGGCAATCAGGGAGAGGCGTTTATCTATTTTCAGTTTTAGCGCATGAAACGGTTCATCAGAGACATATTGCTCTTCCTTATGGTGCTGATTGCAGTATTCGGCAGCCTTGAATGGATAGCGGAGTCTATCCCTAATTCCTATACCTACAAGCGTGATTACTTGGAGTGCCACCATGCGCAGATACGGACACTCATCTTGGGTTCGTCCTATGCCTATGACGGCCTTTCTCCAAACGTGTTCCCGAATGCGTTCAATCTGGCGAACAGCAGTCAGACGCCGGAAGATGACTATCGGCTGCTGGAACGCTATATCGGTTCGATGGATTCGCTCCGGACTATAATCCTCGGTGTAGGATATGGTACGCTGGCAGACGGCGCGGAGGCGCATCGCAGAACCTATTATACGATTTACATGGACCTCTATCCGCGATGGCCTCTCAACAGGAATAGTTTCGAAATCTTCAATTTGGAGCTGCTGACGAAGAAGATTGTCAAATACGCACTCTCGCGGGATGTCACGCGCTGCGACTCGCTGGGGCAGCGGCTGGGGCATGATGCTGCGGCAGCAGCGCAAGGAGCAGAGTTGTGGAACAAAGATGTCGCAGCGCTTGTCGCCAATGACAGGATTGATGTCGCTCATTCCCAACAGGTTATTGCGCATACAACAGGCTATATAGACAGCATCGCCTCGCTTTGTGAGGCGCATGAAGTCCGGTTGGTGCTGGTCGTTATGCCGTCTCAAGAGGAATACCGTCAGCTTTTGCCGCCGGAGCAGGTAACGGCGATGGATACCCTCCTCGCGCATCTCCGCGACCGCGCGCTGTGTATTGATGCTTCCGATTGGCCGGTACCCGACGACGGGTGGTACAATGCTACGCACCTCACCCGCGAAGCGTCGGAGGCATTCTCATATTGGTTGCAGGACACGATGCATGCAATTATTTTCGAAGAAAAATAATAGACAGAAAATAAACAGAAATATATATTTGATATATGTCATTGCCATGTGGGATAATAAGAATTTTCCTGCTCAATAACAGCATTAATTAATATTTTTACATTCCCATCTTGATTGCGCAGAGTGATGATATGCGCTAAAATTAGCATAAAAAGTAATTTTTGTGGCTGAAAAGTTTGCAGGAATGAAAAAAATGTAGTATCTTTGCACAAAATTTTTCAGAAATGAAAAAGTTTCTAACTCTGGAGAAACTAAATGAAGGTACTACAGTTGCTATATATTCACCCAAATTCGATGGCGAGAAGCAAAATGAATTTGAGAAGTTTCTTTGTGCCTATTCTAATCCCCAATACAAAAATGATTTGGCCATCATATTAGCCCGTATCCAAAAGATAGAAGAGGACGGGGCGCACGACCGGCATTTCCGATACGAAAGCAAGATGTGCGAGAAAATACGCGCCATACCTCCGAACATAGAGACGTCTAAACTGCGATTGTATTGTATCTGCATCAATGAGAGTGTAATTATTTTAGGCGGCGGTGGCCGCAAGAAAACAAGAACTTATCAGGAGGACCCGATTTTGAATGGGCAAGTAGAGACTCTTAAAAAAATTCACCGACAGTTGTTGGCTCAGATACATGATGGAAGTTCGGAAATCACTGACGAACCTGCCATAGATGGGAAAATCAGATTCTATATTAATGAAAACCAATAAACCAATGAAAACAGATTTCATGAAGAAGTGTTATGATCAGTTCGTAACACCTCAAGCTCGTGAACTGATTCGCCTGAACGTAGGCGTGGCAAACCGTATTTACGACATTCTGGAAGAACGCGGAATGACCCAGAAAGATTTTGCCAGACTGATGGGAAAATCCGAGGCGGAAGTAAGCAGATGGCTATCCGGAACCCATAATTTTACGACACCGACTATTGCGAACATCAACGCTGTCTTGGGAGAGAATGTACTGGAAGTACCGCAAAAACCGACATATGTCTTTATCCCTCTGCCGCGTATGGAAAGAGAAACGCTGCCTGCCAATCCCAAAGAGTCTAATCGAAAATACCAATCTTCATACTGCTATGAAATCAACAGATAACCAAATATATGCGAGAATAGAATCGATATCCGAGATAGAGAAAAAGATAGAGATTCTGAAAGATATCCCCAAAGATTTTCAGATAGAGATGCGTTTGGGGTTGGAGATTGCCCGTTGTGGAGATAATGAGATGTCGGTGCAATTGAAGTCTCTGTATCTCTATCAAAACCGTCCCTTGGTTACATACGCGGTCGAGTATAAATACGAGTTCGAAGATATCGAATCCGTGTTTGAGTTCTCGGACGAGATTGTGGATAAACGAGGTGTGCTGCCGGCTATCGTTGATACTGTGATAGGCGGACTGCGTGGCATGCTGGCACTGAGTCTGAAGGACACTCCATATCAGGATGTCATATTGCCTTACGCCAATCCGGAATTGCTATTGCGGTTGTTGAAAAAGGAACAATAAAGAACGGGACTTAAATCCCGTTTTTTTTATTTATAGATGAGTGATTAGACTTTTTATTTGTATATCATCGGCGCATAACACAAATTTATATTCCATTATACTAATGATTTAGTATCTTTGTAATCACGGCGATATTGCCGGAATGCAAAAAACTAAATCATCATGAAACAAATCATTAACCTCGGTGCGGAGACAGTAGCGTTCGTCCGTATCCGGATGGAAGAGATTCTCGCGGAAAACCCGCAAAACATCAGTAGAGTAGAGTTTAATGTAAAAGAGGTGAAGGACCAGGTCTTTCACCTCTTTTATGATTATCAGGTCTGTCGCGGCTGGCCGCATGTGGCGGAGAATACGGCGAACATTCTGGGCTACGAACACCGGTCCATCAACAAAATGTTGAAACGCAAGTCCCCAAAGAACGAATAGGAACAAAGTTCTCGATTTTTCCCTCTCAAACCCGTACCTTTGCAGCGGAATTTGTGATTTAGATAGAAAGGGTTATTGGTAAAGGTTAAAGGTTATAGGTTATAGGTTATAGGTTATAGGTTATTGTTTTTAAAAAAATAGAGAAAATAAATCGATTATAAAGAAAATATTTATAGAAACCAAAACCTAACTTGACACTTTTTAGTGCTTTTGGCGCGATGCGCCTCGCGTACTTGGCTGTTAAAAACTACTTGTAAGCAAGCTTTCTCGCGCTCACTATCCTCGTATATGCGTCAAAACTCCGTTTTAACGGTAAATACTCGGATGTGCTCGCTCTCCCCACAAATTAAAATTTGCGGGGACCCCAAAGGAGCTTTCTCCGCACTCCAACGAGTTAAAAGCACTAAAAAGACATAAACATAAAAAAACAGTTTAGTGTTTAGAGGTGAGAGGATGCTCTCGCTGCGAGCTACAGTTTAGTGTATAGTGTATAGTGTATAAATGAGTGTAAGCCGTCCTTCGGGCGGCTTTTATTATATGTATGTCGTAATCTTCATATTCTCTCCTCAACCCATTGTCTTAGTTGTTCTTGTGAAATATTCGCAATACCTTGCTCGGTAATCAACTCATATTCCGGTAGATATGGACGGAAGATCCAACGACGTGGCGAATCATCAACCGTAGCGTTTAGATGGATGTTACCTTTGTACGCTTGCTCCAAATAGACGTTGGATATGTGCTTTCCATCAGAAGTAATCCATGCGACTTCCTGGGCAGGGATATCAAATCCCCATTCGCGCAGATGCCCCTGTATGCACTCTTCAATGCGTCCAATCCACTCCGCTTTCACGCCATTCTTCTCTGCTAAAGCCCTAAACTGCATCACAGCATCTGCTACTTGACGGATAATCTTCTCTGCATTTCGAATACCATTATCCGCTGCAAACAGCATCACATCCTCTTTCGTCCAGTCTGCATATTTGCCACGCATCAGCAGACAATGCGTATGTTCCGGAAGAAATCCACGCCGGTTGAAGATGTACGTCATGTCATATGCCGGAGCGAGAGACCATTCTCCGCGACGATTCATGATGAATGCAAAGTTTTTATTATGATCATCTGTGTTGTTAGCGAGATAATTGAAAACCATGCGCCGGAATATTTCATCAGCAGTGGCATCCGTCAGACGCAACTTGCGACAAACGAGTAGCAGTTGCTCGTAGCTATTTGCATCCGGATCCATTGCAGCCAATGTCTGCGTATGCAGTTTCTCTCCATTCGGCCTATCAAATCGCTGCGTCATAAAGTGATTTTCACCATCTGCCGGTTTGAGTTCAGATGGCATCATCTCTATTCCTGCCTCACGTGCCATCTCATAGTACGTCATTTCCAATTCTGCCGAACTGCGCTCTGCATCGCCAAATTTCAAGATATAATAATCATAGCCATCCAGTCCGGCAATCTGACCGGAACGCATCTCTCCACTCTCGCGGTTGATTGCAATTATTGCTTTCGGTTGGCGTCCTCCGGCAGATGTACCTACTGCCATCAACATCTGCTTCGTCAACTCCTCATCCGGAGCGATATGTGCTTCCTCGCGTTCTACAAAAATCTTCTGCGCCAAATGTGCCAACTCAGCTATGTTCACCGGTTCGGCATACGGCATCAACTGTGCATCCGGTTCGAACTCCAACGCACCCATTCCGCGCTTGCCAATGAATGTCAACTTGTCCAACGGAGTCACATCTGCCGGAGCCAAATGCTGATCTGCACGCCAATGCTCAAACAGCGTATTACCCCAGTCATCTGGCAAGGAATCGGCCAAGAACGAAGGGAGCCGTTGAAAGATACGTTCCTCTTCACTGCCAAATGAACGATACAATGCATCCTTGTCAATGGGTGCAATTAGTGGTGCAATCGAAACGCCATTTTTGTTGATGTACGCCGGATTGTAAGTAAAGAACGAACGTCCTGTCAGAGGCTTCCATTCCAGCGCGCCAATCTCCTCTCCCCATAGGAATATATGAATGATATGTCTCATAATAGTCAAGAGTCGAGAGTCAAGAGTCAAGAGTCAAGAGTCGAGAGTCAAGAGTCAAGAGTCAAGAGTCGAGAGTCGAGAGTCAAGAGTCAAGAGTCAAGAGTCGAGAGTCGAGAGAAGCGAAGCTCGTAGACCAGATAACATACGTGCAATCTCTTCACACTCTTTATTCTCCGCACTCAGCTCTTCTATAGAAATATAACCTAACTTCATCGCTATTTCCAATTGGCAATTCACTTCCATAAGCGAGCCATATGCTATTTCTACGAAATGTGCCCTATCTTTCGTTGATACACGTCCCATTCCTTCGGCAATATTTGATGGAACTGAGATTAAGGCACGTCTCAATTGGTCTCCTAATGCAAACTGTTCCTCGCGCGGGAACTTCTTAATCAATGCGTACACATGTACAACCAACTCTATTGCTTTATTGCACACTTGTAATTTCTTGTATTTCATTACTTCACTCATACTCTTACCTCTTACCTCTTACCTCTTACTATGTCTTACTCGTTTAACCTGTTCTTGACTTCCACGCAAATCATAAGGAGATTCTGCAATCTCTGCAAGCAGGGTGTTTACTCCATCCAACTGTCCGAGTCCCCGTAGTAAGCGCAGCAGCGTACTGAACGAGATATCTTTACCCTGTCCTGTCTCAAATGCTTGCAATGTCGGAACAGACACACCGGCACGTTCTGCTAACTCTTTCTGCGTCAGCCCCAACCGTATCCTGTAGGCTCTTGCTCGCTGCCCCAAGATACGAATTATCTCCGTCGTCGAATATTGATATACATCCTTCATGTAAGACTAATCTTATTTTATATTAATTGCATATTTTGTGTGTAATATATAATACGCTTTATCTTAAATTCGCCACAAAGGTACTATTTTTTATTTATTTGTGCAACTTTTGGGAGTAAAAAATCGCAAAAAAATGAAAATTGTAACGTTTCTATACGATTTTCACAAACAAAAGGTAGATACTTGTGTATAATAAGGGATTCGCGAATTAGGAATTTGCGATTAGCGATTAGTGAAATATTCGTAAAATAGTGTTAACTTTGTGGTCCTTTGGCGATTTTGCCACAGAACAATCTATGTTAACACACCATGAAAACAAATGATGACCTTAATGCTGAACTGCGGGAATGGTTCAGCAGCAGACTGAGCGATATGCTCGGTGAAAATCCCGAAAACATCAAAAATTATTATTTCGATTTGGACGAGGCTAAAAAGGACCTCGTCCTAATTGTTTATGACCACTTGAGATTGCTGCCGGATAATGCAAAACAGACGGCCGATTTCTTCTGCATTAGCCGGAAAACGGTGTACAATTATGTCAAAAAATAATTCTTTTGCATTTTGTGTAAAATTTTCCGACCTCTGCGATAATTATGCACTACCTTTGCAGCAGAATTCGTGTTTTTTTACTGATTACCTTAGCAAGCGACGCGGAAAAGAAAACCGATAAAAGAAAGTAAGCAAAGAAAATTAAAAAACTATAATAGTCCCACCCAAAGGGTGGTGTCTCCCCGAAGGGGGACAACCTACGGTGGACTGCTTAAAATTTTTTTGATATGAATGTTTCGTTTTATGATTTCTGGCAGTTGTATCATCCGCAGGCCGAGTTCAAAAACCGCTATCGGGCTTGCGAGCAGCTATGGAATGCCAAGACCGATAAGGCTCGGCAGATGATTATCAACCAACTCCAGCAAGAGCTCTCCGCCACCGTCTCAAAGCCTGCGCATAGAAAAAATCCGTATTTCTATCTTGCAGACTGGCGTCCTCCTAAACCGCATTGGTTGACACCGGCCGAGACAGGACGCCTCCTGGCGCAGCAAGTCCCATTGGCAGTGTGCCTCAATCCGGATACCCACCGCTACGGCACATTGCTCCGTACGGAGGCTGAAGAACAGGACTTGGAGATACATCATCTGATGTGATATTTATCGAACTTTTATCGAACTTTTATCGAACTTTTATCGAACCTTTTTCGAACCTTTATCGAGTGTTTTACGGTACCACTCCCTTACCATTATTTACCGTTATATTTTTATCACTAATCTTTTAAAACCCAATTATTATGCAAGTACAACTTATCCTACCGATTGCCTCTCTCCATGGCAAACTCTCTGCGGACTCAAACTATTATTTCCGTACTTTCAAAGGAAAAACCTATGTACAGCGTTGCCCTATACAACAGGCACCTACACCCGCGCAAAAAGCAGCTTCCGAGCTCTTTGCAAAACGGGCAAGACTGGTCGCTCAAATGCAACGTGAAGGAACGACCCTGCCTCTTAAACAATTATGGGAATTAGCAAAAACCGCTCTATGAAATCAATGTTAAAAAGCGAATTGGCAGCTGCCGCGGGGGTATCGAGAAAAACCTTCCGTCGGTGGCTGCTGACGGATGCGGAGTTCCTTCGCAAGCAAGGGGTGAATCCGAAAACGAAGATGTTACCGCCGAATGTCGTAAAGTATCTTATCGAGAAATATTGCATCGATTTGCACCCCAAAGAGCCCTAAAGCGACAACGCCGTTTACCAAACCCCTTACCTTTGCACTCGATTTTGAAGAATCGCAATTAAATCGTATATCGTAAATCGTCAAATCGTAAATCGAATCATGTACCTCAAATATATCCGTCATAATCACTCCTGCGGAGACATCTGCCGAGGAACTCTCTATAGCGTTCACTTTCAGCCCAATGAAAAGGGCGGGTACAACGAAACCCTTACGCCTATCAGCGATGCTTATGAGACTTCTTCCTGCGCACCTCCGCTTCCGTTGATTTTCCCGGCTGGAATCAGGCGCGTGAATGGCCATGCACGCCTGTTTTTCGGGCGGGGAAACCGGCAATCAACGCTACATCTCATCGACTCCTGCGCACGCGATGCGTTCTTCATAAGACTCGCCAGTGCACTACGCGAGCGAGAGGAGACGTTAGTAGAAGTAGCGGATCCATTTTATTATTAACTATTTTCCCCTCTTCGCGAAGCGGTATTTTTACTATTTTTGTTGAACATTTATAAACAACGCCTCCGGCACTTACACCTCTAAACTGTAGTTCACCCCGTGAGCGTCCTCTCACCTCTAACCTCTAAACTCGAAACTGTTTTATAGGTTTATCGCTGACGACGAGGACACATGGAATGCAACTGCTTTTAGCAGTGCGGAAAGGAATAGTAAGGCGTGTATTGAGCTCGCTCGAATACGCGAATTAGTAGTCATTTACGCTCAGGCCGCATAGGCCGTATTCCATGTAGCACCGGCGGAAGGGTTTTGTAGTTTTTTTTCTAAAAAATATTTTCTTTATAATTAATTTATTTTCTTTATTTTTTTCTAAAGAACAATAACCTATAACCAATCACCTATAACCTTTAAACATTACCCATTAAACATTAACTAACATGTCATTAATCAAACCTATGGCGCTCATAGAGCGCATGAGCAAAAAAGTATGTATGCACAGCGATGTGTATTTCCGTACCAACAAACAGACCGGCAAGGTCTACAGTGGCAAACTGTGCAACCCGAGTGACAAGGCTCCGAGCGAGGCGCAGCAGAAGGCGAAGGTGCGCTTCGGCAAGGTCGCGGCTGCCGTTCGCACCGTACTTGCAGACCCCGAACAAAAAGCCAAACTGCAGGCGGAATACAAGAGCCAGACCAAGTACGGTTCGCTTTTCGGCTATGCGATGCACAAGCTGAACGGCAATTATGATGAGAACGGCGACCCCGCTTGATTTGTCCTAAGTCCTTTAAACCTTTCCGGTTTGTTTTTTATTGAAAATTATATTAATTATAGATTTTTGGAAAACAACTCAAGGTTGTTATGTTCTTAGCCTTAGTACTTCCTACCGAATGCAAGCATCCATACGGAAGCACAAGAACAAATAACAATACTACGCATTTTTCAAAAATCCAATTATAGTAAAAATAATTCCACTCTGTATTTATAATTACTATTTTTGCTTTAAATACTATACTCGTAAGAGTTGTGGGGTTATGTGATAAAAACTATCCGGAAACTTGTATGCGAGAAGTTTTATCACAAAAGCACACATAGCGCGTAGTGCAAAGCATTTAAAGATTATTTTTATTATTTTTTTCTACTTAAAGACCAACAGGAAAACTTAAGTCATTTAACTATTATGAAAAAACGATTTTACTTAAACTCCCTCCTTGCAGGATGGCTTGGGGTAGGCCTGATTTTGGCGCTGTGTGCCACGGCGTGCAACGTGACGCGTGTAGTGACCAACGAATCGCAGTATGTGCAAAGAGGCGATACCTCCGTTGTCATCCAGACCAAGACGGTGGAGACCTACGATGCTTCAAAAAAGCTTTAAAATCAAAAGCATTATTAACACTCTTATCCCCCCCCTCAATCGACATAGAGGGTTACGAGAATGCTCTTTGAAATGTTGATTTGCTTGCAACTATCAGAAACCAATAACGGAAATTGATTGATCCGCCTTGTGACGATAACGAAAAATAACATTACCATCTAAACTATAACCTTTAACCAATAACCTATAACCTTTATTTAGGTTTATTGCTGACGGCTGGGATACATGGAACAGAACTGCTTTTTAGCAGTGCGGAAAGGAATAGTAAGGCGCGTGTTGAGCTTGCTCAAATACGCGAATTAGTAGTCATTTACGCTCAGGCCGCGTAGGCCGTATTCCATGTAGCACCGACAGAGGTGTTTATATATGTTTATTTTCTTTATAATCATGCTATTTTCTCTATTTTTTTCGATTTTTGTAAGCGTAGTGCATTTTCGATTTTACAATCAATTTAATTAACCTAAACTAAACTATTAACTCTTATCCCCTCTCTGAGCTTAGAGGTGCTCTCAAACCTCGGGACGTGAACCGAACGCAGTGTTCGCGGACCGAAGAGCGAGAGCATCCGAGTAACTACCCATAAAACGAAGTTTTGTGGCGTTTACGAGGATAGCTCGCGCGACATGGCAAAAGTAGAATGGAGCGCCGGTATAGACACAGTCTCCGGTGCATTGTCAAAGCCGAGCAAGAGCGGCCAGCACTCTTGCACCAAGATGCTACTGGGTACCCACCGTGTAGCAGAGACCACCAGCAACCGCTGCAACCGTATCTTCCTCCGGCGCAAAGTGGAACGCAGTACACCCGTTACCGCCAAGGAGCTGGCGCATCGCGAGAAGTTCGGCACTATCGCGTCGGCGGTCAATGCCCGCCGCAAGGACCTCTCGAAGATTGCTGCTGACCAGGAGGCTTTCATGGCGCAACGCGATACCGCCGGAGGCAAGAAGACCATGCGTTCGTACCTCTTCTCGCTGGAGAAGAAAGCGTACGAGGATGCGCATAATGGTTAAAAGCCTCACCTAGACCCTCTCCCTGTCGGGAAGAGGATACAGAGAAGCGACCCTTTGGGGCCGCTTCTTTTCTTTTACACGTCATATATGCCGCTATACACCGCCCAATGGGCAATAAACAGCGCCTCTGGCACATACTCCTCTAAACTGTTGCTCGCCCGCGAGCGTCCTCTAAACTATAACCTATAACCTTTAACCTATAACCTATAACCTTTATTTAGGTTTATTGCTTTCGACGGAGATACATGGAATGAAACTGCTTTCAGCAGTGCGGAAAGGAATAATAAGGCGCGTGTTGAGCTCGCTCAAAAACGCGAATTAGTAGTCATTTACGCTCAGGCCGCGTAGGCCATATTCCATGTAGCACCGGCGGAAGGGTTTTGTAGGTTTTTTTTCAAAAATTATTTTCTTTATAATTAAATTATTTTCGTTATTTTTTTCTTCCTATTTTCATAGTGCATAGCGTATTTTTCGTTATATATCAGCATAAAAACAATTTTAATTGTTTAAAACTTGCATATTCCAAATAATTATTGTACCTTTGCAGGCTGAATGCGTTTGTTATTAACAAACAGCATTAAATAGAAGCACTAAAACTATATTGCGAACAATGCCGCAGGAACAAGAGACATCCCGATTTATTCCCCAGCCGCCATACGGACCGCCGAGGAGGAATGTGCCGCCGCCACCCAATGCGACAGCACCGGGTATGCCTATGCCGGGCATGCCCCAAGGCCCGATGATGCCGCCTCCGCAGGGTAGGCGTACCCGCTCGTGGCGGGAACGTGTGATGGGGCGATACGGCATGGGTATGCATACCACCCTGCAACGCGGTGAATTGACAATGCCGGAATGGTTGGTTGGAAAACCTGTGTTGGCTTTCTTGGCAGCATTCATTGCATGTACTGTCGCATTTGGTCACGCTATGCCATGGCGATTGGCGGTCATGTCTGGATTGTCATTATTGTTGTTTTTCTATGGAGTCCGCGAAATGGCGGCGAATTGGCAACGTGCCGGCGAGAGGGTATTTGTCAAGAATTTGCTGATTGCCGGATTGCTGCTCCGTTTCATATGGCTACTATATTCCTACTATGTATTCAATCCGGAAGTGTATGGCAAGTTGGATGGATTTGGCGACGACAATGGCTGGTATATGGATTTTTCGCAGGGAATAGTTCGTTGGTTAAAAGGAGACATTCAAGGTTCATTTTCTCTTTTAATGAAGTCTTACGCTGCCGCTATAGATGACACGGGTTATCCTTTTTTACTTGCGGTAGAATATTTACTCACATTTGAATCAAGCGATGTATTTTTCCCAATGCTTGTCAAGAGCATTATGAATGCCTATTGCGCGATAAGCATCTATCATATTGCAAGGCGGCACTTCGGCGTAGGTACTGCGCGTATGGCGGCATTGTTCGTTATGCTCAATCCGTGTATGCTCTTTTGGTGCACTTGTATGCTAAAAGAAGCAGAAATGGTGTTTATTTGCTGTTTGAGCATCGATATGATTGATAGTACGCTATCTGCCGGAAAGAAAATCACATTTCTCGGCTTGTTACCGGGGATTGCCGTCGGTTCGTTGCTGTTTTTCTTTCGCACGGCATTGGCACTGGTATTGTTCTTGGCCGTATTTGCGCACATTGTATTTGCATCGCACCGCGTAATGAGCAATGGGAAGAAGATTATTGCCGGTGTATTAGTAGGAGTTACATTGTTTTTGGGGTTAGGAGATCGTATGCGCACGCAATCAGAACAACTATTGGAAACGGTACAATCCGGTCAACAGAATGTGAGTATGGAGTGGCGATCTACCCGTGAGGGTGGAAACGCATTTGCCAAGTATGCCGGTGCCGCTGTATTTGCACCATTGATTTTTACAATCCCATTTCCGACAATCAATGAAGCAAACGAAGGACAATTAATGCAGATGGAGCAAGCGGGTGGATATTTTATTAAGAATATTTTATCCTTCTTTGTGATTCTAGTGATGATACTCTTTCTTGCAAGCGGCGACTGGCGAAAACATGTGTTTATTATCGCCTACACAGTAGGCTATTTATTGGTGTTGGTAATGAGTGAATTTGCCCAGTCGGGACGATTTCATATGCCGATTATGCCGATGTTGATGCTATTTGCAGCCTATGGCATTCAAATTGCGAAAGGAAACAAACGACTGCAAACAGGATTCAATGTCGTACTGCTTTTGGAAATATTAGTGTGTCTTGCGTGGAACTGGTTTAAACTCAAAGGGCGTGGCATGATTTAATAATTGCTATGAGGAACTACATATTTCAGTGTATAGAACCCACATCTGCGGACTGGATGCAGATTGAGAATGCGTATGATAGCACGTGTTATCAAACGGAGAAATGGTATTCCTATTTGAGGAAAATAGGAGTGAAGCCCTTTGTCGTTTCTGTGTGCTTTGACGATAAACATATAGGCTATTTCTTGGGAGAAAAAGTGTGGCTGGGTATCCCCATGATTACTGCACCTATAGAGGGAATAGGTACTTATACACAAGGATTGAATATGCTTCAAGAAACCTCTGAGGCAGAGCGTATTGAAATATACCAAGCCTTGGCGCAGTGGATATTTGATAAACATATAGCATTGACCATGCAAGTAGAGGATTGGCAGTTGCGGCGAGATTCTGCCGAATGGATTCCATATGAGAGTTTTCATCATAAAGCGATAGAACAATATGGTCTTAATTATGAATTTCGCCCCACATTGCATGTGCCAGTAAATAAGTCGGAGGAAGAACTATGGGTAGGACTGAGTTATAAATCATGCAAGTATTGTGTCAACAAAGCCAATAAATTGGGCCTTCATGTCCGTGAAATTACGCGGTTTGAAGATATCCCTGCATTCTGCAAAGTGCATTACAATCAGCTGTTAGAGGTGTGTACGCATAAAGGAATGCGTCCAAAACCGGCTCAACGTGAGAAACGAATGCGTGCGTTGTGCGAATCATTATTCCCAGATAGAGTGATTATGCTGGAGGTCGTAGGAAAAGACGATAACGGAGTAGAGCAAGTGATGTCTTCTGGCATCTATTGTATTGATAAGGGACAATGCTCATATTGGACAGGCGCAAGTTATCAGCGGTATCAAAAATATTGCCCCAATGAGTTGATGGTATGGGAAGCCATGAAACTGCTGAGCCGGCGAGGAGGCGGCGACTTGAATTTCTGTGGGATGGCTTCATACAAATTAAAATTTGGTACAGTGTATGCCTATGTGCCAAGATTGAAATTTGCGAAATATGGTATATTCCTAAATTTTACCCATATGTTGAAACAAGCATTCTATTTTGTTAGAAATCGTATCCTCACACCCATGAGAAAGCGATTTTAGTGCATTAGATAGGTTTGCGTACTGCGTAAAATATAATAGTTGAAGATGAAAATCTTGCTTGTTAGTAGATATAAGAATAATTTCCCAGACCACCAATTGCCGTTTGTGACGGAACAGGGAGAGGCAATACGAGCATTGGGGAATGAAGTTGATTATTTCCTTGTGCGGGGAAATTACATTACAGCCGTAGGTGCGCTCAAAACTAAGATTCGCGAGTATCGTCCGGAAATTGTGCATGCGCATTATGGTTTATCGGCCATTACCGCGGAGTTGCAATCAATGGTGCCGGTGGTAACCACTTTTCATAACGGAGAGACGCTGAATTGGCATGTGAACCTAATGTCTTCGTTGATGTCGCTCCGTGCGAAGCATGTGATATATGTGGCGCAACATATACGTGACCTCTCTTATTTCAAGGCGAAACACTATTCCATCATCCCATGCGGCGTGCCGATGGAGCAGATGGTGATTACCCCAAAGGATGAAGCACGCCAGCAATTGGGATGGACTCCGGATAAGAAATATATTCTTTTCGGTGGAGCGTTTTCTAACGCGCGGAAGAACTATGCGCTTCTCCGCGATGCAGTGGAGATACTAAAAAATGATACATCATACATCGAACGTCATACATCAAACATCGAGTGTGTCGAGATGAAAGGCCTCTCCCGTGTAGAGTGCGTCCTTAGAATGTGCGCCGCGGATTTATTTGCATTACCGAGCCATAGTGAGGGTTCGCCGCAGGCACTCAAGGAAGCGATGGCGGTGAATTGCCCATGCATTGCAACGGATATCGCCGATGTACGTGAACTGTTTGGCTCTGAACCGGGACATTGGGTACTGCGCAATCCGCGAAAGACACATGAGCGATGGGAGGCGGATGAGCAGAGTCTGGATGAAATGGTTGCGCTGCTAAAAGAGGCCATAGCATTTAATGCCAGAACCAACGGCCGCAAACGCATTGTAGAACTCGGTTTGACGAACGAGCAAGTAGCGAAGAGGATTATCCATATATATCATGAGGTTTTGAAGGTTTGAGATATGAACTTGTGTATACTTCAAAATAGTGAGATAGACCGCGAGGAGTGGAGCAGACTGGTTAGGGAGAGTAGGACCGGAACGTGGTTTCAGACGCCGGAGGCATATGAGTTCTTTGCATCACAGCCGGAACTGTTTCATCCGTTTGTAGTTGGGGTCTACTCCCAGCCCCTCCTTTCTCTACGTGGAGTATGTGTAGGGTATGTGACGGTGGAGAAGAATCCTTTCAAACAGTTCTTTACCCGCCGTGCAATCATCATCGGAGGTCCGGCATTGGCGACCGATGCGACCGACGAGGAGGTAGAGGCGCTAATGAAGGCTATAAGAAATCTCCCTTCCCTTCAGGGTGAAGAGCTCTGCTCGATCGAGCGTCCAGTGGACGGTCGTAGAACATCTATAGGGGGTAGGCTTCCTTCACCCATATACATCGAGACCCGGAATTTCAATGACTATAGCCGTTGGAAGAATGCTTTTGAACAAGCCGGATTCACTTACCAACCGCATTTGAATTTCCATGTGGATACATCGTCCGTAGAGGCTGTAGAAGCAAATTTGGGAAAGAGCAGAAAACGGGATATCAAAACTACGATACGTGAAGGAGTCACAATTGTTTCTCTGCATGATTTGAAATCTCGGCTTTCAGATTCTGACAGAGAACGAATGGTGCATGAGTATTACGATTTGCTGAATGATTTATATCGGACGAAGGTAAAGACACCGTTGTTTCCTGAGACCTTTTTCCAAGCACTGGCAAAGCATAAAGACGCACGATTTTTACTGACGGAACGGAACGGCGCAATCATAGGCGGAACTGTATGTGTGGCACTGGACGGGAAATGTCTGTACGAATGGTTCGCTTGCGGAGAGGATGGAGTATATCCCCATGTGTTTCCTTCGTGCTTTGCCACATATTCCGGTATCCGTTATGCAGCAGAACACCATCTTCCCCGTTTTGACATGATGGGAGCCGGCAAACCGGACGAGGCATACGGAGTGCGTGATTTCAAGGCGAAGTTTGGCGGCGAAATGGTGGAGCACGGGAGATACTTATACATCGTGGAACCGATGTTATACCATATAGGTACTATCGGAGTTAAGATACTGAAGAAATTGAAATAAAACCATGAATATACTGATTGATGTCAATCATCCGGCACACGTTCACATGTTTCGTTGTTTTGCGCACGAAATGATTGCACGGGGACATAATGTGTTATTTACCACTCGGGACAAGGAGTTTGAAATTAAACTCTTGACCGCCGAAAATCTGCCCTTTGTAAATTTGGGAAAGAAACGTACCGGTAAATGGAGTCGTATAGTATATAATTTGAAATGCGAATATAAGATTCTGAAGATAGCTAAACGTTTTCACGCGGATATATTTCTCAGTCATGGTTCGCTAGTTGCGGCACATGCATCGTATCTTCTCCGAAAACCGGCTGTCGCTTTTGAGGACACTTTTAATATGGAGCAGGTAAAATTATATCTGCCGTTTACATCCATAGTGCTGACTAGCGATTATAACCATCCGCTCCATTCTGGTAAAGTGTTAAAATATCCGGGGTATAATGAACTGCTCTATATGCATCCCAATCGATTCAAACCGAAGTCGAGAGCAGAAGTGACGGATATGCTCCATATCGCACAAACTGATCGTTACGTGATTCTGCGATTCGTCTCTTGGCACGCTACCCATGATGCCGGGCACAAAGGTATCTCTCTGGAAAATAAACTCAGAGCAGTACAGCTGATGAGCCCATATGCCAAAGTATTTATCTCTTCCGAGAGCGAGTTACCGGAGTATTTGCGCCCCTATAAATTACCGACACCGCCGGAGATGATTGGACATGTGTTGGCGCACGCTACCTTGGTATTCGGTGAATCTGCTACAATGGTATCGGAGGCTGCAATGCTTGGGGTGCCCGGTATATATATAGACAATACAGGTCGATACTATACACGTGACTTGCAAGAGCATTATGGTTTATGTTGGTGCTATTCTGAGTCAGAACAAGACCAACACGCAGCAATAGCCAAAGGAATAGAACTGCTCTCTATGAATCCGGAAAAATTGGTATCTCAAATGCATCATGCATCTCAAAAATTATTGTCAGAAAAAATAGATTGCACCGCATGGCTGACATGGTTTATTGAGAACTATCCGCAGTCTGTTGAACTGACTCGTAAGGCCGACGCTGAGTTTTGGAAAAAATTTAAATAAGTAACATTATGAAACCACTTTCTTTTACATTGATTGAACTGCCGTATGCGGCAGAGGCGCTGGAGCCGGTGATTAGCAGGGAGACCATCGCGTATCACCATGGCAAGCATCTGCAGACCTATGTGGATAACCTGAACAAACTCATTGCCGGCACAGAGTATGAGTCTATGCCGCTGGAGGAGATTGTCGCCAAAGCGCAAGGCGCTGTATTCAACAACGCCGGACAGATATTGAACCACAATCTGTATTTTACGCAGTTTAAGGCAGCAAAGGAGTTGACGAATGAGCGAACGAACGAGTTAACGATTATGCATGCTATTGAGCGTGAGTTCGGCTCGTTTGAGGCGTTCAAGGCGGAGTTTGAACAGAAAGGAGTGACACTGTTCGGTTCCGGATGGGTATGGCTGGCCGCAGACAAAGAGGGGAGACTGCAGATCACTCAGGAGCCGAATGCCGGTAATCCAATCACCAAAGGGCTGAGGCCGCTGATGACGATGGACGTGTGGGAGCATGCCTATTACATCGATTACCGCAATCGCCGTGCCGCCCATCTGCAAGCACTATGGCAGATTATCAACTGGGAGGAGATTGAGGAGAGGTATGTGATTTGTAAAGGTGAAAGGTGAAAGGTGAAAGGTTATAGGTGATAGGTTATTGTTTTTTTTAAGAAGAAAATAATAAAAAATAATTTAATTATAATAAAAATAACATTGATAATCCCTGCCACACTTTGTTCTTTTGCGCCGAGCGCTATGAGTTCACATCCCTATGAGCATCCTTTAAAGTAAACTTTACGACAGCCATGTGGCTGCAACCTCA
This sequence comes from Bacteroidales bacterium UBA3843, assembly GCA_002392745.1. GTDB lineage: Bacteria > Bacteroidota > Bacteroidia > Bacteroidales > Paludibacteraceae > Colicola. Next base: position 305,537 of record DGHR01000003.1, on the reverse strand, counting down.
CCTCCGTAGGAGGTAAATGCCCAAAGTGTAGTCAACGATAAACATAAATAAAGGTTAAAGGTTATTGGTGATTGGTTATTGGTGATTGGTGATTGGTGATTGGTGATTGGTGATTGGTGATTGGTGATTGTTCATTACCTTTCTCGGCGGAGGCCACTCCTTCCGAAAGCGGAAGGATGTTCCGGGTTATTGGTATCAGTGTACGTGCCGCAGGCACAATAAACATAAACAAGTATGGAGATTTTTCTGTTAGTAATGGCATTCCTATGCATGCTGGTGGGAATCATCGGATGTATTGTACCGGGATTGCCGGGTGTGCCAGTGGCATATCTAGGCCTATGGATAGCCCAAGCCACAGAGCGAGTGGATTTCACATGGCAGATGCTGTTCATATGGGGCATCGTGACTATCGCAGCTACCGTATTGGACTACGTGGTTCCGGCTTGGGGCACCAAACAGTACGGTGGCACCAAATACGGCGTATGGGGTAGCACCATCGGAGTGTTTGTCGGACTCTTTGCCGGACCTTGGGGCGTGATACTTGGCCCGCTAGTGGGAGCCGTTCTGGGTGAACTGATTGGCGGAAAGGAAGCCCGTGAAGCACTGCGTGCAGGGTGGGGCAGTTTTCTGGGATTGCTCTTCGGCACTATACTCAAACTAATCTGCTGCGGGTTGATGACCGCTGCACTGATTGCGCAGATGTGATGGGGTAAAGGTGAAAGGGTAAAGGTTAAAGGTTATTGGTTATTGGTTATTAAAAGAAAAAAATAAAGAAAATAAATTGATTATAAAGAAAATATTTTTAGAAACAAAAACCTAACTTGACACTTTCAAGTGCTTCTGGCGCGGAGCGCCTCGCGTACTTGGCTGCTAAAAACTCCTCGCAAGCAAGCTTTCTCGCGCTCACTATCCTCGTATATGCGTCAAAACTCCGTTTTAACGGTAAATACTCGGATGTGCTCGCTCTCCCCACAAATTAAAATTTGCGGGGACCCCAAAGGAGCTTTCTCCGCACTCTGGCGAGTCAAAAGCACTTAAAAGACATAAACCTATATAGAGGTTAGAGGTGATTGGGTATTGGTGATTGTTCAATTCATTCATTCATTACACACTAAACATTAAACATTTTTTTTCGGTTTTGTCTGCGAGAGAGAAGAGATTGCTGTTTTAGCAGTTTTGCTGCTGCGGAAGAGGCATTTAGGGGCACTGGAAGCTCGCTTACGAGCGCGCCATAAAGGACTGTTACGCTCAAGGCCGCGTCGGCCGGAATAGCAAACTATTCTCATCGCAGGGTAAATTTAGGTTAAAAATATTTTCTTTATAATCTCCGCAAAGCGGTATTTTTATTATTTTTGTTAAAACACACATGCCTTCGGCACAATAAACCGCACAAAGGGCTATACACAACGCACAAAAATGATAAAAAATGATGATATATTTTTATATATCATTTTTTTTTTGTACTTTTGTAGCCAAATTTTGCGAATTGAAGATATGATACGCGAAGGGTGGTATAAAAGGGTATTCATCGACCTGATAGTATGGGTCATCGCCGCATCGCTATGCATGCTATGGCGATGGGTGGCCGACAAGAACGAGATAGGTGCCTATTGGGGACTGTTCGGCGTGCTGGCTGTACTATGGGTGCTGATAGGATGGGCGGTGCAACTATACCGGTCGTACAAGACCGTATGGTTCTGGCAATCGATGATATCTCTGGTGGCTGACGCTGCCATACTGATCGGACTATGCTGGTGGCTGTTGCCGCAGATGTCCAATCCGTTGTCGCCCCGTGTAGCCGAATGGACCATACTGATAGTCGGTGCCATAGAGACAGTGGTGGTGCTGATGGAGCATTATTGGAAATATGCCACCAACATGACCGTGCCGGTGATGCAGATAGAGAAACGCAGGCATGCGCAAGTGAGCCGTCCGGACAAACCACGCCGCGAAGCGTCTATCGAGTCTATCCACCAGTCGGTGCTCTCCGTGACAACCGAAGAGGACTATCAGATGCTGGTGGAGCATGCACGGCTGCATTCGCAGCAGACCAAGGTGGTATGCGACAGAGAACGGTTCAGCCTGCTACAGATTCCCGATTACCAATACCTGACGCTGGTGGATATGACGCTGCTGAACGACATGCGCGGTATCAACAAGAGACTATGCCTGATTAACCAGAAACTGCCGGACAACGGACGGTATGTATGCTGCTATCGTCCGCAGGAGTATATCAAACAGAAGATACTGGCTCAGTACCCCAAAGGGTTGAACTGGGTGGTGTACAGTTTCTATTTCCTGCGCAAACGTGTGCTGCCGCGACTGATGCTGACCAGCCGTCTCTATTACGACGTAACACGAGGCCGCAAACGTATGCTGAGCAAGACCGAGGTGCTGGGACGGTTGTACTACTGCGGATTCGAAGTGGACGAGATAGTGCCGATGGGGCATATCGAATATGTGTTCGCCCACCGCAAACAGCAGCCTTACCCCCAAGAGCAAATCAAAGTGTACGGTCCGCTCATCAAACTGCCGCGTGTATGCAAGAACAAGGAGATACGCTATTTCTACAAGATGCGCACCATGCACCCCTACGCCGAGTATATCCAGAAATATGTGTTCGACGCCCGCGGCGGCATGGATATAGCCGACAAGGCCAACGATGACTGGCGTATCACCACATGGGGCAAGCTGATGCGGCGCTATTGGCTGGACGAACTGCCGATGCTATGGAACTGGATGAAAGGCGATGTGAAACTGGTAGGCGTGCGTCCGCTGAGTCGTACAATGTTCGACAGTTATCCCGAATGGCTGCAAGACAAACGCACCAGATGCAAACCGGGATTGATACCGCCGTTCTACATAGACCATCCCGAGACCTTTGACGAACTATTTGCCAGCGAAGACAAGTACCTGACCGAATACCTCGCGCACCCCGTACGGACGGATGTGAAGTATTTCTTCCTGACGATGTGGTCGATACTGACACGCAAGACCCACAGCGCATGATATTTCCCGATTGTACATATGAGCAATGTCTGCTGCAAGGCTTAGGTCCGCTGGTTTTTCCCGACAGACTGGAGAGAGGAGCTGAGCCGGCGATGCGCGTGCAGATGATGCAGGTATGCATGCAGAACATGCAGCACCAGGCGCAGATGGAACACGTACTGCGTCTCTCGTGGCAGGCTCTGGTGCAGGCAGGGGTGCAGCCGGTGCTGATGAAGGGAGCCGGACTGGCACAGTATTACCCCTCGCCCGACAGACGCCAATGGAACGACGTGGATATCTATGTGGGGCCGACGCAATACCACGCTGCCTGCGCCGCCATGCGGGAGGCATGGCCGGAGGCGCTGCGGTTTGACGAAGAGAAAGACTACTATAAACATTACAACCTGATAGCGGACGGCGTATCGGTGGAGATACACCGCGTGACGATACTGCTGAACCATCCGCGTGACATACGGCGGTATGCCGAGATGGAGCACGATGCCGCAAAAAATGCATGTCAATGGAGGATGGGGGATATGGAACTGCGGGTCTTCGAACCGACATTCAATGCGATGTACGTGATGATGCATGCATGGGAACATTTCCTGACCGCCGGCGCCACCATCCGGCAACTATACGACATAGGCTATCTGATAGAGAAAGAGCACGGCCGGATACATACAGGCAGGCTGAAGAGAAACCTGCGGGCACTGCGTCTGACCGAGGTATGGCAACTATACATGTACATACTGGTGCAGCATGCAGGGTTGGACAAGCACATAGCGCCACTCTATACAGACACCTGCGCCGAACGGGCGGAGAGGATGTGGAAGGCATTGCAAGGAGAGAATGCACCGGTTTCCCAAAAGCAGGCGGCTCCGCAAAACAGATGGGCACGTAAGATATGGACCATGCGCCAACGCCTGGGCGAAGCCAAGAGGATACAGGCCTACAGCCCCGCCTATGCGCGCCATATGTGTGCATCGGTGCTGCTGCACGGGGCATTGCGGTTGTTTGCAAAAGACAGAAAGTGGGAGTAGCACCAAGACAACAGGAAAGGATGGGGATAGGAATCACATATAATATCTCAGCTATCAAATCTGCAATAGGCAATAGCAAGATGCTATTGTGTCTGGCGGTGTTGGCATTCAATATCCTGTTTTTCGGAGTGATGGCGGCGGTGCTCCCCATGCAGTATGAGGAGAACGACGACATCATGATGGCGATGATAGCCAACGGTACATACTCCGGTACTCCGGATTATCACCTGGTATATATCAACGTGATTTACGGTTTTGTGCTGGCATGGCTGTACGGCCTGAACGGAGCCGTGGAATGGTACACATGGTCGTTCGTAGTGCTGCATGTGGTGTCCATGACGATGCTGGTCTATTGCATACTGACCACTCCTAACCGTGCCCGATGGGAGCGTGTGGCCTGGATAGGATTGCTGTATGTCCTATGGGCGCGTATCATCATCGCCCTGCAGTTCACCACCACAGCCGGTCTGACATGTCTGGCGGGATGTGTGATGCTGATGCGCGAGCGCCGTGCCGAGAGATGGGCTGGTGCCGGATGGATTGTGATAGCTGCATTAGTGCGGTTTATGGCAGCAGGATTAGTGGGCGTGTTGATGGCACCCATCATCGTCTATACGCTGCGGACAGACTGGCGGAGATATATCCCGATAGTGGTGATGCTGTGTGCAGTGGTGGGATGCCGTATGGCTAACCATGCCGTCTATGACCGCAATCCGGAATGGCGCTATTACCGCGAGTACAACCAATTGCGGGCACAACTGAACGACAACCCCAACGCCTACACCCTGCGCCCCGAACAGTTGCCTGAAGGAATAGACTGGATTGATTATCAACTGCTGCTGCGATTCATACCCGACGCCGAGCAGATAGACCTGGCCGCCATCCGCCAGCTGAGTGCCACGGTAGGCAAGGTGCCGGTTGAACGGCAGCTGCAAAATCTGCACAGGATGGATAAGTACGCGGTGGAGATAGCCATACTGGCGGCGTTGCTGGTAATGATGATACTGACTACCGGCAACAGGTCGAAATACATATTTCTGATCGCATACTCCCTGTTCATCGCCGGACTGACGGTACACGTGAGCATGGACGGTTTTCTGAAGAACCGGGTGTTCCTGTGTATGCTGGCGCCGCTGTTGGTCACGGATTACATGCTGCTGCCCAACACCACGGGAATGAAACGCCGCTGGGGAATCATGATTGCCATGGCGGTAATGGGAGGATGGTATGTCTATCAGACCGCCAATGAGGCGGTGTCGGTCCGTCACAACGAGTATCAATGGCAACGGCTGCAACAACCGGTAATGAGTTATGTGCCGGCCGGCGCGTACGTGACTACCATCGGAACATCCATGACCATGGAAGCCAACAGACCGATGCGGATATGGCCGTTGCCGTACAGGAAATATACATTGGGATGGATGACATGGTGTCCGCTGAACAAACCCGTGGGACACAGTTATCGCACCCTGCTGCGCGAGGATATGTATATCCTAACCAATACCGGCTATATGCGCGAACGGACCGCTATACCGCGTATATGCGAGCAGATAGAGAAACACTACGGCGTGAAGACCCGTATAAGACCCATATGCCACAACAGCGCTTACGCCCTGATACAACTGGTTATTGAGGAGCGAAGGTGATAAAGCCGGGCAACGTGAATGGCGACTGCGGCAGCGCCGCATACACGGTCCAACGGACATACACGTGCCGCAGGCACAATAATAATGAAGACAATAGCAATCATAGGAGCGAGTTACTTGCAGCGGCCGCTGGTAGAGAAAGCACGGCAGATGGGACACCGGACCATCTGTTTCGCATGGGCAGAAGGAGCCGTGTGCAAAGAGCTGTGCGACAGGTTTTATCCTATCTCCATCGTAGAGAAAGAGGCGATATTGGATGTGTGCCGCAAGGAACAGATAGACGGTATATGCACTATAGCCAGCGATGTAGCAGCCCCCACGGTAGCCTATGTGGCAGCGCAGATGGGGCTGACGGGTAACAGCTACGAGGCTTCGCTTCGGGCGAACAACAAATACAAGATGCGCCAGGCTTTAGCGGCAGCCGGAGTGGATTGCCCGGGATACATGATGCTGAACGGAGCAGAGAGCGAAGGAACGGAGAGGACGGAGGAGTTGGAGTTGCCGCTGATAGTAAAACCCAGCGACAGGAGCGGCAGTCTGGCCGTAACGAAAATAGAGCGGAGAGAAGACCTGGAAGCCGCGATACGGAAAGCCCAAGAGGCTTCGTTCCGCCATGAAGCAATGGTGGAGGAATACATAGAGGGACGCGAGATAAGCGTGGAGATGATTTCCTGCCGCGGGCAGCACTATGCTCTGCAGATTACCGACAAGGTAACCACAGAAGCACCTCATTTCGTGGAACTGGCGCACCATCAGCCGTCCGACCTGCCGGAGGATATGCAGCAACGCATCTTCGCTATCACCCGCCGCGCCCTGGATGCCTTGGGGCTGACCAACGGCGCCAGCCATTCGGAATACAAAATAACGGCCGAGGGACGCATCGTGGTAATGGAGATAGGCGGTCGCATGGGAGGAGACTTTATCGGCAGCGACCTGGTTAGGCTGAGTACAGGGTATGATTTTCTGGAGGGAGTGATAGAGGTGGCGATGGGGCATCCGATAGACCCGCACCCGCAAAAGAAAGCACATAGCGGTGTATATTTCCTGAGCGCAGAGACACCCGAGGTGGCATATTATATCCACCATGCGGCAGATTATCCGGAGATAGTAGCCGCGGAGCAAACGGATGAGACCCTGCATCCGCTGACATGCAGCGGCGACAGAAGCGGCTATGTGATTTATCAGAAAACAGAGGGAAGATTTAAAATCTGAATATGAAATACAAAGAATCGCTATCGGTGGTAGTACCGATATACAATGACGAAGAAGTCATCAGCGAATTGCTGCGCAGGCTGACTGCCGTAGTGGAGCATATCACGGATGAATATGAGATTATCCTGGTGGATGACGGCAGCCGTGACGGTTCGTGGCACCTGATGCAACGCGAGCGTGCCGAACGCGAACATCTGCGTATCGCACGACTGAGCCGTAATTTCGGTCAGCAGAACGCCATTGCGGCAGGTTTGTCGCTGACCACCAAGGAACTGATTGTGCTGATGGACAGTGACCTGCAGGACCGTCCGGAAGACATACCGGTGCTGATAGATGCGCTGCAGGCGGACAGCCAGGCTACGATGGCTATCGCGCAATGGGAGGAACGCAAAGACAGCCGGATGAAAATCGCCGTCTCGCGTCTGTTCCAGCACGTGAGCAACCGAATAACGGATATCCACACGATGCCGCGGCTGGGTATATTCCGTGTGATGAAAAAGAGTGTAGTGGACGAGTTGAAGAATTTTCCCGAACGTACCGCCACGGCTGTGAGTCTGCTGTATTTTATCGGCAGCCGCTATGTAGCCGTACCGCTGAAACGCGATGCACGGTTCGCCGGCAAGAGCGGATACAACCTGAGCAAGATGCTGAGTCTGACCTTCGCACGCATATTCTCGTTCTCTATGTTTCCTATCCGCATCGTCACCTATCTCGGCGCGATACTATGTATCGGCAGTATGATTGCTGCAGTAGGGTTGATTATCTATAAATTGGTGGGCAATGTGGTAGCCGGATGGACCAGTATGATGGTATTGATGTTATTCCTGTTCGGACTGAACTTTGCGTTTCTGGGTGTGCTGGGAGAGTATATCGGCCGTATTTTCCTGGAGACCAAGCAGCGCCCGAACTATATAATCGAGCAAGTGATATGAGCCGTAAAGTAGCTATATTAGGCGGTTTGGGTAACGGCGCAGTGATAGCCAATGCCATCGAGCATGCCCGCCGCATGGGCGGTACCGACCTGGAGGTGGCGGGGTTTCTGAACGACCGTACCCCCAAGGGCGAGCTGATAGATATGTTCCCCGTCATCGGACGGCTGAGCGACACGAAACGGTTGCTGGACGAGGGATACTGGTTTGTCAATACCATACTGCGAATAGACGGACAACGCGAGAGGCTGGCTCTATTCGAGAGTCTGGACATACCTGATGACCGTTTGGCGGGGTTTGTACACCCGATGGCGTATGTGGCTCCGTCGGTGGTGTTGGAACCCGGATGTATCGTGTTGCCGCAAGCGGCCATGTCACCCGGCACCCATCTGGGCAAAGGCAGTATAGTGATGGTGGGAGCCACGATGGGGCATGACAACAAGATAGGCGAGTTCTGCCATATAGCCGCCAACGCGTGCGTGGGGAGTTACCTGCAGATAGGCCGCGGTGTGCATATCGGACTGAACGCCACCATCCGCGAGAACCTGACCATAGGCGATTATGCCACTATAGGAATGGGTGCCGTGCTGACCAAGAATGTCGGTGAGGGAGAGATATGGGTCGGCAACCCGGCCAAGTTCCTCCGCAGAGCGGAGTAAGGCGCGAAGCGCAGCGAAAAGATGAAAGAAGGATTGCACATAGGAGGTATCGCCGCATTGGTGGGAGTCAATGCATTGTATGCGTGCGTGGGAATATGCACCAAGATGGCGTCGCAGCAAGAGATGATGTCCTGGCCATATATGCTCTGGTTTGCCGGAGCAGTAGGGATTATCGGCGTGTATGCTATCCTATGGCAGCAAATATTACGGAGAGTAGATGTGAGCCTTGCATTCATGTTCAAGGGTACAACGCTCATCTTCACCATGTGCATAGCAGCGTGGCTCTTCGGAGAACCGATCACCATACCGAATATCATCGGTTCGGCTATCATCATCACCGGTATTGTATTATTGTCGCGGTCATGATATATATACTGATATCCATATGTACGGTGTTTATTGCCGCCTGTGCGCAGATGTTGCTCAAACAGGGGGCACGCCAAGGCTATACGCCATGGTGGCGGCAGTATATCAACCCGTGGGTCATCAGCGGGTATACAATCATGTTCCTATCCATGGTAGCGAACATATGGTGTATGCATCACGGCCTGCAACTCAAAGAGTTGAGCATTATTGAGAGTATGGCTTATTTCTTTGTGCCCGCATTGGCCTGGGTGTGCTTCAAAGAACCTATCGGTTCACGCAAAGCATTGGCTATTATAGTCATTATTATCGGAGTAATTGTGTTTTTTCTATGAAGATAAATTTCAACCAACCTCATCTGACGGGCAAGGAAGCCCATTACATGTACGAAGCGGTTTTTGCCGGCAAACTGTCCGGCAACGGTAAGTTTACCAAGGCCTGTCAGGCATGGTTCGAACAACGGTACGGTTTCCGCAAGTGTCTGTTGACGACCAGCGGCACCGATGCGCTGGAGATGTGCGCCATGCTATGCAACCTGCAACCCGGCGATGAGGTGATCGTACCGAGTTATACATTCGTAAGTACTGCACTGGCTTTTTTGCGTGAAGGCGCCAAAGTGGTGTTTGCCGATTCCATGCACCGCAATCCGAATATCGATGCCGAAAAGCTGGAGCAACTGATTACGCCGCGGACAAGGGTGATTGTACCGGTTCATTATGCAGGCGTGGCATGCGACATGGATGCCATCATGGCTGTAGCGAAGAGGTACAACCTGCTGGTAGTGGAAGATGCGGCACAAGCGATAGACAGCTATTATCTTAGCCGAACAGTGGCTGCCGGCAGTCCGGAAAAAATCGAAAGCAAAAAGCCCCTCGGTGCTATCGGTCATCTGGCCGCCTTCAGTTTTCACGAGACAAAGAACATCACATCCGGCGGAGAAGGCGGATTGCTGGTAGTGAACGACGAACAGATGGTGCGCCGTGCAGAGATCATTTGGGAGAAAGGCACCAACCGCGCAGAGTTCTTCCGTGGCGAAGTGAACAAGTACGGATGGGTAGATATGGGCAGTTCGTTCCTGCCGAGCGAAGTGAATGCCGCTTTTCTTTGGGCACAGCTGGAGAATATAGATGACATACAAGCCAAGCGCAAACAGCTATGGAACCGCTATTACGAACGTCTGCAACCGCTGGCGGAGAAGGGATGGTTCAGTCTGCCGGACATACCGGAATATGCCACCTGCAACGCGCATATGTTCTATCTGGTGCTGCCCAGTCTGGAGGCGCGTACGGCACTCATCAGTTATCTGAAAGCCAACGATGTGCTGGCCGTGTTCCATTACCTGAGTCTCCACAGCAGCGAATATTACAGGAGCAAACATGACGGCCGCGAACTGCCGGAGTGTGACAGATATGCTGATTGTCTGGTGCGTTTGCCGCTGTTCTACGACCTGAGTCCGGAACAGGTGGATACAATATGCGAGCTGATAGGTAAAGGGGAGTGGTTAAAGGTGAAAGGTTAAAGGTTATTGGTTATTGGTTATTGGTTATTGGTTATTGGTGATTGGTTATTGGTGATTGGTGATTGTTTTTTAGAAAAAAATAAAGAAAATAAATCGATTATAAAGAAAATAAGCATAGATAAACCCTTCCGCCGGTGCTACATGGAATACGGCCTACGCGGCCTGAGCGTAAATGACTATTAATTCGCGTATTCGAGCGAGCTCAATACACGCCTTACTATTCCTTTCCGCACTGCTAAAAGCAGTTTCATTCCATGTATCCCCAAAAGGTTATTGGTTATTGGTGATTGGTTATTGATGATTTTACCTTTCTCGGCGGAGGCCGCTCCTTCCGCTTCAACGGAAGGACGCTCCTGGTTATAGGTTATAGGTTATAGGTTATAGGTTATTGGTTATTGATGATTTTACCTTTCTCGGCGGAGCGGACACGGTCTTCCTTCCGATAAGCGGAAGGACGCTCCGGGTTATAGGTGATAGGTTATAGGTGAATAGCGTAAAGGGACATATGATTCATGCGGGGCAGTGGGGGCTGTTGTTGCTGTCGCTGGCTTGGACGCTATGGTTTGTGTTTGCCGGTTTCGGCAATCACCAGGACCCGCTGTACTGGTTGTATAAATACCAGCATATGGAGGGAGGATGGATGGCAAGCGGAACACTGCTGACAGGCGGCGCGATAGTACGTCTGTTCGGTGCACAGCTGCTGCCTCTCAGACTGGCCGGTTGGCTGTGCGTAGCAGTGGCGATAGCGTTGCCTTACCTGTTTATGCAAAACGGCGAACAACGCCGTGCCAACCTGCATTGGCTGGCAGTGGCGTATCTGCTGACGGGATATGGCGCTTTTCAGGAATTCAGTCCGGGTACTCTCAGTGTGCTGCTATTATCTGCACTATGGGTGACCCAATCGCCCGTGATAGCCGGTTTGGCTGTTGCTGTACGTTTTCCGAACATACTGGTGCTGCCGGTGATGATGGTACTATGGGGACGCAAGAGTCTATGGAACGTGCCGATAGCCGCTCTGAGTGCAGGTGCGGTCTATCTGCTGGGATATGGGTTGATTACTCCTGCCGCTGCGGATGCTGCCATGAACAGCCACGCCCTGACATCCATGATTAGCAAACTATGGCAATCCGGCGGAATGTTGGCCGGCTACGGACTGATAGCCGCCGGAGTGCTGGCCGGAGGACGGATAGCAAAGAACTACAAGTCTGCAACAGGAATAGCGGTCGGAGCTGTATTGGCGTACTTCATCGCCTGCGGCCTGAGACCGTTGCAATGGTACAACACGGACATGACCTATCTGATAGCGGCGCTGTGTATTGGAACAGCCCTTGCGGCACGGCAACGGACACTGTATGCAGGTATCGCTATCATGGCGGTAGCTACACTGGGCACCGATACGGGATGGTTGAAACTGTTTCCCGCAGTAGTATGTCTGTTGCCGGTGGCTGCTACATATCATACAGAGGAAAACAAACGCTATCTATGGTGCGCCATCGCGGTAATGAGTATCGCCGTGATGTCACGGATGGCAACCAACAGCATAGGGCAGTGCCGTCTGAGCCAGGCGGATACCACCGCCACTATCGCTCCCTATACACACCTCCGCATCCGCGGAACGGAGCAAGAGCGTCTGGCGCATTATCAGGCGGATTACGACTCGCTGAAAGCAGAGAACCACGTGCTGGCATTGGGTCAGGAGATGCACCTGATGCGCGCAGTGACAGGATGCGAGGCGGCGCGGTACAACGAGTTCTGGTCAAATATCTACGACAGCGTGTATACCGCCAAATACCGCCGGATAATCCGCGAGGAACGGCCGATAGTGTTCTGCTCGTTCTCTCCGCAGTTCAAGACCAAACCGCAGTACAAAGACCGTCATAGCGCATTGGAAGAAATGCTGCGTGAGGAAGGCTACGGCGAAATAGACCGCAGCCGCTACAAATACATGATATATATACCCGAACCATGATAAAGAAATACGAAGAAATAATGCGTTCGCTGCGCGCCGGCAGCTATGCTCCGATTTACATCCTGTGCGGCGAGGAGAATTACTACATCGACCGTGTGCAGCAATATATCGCGACGCATGCACTGGACGAAACGGCACGCGAGTTTGACCAACAGATAGTATACGGGCGTGACCTGCCGGGCGGAGATCTCTCGCCCGTGGTGAGTGCCGCACGCGGTTTTGCGATGATGGGAGGCCGCAAAGTGGTCATCGTACGCGAAGGACAGGCCGTGAAGAAATGGGAGTCACTGGAGGCTTACTGCAACAACCTGATGCCGCAGACTGTACTTGTGGTATGCTACAACGGCAAACCGGACAAGCGTCAGAATATATGGAAAAAACTGACCGAACATCCGCAGACCGTATGGATGCAGAGCGACAAACTGCGCGACTATGAAGTGGAGCGATGGATCAATGCATACATCCGCGACGAGTGGCCCAATAACCCGAAAGCCAAAGGCGTGAGTGTGGATCCGCGCGTGGCAGCATTGCTTGCCGACCATATAGGAACCGACCTGTCGGCTATCGTAGGCGCACTGGACAAACTGATAGACGGCCGTCCGGAGGGAGTGAACGTAATTGACACCGCGCTGGTGGAACGCAATGTAGGTATATCCAAAGACTATAACAGTCTGGAGCTGCAACGTGCGCTGATAAACAAAGATATCGAACGCGCGAACAGAATCACCCGTTATTTTGCGGACAGCAAAGACCATCCCATGATTCGGGAGATGGTACCTATATTCACCTTCTTTTCCAACCTGCTGATGTACCATTACCTGCCGGACAAGAACCAGTCAACAGTGGCTCGCGAGTTGGGTATCAATCCGTATTTCGTAAAAGACTATGCCGATGCGGCGCGCCGCTATCCGGCGGGAAAAGTATTTCTGATAATAGGTTACCTGCGCGAAACCGACGCCCGTCTGAAGGGAATGAACAATCCCAGTGCCAAAGACGGCGACCTATGGAAAGAGTTGATTTACAAAATCATGCATTAACGTGCGCCGGAGAGTTTCTGCACACGTGAATCAGGGCGCGTAGGGAATCTGCGCAGGTGCAGAGTAGGGATGCCAAGGTGAAGGATAGCCGTTGCGCATGACCCAAAGGACGCTGTCTGTGCGGTACTCCGCCTGTTGCAGAGTCATTCTCCGAGTATCAGCAGGCGCCATAGGAAGCGGCGTTTTGAGCAAGTCTGCATACTCCGCATCAAAGGTCTGAAGTTCTCCTTCCAACTGCGCCAACACTTTCGGATAAATCTTATCAAACAGCTGCGGGTGGGCCGTGTACCACACCAGCGAAGAGTCGAACTGCGCCTGTGTGATACCATGTTCCTGCAACACATAGGCGTAGTAGTTATCGGCTGCTTCGTTGTGGCCGTACTGGAGTCCGTTGAGTTGAATCAACGCAAAAGTGCGATGCAGGTCCACCAGCACATCGCGCATCTGGTGCGAACTGAGCACACCGCGCGGACGGCAAGAAGAAAAACTTGCCGCTACCGCTATCAGACCGGCTACAAGAAGCAGTCTGAAGGACCGATGTGCTGTCAGTACGCTCATTTTATTTGAGGAACAATTCGTCTTCCGGTTCCTTGTCAGGTTTGCTTTCCGTCAGTGTGGCATTCAAATCCTTGCGATAGAACAACAGAATGACCGCCACTGCGCATGTGATACAGGCGTCGGCGAAATTGAATACCGGGCGGAAGAAAATCACCTCGCCTGCACTATTGTGAATGAGCGGGAAATAGAACATGTCAACGACCCGTCCGTAGAACCAATCGCCACTCTGGAACAGTTTGCCATAGAAAACACAGTCAATGATGTTTCCCAACGCACCGGCAATAATGAATGCAACCGCAGCGATATATCCCGGACGAACGTCATACCTATGAATGAGCAGATGGGTATACCATCCCAACAAGCCGACCGCCAGCAATCGGAAGACAGTGAGCGCAAGTTTGGAGAACCACTCGATACCAAACGCCATACCGTTGTTTTCCACATAGCAGAGCCAGAACCACGATGTAACCGGCAGACTCTCTCCCGGCACGAAATGCGAGAGGATGAGCATCTTGATAAGTTGGTCGGTAAGTACCGCAATGAGCACAATCGCCGTAACGAGGACGATTAGCGGAGTCTTTGTATTCATAGTCCGAAAGTTTGTTTTACTTCATCGATGCGGTTGAGTTTTTCCCAAGTGAAGAGTTCCACTTGGCGTGTATATTCCTTACCGTCCGCATCAATAAACGTTTTGGTTACCACTTCGTTTGTTCGTCCGACATGACCGTATTTAGCGGTTTCTTCGTACATCGGTTGTGTGAGGTTGAGTGCGCGAATGATAGCAGCGGGTCGCAAGTCGAAGAGCGAAGCCACGCGTTGTGCTATCTCCGCATCGCTGATCGGCACGATAGCTGTTCCGTAGGTATTGACATAGAGCGATACGGGTTCCGCCACGCCGATAGCATAACTGACCTGGACGAGCGCCTCGTGCGCCACACCGGCAGCGACCAGATGTTTCGCAATCCACCGTGCGGCATATGCAGCCGAGCGGTCCACCTTGGAGGGGTCCTTTCCGGAGAAAGCGCCACCGCCGTGTGCGCCTCGTCCGCCATAGGTGTCCACGATGATTTTGCGTCCGGTAAGTCCTGTATCTCCGTGCGGTCCGCCGATAACAAAATTGCCGGTAGGGTTGACCAGCAGTTTTGCCTGCTTGTCCTCGAGGAAAGCATGGAGCAGATATCCATAACGCGAGTCGCGTTTGGCTACACGAGGGAGGAGTATGTCAATAATGTCCCGTTTGATTTGTTCGGGTGTAACGCCCGGGTCGTGCTGTGTGGAAAGGACGATGGTGTCAATGCGGACAGGCTGGTTTTGTTCGTCATACTCGATAGTGACCTGGGATTTGCTGTCCGGGCGGAGATAGGTCATCTGTACTCCCTCTTTACGTATGCGCGCGAGCGTGTAAACTAAGGTGTGTGCCAAGTCGAGTGTGAGCGGCATGAAATTGTCGGTCTCGTCGGTAGCATAACCGAACATCATTCCCTGGTCACCAGCGCCCTGTTCGTCCTCAGTGGCACGGCTGACACCCATATTGATGTCCGCCGACTGGGCATGCAGGGCGGTCAGGATACCGCAACTCTCTGCCTCGAACTTATAGTCGGCCTTGGTGTATCCGATTTCCGCAATCGTCTTGCGTGCCACGCGCTGGATATCCACCCAACCGTTGCAGCTTACCTCACCGGCGATGACGACTTGTCCGGTCGTGCAAAGGGTTTCGCAGGCCACGTGTGCATGCGGGTCCTGCGCCAACATATTGTCCAAAATAGCGTCCGAAATCTGGTCGCTTACTTTATCAGGGTGTCCTTCCGACACCGATTCAGATGTAAATAAATAATGCATAAAGACATTTTATCATTTGGTCATTTACCATTTACCATGCACCATTTACTATTTGGTCGTGGGGTAATTGGTAAAAAAACAACCGCAAGCGACTGTTTGGTCTTGCGGCACAAGTTTTAGCATTGTTTTAACGAGGTTGCAAGCAGTCAAATCCTTCCTCGGTTTGAAATCGGGTGCAAAGGTACAATAATTTTTTGACATATGCAAACATAAAATACAAATAAAAACTATATATATACTATGTATATATACATAAAGAGAGCCAAAATGCAATTTTGGCTCTCTTTATCATATGGATGTCCTATGGGTATGTTATGGTTATCCTATGGTATTGGTCCTATTTTAGCCCGAAATTGGCCCTGAAATGAGGCGATAAGGGCAGTTAGGCGTTTTTGCGGCGCTCGAGTTGACTCTCCAGTGCGCTAAGGCATGCGTCGAGTCCCTCTTCGAAGGTGTCGCAAGTTTTCTCGGCAAAGAGTCCTCCGATACGAACTTTGACCTCTTTGTTCTGGTTGGTTTGTGGTTTGACAACCGACATGCGGATTTCGACTTTGTCCGCAGGGTTGAGGTGCCGCTCAAAGCGGTTCATTTTCTTCTCGATAAAGTCCTCCAACTGTTTGGTCGGCTCGAAATTGATAGCATTGATGGAGATAGTCATAGTGAAAGAAATTTATAAGGTTAATAAATAATGTCACGACCGTAAGATGGTATATCCGTACGGATTGCGCTAACGGCTGATTAAATTCGGTGCAAATTTAGCAAAAAAAAATCGAACATGCAAGTATTCCTCAAAAAAAAGTAATATTGTTTGCACATATAAAAAAAAATGTGTATCTTTGCACCGAAATATGCGTTTGCCGTGAATGCGGTCTCCGGAGCAAAGGAAACGTCAGAAAGCATAAGGGGAAAAGACAAAGAAACGACGAACCGGGCGGACAATTCAGGCCAACCATTAAAGACAGGCGGCGCGGAAGAAACGGGTGGATAGAGAGGAGAGGAAGGAGCGGAAGAGTAGGTGAGACAGGCAGGAGCGGGAAGAAAGGAAGTGTTAAGAAGAGCAGAGAAAACAATTATTTAACCCCTAAAATACGATTTATGAAAAAACTATTCTCTATGGCGCTTGGAATGCTGCTATGCATAGGCGCCCAAGCTTATGAGAACACCCCCGCCACATTCAGTTGGGCGGCAGGAAACGAAGACGCAGCGACGATTGAGTCAGAGGCGTCGGGTGCAGTGAGCAACACTCAGCGTGTAGTAGGCACTGCATTGACCGAAGGCACACGCAGCAACTTAGCCGCCAACAACGGCGTGACTATGGTGACTTACACCCCAGCGAGCAACAAACCGGGTGCAGTAGAGAGTGCGATGGTAGAATACTGCATCAAGATGAAAAAAGGCGTGACATTCACGCTGAGCAACATCGAGTACGAGGCCATCAAACAAGGCACCGACGGCGCATCGTACAGCTGGAGCTACACGGTTGACGGAACCGAATCCACCATTACCGAAGTAGGCCAAGACAATATCCTACGCGACAACAATACGTCCGGCACTCCGGCATTGGTTCACTCGGAGAACATCACTGCAGCAGCAGGTCGCGCAGTCACTGTACGATTCTATGTATCGGGCTTCAATTCCGGCAAACTGCTGTGTCTGTCGCACCTGAAGATAAGCGGAACGGTGAACGGCGAGGAAGAAGTGCGTGCCTTCAAAGATTTCAAGATAGAGTTCCGTGAGAATCCGTACAAGGTTGTACTGCCGGAGGGTGGTGAACTGCCTACGGGTGTGACTGTCAGCGGAACAACTTACAACGGTGAGCAGCATGGTGTGCAAGGCGGCGTAGTGACTGTTCCAGTGGATGGCCCGGTGAAATTCACCATCGGAGCCTGCACCTACAGCAAGACCCCCATCACAATAACGAAAAACGGAGAGGCTTACGCCGAGATAAGCAACCAAGGTGCCTGCGGCGAGACGACGGGCAGTTTCAACCAGTTCGTTACATGGACCTACAACGTAGAAGAGGCA
Organism: Bacteroidales bacterium UBA3843; assembly: GCA_002392745.1. GTDB lineage: Bacteria > Bacteroidota > Bacteroidia > Bacteroidales > Paludibacteraceae > Colicola. The sequence continues at coordinate 287,753 of DGHR01000003.1, read as the reverse complement.
GCCACTCTGGTGTTTACCTTCGGCTCGCAGACGTACGTACCTTATTTCTTCGGCGAGGCCTGCGAGTTCATCCCGGAGGTAGAGGTTCGCTATTATGACGTAGACGGCAAGACGCTGATAGGCAGCGAGATAGTAGCCGGCAATTCGAAGCTGGTTTACAAATTCGGCGCTGCAGACGTGACGGTAGCAGAAGGCACCGCCTTCCGCGGCTGGTTCGGCGATTCAGACCCGACGGCAATGAAAGTGGCAGAAGGAATCGCATTGACGAAGAACACGAACCTGTATGCACGTACGACTCCTATCGAGGAGGCTGTAATGGGCGCGATATACGACTATGATCTGCGCAAGGCCTATTTCTATCCGGAGGATCATGAGGTGCTGGTATTTAACGGCGGTAAATACAACGACAGCCAACATGGTTGGGCCTTCAGCAACGGAAACAGCCTGGGTGTGAAAGTAGCCGGCAACGCGCTGCTGGTAGTAGGCGTATGCACCTATTCCGCCACCGGCGAGACGGAAGTGACGGACGGAAACGGCAATGTAGTAGGCAAACTGGTAGTGGAGAAAGAAAAGACCGGCGACGGTTCGCTGCAGACCATCCAATACAAAGGCGAGGCAACCACTCTGACGCTCAATTTCAAGGCAACGAACTACATCCATAGCCTGAAAGTATATAACATCTCCGAAATCCCGGAGAAGAACGCAAGCGGCTATTACGAGATAGCTCCGGGTGATGCAGCCGCCCTGATTTTGGCACTGGAGACCGTATCCGACGGGGACAAGATATTCCTGCCGAACGGCGTGTATGACATGGGTGAAACGGTGCTGACTCCTATCAGCAAGAACAACATCTCCATCATCGGTCAGTCGATGGAAGGCGTCATCATCAAGAATGCTCCGGATTTCCACAACGAGGGTATCGGAACGACCGCTACATTGCTGATTCCCAAGAACATCAGCGGCACTTATCTGCAAGATCTGACAATCCAGAACGCAATGGATTACTACGGCGCAATCGCAGCGGGTCTGGAAGGCGGCCGCGGTGTGGCACTGCAAGACCAAGGCACGAAGACCATATGCAAGAACGTGCGACTGCTGAGCTATCAGGACACGTATTACAGCAACCTGAGCGGCGCAGTGAAGTATTTCGAAGACTGCGAGATTCACGGCACCGTGGATTTCATCTGCGGCGACGGAAGCGTATATTTCAAGAACAACCTGCTCTATGCCGAGAAACGCAATAAGGACGGCAGCGGCAGCGACGCTTTAACAGCCAACAATGGTCCTGCTACGGATAAGGGTTATGTCTTTGAGGGCTGTACCGTGAAGAGCGAGTGCCCGATAGTATCGTTCGGCCGCGCATGGAACAATACACCGTCCTGCGTGTTCCTGAACACGCTGGTAGACTACAGCGCCGGCGAGTTTAAATTCGAGGATTCGAAGGGCGAGATACAGCGCTGGACGAAAGCTCTGATGAGTGCCAATGCATGGCCTAAGTTCGGCGAGTACAACACGCATCTGGCAGACGGCACCGTGCTGACACCTCAAAACAACCTGGTCACCTTCATCGACAAGAAGGGCGGCAACACCACCCAAGATATCGAGACCGTACTTACCGCCGACGAGGCAGCGTCCTACACAATGGAAAGCACCCTCGGCGAGTGGGCAGCAACAGCAAAGGCTGACGCCACGCAGGCTGTTTGCGACCTGGAGAATATCGAGGATGATGCCGTTTACCTGGTAGAAGCACTGAACGGCAATGCAGAACTGATGCTGGGTTCCCAACTCAAGGAAGAAATATTCCCGGAGGATGCCGGCATAACGGTTCGCAAGGCCAACGCCCGTGGCGGATTCGGCTACAAAGCCGGCGAAGAGCCCGTTGAAGAGGCCATAGAGAACATACAAGGCGACAAAGTCCAGAGTACAAAGGTACTGCGCGACGGACAGTTGCTGATTATCCGTGACGGCAAGACCTATAACGCACAGGGAATAAAGCTCTAAGCAATAGTTACTTATGCGAAAAAAATACGCTCCGGCTATGTGTCGGAGCGTGTTTTTTGTAAAAAAGACATATCAAAACGCATATTTTACTTGCGTATGTCGTGAAAAAGCAGTACCTTTGCAGCCGTTTTTTGAAATCACAACAATAAATTACCAATCACCCACAGTAAATGGAATGGTTTAATAGTCTGTTTTTCGGTAGCGGCATAGCACACTCGATATTCGTGCTGACGCTCGCTATCGCCGTAGGTATATTCCTGAGTGAGAAGCTCAAATTCAAGGGAATCACGCTTGGAATAACCTGGATTTTGTTCTGCTCGATTGCGTGCAGTCATTTCGGGATGCAACTGGACCCGCTGGTAGAGTCGTTTGCCAAAGATTTGGGTCTGATTCTGTTTGTTTATTCCATCGGTCTGCAAGTCGGTCCCAGTTTCTTCAGTTCGTTCGGCAAAGGCGGTTTGCGGCTGAACATGTTAGCACTCGGCATCGTGCTGTTAGGCTGTCTGACAGCCTATGTGATTCACATAGTAAGCGGCGAGGAGATGGCCACGATGACAGGCGTGCTGTTCGGCGCAGTGACCAATACACCGGGTCTGGGTGCGGCACAACAGACGTATCAGGACCTGACGGGCAACGCCAATCCGAACATCGCCAGTGGTTATGCAATGGCTTATCCACTGGGCGTGGTAGGCATTCTGGTGTCAATGATGCTCATCCGCTGGGTGTTCCGCATCAAGATGGACAAAGAGGAAGAGCAGGTGGCGCAAGAAAAAGGCGAGGTGCAGCAGATAGCCCATTACGACATGCGTCTGACCAATCCCCAGGTGGAGGGAATCCGCGTGCGTGACTTGAAACAGCTGACCCACGTGACGATTGTAGTGAGCCGTTTGCTGGACCGCGAGGGCAATGAATATATGCCCGATGCCGATACAGAACTGCATGTGGGTGACCAGGTGCGTTTTGTAGCGGATGCGAAGAACGAGCGGACAGTGCTGCTCTTAGGCGAACTGGCCGACGTTGCCTGGGATGAGAAGGAGAAGAATATCCACCTGGTGAGCCAGCATATCGTGGTGAGCAAGCCGAAGATCAACGGCAAACTGATCAGCGACCTGAAGGTACGTGAAGCACTCCATATAACGATTACGCGTGTGCGCCGCGCAGGAATCGAGCTGCTGGCCACTCCCGAGCTGCGTTTGCAACTGGGTGACCGTCTGACCGTAGTAGGCGAGAAAGAGGCGGTGGACAAAGTAGCCAAAGTGTTCGGCAACGCCACCAAGAAACTGGATGCCCCCAACCTGGCTTCCCTGTTCTTCGGCATTGTGCTGGGTGTGACGCTCGGTTCGCTTCCGATTATGCTTCCGGGTCTGTCCCAGCCGTTCAAACTGGGATTAGCCGGCGGTTCGCTGATTGTAGCGATACTGATGGGTGCATTCGGAACCAAGTACCACCTGGTAACCTACACCACAACCTCCGCCAACCTGATGATCCGCGAGATAGGAATCTCGCTCTTCCTGGCCGCAGTGGGTTTCGGCGCCGGCAAGACCTTTATCCCCACGTTGGTAGGCGGCGGATACGTATGGATCGGGTACGGCGTGATTATCACGTTGCTGCCGCTGCTGCTGATTGGTTTTATCGCCCGCAAGTGGATGAAACTGGATTATTTCTCCCTGATGGGTCTGATAGCCGGTTCAACCACCGACCCGCCTGCATTGGCCTATGCAACAGCACAGTCGAACAAGAATGACCGTGCGGCCGTTGCTTATTCGACTGTGTATCCGTTGACTATGTTTCTGAGAGTTCTGACAGGCCAACTGCTAATCAGCCTTTCAGTGCTTTGATAGCTTCTTCGAGCGAGGCGATGCGGGATTCCGCGTCGCTTTTCTTTTTCTGCTCGAGGGCTACGATTTCCGGTTTGGCGTTCTGCACGAAACGTTCGTTGGAGAGTTTCGCCATGACACCGCGCAGGAATCCCTGCTGGTGCGCCAAGTCGGCTTCGAGTTTCTTGAGTTCCTCGTCCACGTTGATGAACGCATCCATCGGAATGGCAAACTCCGTCGTGCCGACGATGAACTTCGCGCAGTTGGCGTTTGAATCGCCATGCATGGCGATTGCTACGTTTGCGAGTTTCTGCAGCAGGTCGGCGTACTCGTAGCTGTCGGCGCCCTCGAATAAGAGCGTCAGCGTCTCTTTCTGCGGGATATTCTTCGACGCACGGATATTGCGTACGCCGGAAACAATCTGCTTGAGGGTCTCTATTTGAGCTATGATGCCCTCTGTTTGCTCTCTGTTCTCTCCCTGTTTTGTCTCGGTCCGATTCTCTCTCGTTAGTGTCTCGCCAGTCTGATTTGGCGTTGCAACCATGATCGATTCGCCCTCTTTGCGTTGGCATAGTTCGTGCCAGAGTTCCTCTGTGATGAACGGCATGAAGGGGTGAAGCAGTTTCAAGAGGCGGTCGAAGAACGCGAGTGTGGCTTCGTATGTCGCGCGGTCAATAGGCTGCTGGTAAGCCGGTTTGATCATCTCCAGATACCATCCGCTGAACTCGTCGGTATAGAGTTTGAAGATAGTCATAAGGGCCTCGGAGAGACGGTATTTGGAGAACAGGTCTGCAACCTCCGCCTCGGTCTCGCCAAGCTTGGCTCCGAACCAAGCGATGGCTTGGGCATTTACCATCCGGTCATTTGCCATCCGGTCATTTATTTCCCAGCCTTTGACAAGGCGGAAGCAGTTCCAAATCTTGTTGCAGAAATTACGTCCCTGCTCGCAGAGCGAGTCATCATAGAGGATGTCGTTACCCGCGGGCGCAGAGAGCAGAATACCCATACGGACGCCGTCGGCACCGAAACGCTCGATGAGGTCCAGCGGGTCGGGACTGTTGCCGAGCGATTTGGACATCTTGCGACCCAGTTTATCGCGGACGATACCTGTGAAATAGACATGCTTGAACGGCATCTTGCCTACGTATTCATATCCCGCCATGATCATTCTGGCTACCCAGAAGAAGATAATATCCGGTCCTGTAACGAGGTCGGCGGTGGGGTAGTAGTAGTTGATTTCTTTGTTGCCCGGTTTGTCAATACCGTCGAAGAGAGAGATAGGCCAGAGCCAAGAGCTGAACCATGTATCGAGCGCCCCTTCGTCCTGAACGAGATTAGTAGAAAGTCCAAAGTCCAAAGTCGAAAGCCGTTGCGCTTCCTCCAAACTTTCGGCTACGATAATCTTATCGTCCGGATAGTTCTCCAAACCTGTTTGGGCGAGAAGGTCCGCATCGTAGTACGCCGGAATACGATGTCCCCACCAGAGCTGGCGGGAGATACACCAGTCCTTGATGTTTTCAAGCCAGTTGCGGTAGGTGTTCTTGTATTTAGTAGGATAGAAGACGATGTCGTCGTTCATTACAGGCGGCAGCGCGATGTCCGCAAAATGCTTCATCTTGACGAACCACTGGAGCGAGAGACGCGGCTCGATGGGCACGTTGGTACGCTCGGAGTAGCCGACTTTGTTGTCGTAGTCCTCGATTTTCTCCACGAGGTTGAGGGCTTTGAGGTCCTCGATAATCTGTTTGCGGCAGTCGAAGCGGTCCATGCCGTGGTACTTGCGTACATTGGGCTGCAGTTCCGGCTCTACGGTGTCCATATTCAGATGTGCGTCCGGCGTGAAGATATCAATGGTTCGGAGGTTGTACTTCTGTCCGAGAGCATAGTCGTTCACGTCGTGCGCCGGCGTTACCTTGAGGCATCCTGTACCGAAACCGATTTCCACATAGCGGTCCTCGATGATAGGAATGACGCGTCCCACTCCCGGCACGATGACATGCTTGCCTTTGAGCCACTGGTTCTTCTCCTCTTTTGGGTTGATACAAACGGCTATATCGCCGAAGATGGTCTCCGGACGGGTGGTAGCAACGATGGCGTACTTGCCCGGCTCCTCCGCTACTTCGTAACGGAGATAGTAGAACTTGTTATGTTCGTCGTGGTAAATCACCTCCTCATCGGAGAGGGCAGTCTGGCGCTCCGGGTCCCAGTTGACCATACGCAGGCCACGGTAGATGAGGCCTTTTTTGTATAGGTCGCAGAAGACATGTATAACCGCCTTGGAACGTGTCTCGTCCATGGTGAAGGCAGTGCGGTCCCAATCGCAGGAACAACCGAGTTTGCGGAGCTGTTTGAGGATGATGCCTCCGTGCTCGTCGGTCCAGTCCCACGCATGGCGGAGGAACTGCTCACGGGTGAGGTCGGATTTGTTGATACCTTGCTCCTTGAGGCGCTTGATGACCTTTGCCTCAGTAGCAATCGAAGCATGGTCAGTACCGGGCACCCAACAGGCGTTCTTGCCCTCCAAACGGGCACGTCGCACCAGGATATCCTGAATGGTTTCGTTGAGCACGTGGCCCATATGCAGCACACCTGTTACGTTGGGCGGCGGAATGACGATAGTGAATGGTTCGCGGCCGTCCGGCTCGCTGTGAAAGAGTTTGTTGTCCAGCCAGTATTGGTACCAGCGTGATTCAATTTCCGTAGGATTGTACTTCGACTCCATAAGAACTATTTACGATTTACAAATTTACGATATACGAAAAATCGTGCAAAGGTACAAAAACAACTTGGAAAACGAAAGCAAAAAGACGAAAGTTTTTGTTTTTTGTCCGAAAATAGCACTTTTGCAATAAAAAAAACGCGCGCGCTTGCGTATGTCAGAAAAAAGCAGTAACTTTGTGCGCTAATTTGGAGAATTATGGACTCATTTATAGAATTGTGCCGGCACAGGCGGTCTATCCGCACGTATTCCCATCAACCGGTAGAGCAGGATAAGATTGACTACATGCTGCGTTGCGCGCTGATGGCACCATCGTCCAAACGGACCAACCCATGGGAGTTTATCGTGGTTCGCGACGAGCAGAAACTACGGGCGATGGCGGGTTGCCGTACCTACGGCAGCCAGATGTTTCTCACTGCGCCGGCGGCCATTGTGGTGGCGGTAGATACGAGCCTTAGCGACACATGGATGGCAGACGGAGCTATTGCCGCCGAGCATCTGCTGTTGGCGGCTGAAGAACAGGGATTGGGCGCATGCTGGTGCCAGGTCTATCAGCGCGAAGGTGCGGAAGAACTGGTTAAAAGCCTTTGCGGCATTCCGGAGGACCGTACTGTACTATGCGTAGTCTCGCTCGGATACAAAGATGAGGAGCGCAAGGATTATGACCTGGACAAACTGCCGTACTCCAAAATACACAACGAGAAATATTGATTTGTAATTTGTAATTTTATGAAACCTACGATAGCTATTACAACCGGAGATACCAACGGTGTAGGATATGAAGTAATCATCAAAGCCCTGTTGGAAGGGCACATGTTCGAACTGTGCAAACCCGTTATTTACGGCAATGCAGTGGTTGCCAAACATCATATCCAGACTTTTGGCGAGGAATGGCGAAATATCCAATGGAACACCATCGACGATCCGCGTCAGGCGAAGGACGGCAGGTTGAATCTGATAAGCTGCTATCCCGACAATACTCCTGTTGCCTTGGGTACTCCTTCGCCCGAAGCCAATGCTGCCGCGAAATCTTCGCTTGAGCGTGCGTGCAAAGACTTGAAGGAAGGTGGCGTACAGGCATTGGTGACGGCTCCGATTAACAAAGAAGCACTCAACGGAGGGCATACGGAGTATCTGGAGAAGAAGTTCGGAGGCAACGGCAGCCTGATGATGCTATGTTCGGAAGGGCTGCGTGTAGCGTTGGTGTGCAACCATGTAGCCATCGCCGATATCCCCTCGCAGATTACAGAAGAACGCATCCTGGGCAAACTGAATGTGCTGAACCAGTCTCTGAAACGCGATTTCGGCATGGAGAAGCCCCGCATAGCCGTGCTGGCGCTCAATCCGCATGCCGGCGACAGCGGGCTGCTGGGCAAGGAGGAGCAGGAGATAATCGCTCCGGCTATACAGAAAGCGAACGAGCAGGGTATATGGGCCTTTGGACCATATGCCTCAGACGGATTCTTCGGCAGCGGTCATTTCACTCATTTTGACGCCGTGCTGGCCATGTATCACGACCAGGGTCTGATTCCTTTCAAGACATTGGATATGAGCGGCGTGAATTACACGGCAGGGCTGGATATCGTTCGCACCTCTCCAGACCACGGCACCGGATATGATATCGCCGGCAAAGACCAGGCAGACCCTGCGTCCATGCGCAACGCCATTTATATGGCGATAGATGTGCTCAAAGCGCGTGCCGAATATGACGAGCTGCGGGCTAATCCATTGCCATTCATTGAACGCGAAGACAAAGAAGGCCGTCCGCGCCGCGAGTTTATAGACTTTAAGACCACTACCGGCGGGAACAGGTTCAACCAAGTACCAAGTGACCAAGTACCAAGTGACCAAGTACCAAGTGACCAAGTACCAAGTGACCAAGTGCCAAGTACCAAGGAGTAAAAAGCAAAATAAACAACCAATATAATGACAAGTAACGAAATCCGTAAGTCCTTTCTGGACTTCATGGCATCGAAGGGACACCAAGTCGTTCCCTCGGCGCCGATGGTCATCAAAGATGACCCTACATTAATGTTCACCAATGCCGGCATGAACCCATGGAAGGGCATCATCCTCGGCAACGACCCCATCAAATATCCGCGTGTGGCAGACAGCCAGAAATGTCTCCGCGTGAGCGGCAAACATAACGACCTGGAGGAAGTGGGGCACGATACGTACCACCATACGATGTTCGAGATGCTGGGCAACT